>CAVVEI010000001.1:0-13697 GCA_963747275.1 uncultured Actinomycetes bacterium
TCATACGCGTTCATGAGCCCTCCTCAGGCCGACGGGATTCGGGCGGTATAGGCCGGCCGTGGACCCCGCAAGATGGTGCTTCTGAGCGATTGTACCCACACACGCCCTGCCAAAGACATGCGGCCGCTACCGCCCCGCTCATCGGCGGTAGCTCAGCGGTTGAACTCGATGCTACCCGAGCTCATGTGCTCGATTATCACCAGCACCTTGTGGGCAGCAGCACTGTAGCCGGAGGTCTCGTAGATACCCCCAGGTTCGCTGTCGTCCGCGTCGGCGACCCGCATGATGCCGTTGGGCCACACGATGCTCCCCGACGAGACGCTCTTCACCTCCACGCGCAGAGCCTGGTCGGGCCCCAGATCAAGTGTGAAGTTGCCGCTAGAGCCTTTGAACACCAGGGTGACCTCGCTGTCGGCACCCAACACGACATGGGCGTCGCCCGAACTCATGTCCAGGGTCAGGTCGGTCCGCACACCCGATGCCGCGCGCACGTCCAGGTCTCCGGAGCTCAGTCTTAGAGCAGCCCGATAGGCCGTTTCGCCCCGAGAGGGCAGTTCGATGTCCATGTCGCCGGAGCTCATGGCGGCCTCAAGATCGTTCAAGTTCAGTGCCGACAGGTCCAGCTCCATCGAGCCCGAAGAACTGTCGACTATGAGGTCCAGAGGCAGCACAGGGTCCAAGCCGATATCCCAGGTGTCGGCGTCGCTGAGGCCGAACCACTGCCACCACCAGTCCTGGTCTTCGGCGGCCAGCGTGATGACCTTCCTGGTGCCTCCCTCTTCGTCGACCCTGATAGCACCTCTAAACGTGACTGAGCCCGCGAGCAGGGGCCGCTGCTGAAAAGCAGCAAGTTCTGATGGCGTGGTCAGCCCGTGAATATCTGCCGAATAGCCGCGGGTGATTATGGTCACCTCCGCGCTGGTGGCATCATCCACTTCTGCGCTCACCTGGGTGGTCGTAAGCTCAGTGCTCCCAGTCCACCCGGCGACCGGACCGATGAACATGAGGGCGATTATCAATCCTACGGTGACCAGTCCCACCAGAGTCCCGGCCAACAGCGAACGCCATCCGACAATCAGATCCACCGCGGCACCGATGAGGAGGAGTGGCCACAGGTAGGTGAGCATGGCCAGGCCGGCGGGCCTGAGCACATCCAGATTGACCAATAGCGCTACCACACCCACCCCGAGCAGAACTATGGCCCAAAAGAGCGAACGGTAACGGCGCCGCGCTGCTATCCGCGGGCGGCGGCTCGACCGACACCGGTGTCGGACCCTGCTGTTCTTGCTGCTGCATCTGGACCCTCCTTGACTCGATCGTCTAGCTGCTCCGGGGCCAAGGCTCTGGCCAGCTCGATAAGTATGGCCGCGGTCGCACCCCAGATACGATGTCCCGGATAGTCGAGCACGTAGAACTCGCGTTGTTCGCCGCGCAAGAAGGCGCTCTCACACTTGTGGTTGGCCGGGTCCAAGACAAAGCCCAGCGGCACCTCGAAGACCTCGGCGACCTCCGCGGCATCTATGAAGAACTCCACCGGCGGCTCTATCCAGCCGACGAAGGGATAGACGCGAAAGTCGGTGACGGTCAGGTGCGGCTGCAGACAACCCAATAACTCTCACTCGGTCGGAGGCCAGCCCGACTTCCTCAAACGCCTCTCTCAGAGCAGCCGCCGCCGGATGCTCGTCCGTCGCCTCCACCCTTCCGCCGGGCAGGCTTATCTCGGCCGCATGATTCTTCAAGAAGGGCTGCCGGTGGGTGAGTATTACGCTGGGCTCTTCCACATGTCCCACGATCCCTATGAGAACCGCGGCGGGCACTCCGGGCCCTTCGAACAAGTGCTCTACGTCGACAGGCGGGCACGATGACTCAAGCCGGCTGCGCACCTCGTCTCGACCAAGGACCATCCGGTGTTCACTCCACCACAAGCTCGACTATCCACTTGACCCACAGATGGCCCTCTTGGCCGGGAAAGACCGCGCGCAAAGGGAAGCCCTGCGAGACAGGCAACGGCTTCCCGTTGAGCTCGTGCGCAAGGAAGCTATCCGCGGCAAGCGCCACTTCCAGCTCCACTTTGCTGTAGTAGCCATCCGCGGCCTTCATACGTACCCAAACAGCCTCAGGCTGGAGACCGGCCTGATCGAGGATGCTCTTGAACGTGACCCCCGACCAAGTGGCTTGGTCGACGAAGTACCCCGGACAGACCAAGTCCGGCGAACCGGTCACCTTGGGCAGCGCCTGGATCTCCTGGTAGCTCAGGCTGAGTTCGCGGTCCACCTTTCCGGTCACCTTGAGCCGGTAGGTTGTGATGTCTACCTCGGTGGGCGTACCGGTCACGTGCAGGCCGGTGGCGGGGTCGACATCCTGAAAGTCCGTATCGCCCGCGCAGCGAAAGGCGGCAAACATAACACCCGCCGCGACCAAGACCGCTATTGCGGCCAATATGATCACTCGCTTGGACACGAAGCACCTCTGGCAGCCGAGTGTCGCGCCTCCCTCCGAAGCCGGGTGAGAGTATACGCGGCGGCCGGACAAGGGGCCGCGGGGGCAAGTGTCCGTGTAGGACGGCACGATCACCTCCCATTGTCCACGTTTCTGGGTAGACACGTCTGGGAAGCGCATAATCCATGACATGACGCACGTTGGAGAACATGGAGGCACAGTGGGGGCGAGTCATACCAGAATCACCATCGTGGTGGACAATAACGCCCCCGAGCCGCTCGCATCCGAGCACGGTTGGGCCGTTTGGATAGAGAGTGGAGGTCAGAGCATCCTGCTAGACACCGGGCAAGGCCCCTCCCTGGCGGTCAACGCACCGGCACTCGGGATAGATCTGGCCCGTGCCGACGCCCTGGTGCTAAGCCACGGTCACTACGACCACGCAGGAGGTCTGCCGTACGCGCTCGAGCGCGCCCCCGAGGCCCGGGTCTTCTGCCACCCAGCAGTTATGCAGACGCGCTTCTCGGTCCGCGACGGCAAGGCTCAGGCTATCGGCATGCCGGAGCAGTCCCGAGAAGCCCTCACCAAGGTCGAAGGCAGTAGAGTGGCGTGGGTCACCGGCCCGACCATGCTCTCTCCACATATCGGTCTCACCGGCCCCATCCCGCGCCTGGCGGAATACGAAGACACAGGTGGCCCCTTCTACTTGGACACCGCGGGCCGGCAGCCCGACCCACTCGAAGACGACCTCGCCCTCTGGATAAGCACGGCCGAAGGCCTTGTGGTCTGCCTTGGCTGCGCCCACTCAGGCGTCGTCAACACCCTGGACTACATCCGCAAGCTCAACCCCGGCACTAAGATACGAGCGCTGATCGGGGGTCTGCATCTGGTCAACGCAGATGTGGAAAGGCTCCAGAAGACCGCTGATGCCCTGCTGGCGGCAGAGGTGCAACTGGTCGTCCCGTGTCACTGCACCGGAGCCGGCGCTTTGCAGGCCCTATCCGGCGCTCTGGGCGACCATCTGCGACTGGGCGCCGCGGGCATGGTCTTCGACTATACTTGCAGGCATGGTCGGCCAGCCTCCCGATAGGAGACAGCGGTGAGCCCGGACTCCATGAACTCAGGTTGGTACTACGCCAAGGCCGGCGCCTCGGCGGGACACGAGATCGGCCCTCTGTCGTGGGCAGAGTTGTTCCTGCTTGCGCGCGGCGGCACGCTTGCGCCTGCCGACGTAGTCTGGAACCCTAAGCTGCCGCGAGGGGTCGCTGCCGGACAGATTCCGGGCCTCTTCGCACTCTCTGAGGTGCCGCAGACTCCTCCTATGCCGGCCACGCCTCCACCTCGACCCATCGCTGCACCCGCGCCCCCGGCGATGCCGCAGGCGTTTGCGCCACCGCCGCCGCTCACACCGCCCCAGATCCCGGCGGTGCCTCAGGCCGTCGCGATACCCCAAGTCTCGGCGCTGCCGACATCTCCGCCGGTTGCTCCGGTCGCGCCGGTTGCTCCTGTGCCACTGGCCACCGCCGCCGCTCCTCCGGCCCCGCCCGCGCCGATTCCCGCACCCGCTGAGCCAAGTCCGCCCGCCGAACGGTCGCCCGAGCCGCCCGAGGCTGCACGCGTCGAGAGGCCGAGCCGCAGTCTGCCATTGCTGATGGTGCTCCTCGCGCTGGTGATCGCGGCGGCCGGAGTTGCCTCCTACTTCCTATACTTCCGTGTATAGACCTGTTTCCATCCAGCACTGTGGCATATACTTGTCAGGTTGGAGGGCTGAGCGAACTGTTAGGAGATTGTTGTGAACGGGGATGCTACGACCCCAAGTTGGTATTACGCCAAGACCGGTGCGGTTGATGGACAGCAGGTCGGCCCAGTCTCTTGGGAGCAACTCGTTTCTCTCGCGCAGACTGGCGCCCTCAATTCCACGGACTTGGTTTGGAACCCGCAGTTCCCCTCGTGGGTAACTGTCGCCGAGGTTCCCGGACTTCTTGCCCCGCCGCTGCCACCGCTGGGAGCCACCCCGCCGCAGATAGGCCGCCCACCCGCTGTGCGCCCGGGGGCCATCCAGCCCACTGCTGTGCGCCCGGGGGCCATCCAGCCGGCACCGAAGCAGGCCGCGCGGCCATCGTCAAGCTATGATCCTTTCTTGGATGAGGGCGAGCCCAGCGACTTTGGCGCCCAGCGCTCCTGGTTGCGCTGGGCCATGGCTATAGGTGCCGTCGTCGTCATAGGCATCGTAGTAGGCGTTTACTTCGGAGTCATCAGAGGCGGGTCGACCCCCCCGACCACCACCATGGCGCCTACCACCAGCGTCATCGAGACCACTACCAGTGACACCGAGCCGCCTGTTCTGCTGCCGGTCTGGACCGATCTCGCCCCGGTAGGTGAGTCGCCCCCCGCCCGAAGTGAGCACGGGGCGGCCTATGACACCACAAACGGGCTTCTCGTCCTGTTCGGTGGTTGGGACAAGGCCAATGTGACTTTCAATGACACGTGGACATACGACGCGGCGCTCAACACCTGGAACAAGGTGACGCTGGCCGGCAAGCTGCCGCCCGCGCGCGCCCAGCACCAGATGGTCTACGATCCCGCCGGCGGTAAGGTCATACTGTTCGGGGGCATCTCGAAGGCCAACGGCACCCAGCTCAAAGACATCTGGTCCTACGACCCCACAGCGAAGGTCTGGACCGAGCTCAAGCCCACCGGCACCGGACCCTCGGCTCGTAGTTCGTTCTCCATGGTCTACGACGACGCTGCCCAGAAGCTCATCCTCTTCGGAGGTTGGTCCAAGGCCACCAGCGCGCACCTGAACGATACGTGGGCCTACGACCCGGCCGCCAACACATGGACTGAGTTGAAGCCGACCGGCACCCTGCCCACTGCTCGTGGCAGCCACTCGATGGCCTACGACCAGGTTGAGAGCAAGATAATCCTCTTCGGCGGCACTGACTCCAGCGCCTACTTCAACGACACTTGGGTGTTCGACACCGCCGCCACTACCTGGACCCAGGTGACACCCTCCGGCGAGCTTCCGCCCATCCGCGCCGGTCACAGGCTGGCCTACGACCCGGCCTCGGCCACGGTCGTGCTCTTCGGCGGCTGGGACGGCACTGCCTACTACAACGACACGTGGGCCTTCGACTTCGTGGGCTCCACTTGGACCAATCTGGACATCATCATCGCGCCCCCGGCGCGTGACAGCCATTCGCTGACCTACGTCGCCGCCACCAACAAGCTCATGCTGTTCGGTGGATTCGTGGGCGGCACCGATGTATCTGAGGACAGCTGGTCTTACGGCGTGGACGAAGAGGCTACCACTGAGGATACCCTACTCGACACCTCGACCGATGTGATCGCCGGCACCACCACGACCCTGGCGCCGTGACGGTGTTGTAGCGCTTAGGCGCGACAGAGTATCAGCGGTAAGAAAAGGCCGCCCTCTTCGGGGGCGGCCTTTTTGTCGGGCAATACTCGGACGCCGGCTAGGTCACTGTTCGGACTTGGTCGCAATCGCCAGGCCAGCTGCCGCCAACAGAAGCGTGCCCGGTAGGAGCCACGAGGCACCCAGGACGAACCCACCCAGACCGCAGACCACAAGCAAGACTCGGGCCACGACCAAGGCCTTGGTCGCAACGGCCGCTCCCATGATCGCGAGTGCGCCCAAGACCAGGCCTATGATCAGCAGGAGCTCGGCCTTGATTCCCGTCCCGTAGAGGCCCCACGCAAAGTGAGAGGGAAACTTGAGGGTCAGGTACGGGCCCAGCGCGCCCCAAAGGATGCCCAGCAACCCTCCGCCTATGCCAAGGCCCATCGCGGCCCGCGCTGTACAGCGGCAGCGCTGTCCGGGGACCACAGAAGCCGCCTGCGCCGTCGGAGGCACGTAGACCACTTGAGGCTCCGTCCGCTGGGCTGCCGGAGTCGCGTATACCACTTGAGGCTCCGTCCGCTGGGCCGTCGCTTGCGCGTCCAGACCGCAGTTGCCGCAGAAACGCTCCCCCTCTCTCATTTCCGTCCCGCACTTGCTGCAAGCTGCCATGGCCCCTCCAGTCGCATCGCTGTCCGGACCGTCAGGTCCCTTGCCCCAAACTCTAGTCCAATCAGGGCCGAAGGTCTACAGGACCTCGGGTGCGGACGGATCAGGACTGCGCGACGTACTGGGAGAATCCTCTAGTCATTGTGGCTATGCCGTGCTTGTCGATGACATAGCCTTCCAGCCCCCTCTCCTGCTCGAGAAAGGCAATGCCCTCGCGACCCATGGCGAGGGCCGCCGTCGCAAAGCGGTCGGCTTCGTAGACATTGGGCCCCACCACTGTGACGCTGACAAGCTCGTCGCTGAGCATGCCGTCGACCGACAAGGGGTCATAGACATGTCCACCCCTGACGTAGGTGCCAGAAGTGGCGATGCCGACATCGCTCAAACTGAGACACTTGACCACCTCGTCGCGGACAAAGGGGTTGCGGATACCCACAGCCCAGGGCCTACCACACTCGTTCAGGCCCGACAGTTGGATATCTCCTCCGGCCTCGATGTAGAAGTCCCAGATGCCCTCCTGGCGCAGCATATCCGAGGCCTGATATGCCGCCCATCCCTTCACCAGCCCGACTGGGTTGAAGACCCCGTCCCGGTTGACATCGAAGTACCCCTTGGTCTCGATGCGGGTCTTCTCGGCCAAGCGGACCACAGTCTGCATCTCATCCGAGCTGTCCTCCAGCCGCAGCAGGCCCCCGTTGACACGACTGGTCTCGCTGGTAGCCCGAAAGGGGCTGAAGACCTCCTCCACGTGCTCGAAGTAGCAGTACAGGGCCTCGAAACGAGCAGGGTCCACGTCACTCCCGACGATCTCGATGGTGACGGGCATGCCCATGACCACACGCCAATGCTTCACGACCGCCTCACACTCCCGTCGAGCACGCCCCTATGTGGCCTGCGCAAGAGCAGACTCCAGGGACTCCATGAAAGCCAAGCTGGTGAACGTGGCCCCACTTATGACCTGTACTTGCGCGCTTTGAGCCTCGATCGCTTCCTGGATCAGCATGCCGTTGGCCTGTGCGTTTATCTCCGCCGACTTGCGATCGCCATCGGGGTAGGTCAGAAACTCGACATCGGCTATCGCACCGTTCTCTATGACCACCGACACCTGGACGTCACCCCACCGGGTAGGCGAGGCACTACCGGTATAGGTGCCGTCGGCGTAACTGGTAGAGGCCACCGCACTACTCACAACCGGCGGCGGTGACGACGGTCTGCGTGCCCTCCACGGGGTCTGTGACCTGCTGGTCGGAGGATGTGGCCTGTTGCGCACCACAGGCGCCGGACACCGACGACGCCAGCACCGCTAGGGTGGCAGCGGAGATCATCAACTTCTTCTTCGGCTTCATCTCGAGTAGACTCCTTGCTTGTTGTCACGTGCATCTTATCCACGCGACCGTAAGGTCTGCGTCAAGGATGCCCGGCACGGCCACCGAGCATGCCGGCACGAAAGGAGAGTCCAGGGACTATGGGAGTCAAAGGCACCAAGACCGAACAGAACCTACTCAAGGCCTTCGCAGGAGAGAGCCAGGCCCGCAACCGCTACGGCTTCTTCGCTAGCGTGGCTAAGAAGGAAGGCTTTGAACAGATAAGCGCTATCTTCCTGGAGACCGCCGAGAACGAACGGGAGCACGCCAAGATCTTCTTCGACTATCTCGAGGGTGGCCCCGCGCAGATCACGGCCAGCTACCCTGCAGGCAAGACTGCAGGTACGGCGGACAACCTGCTGGCGGCGGCTGACGGCGAGAAAGAGGAGTGGGGTGAGCTCTATCCCGAGTTTGCCGCCGTGGCCGAGCGGGAGGGCTTCAAGGATATCGCCGAGTCGTTCACCGAGATCGCGGAGGTGGAGGAGCAGCACGAACTCCGATACCGCAAGCTGCTGGCCAATGTGCAGAACGAGAGGGTGTTTAAGCGCGATACCTCAGTCAAGTGGCACTGCCGCAACTGCGGCTACATCCACGAGGGGCCGGAAGCTCCCGAGACCTGCCCGGCCTGCAAGCACGCGCAGGCTTACTACGAGATCTGGTGCGAGGCCTACTAGACCTCTACTTCGGCGCCGACCGCCTCGTCTAGCTCAGCGGCAGGTTCTTCGATGTGGACGCAGGTGAGAAAGACGTTCACCACCTCTGGGTCGAATTGTCTGCCGCTGCCCTTCTTCAGTTCTTCGACAGCGGTAGCCAGCGGCAGCCCCGAACGGTAGGGCCGGTCGGTGGTCATGGCTGAGTAGGCGTCGGCAACCGCCAGGATGCGGCCGAACATAGAGATGTTGCGTCCGCTCAGACCGGCAGGGTAGCCGCTGCCATCCCAGCGCTCGTGATGATGGAGCACTGCCTCACGCACCTCGTCGTTGCCGGCCAGATGCTGCGAGACCATGAGGCTGCCCAGCAGCGAGTGCTGGCGCACCGCGTCCTCTTCTTCGTGAGTGAGGGGTCCAGGCTTGCGTAGGATGCGGTCCGGCAGTCCGATCTTGCCCACATCGTGAAGCAGAGCGGCCACTCTGAGCGCTTCCTTCTTATCTTTGCCGAAACCCAGCGATTCGACGATGGACGCTGAGTACTCAGCCACATGCGCGGAGTGTTTGCGTGTGTAGTGGTCCTTGTTGTCGACAGCGTTGACCAGGGCGTCGAGGGTGCTGAACCCGGACGCATCGATGTTGTCCACGGCGAAGGTCTCTCGCTTGAGAGTGACCGTGTCACCACCCCAACGCTTCGACTCGTACAGGTTGGCATCGGCGATGGCGATCAGCGACTGAGCATCGTTGCCGTCTTCGGGGAAGGCGGCAGCGCCAAAACTCATCCGCAGGGGCACGGCGTAACCGTTGGGTGCACAGTAGGGCTGCGAGCCGAGCGCCAAGCGCATGTGGTCGGCCACGGTCGCCGCTCCATTGCGTGTGGTGGCCGGTAGGATCATAAGGAACTCGTCACCGCCGTAGCGACCGACGAAGTCGCTCGTGCGATTACGATGCCGGAGCACAGCCGCAACCCTCCTTATCACTTCGTCGCCGGCCGCGTGGCCCCAAGTCTCGTTGAAGTTCTTGAAGTTGTCGATGTCTGCCAGGAGTATCGAGAACGTACCCTCGTAGCGACGCGCACGGGCTATCTCCACCTCCAGCTGTTCGATCACCCTGTGCCTATCATGCAGACCGCTCAGAGAGTCGACCACGCCCAGGGCCTTGGTCTCTTCGTACACGCGATCGTTGACCAGAGCACGGGCCAGCCTGGTGGCGAAGGCCTCGACTATCGACCTGCGGTCTTCGCTGAACTTTGTCGGCAATGCGGAGGCTGACAGAGTCAGGCCCACCGGAAAACCGTCGGCCATTAGAGGCACTACCGCGAGAGAGTGGAAGACCCCCAGATCCGCCTTCTCGCCATCGAACAACCTCTCGACCTCTCTGGACGGCAGCTCGGTGACCGACTCGATGAAGATGGGACTCCGCTCTTCTAGCGCGGCGGCGAGCATGCCTTTCGAGTGTACGGGTATGCTGGCCTGCGGGCCCCAACAGCCAAAGACGGAGGGTAGCCGCGAGAAACCCTCCGGATTATCTGAGAAGGTGCGGATGCCCACCAATTGTTCGTCTTCGGGGTTGAGCCTGAGAAGCCAAACCTCCTCAGCATCGAAGATGCCCAGGGCGGCATCCTCCAGTTGGATCAGCGAGTCACTGATGTTGAGGGAGCTGCCAAGAGACGCGCTCGCTTCCTGCAACTGCTGGAGCTGACAATAGGCCGTCTCCAGATCAGAGTGCCGGGCCTGCAGCTCTTCCAGGGCTTCTCCCAGCGAACGCAAGCCTTCTCGGTCACCGGCCGCCGCCTCGAACGAGAGGAGCCCTTTGCCCGGAGAAGCCACCACGTCCTTGCCATGGGTCCGGCCTGCGGCTTTGCGGAACACCAGCAGCTCCACGGCGGCACAGAACCCAAGGGCGAGCACCACGAGCACACCCATCACCAGGAACATCGAGGCAAGCACCCCGTTGGTCCACCCGCCGCTGCCGACCAGCACGGTCTTGATTACGACTACGACAAGCGCGGCAGCGACAAGCACGCCTGCCCAAAGCAGTGAGTAGGTCTTCCGGCGAAGAGACACACGCCCTCCAATAGCCATCTCCCCCCCGGTCGAAGTCTACAGGCTCGTTATCGGCCACGTATCGACGGCACTTGAGCGGTCAAGGCCGGCCAGGGTCTTCACCAGAAGCGAAAGTCCCCTAGTCTTCTCGGCGCACCTTCCAGATCTGTTCACCCGGCCACCGCCTGTACCACCCATGGTCGGTCTGATCCCTGTAGCTGCTTGCTGCCTCCGGTCCGGGGCGCAGTTCGACCAAGTCCTCCACGGTGAAGCCGTGGGCTCTGAACAGTCTGATCCAGGCTCCGTACGGCAGCATGAACTCTACGTAGCCTTCGTAAGGCAGAGACCACATGCCAAAGTAGTCCATGAGCAGACGGTCCTGTGGATGGTCGTCGTCCTCGCCGTAGCACATCTCGACAAGCGGGGTGGCCCCACAGAAGACCAGGTACCCTCCGGGGCGCAGCAACCTCGCGGCTTCGGGCACCGTGACGTAGGGGTCGGAGAAGGTCATGGCTCCGTAATCGCAGAACACGATGTCGAAGCTGCGGTCGGGCAGCGGCACCGCCTCGCCGCTTGCGTGAACCAGAGGGAAGTCGACCCCAGCCTCTTCCATGAGACGTCTGGCATGCTCCAGTTGCCTCTCCGACAGGTCCAGACCGACCGGCCGCGCTCCCTGCTTAGAGAGAGCGATGGACCACTGAGCCGCCCCACAGCCCAGCTCGAGCACGTCCCGTCCTTTGACGTCACCCAGGACTCTCAGCTCTGCCTCGGGGATCTGCCAGACTCCCCAGGCCAAGCCCCCAGAAGCCGCCAGTTGTGGACCGTGGTCGCTCTGATAGGTGTCGCTGTCGGCGTTCCAGTTCTCACGGTTGGCTGCCGCATGCTCAGACAAGGCAGTCGGATCGAGGTCGGGGATCTCCAGCATCTTTGGCTCCTTTGCGGGTCGGTGCCGACGCGTTCATGCTAGCCCAGCTCGGCGCATTGTGTGCGAAGATAGACCATGCTTGTTATGACAACGGATCCGCCCCACCGGGCCCACCGGCGGGCGAGAAGGACGGACCGCATGCAGCCCAGCGCGAACCCGCGAGTGCTACTCAGCACCTCACTCGGAGACATCACCCTGGAGTTGTACGACGCCAAGGCGCCTGTCAGCACCAAGAACTTTCTTGACTATGTCTCTGCCGGCCACTTCGACGGCACCATATTCCACCGGGTCATTCCCGGCTTCATGATCCAGGGGGGCGGCTTCACCCCGGATATGGAGCAGAAGCCCACCAACGCCACCATAGCCAACGAGGCGGACAACGGGCTGAAGAACTACCGCGGCACCATAGCCATGGCCCGCACCTCCGACCCCAACAGCGCCAGCAGCCAGTTCTTCATCAACGTCGCCGACAATGCCTTTCTCAACCACACGGCCAAGACCATCCAGGGTTGGGGCTACGCGGTGTTCGGCACGGTGGTGGAGGGTCTCGACGTTGTCGATAAGATAGTCGGCGTACCCACAGGTCACCAAGGCCCGCATTCTGACGTGCCGCGCGAGCCTGTCACGATAGACAAGGCCTCGGTCCTGGAGTAGCCCCGAACTAGGTCGGGCGGCCACCGTTGACTCCCAGGCACCTCATGAGGACCCGAGCAGCGATTATGGTGGGGCTTGCCGCGCTGGCGTTTGCGGCCCTCCCCTGGCTGGCGGCGGCGTCTGCCGCTTACGCTGAGAGACAGCTGCCCCCTGTCAGCATCACAGCGACGTTCCCGGCGGCAGAGGCACTACCGCCTGAGCTGACCTCCAACGCAGCCCTGGTCATGGACGCTGACTCCGGCAAGGTGCTGTTTGCGAAGAAGGCGGACGAGAGACTGCCCATGGCCTCTACCACCAAGATAATGACCGCCATCTTGGTGCTGGAGTCTTTGGACCTTGATACCAGAGTCCTGGTGTCGCGCAACGCGCACTTTCAGGATGGCTCCGTGGTGGGCCTTCACGCTCTGGACTCGGTGACCGTCGAACAGCTGCTCTTCTGGCTGCTGGTCTTCAGCGGCAACGATGCCGCCGTCGCCTTGGCCGAGAAGATGTCCGGGACCGTTGATGGGTTCGTGGCCAAGATGAACGAGAAGGCCAAGGCCATGGGCCTCGCCAACACGCATTTCACCAACCCCAACGGGCTCAACCAGACAGGCCACTATTCCTCCTGCACAGATCTTGCAGCCATGGCCCGCCATGCCATGAAGGACGCGACCTTTCGCAAGATAGTCAAGACGCCCACCTACGACCTACCCCATCCCAATGCCTATACACCAACGGACCCGCACAACAGCAACGCCCTGCTCAACAAGTACGAGTGGGTGACGGGCATCAAGACCGGCTCCACACCCGCCGCCGGATACTGCGTGGTCGCCTCGGGCACGCAGTATGGGGTTTCGCTGATCGTGGTCCAGTTGGGGGCCAAAGACGACAAGACCCGCTGGGCAGAGGTGGAGGCCTTGTTCGACTATGGCTTCGGCTTTTCGCCCACCACCGCCTTGGCGCAACCGGAACAGCCGCTTGTCGTGCTGCCCTTGGACGATCCCCTTGGCCAGAGCGTGGAGTTGGTGCCGGCAGACAGACTCGTCACGCGTCTGCGCGAGGGAGAAGCTGCCACTGGCACCGTAGTCCTCTCAAAGGCGCCGACCCTACCCATTTCCGCGGGGCAGGTGCTGGGCTCGGTGGAATTCACCCTTGACGGCGAGTCATTGGGCAAGACCGACCTGCTCACACGACGGGCAGTGCACATACCCACTCCTAGACGCATGCTGGTGCACGCAAGACACTGGTATCTGCCCGAGTTCCAGTTGAGCGACCGCGGCGACCGCTACCCCCACTAGACATGCAACCACCACTCCTCATAGTCAACCCCAAGTCAGGCGCGAACAACCACGCCCCGGCGCTTGGCAAGCTGCTGGCAGCGGCAGAGGCGACTCTGGGTGATGTGGTGGTGCGCTATACCACGCGCACGGGCCACGCCAGCGAGTTGGCCGCCGAAGGGGTCCGGGAAGGCCACCAGTTGGTCATCGCCGTGGGCGGAGACGGGACGTTCAGCGAAGTCGCCAACGGCGTTCTCGCAGCCGGTGACGCGACCGCCCGGCCGGCCGGCGACACCCGCGGCAGACCCGAGCAGTGGGTCTCATCGACGCGGGCACAGGT
>CAVVEI010000002.1:0-7900 GCA_963747275.1 uncultured Actinomycetes bacterium
CTTTCACCGCGTGCCGGGGCTGCCCGGCTAGCCTTCGGGACTGCCCAGCAGGTCCTCGAACTTCTTGGCCGTCTCCTCCTGCTTGGCGTCATGGGCCGCGAGCACCTTCGAGGTGGCCTCGTCCAAGGCGGGCTTGGGCTTCTGCGCTCGCTCCAGTAGCCCGTCCAGGTCGACCTCAGCGTGGCCTCTGGCCGCCTGCCTCAGGACGTCCAACAGCTCCGCGTTGAGCGTGCGCCCGTTGGCCGCCGCGCGGTTGTGGAGTCCGCGGACGACTTCGTCGGGCACGTTCTTGATCGAGAGGCTACTGGACATCGGGTGCTCCTCTCCGGTCGCTGTCGGCGCGGGTGACTGCACTCAAGATTGTAGCCCGGGGCCGCGGGGTCCGCTCGGTGGTCGTGTATCCTTCTGCGCACTTGTCCACCAGACTAGGGAGCAAGATGAGACTGAGCGCCGAGGGCCGTCTGAACGAGCGCATCACAGCTATCGCCAGCGCCTCCTACCCGGGGTATGTGGTGCAAGGGGACAAGGCCCGCGCTATGGTCGACGCCGGTCTCAACTGGCTGGGGCCACGGTACCTGGCCTCGCTGGGCGAGCTGCTGGGGGATGCGAGCGGACTCGACTATCTGCTGCTAACGCATTCACACTATGACCACGTGGGGGCGGCGTCGTATCTCAAAAGGCAGCTGCCGGGCCTGCGTCTGGGCGGGCACGAGCGCCTGGCGGGCCTACTGCAGAAGCCCTCGGCCCTCCAGCTGATGAACCGGCTGAGTGATAGCCACACCAGGCTGCGCGAGGCGGCGGGAGACACAGACATGGCCGTGACTCCGATGACGCTGGACGTCCCGCTCAAGGAGGGCGACGAGTTGGATCTGGGCGGTCTTACTTGCAGGGTGCACGAGACGCCCGGGCACACCAGAGACTCGCTCTCTTTTCACTTCGTCGAGCTGGATGCGTTGTTCGTGGGCGACGCCTGCGGGGTGTTGGAGGCGGAGCCGGAACTTCACGTGCGGGTGGAGTTCTTGTCGTCGTATCAGGACTATCTGGCCTCCATCGAGCGGATCGCCGCTCAGAGACCGCGGATGCTCGGGCTGGCTCACCGTTGGGTGTTGACCGGGGACGATGTCGCGGCCTTCTTGGAGCTATCGGAGGCCGAGACTGTCAAGCATCGGGATCTTATCGAGCGCTATTTGGACGCGGCGGGTGGTGACGCGGAGCGCGCCCTGGAGGAGATGGGACACGACGAATACGACGTTAAGGGCACCATCAAACAGGAGCGGGCCGCCTACATGACCAACCTGGCGGCTCAGGTGAGGCATATCGCTGGGTTGCGTGTCTAGAACCTACTTCTGACTCTGATACTATCAAGCTCAGAAGTAGGGTTGACGATACAAGACGAATCGGTGCACGGGTCGGTACGGCTAGTTCCGGCACAAGTCTAACCGGGGGTGAGGGGCGATGACGATCCTTAGGCGGATGCTGCTGGGGTACGCGGGCCTGTTGTTCTTGCTCGTCGTCGTCGCGGGGTTGGGTATGAGCGGGCTCAGCTGGCTCGAGGGAAGTTTCAACGAATACAACGAGACGACCCGCCAACAGACTGACGGGGCCGCGGCGATATGCGAGGCTGCCCTGCCTATGAGCTATCTGGCCCAATCCGCCGTGCTTGCACCGACGCAGACCCTGCGCGATCGTTATTCGACCGAGATGTCCGCCGCCCACAGAGAGACGAAGGACGCCATCGACAGCGTGTTCGGCCTGGAGGGTGCCGAGGGCAACTCCGACGACGCGGCGACGCTAGCGGCCCTGGCGGCACAATTGGCGACGTATCACGACGCCGTGCTAGACCTCATAGACACGGCGGCCAGTGACCAGCAACAGGCATTCGCCGATCTGGACTCTGACATCATCCCCATGGGTGAGGAGTTCGACGCGGCGGTACATGCGTACGAGGACGACCAAGCGAACGAAGAGGCCGCCGTGCTGAGCAGCATCTCCAGAAACGGCACGATCTTGATCATCATCACGTCTGTAGTAGTCGCTTTGGCTATAGGCGCAGCAGTGCTTCTGCAGAGGTCCGCCTCTGGAGACATCACGCGGCGGCTACGGGGAGCCGTATCCAGCCTGAGCAGTTCGTCGGCGGAGATACTGGCCATCGCCTCTCAGGTTGCGGCCGGTGCGGCGCAGACGGCCGCCTCCACCAACGAGACCACAGTCACAGTCGAAGAGGTGAAACAGACCGCGATGCTGGCACACGAGAAGGCAGCGTCGGCGGCCAAGGGCGCGCAGGGCGCCGTCGGGGTCATCGGCTCGGCTCGCAAGCTGGCCGAAGAGACCGTCGTAGGCATCGAACACATGCAGGGCGAGATGGACGTTCTGTTCGAGACCATCAATCGCTTGAGCGAGCGCACCCAGGCGGCAGGGGAGATCATTGCCTCGGTCAACGATCTGGCGGAGCAATCCAACCTGCTCTCAGTGAACGCTTCGATCGAGGCGGCGAAGGCCGGCGAGTACGGCAAGGGCTTCACGGTAGTGGCGCAAGAGGTCAAGAGTCTGGCCGAGCAGTCCAAGCAGGCGGTATCCCAAGTGCGCGCCATGCTGGGCGAGATACAGAAGGCCAGCGATACGGCTGTCCAAGCCGCCGCCAGCGGCCGCGAAGCTGTGGAGGCAGGCCGGAGACGGTCTATGGAAGCCGTTGAAGTCATGGAGCGCGTGGCTGAAGGCGCAGGCGACGACGCCCAGGCGTCGTTGCAGGTGGTGGCCTCCAGTCAACAGCAGCTGGCGGGCATGGAGCAGATAGGCCAGGCCATCGCCGCCATCAACAGCGCCACGGCCCAAGCCGTGGCGGGGACACGCCAGGTCGAAAAGGAAGTTGAGCAGCTCCAGGAGCTTGCGGTCAGTCTGCGAAGCTTGGTTCAGACGCAGGAGACCGCTTCGCGCCGGTTGCCGCCGGCCGGAGAGAGGTGATGCTCCAGCACTGAGACTATGCGGTCCGGCGGGAGTATGTAGCGTGCTCCTTTGAGCTTTATGGCTTCGCCGGGCATGCCGTGCACCGCTGAGGTCTCTTCGTCTTGGGCGATGGTGAGCGCGCCTGCGTCTCGCATCAGCTTGAGTTCCTTGGCGCCATCGCGCCCCATGCCCGTGAGCAGGACGCCTATGGCCCTGGCTCCGTAGTGCTCGGCCACTGAACGGAACAGCACCGAGACCGAGGGGCGCGACCCGTTCTCTGGGGGGGACTCGCTCAGTATCAGCTGTCCTTTGTTGTTCACCAGCATGTGCTTGTTGTCCGGTGCCAGGTAGACGATTCCGGGAGACAGGGGCATGCCGTGTTGGCCGACGCGTATCTGCGTGCCGGTGGAGTCAGACAGCCATTGTATGAGGTTGTTCTGGAAGCCCTGGCTGAGGTGTTGCACCACCAAGACCGGCACGTTGAGGTGCTTGGCCAGGCCGCGCAGTATTGTCTCGATGACCTGCGGTCCGCCCGTGGAGGCCCCTATAGCCAAGATCTCGGTGATGCCACGGGGTTCTTGCAGCTCGAGGGTGGTGATCGTGGGGTCGCTCGAGCGTCGCGCGGGGGCCGTGGCCGGGGCGGCGTGGGCCGCGCTGGCTCGTATAGAATCCACCCGGCTGCCCTTGCGACGCACGACCTTCACCTCTGACATGGCTCTGACGGTCTTGACCAGTGCGTCCTGTCCGGTCTTGTCGGTGCTCAGCCCCTCGAAGGTCAACGCGGCGAGGGCCACAGCGCCGGCCTCGAGCGCCCGCGCCTCGAGCGCCCGGGG
Source organism: uncultured Actinomycetes bacterium (assembly GCA_963747275.1). Classification (GTDB taxonomy): domain Bacteria; phylum Actinomycetota; class Thermoleophilia; order RBG-16-64-13; family RBG-16-64-13; genus RBG-16-64-13. The sequence goes on from CAVVEI010000002.1 coordinate 3,777, forward strand.
TACGAGTCTGCCCTGTTTTGTCAACATGACTATGGGTACCCTATGATTCGTCATCATCTCTTTCACCAGGGCGAGGCTCCCCGGCGCCGGCAGCTCGCAATCCAAGAGCACCGTGGTGGGTGAGGTCTCATCCAACATACGGAGTGCCTTCTGAGCGGTGCTGGCCTCGCCGACCACCGTTATGTCAGGTCTTGATTCGAACAGCAGGCGCAGCTTCTCACGCGACACCGGGGATTGGTCGACGACCAGGAGCCGTATGGCGGGCCGCGTGGGTACCATCACAGCAGGCTGCGTGCGGTCTTCAGAAGGGTGCCTTGGGTGAAGGAGCTCTTGGTCAGGTATGCGTTGGCTCCGGCATCGAGGCCCTTCTCGCGATCCTGCTGCGATTCCAGGGCGGTGACCAGAACAACGGGGATGCGGGCCAGTCTTTGGTCGCCGCGTATCTTCTTGGTCAGCTCTATGCCGTCCATGCGGGGCATCTCGATGTCGCTCACCACCAGATCGAACTCCTCTTCACCAAGGGCGTTCAGGGCGTCCAGGCCGTCGACCGTGGGCCTGACGTAGTAGCCCGCGGCCTCGAGAACGTTCTTGAGCAGCATGCGGGAGGTGATTGAGTCTTCGACTATGAGTACTGCCTTCTTGGCCACCCCGTCCACGGCGTCTACAGGTGACCGCTTGCCGCGGGTCGGCCTTGTGGTGGCAGAATCGACCAAGTCGACCACGTTGAGTATGGGCACTACCTTGCCGGACCCGATCACGGTGACTCCCGCGACGTTGCGCACCCGCACCAGCTGGGGTCCTAGGGCCTTGACCAGCACTTCTTGCTCGTCGATGACCTGGTCCACGGCAAAAGCCACACGGTTATCGCCGCTGCCCACCACCAGGGCCTGCAGGTGGTCGGACAAGTTGCGCTGCGGTTTGAGGGGGAGGTCTAGGACTTCGTTCATATGAAAGAGCGGCAGGGTGTGTCCCTCCACCTGGATGGTCTCGCGGTTCTCGACCATGCGTATATCATCGCGCTGCACTCTGATGACCCGGTCCACGCCCACCACGGGCACCACGAACAGCCAATCGGAGACCTGAGCCAGGATGCCCCGGGCAGTCGCGAGGGTGGCCGGGACGTGGATGCGGAACAGGGTGCCCTGGCCGGCCGTGGTCTCCACCGTCACCGAGCCGCCAAGTTGCCTGACCTTCTGCTCGACAATGGCCAGACCGAGACCCCTGCCCGAGACCGTGGATACCTCGTGACTTGTCGAGATGCCCGAGGCGAAGGCCAGACGAAGAAGGTCGCCGTCGCTTATCTCGTCAAGCTGCTTCTGGGTGCGGACGCCCTCGCGCAAGGCCACAGCTCGCAGACGATCGGTGTCGACGCCGGCTCCGTCGTCCGATACGCAGAGTTCGATCTTGTTGTTCTCCAGCTGGCTGACGGCGATGGAGATGCGGCCGCGAGAGGGCTTGCCCGACCGCTGCCGCACGTCGGGGGCCTCGATGCCGTGGTCTACGCTGTTGCGCAGTATGTGTACCAGGGGGTCCTTGAGGTTCTCGATGATGCGCTTGTCTATCTCGATCTCGGCCCCCGTGACGGTCAACTCCACCTCTTTGCCGCTGCTGCGGGCCAGGTCGCGGACCATCTTGGGGAAGCTGGAGAGCAGCGAAGAGACCGGCAGCATGAGCACGCGCTTCATGCCGTCCAGGAGCTCGTCCACCATGGGCACTACGGTGCGTCGCTCATCGTCGGCAGACTTGGAGAGCATCCGTACGTCTGCCAGACAGACCTTCGACCAGGGTGGAGTTCCACTCCAAGAACTCCTGCAGCTTGTGCGGGTCCCCGCTGATGCGGGCCTGATACAGCTCGCGTTTCCAGGTCTCCAGGCGCGAACGGACATCGCTGAGTGCCGTCGAACGCTGCGCCGAGGCAAGCTTGACCGCTATGAACTCCTCGGCCTGGAGCATTAGCGACTCCAGTTTGGCTGTGGAGACGCGCACGTTGTCGGTAGGCGGCTGTGCCCCGTTGGTTTGAGGGGTCTGGGGAGCTCCTCGGGTGGCTCGGGCATCCTCACGCCGGCTTCCGCGCGCGGAGCACGGGTCCTCGCAGACCGGGTCGCCACACGGCTGGGTGTGGGTATGGCCAAGAAGTCGAGACGCGCGATGAGCTCGACAGCGTGTGATTCGGCTTCAGGCTTGGCCAGCAACAAGGCCTGCAGGCAGTCCACGGTCTCGCTGAGCGCGTCCACCAAGGGTGGGGTGATCTTCAGACTACCTGCCTTGAGGGCTGCCAGGACCGATTCCAGGTGCTGGCACACAGACTCCATCTGCTTCTGCTCCACGGCGCCCGACGCACCCTTGAGGCTGTGGGTCTCTCGGTAGAGACTCTCGAGCGGGGCTAGGGCTGCGGCCTGCGTTTGCGCAGACTCAAGCTCAACTACAGCTTGAGATAGTAGCCTGATGCGCTCTTCCGCGTCTTCGCGGAAGGTCTGCATGAGCTCTCGCAGGAATTCTTCGTCGTCGTCGATCATGTCGCTTCCTCGTGCGCTACTTTGACGCCGGTGACTCTGCTGTCTTGACCAACTGCTTCAAACGCAGGGCCAGCTCCTGCAGGTGCTTGACTTCCTGCTCCAACTGGCGGGTCCCGGCAACCGACTGGTTGCCGGCCTCATTGATGCTCGAGATGGCCTGGCTTATCTGCTCCATCCCGGCGAGCTGCTGCCGGCTGGAAGCGGATATCTGGGTAGCCGACTGAGAGACCTCAGACGCGCCTTCGGCTAGGTTCTGGATGACCTCACCTGCTTCCACCGATTGCCGGCGACCGGCCTCGATGGCATCACGGCCCTGCTCCGCTGCTCGGACGGCGGTCTCGCTGGCCTTCTGGATCTCGCCAAGGATGCCGCGTACCTGGCCCACCGCCTGTTTGGACTGCTCGGCCAGGCTCTTGACCTCTTGCGCCACCACAGTGAAGCCCTTGCCGTACTCGCCGGCCTTGGCAGCCTCTATGGAAGCGTTGACCGAGAGCAGGTTGGACTGCTCGGCAAGGTCGTTGACGGCGGCGATGACGTCTCCGGCGGCCAAGGCGCGCTCGCTCAGACGACTGATCGTCTCGAACTACCACGTCCATGGCGTCATGCATGCGCTCTATGCCTGAGATGGTGCCTTCCACCTGTGTCAGGCCGGCTTCCGTGACCTTCACAGCCCCGTTCCGACACTCTCGACCACCTGGCCGGCCTTCTCGTTGGCCAGCATCGCCGTCTGTTTGACCTCCTCGACGGTGACCGTCGTCTCGTTGGTAGAGGCGGCGGTCTGCGCGGCACTGGCGGCTACCTGGGACGCGACGGCCATGAGTTCGGCGGCAGAACTGCTTATCCCGGTGGCAGCCTCGTTGAGAGTCCTGCCGATGGTGCGAGGCACCCGCGTACTGATTATCAGGCCTCCGATCACGGCGGCGGCACCGAACACAGCAGTGATGATCAGGCAGGTCAGCCCCACCAGTCCTAGCCGGTCGAGCTTGGTGGCGATGGCAGTCTGGGCCTTGGCGCGATAGTCCTCTGCTGCCGCGAGCACCTCGGCGCCCATCCGCTTCACGGGCAAGATCTTTGTGAGCATGTTGGTCTCGTCGATGCTACTGTCATCGAGCATGGCCTTGCCGGTCTGCAGATACTCATCGAGTTGGGGTTTGAGCGCTTGGGCAGCAAGCAAGTCCTCCGAATCGAGCACCCCGAGGCGAAGATCGAGTCAATGGAGGCAGTGACGATGGGTGCTCGAACGTTGAAGGTGTATCGCCTCTTCGGAGCCCCTGGCTTCTGACAAGAGAGCCTTGCTGATGTCGTTCACGCTGGCCGACATCTCGCCCACGGTACGTGTTATTCTGTACGGCGGATGCCATGTTTTCGACCGACTTGTCAGTCTGGTGTTGCAGCTGTTTATCCAGAGAGCTTCGCCGAGGTTCAGCGCCATCAGCACGACCAGAGCGCCGACGACGACTCTGAACCGAGTTTGAGTTCGCCGAATAGTGCCACTCTCGAGCCTCCAGCCCTGCGGGTGAGCTTTAGCCGGTGCCACCGGCCGGTCTCAGTCTTCATCAGCGCCTACGAATAGGTCCTTCGATTCAAGCAGCTTCTCCGCATCGAGGA
>CAVVEI010000003.1:0-107030 GCA_963747275.1 uncultured Actinomycetes bacterium
GTGCTTCAGGTGTATCTCAGGAATCGTTACTGCTGGCGGTGCTCCACCAAGTTGTCGACCACCGAAGGATCAGCCAGGGTCGAGGTGTCGCCCAGGTCGCCGATCTCGTTGGCGGCGATCTTCTTGAGGATGCGGCGCATGATCTTGCCCGAGCGGGTCTTCGGCAGGCCGGGGGCCCACTGGATGACGTCCGGGGTGGCGATGGGGCCTATCTCCATACGCACGTGCTTGATGAGCTCCTTCTTGAGCTCGTCACTGGGCTCGACGCCCACGTTCAGCGTGACGTACGCGTAGATGCCTTGGCCCTTGATCGGGTGAGGCATACCCACCACGGCGGCCTCGGCCACGGTGTCGTGGCTCACGAGAGCCGACTCGACCTCGGCGGTGCCCATGCGGTGACCGGAGACGTTGATGACGTCGTCCACGCGGCCGGTGATCCAGTGGTAGCCGTCCTCGTCACGCCGGCAACCGTCACCGGTGAAGTACAGGCCCGGGTACTGGACGAAGTAGGTCTCCTTGAAGCGGCCGGCGTCGCCGTAGACACCGCGCATCATGCCCGGCCAAGGCCGGCGCATGCACAGGTTGCCCACGCCGGGGCCGGTGATCTCTTCGCCGTTCTCGTCCACCAGGACAGGCTCCACACCCAAGAAGGGCAGGGTGGCCGAACCCGGCTTGATCTTCATGGCGCCGGGGAACGGGGTGATGAGGAAGCCACCGGTCTCGGTCTGCCAGTAGGTGTCCACGATCGGGCAGTTGCCGCCACCGATAAGGCCGTGGTACCAGAGCCAGACTTCGGGGTTGATGGGCTCGCCCACGGTGCCCAGAACGCGCAACGAGGAGAGGTCGTGCTTCTTGACCCAGTCGTCACCCTCGCGGGCGATGGCACGCAGAGCGGTGGGAGCGGTGTAGAAGATGTTGACCTTGTACTTCTCGCACACGGCCCAGAAGCGGTCGGGCGACGGATAGCTGGGCACACCCTCGAACAGCACGCTGGTGGCGCCGTTCGCAAGCGGGGCGTACACGATGTAGGTGTGACCGGTCACCCAGCCGATGTCGGCAGTGCACCAGTAGATCTGCTCGGGATGGTAGTCGAAGATGAGCTCATGAGTCATCGCGCCGTAGAGCAGGTAGCCACCGGTGGTGTGCATAACGCCCTTGGGCTTGCCCGTGGAACCCGAGGTGTAGAGGATGAAGAGGGGATCCTCAGCGTCCATCTCCTCGCAGGGGCAGTCGGTGGTGATGTCCTTGGCAGCCAGCTCTTCGTGGTACCAAGTGTCGCGACCCTCGACCCAGGGGATCTCGGTGCCGGTGTGCTTGACCACGATGCAGCTCTTGACCGAGGGGCTCTCGGCCATGGCAGCGTCGGCAGCGGTCTTGAGCGGGGTGGGCTTGCCACCGCGCAGACCGGTGTCGGCAGTGATCATGAGGGTGGCCTCGGCGTTGACGGCGCGGTCACGCAGAGCGTCGGCCGAGAAGCCGCCGAACACCACGCAGTGGATGGCGCCGATGCGGGCGCAGGCCAGCATGGCCACAGGGAGCTCGGGGATCATGGGTAGATAGATGATCACCCGGTCGCCGCGCTTGATGCCCTTCTTCTTGAGGACGTTGGCGAACTTGGTGACTTCTTCCCACAGCTGCTTGTAGGTGATGGTGCGGGTGGACTCGGGTGAGTCACCTTCGAAGTAGTAGGCGACCTTGTCGGGGATGGTCTCCAGGTGGCGGTCGAGGCAGTTGTAGGCGACGTTCAGCTTGCCACCCTCGAACCAGCGGACCTTGGCCTCGGCGAAGTCGTGGTTCTGGACCCTATCCCACTTCTTGAACCAGTGCAGTCTCTTCTCTGCCTCTTCGGCCCAGAACGCGTCGGCGTCGTCCAAAGAGCGCCGGTACATCTCCTGGTACTGCTCCATGCTCGAGACCCAGGCCTTCTTCTGGAAATCAGCCGGAACGTCGAAGATCTTTCCTTCTAGGGAATCGTTTGCCACTTCATTCCTCCGCAAGTGCCGTATTCTACGTACCCAGAACCCCGAAAGGCTCGGGAACCTGGTGCCAAACGACCGTATGATAGCACAACCCGCTGGTCCCCACTGCGGCACAGGACGGGGTTGGTGTGAGACATTATGGGGTAGTGCGAAAGGGACAGGCACAGGCTGTCATCTGCTGGGTAGGTAACCCTCCGAGGAGGTCAGATGTTCATTCAGGTATGCGGAGCGGCACGCGAAGTCACCGGGTCGTGCTACGTGGTCGGGGTAGGCAATACGCGGTTCTTGGTGGATTGCGGCATGTTCCAAGGGGGCGACAAAGAGTTCGAGCAGAACTTCGATGCGTTCCCGTTCGACGCGCGGTCGATCGACTTCGTGGTGCTGACGCACGCCCACATCGATCACTCAGGCAGATTGCCCCGGTTGGTCAAGGCGGGCTTTGATAATCCCATCTACGCGACTTCTGCCACCTGCGACCTGGTGGAGATCATGCTGCTTGACTCGGCCTACATCCAAGAGATGGAGTCGGAGTGGCGTACACGCAAAGCCGAGAGAGCGGGGCGCCAGCCAGTCGAGCCTTTGTATGTCACTGAAGATGCACGCGATACCCTACGCCTGCTTAAGCCGGTGGAGTACTCCACGCCCACCAAGTTGGGCACCGGTGTGACCGTGACCTTTCACGACGCCGGGCACATCTTGGGCTCGGCCTTCTTGGGCATCGAACTCGAGGAGAATGGCAAGAAGGTGAAGGTCCTCTTCAGCGGCGACGTCGGTCAACCCGCCCAGCCGATCATCCGTGACCCGGAAGACATCGTCGAGACTGACTTCCTGGTGATGGAATCGACCTACGGCGATCGCGATCACGAGAAGAACGGCGAGCCGATGGATGAGCTCGCGAAGATACTCGCTGAGGCGAAGCGGACGGGCGGCAACGTCATCATTCCCGCCTTTGCGGTCGGCCGGACCCAGGAAATTCTGTACTTCTTGAGAGAGATCATGCAGAAGAAGCGCGACCTGGAGATGCCCATCTACGTCGATAGCCCTCTAGCCACCAGGGCGACCGAGATCTACCGCAACCACCCGGAGGTCTTCGACGAGGAGGCCTGGAAGATCGTACACGAGCCGGGCGGTATCTTCGATTTCGCCCAGCTTCACTACACCACCAGCGCCGACGAGTCGAAGGCGCTCAACGGTAAGCGGGGAGTGGTCATCATCTCGGCCAGCGGCATGGCCGAGGCTGGCCGCGTCCGCCACCACCTCAAGCACAACGTGTGGCGCCCGGAGGCCCACGTGGTCATAGTCGGCTTTCAGGCTCACGGCACTCTAGGTCGCCGGTTACTGGAGGGGGCGAAGACGGTGCGACTCTTCGGCGAGGACGTGGTGGTCAGGGCCCATATCCACGAGGTCGGCGGGCTCTCGGCCCATGCCGACCAGGCTCAGCTGTTGGAGTGGGCCGCCAACTTCAAGCCGCCCACGCTCACAGTCCTCACTCATGGCGAGACCGAGTCGTCCCTGGCTCTGCAGAAGCTGCTGGAGGACAAGCTGGGCTTCAAGGTTGTCGTACCCGCGAGGGGCCAGATAATCGAACTGGACGGTAGGGCCGCTAAGGGGTAGGTCACGATGAGGGCTATGGTGCTTCAAGCGCCATGATGAGCGATTGTGAAGGGCTGCGCGAAGCCAACCGCGGATGCAGGGTGCTTCTGCTTGCGGCTACAGAGCGGGAGGCCGAGTCGCTTGATTCGGCACTGATGGATGCCCGACGACTCACTGTGGCGACCAAGGCCGTCTGTGTGGGCGAGTACGCAGGTGTGCGCGTCGCGCTTGCGGTGAGCGGTTGTGACAGGGTGAATGCCGCGGTGACGCTGACGGCGCTTCTGCAGGCCATGAAGCCGGCGCCGGAGCTGGTCTTGCAGGTAGGCATCGCGGGCGGGTTCGTCGCCGGCGCCAGGGGTCCCACCACCCACCCCGGCGATTTGGTGATCGCCACGCAGGAGGCCTACTCGGACTTGGGCAGCTCGAGCCCCGATGGCTGGATGTCCGCCTGTGACCTCGCATTGCCCATCGCCGAGATAGACGGCTGCGAATCGGGGGGCGTGTTCCCGCTCGACCGCGATCTGGTGGATTGGGCCCTCGGAGTCCTGGAGCGTACCGGGCTAGGCGGCCCCGAGCGCGAGACCCCGGCGGTGCTGGCGGGGCCGTGCATAACGGCCTCGACGGTGACCGGCAAGGACGAGGAGGCGCGGGTGCTGGTCGAGCGTTGGGGCGCTCTGGCGGAGTCCATGGAGGGGGCAGCGGCAGCGCATGTGTGCGCGCTCTTCGAGGTCCCGTTCTTGGAGTTGCGCGGCATAAGCAATCTGGTGGGCGAGCGTGATCGTTCTTCGTGGCTGGTCGACCAAGCAGCACAGACGGCCGGGCGTGCGGCGCTGGCGCTCGTGGCGGCGCTGGCGGATGGACCCCGGACCTAGCCGTAGCCGGTGTAACCGACATGCCTAGTCATTCGCCCCCACCGCTGGTGCTCGCCTACTCGCCGTGCCCCAACGACACCTTCATCTTTCACGCCTGGGTGCACGGGTTGCTGACCGACGCGCCGGCAGTCCAAGAACGGCTGGAGGACATCGACTCGCTGAACGGGTTGGCGCTGAATGGTGGGGCAGACGTGGTCAAGGTGTCCATGGCCGCCTTCGCCCGGCTTCAGAAGGAGTACGCGCTGTTACATTCGGGCGGGGCGCTGGGGAGGGGGTGTGGTCCACTGGTGGTAGCTCCGAAGAACTCCGGCCTGCTCGCCGCGCCGCACGTCCGGCGGGCGACGGCTCTGGCCGACGAGTTGGGGCGCATCCGGGTGGCTCTACCGGGCGAGCTGACCACCGCTGCCCTTCTGGCCGAGCTGTTCGCGGGGGGGCTGACGCGGCCGGTCATCATGCCGTTCGATGAGATCATGCCGGCGGTCGCTGGCGGCGAGGTCGACGCAGGGGTGATAATCCACGAGGGTCGCTTCACCTTCGGCTCGTATGGACTCCGGCGCCTTATCGACTTGGGCGAGTGGTGGGAGGACTCCACCGGTCTGCCCTTGCCACTGGGCGGCATCGCTGTACGCCGCGCGTTGGAGGACGGGCTCAAGGCTCGCGTGGAGCAGACTGTGCGCGAGAGCGTAGAGCATGGACGCTCTCACCCGGCGGCGACCGAGGAGTACGTGCGGGCCCATGCCCAAGAGATGGACCCCTTGGTGTGCCGGCAGCACATAGATCTCTACGTAAACGAGTTCACCGTGGACTACGGACGCGAAGGCGAAGAAGCCATCACGCGAGTACTCGAAGCGGCCGCCGGCTTGCCCGGCGCCGAGGCCGCGACTCTTGACGACGGAATCTTCTGGGACGACTAGCGCGACGCGTCGAGGGTGTATGGAGGACTTGATATGACTGTCTCAAGCGGTCATAATGACCGTGTCAGACAGTCAACGGAGGTCCGTCATGTTCGACACAGGAGACTCAGTTAGGGAGGCCTTCTCTCTTCTTGGTGCCGTTCTTGAGGCGCACGAGTCTGGCCCCTACGACATAGTGGTGGTTGGAGGGGCGGCGCTCAGCGTGATCGGCGTCGGAGTGCGGGCCACCAAGGACGTCGACGTCTTGGGATTGCGCAGTGAGTCCTCGGGATCAGCAGCCCCCGTGCTAGTCAAACGGAAGCCGCTGCCCAGTGAGCTGCTGGCGGCAGCCGGGGAGGTGGGGCATGCCTTGGGGTTGGCCGATGATTGGCTGAACGCGGGTCCTGCCGACTTGATCGACCACGGGATGCCCGAAGGCTTCGTCAGTCGGCTTGCGGCGCAGCCCTTTGGCTCGCGTCTCACAGTATGGATCCCGTCCCGTGAGGACCTCATCTGCCTGAAGACCTATGCCGCTGCTGACACTGGCCCCGGTCGTCACACTGAGGATCTACGGGCACTGGGCGCATCGTGTACTGAACTCCTGGCCGGAGCCATCTGGGCTCGTTCCCAAGACCCCTCCGACGCGTTTCGAGAGATGTTGGTCGGACTGCTGCGGTACTTCCACTGCGACGAGGCAGCAAAGGAGCTTGGTGGTGAATAGCATCGCTGATATCCGCGAGAGCCTGTGCGACCGAGTGCTTGATCTTGTATGGCGGCAATGGAGTGCCATTGGAGTAGCTGGGACGAACGAGGTATCCCGCACCATAGTCGATCCAGAAGCGCTGCTGGTTGTGTCGATGACGCTTGGGCGACGTGACGCTCGGTTGTTCGATGAGGTTCTGGATTGGCTGGTAAAGAATGCAGACCTTCTTGACCTAGCTCGCTTACAGCGGATCGCCCGCCAGGCCTCCTCTGAGGAACAGAGACTGCTGACTGCCGCAGCCCGCTTTGTAGCAGAACACGGAGGTGAGGGCAGGCTCTCTCGCTTGCTGGAGAGCCTCGACTCCTCGTACGGGGGCCCTCACCCCGGCGCGGAAGGCCTGTTCTTCTCAGCAGGCGAGGCCGGTGAAGGGTGGACCGAGAGAGACGAAGTGTTCGCCGCGGCGGGCTTCTTGCGTTCTCGTGTGCAACTGCGGGGGATGTCTGGGAGACCTCGGTCGACGAACCCTGCCTGTCTGCGCTTTCAGACCCGCGCTCTCGTAGGTCAAGGAGCCAAGGCCGAGGTGCTCACCTATTTGCTCACCCATGATTGGACTCACGGCAGGCTCATTGCCGAGAGGAGTGCCTATGGGCAGGCGCCTGTTGCGGCGTACCTGTCGTCACTTCAGGAAGCGGGCCTGGTGGACCGCAGGGATGAAGGCAAGAAGGCTCTGTACCGGCTGAACAGCGGACTGCGGGCTGCCTTTCCCACCGTGCCCCCGTTTGTGGACTGGGTCCGGCTGTGGCCAGCGCTCGTCGCCATATTGAAGGATCTAGAACCTGCCGGCGAGTCAGAGGAAGCGGCGTGGGTCCGTTTGGCTCTGTCACTAGAGAAGCGCGAGCTTGGCCTTCGAGCCGAAGGGTTTGAAGTAGAGGTGGGAGAGCTGCGCGGGTGGGCCCGGCGGGGACCAGAAGCACTTGTGTCCGTTGTGGAGAGGGTGACGGCCAGGTTGGCCGAGCTTGCTCAGTAGAAGTGAGGGGGCAGGTTCCATCCGGGCTATCCCCTGTCCTGCGGTCGTTGTAGACTGGAACGCGGTTTGCCGGTAAGGCTCCTCCCGAGGACATATATCTCGGCAAGAACATTGCCGCCACTGGCGTCGCGAAAATGTACGGATGGCAGAGCGGAGATTATAGTTGGTAGTCCAAGCCAGATTCAGGTCTACTAGTAGAGGCGTCTGATTCGGGTCATGGGTTTGACCAAAGGCTACATAGCGCTCACCGACCCCGCCTGGTACCGGTACCTGTCGAGCCTGCCGCGGTTGGACGAGGTCAACTTCTGGCAGCCGCATGGCGGGCATAACTTCCGTGCCTTGTCTTCAGGTGATCCGTTCTTCTTCAAGCTCCGCGCTCCGGCCAGACATATCGCGGGCTTTGGCTTCTTTCAGCGCTTCCAGCAGTTGTCTGCGCGCGATGCCTGGGACTACTTCAGCGACGCCAACGGCGCTCCTAACTTCGAGGACATGCTCGGTCGACTCAGCCTTCTGCGCAAGGAGCCGACTCCGGCCTCGGGCGAGTTCCAGATTGGGTGCATCATGATTGCGGCCCCTGTTTTCTTCGTAGCCGACGAGTGGGTGCGTCCGCCGGCAGACTGGGCCAAGAGCGGGATCCAGCAGGGCAAGACGTACGACCTCAGTGCGGGCGAGGGCAATCGTGTTCTGCGTGAATGCATGGAGAGAGCTACGGGCGGTCTGCACTACTGGAACATCGATTCCGATCCGCAGGTGGTGGCCGAGAACGTCGCTCGCTACGGGGCGGCGGTCGAAGTGCATCCGCGCTTGGGGCAGGGCCTATTCAGTTTGGCCGTGCGTGATGCGTATCATTCCGCTTGTGCGGTTACCGGCGAGCACTCGCTTCCGGCGCTCGAAGCCGCGCACATACGGCCCTACGGTCTGGAAGGCCAGCACCGGGTGGACAACGGTCTACTGCTGCGCAGCGACCTACACCGGCTCTACGACCGCGGCTACGTGACCGTGACGCCGGACTACGTCTTCAGCGTAGGTGACAGTCTGCGCGACGACTTCAAGAACGGCCGCAGCTACTACGGCCTTGACGGCCAGAAGATAGCGATACCCGACCGGGAGTTGTGGAGACCGGATCGGGAGCTGCTTGAATGGCACAAGGAGACTGTGTTTCGGGGATAGAAGACCGAGTGACGCTCTGTCCTGCGACGATGGGGCAGATGGGTCGCGAGCCGCAGAATGTCGACTTGGGGGGCGGAGCGCTGGGCGTTCTAGAATTGACCAGCGAGGATGTGCTGCAGCGGTTTCAGCTGCGACCTCCGCTGCCCCCTATGCCGTGGTGGTGCTTTAGGTAGGCTCCGCGGCCGCCGGTGCGCGTCGCGCGGTACGCGCTTGCTGCTATCCTTCCGCCTCGATGCTTCACATCACCGACATCTCTAAGTCGTTCGGGAGCCAAGTGCTCTTCGACGAGGCCAGCCTGCACATCAAGCCCGGCATGCGGGTCGGCTTGGTGGGGCCCAACGGCGCCGGCAAGACCACGCTGTTGCGCTTGGTCGTGGGGGAGATGTCGCTGGACGAGGGCGAGATCACCTACCGCAAGGGACTGCGCATGGGCTTCTTGCCTCAAGAGATCGAGCAGATCGCAGACCATGCGGTCATGGACGAAGTGCTCGCCTCCCACAGCGAAGTGCTCACCGCCGAGCATCGCATCACCGAGCTGGGCCACCAGATCAGCGAGGCCTATGCGGTCATGGCCGAAGGCGGCACCTCGGCGGCCGATCCAGAAGCGTTGCTGCAAGAGATGGGGGCACTGCAGACGGCGTTCGAGGATGTGCATGGCTATGAGCTCGAGAGCCGGGCGCAGACCATCCTGCGCGGCATGGGCTTTCGCGAAAGCGACTTCGAGCGGCCCATAGCCGAGCTTTCCGGCGGCTGGCGCATGCGCGTCGCGCTTTCGCGGTTGCTACTGGAGCAGCCCGACCTGTTGCTCATGGACGAGCCCACCAACCACCTGGACCTGGAGAGCCTCATCTGGCTGGAGGACTTCCTGCTCAACTGGACGGGGGCCTTGGTGGTCATCAGCCACGACCGTTACTTCTTGAACCGCATGGTCACCCACATCGCCGACCTCGATATGGGCACCATCGACCTCTACGCCGGCAACTACGACCACTTCGAAGAAGAGAAGCGCGAGCGCTACGAAGCTCTGGTGAGCGCCGCGCGCAACCAGCAGCGCGAGATCGACTCGGCCGAAGCCTTCATACGGAGGTTCCGCGCCAAGAACACCAAGGCCAAGCAGGTGCAGCAGAAGATCCGGCAGTTGGAGAAGACCGAGCGCATAGACGCGCCGAGCCTGGGGCGCAAGACCATAAGGTTCCGCTTTCCGCAGCCGCCTCGCACCGGGCGGGTGGTGGTGGAGGTCAAGCACGCACGCAAGGCGTATGGGGACAATGTTGTCTACAAGAAGCTGGACGCGGTCATCGAGCGTGGCGAGAAGATCGCCCTGGTGGGACACAACGGCGCAGGCAAGTCCACTTTTCTGAAGCTGCTGGCGGGCGTGACAGAGCCCGATGCGGGGTCTGTGGTGTTGGGACACAACGTCCGTCGCGAGTACTTCGCTCAGCACCAGTTGGAGGTCATGCATCCCGGACGCACGGTGCTCAAGACCATGGAGGAGGTGGCCGGGCCTGCGGGACGCATACCCGAGGTGCGGTCCTACCTGGGCACCTTTCTCTTCGGCGAGGACGACGTCACCAAGAAGGTGGGCGTGCTCTCCGGAGGGGAGAAGGCCCGGCTGGCGCTGGCCCGCATGCTCATGGACCCGGCCGGCCTGCTGCTACTGGACGAGCCCACCAACCATCTGGACATGGACTCGCGCGCCGTCCTTACGGAGGCGCTCCGCCAGTTCGAGGGCTCGGTGATCTTCATCAGCCACGACCGTCACCTGATCAACGCCATCGGCACCAAGGTGGTGGAGGTCAAAGACGGACAGTTGATCTCTTACCCAGGCGACTGGGAGTACTACCAGTGGAAGAAGTCCCAGGAGGCCAACCCGAGCGAGAAAGCGCCGGCGCCCAGCCCGGCGCCGACCATGGCGGCCGAGGCCACGTCCACCGCGGCGCGATCCACCGCGATGGCCACTCGAACGGCTTCGGGCGGAGCGGCGCCGGTGGCTCGCGCCAACACCGTGGAGTTGGGCTTCAAAGAGCGTAAGGAGTTAGGTGCACGCCACCGCAAGGTCGAGAAGCGCATCATGGAGGCCGAGGCGCGCCAGACGGAGCTGGCCGCCACCATGAGTGACCCTGCTCACGCGACCGACTACGAGACCCTGAGCGCCGCCTCCAGCGAGGCTACGGCGCTTGCCGACGAACTGGCGGCACTCTATGAGGAATGGGGACAGGTGGGCGAGGCCCTGGGGACCACGGCAGACTGAGAGCCGCCACGGACGTCGCGACTGCTGCCGCCGCGCTATCCTTGAAACAGCGAAGTGTGAACTAGAAGGGAGGACCCATGCCGTCCTTTGATGTAGTCAGCCGGGTCGACATGCAAGAGATGGACAACGCTGTCAACCAGGTCAAGAAAGAGATAACCACCAGATATGATTTTCGAGGCTCGAAGACTCAAATAGACCTCGACCGCAAAGAGGGCAAGCTGGTCGTTCTCACCGAGGACGACATGAAGCTGCGCGCCATCAAAGACATGCTCATCTCCAAGGTGGTGAAGCGGTCCATCGAGGCGCAGGCGTTGGTTTTCGGGGACTCCGAGAAAGCAGGTGGCGACATGCTGCGCCAGACCGTCACCATCACTAACGGCATAGACATCGAGACCGCGCGCAGGGCGGTCAAGTTGATCAAGGACAGCAAGCTCAAGGTGCAGGCGTCTATCCAGGGTGACGAGGTTCGGGTCACAGGCAAGTCGCGTGACGACCTGCAGGAGGCCATCCAAGCTCTCAAGGCCGAAGATCTGGGCATGCCGCTGCAGTATGTGAACTTTCGCGAATGAACGAGGAGCAGGTCTTCTTCCAGAGCGACGACGCTCTGGAGGGCATGCTCGGCCGGCCCCTGGCCGGCGAGCCCAAGGGCGGGGTGGTGGTCGCCCACCCCTATCCGCCGCAGGGCGCCAGCATGGACCTACCGGTCATACAACGCATTGCCAAGTGCTGCCGCGAGGTTGGTCTTCTAAGCCTACGGTTCAACTTCCGCGGGGTCGGAGCCAGTCAAGGGACGTTCAGCGGCACCGAGGAGCGCCGCGACGTGACCGCGGCGGTCGGGTACGTGCGGGAGCGGCTGGGGGGCGCCGACTTAGCGATAGGCCTCGCTGGTTGGTCGTTCGGCAGTGCCATGGCGGCCCGGGCTGCCGCGGACTCGCCTGAGGTGAGGGCCCTCGCGCTGGTCGGTTTCGTACCCGCCTGGGAGGAGCTACCCGCGGACACGCTGCAGCGACTGGCGCTCTACCGGGGGCCACTCTTGGCTGTGTGCGCGGAGAAAGACCACATCAGTCCGCCGGAAGAAGTCGATCGGGTGCTCACAGACCTGGGGCTCGATTTCGAGCTCAAGGTCATCCAGGGCGCCGACCACTACCTCATGGGCAGACACCGCGAGGTGGGGGACCTGGTGGCTGGGTTCTTCAACAAGGAGCTGGCTGGGTAGCAGCCGCCCGCCGCTGGCTTAAGGATGTGCGGAGCGGGGTAGATTACCGCCAGATCCTAGACCAGCGGAGGTATGTCCATATGGATATGAAGGGCTCTCGTACCGAGCAGAATCTCATGAAGGCGTTCGCGGGCGAGTCGCAGGCTCGCAATCGCTACACCTTCTACGCCAAAGTGGCCGAAGAAGAGGGTTACGTACAGATAGCGAAGATCTTCTTGGAGACGGCCGACAACGAGCGGGCGCACGCCTACGGCTTCTTCAGCCTCTTGGACGGTGGCATGCCCGAGTTCACAGCTGCCTACCCGGCCGGGCCGACAAACGGCACCGCGGAGAATCTCAAGGCTGCTGCTGATGGCGAACTGGAGGAGTGGGGCACTCTGTACCCCGACTTCGCCGAGGTAGCTGAAGAGGAGGGCTTCAAGAGGGCGGCTGCGACCTTCCGCAGGGCGACAGAGGCGGAGAAGTACCACGAGCGGCGCTACCGCAAGCTGCTGGCCCTGGTGGAAGCCGACCAGGTCTTCAAGCGGTCGGAACTCACACTGTGGAAGTGCAACGAGTGCGGCTACGTGCACGAGGGACCCGAAGCACCCAAGGTCTGCCCACTGTGCGGCAAACCCCATGCTTACTTCGAGGTGTACTGCGACACCTACTAGAGGTCTGGCGGCCGGCCGGCCGCCGCGCTGAGTCGCGCCCGCAGCCGGCGTTCCCAACCAACAGGTGAGGCGAAGCCCGGAGCGGCGTGACCGCTCCGGGCTTCGCGCGTCGGGGGCCTCGCGCTTCTGGTCCGCGGGGGGTGGCGCGCGCTCGGGGCGCCTCCGGTTCGCCGAGCTGCCAAGGTCGGTCCATGGTCGCAGGAGTCCGAAACTGCCGGGCGCCTACCCTCTACTCATGACATCCTTGCCGACCAAGAGACTCCTCGTCTACGTGGCCGTGGGCCTGGTGGTGCTCACCGTGGGCACCGTCGGGTTGATCGCGGCCGGTGGCGGGTCGGGCTCCGACGAGGGGCTCGTGCTGGACGTCGGTTCGGAGGATGCCGCCGCGGGTGCGCAGGCGAGTGGGCTGTGGGGGGTAGAGGGACAGCCAGGGTCTGGGGCCGCGATGGCGACGACCACCCAGATGCCGCGCATCTGGGTGCAGGTGGCCGGAGCTGTGCACGTGCCGGGCGTCTACAATCTGAACGCGGGCAGCCGGGTCTTTGAGGCCGTGGCGGCCGCGGGCGGATTCACCGCCGAGGCCGATCAACAGGCGGTCGCCTTGGCGGCGTGCGTCACCGACGGGTGCCGCGTCTATGTGCCCAAGGTAGGCGAGACGGTGGCCGGCGGAGTGGTGGGCCCGGCAGAGAGCTCGGCGGGGGTCAGCGGAGGGTCGAGCCCCGGAGGGGGCATGGGTGGCCAGGTATCACTCAACTCGGCGAGTGCCGAACAACTCGATTCCTTGCCGGGCATAGGGCCGTCTCTAGCGCAGCAGATCATCGCCTATCGGGAGAGTCAAGGGCCCTTCACCTCGGTCGAGCAACTCACCGATGTCCCGGGTATAGGCCCGGCCAAACTGGAACAGATCCGGCCCCTGGTGGTCCTCTGACGGCCAAGCGCTGGCTCGTCGGGGACACCCCCGCCGTGGACGGCACCGCCAGGAACCCCTGCCGCAGCCGCGACCCTGCCGCGTGGTTCGTACGCCGGGCCGGGTTGGCCCGCTTCTACACCTTCGCCTGTCTGTTGGGGCTTGCCCTGACGGCAGTGGGCGGGCCCCAGACGGTGCTGGCAGTGTCTGGCTTGGTGGTCGGGCTCAGCGGCGTGCTAGCGGGCGGGGTCTTCAGGCAGGCAAAACCGGGACGCACGGTGCTGGTGGTGTCGGTACTCGCGACCGGCCTGTTCTGTGGTCTGTTGCTAGGCACTGCAAGGGTGACCGACCTTGGGCACAGCCTACTTGAGACTCGTGTGGGGGAGAGCGGGCAGTTCGAACTGGTCATCACAGGTGCCGTGCGAGAGAACGGTGGCTGGCAGAGCGCGGTTTGTGAGGCACGATGGCTGAACGCACGGGGCGAAGAAGCGCGGGAGAGGGTCTTGCTCGAGGCGGCGCCCGAGGATAGCGAGGGGGTGCGGTTGCAGCAAGGCTTGATCATTCGCTGCATCGCCTCTATCCGGGCTCCGGAGGGCGCATCCGATTCGGGCTACGACCAGAAGCGGTACCTCCTGCAGCAGGGCGTGAGCGTCGTCTTGAGGACACGAGACGCGGGCTCCGTGACCGTGCTTGGCCGACGGGGAGGGGCGGCGGGGGGGTTTGACCGGCTGCGCGAGGCGGCAAAGGCGCATCTGTCACTCGGACCGGAACCTAGAGTCAACGAGGTTCTGCAGGGTGTGGTCATGGGCGATACCTTGGGGATCGACAAGAGCTGGATGGAGGCTTTTCGTCGTTCGGGCACTGCCCACATGCTTTCAGTGAGTGGACTCCACGTAGGCTGCCTTGCGGCCATGGTCATCGGTCTTTGCCGGCTCCTGCGGGCACCACGCTGGGCGGGCTTTCTGCTGGCCGCGGGGGCGGCGGTGCTCATGGTGCCCGTTCGTGGGGCCCTCCCCGCCCATCATCAGGTCGGCAGTGATGATCGTGGTCGTGCTGTTGGGGCGGTGGGTGGGTCGCGGGCGCGACCAATGGCAGATACTGGCCTTGGCGGGCGTGGTGATCCTTGACCCTCAACCCGTTCGCGGTGTTCGACGTCGGCTTTCAGCTGTCGTTCTCGGCGTTTGTGGGCATGATGGCTCTGGTGCCGCCGTTGCAGAGACTGCTGAGGCGACTGCCGCCCGCATTGGGCGCGAACGTGGCGGTGTCGGTCGCGGCGGGCGTGGGCACGGCGCCGGTGGCCCTGGCGCAGTTCGGTCGGACCTCGCTGATCTCGCCGCTGGCCAACCTGCTGGTGGTGCCAGCGTTGCCGCTGATCACGGGGCTGGGCATGCTGAGCGTGTTCGCGGGCCTTGCCTGGCACGGTCTGAGCATCGCGCTTGATGTCTTGGCCTCGCTGCCCATGATGTGGACCGTGCTGATCTCCCGGTTGATGGCTCTTGCCCCTGTCTTGGAGAGCGGCCACTTGGGGCGTGCTCTGGCGGCGCTCGTTGGTGGCGCAGCGCTCTTGCCTGCCGCTCTGGCCGTGACGGGAAGACTGGTCAGGCTGCCTCTCCGTCTGCGCTTGCCGTACTTCTCTCGCTCGCTCCTCTGGCTGCGACGACACCGCCCGCGACACCGACGCCGGGCTCTGGGCGGTGGGTGTAGCGCTGGTGGCCTGTGGCTTCGCACTTGGGTGCGGAGGTTATTCGCTGGCGGTACAGGGGGTCGAAACGTTACAGATGGTCGTGGGAGGGCGCTCTTGGCCCGACCGCGTCGAGGTGCGAGTTCTCGATGTGGGGCAGGGGAACGCCGTTCTGGTGCGTACTCCCGACCGCCACGCTCTGCTGTTCGATGGGGGGCCGGCCGGCTGCGACCTGGGGGGACAGTTGCGGGCCTTGGGCGTCAGTGAGTTGGATGCGGTGATCGTCTCGCACCCTCACGCCGACCATTTTGCGGGCCTGGTCGAGGCACTGCGCGACTTGGACATCGCGATGCTCATCGACAACGTACAGGTGGGCCAGGCGGCCGCACGGGCCCCGCCGACAGGCGCGTTCGCTCCAGAGGGTCAAGTCCATGCCCAGGAGGGCTCCGAAGCGCGGGACTATCTGGAACTGCGTCGAACGCTCGCCGGCCAGGGCTGCCGCTTGGTCTTGGCGGCCCGTGGTGACTCGATTACGGTGAACGGAATAGCCGTGCGCTTCTTCGCACCCGCCAGACCGCTGGTCATGACAGAGGGTTCTGACCCCTGGTCGGCAAGGGGTGGAGCTCCGACCGGGGACCAGTTGAACGCCGCCTCGTTGGTGGCTGTGGTGACCGCGGAGGAGGTGGACGTCCTGTTGCCGGGCGATGCCGAGGCCGAGACTTTGGCGAGCTATGACCTGCCCTGCGCGGAGATTGCAGTGGTGCCTCACCATGGCAGTCGTGGTGCCGTATCGGCTGCCCTGCTCAATACTTTGGGCGTCTGGGCCGCCGTGGTCTCGGTGGGGGAGGACAACTCCTTCGGCCACCCTGACCGTACCACAGTGGCGCTGCTGGAGAGCGAGGTGGGCACGGTGGTTCGCACCGACAGGGCTGGTTGGGTATCCTGTAGGCTGAAGGAAGCGCAGATATCCATCACCACCGAAAGGACTCCCGTCCGGTGAGCGAAAAGGCCCGCCCGCCCCTCAAGCCCGCATACCTCCTGCTGGGAGACGACCTGCCCAAGATCGAGCAGGCCGTCAAACGGCTCAAGGCGCGGATAGTCGAGGAATCTGGCAGCGACGCCAATATCAGCGAGTTCGACGCTACGGTGGACACGGCATCTGAGGTGGTGGGTGCCGCGAACACGCTGGCCTTTCTCGGGGGCACCAGACTGGTGCTCGTACGACAGGCCAACGCTTGGCTCAAGGCTGAGAAGGAGTCGGTGGCGGCGTATCTCGCGGCGCCTGCGCCTGATGCTTGTCTGGCGCTGGTGGCCGAGAAGCTGCCCGCGACCGACCTACTCCGCGCGGCGACCGCCAAACACGGTGACATCCTGGAGTATGCGGCCCCCAAGGGGGCACAATTGCCCCAGTGGGTGATCAAAGAGGCGGCTGCGCGGCTGGACATGGACCTTGGTATGCAAGAGGCTCGTCTTCTGGTGCAACGGTGCGGCGATAACCAGAACGTGCTTCTGCGCGAACTGGAGAAGCTGCAGCTCTACGCCGACGGTCGCAGGATCACGGCCGACGACATACGTCTACTCGGCACTCCCACCTATGAGGCCAGCATCTTCGATCTGCTCGACTCCTTGGCTCTGGGGAGAGGAGCCGCCGCCTTCGCGGCCGCCGACGAACTACTGGCGGCAGGGGAGAGGCTCGAGGTGCTCTTCGGCCGCATCCTCCGCAACTTTCAGAACATGAGCCGGGTCGCCGCCATGAAGGAGGAGGGCATGCGGCAAGAGGCTATTCAGACAGAACTGAAGATGAAGCCCTACCCGGTGCGCAAGCTCATGGAGCAGGCAGACCGGCTGGGTATCGACGGCATAGCCCGCAGGCTGTCGGTGCTGGCTGAGACGGACGCTCGGATGAAAGGCATGGGGCCGCTGCCCGACGACGTGGAGTTGCAGCTCTGCCTTGGACGTCTGCTCAGCGCGTGAGCAGACGCACGCCAACGCGCGACCGTGTTCGACTGAGAGTCCGGAGACCCGAGAGGGCCGCCGTGCGGAGGGCTCTAGAGCTGGGAGAGAAGCCTTGCCACCCTCGACTTCTTGTGCGCCGCGTTGTTGTCATGTATGGCATTGTGCGCGGCGGCCTTGTCGATGGTGGAGTTGAGCTTCTTGGCTATGTCAGCAGCGGCCTCAGTCTCGCCGGCGGTCACACTGGTCTGGAGGCGCTTGAAGTGCGTCTTGATGGACGACTTCCAACGCAGATTCTCCAGCCGCTGACGCTGGGCGATGAGCACCCGCTTGCGCTGCTGCTTGGTATTAGCCAATCTTCATTCCTCCCGTCTTCCCTTCAAAGTCGCAGCAGTCTAGCATAACCCTCGCACATGGGCAATAACGCGAAAAAACGACTGGCTATGGCTGCCGCCTTCTTGGTGGTGGCCACAGCAGGTTCGAGGATACTGGGTCTCGTCCGCGAGATCATGATGGCCTACTACTACGATGTAGGCGACGACCTTGGTGTCTTCACGGTCGCCAACAAGGTGCCCAACCTTGTGCGCACCCTGCTTGCCGACACGGCTCTCTCGGCGGCTTTCATACCCGTGTTCTCGGGTCTGTTGGAGAAGGAGCGCAAGCGCGAGGCCTGGCAGGTGGCCTTCAACGTGACCCTTCTGGCGACAGCGGTTCTGGGCGTGATCTGCCTGTTGGGCATGCTTTTCGCTCCACAGGTGGCGAGGCTTGTGGCACCCGGGCCCGGATTCAGCGACCCAAGCATAGCGGCGCTTACAGTCCAGATCATGCGCATCATGTTCCCGACTGTGGTCATTCTCGGCATCGCCGGCATCTTGATGGGCATACTCAACTCCTACAACCACTTCGCCATGCCGGCCGTAGCCCCGGTGGTGTGGAATCTGATCATCATAGCCTTCGTCATGGCCTTTGCGGGCTACGGCGTCAAGGCTCTGGCCTGGGGCGTGCTGGCCGGCACGGTGGTGGAGGTCCTCATCCAGGTGCCTCCTGTGATCAAGCGGCGATGGCGGCGGTCGGGCGCGGCGGACGCGAACGTGAACGTCTACCGGGGCGGGGAGGCAGAGCCTGAGTTTGTCGCCGTCGCTCCCGAGATGCGTTCACCATGGCGGCTGAATCTGCGCCACCCGGGGGTAAGACGGGTGGGCATGCTCCTGGGCCCGGTTATGATCAGTCTGGGTATCGTAAATTTCAACTCGCTCATAGGCACCATAGTGGCTTCGTTCATCAGCGTGCCGGCGCCGGCCATCATCGAGCGGGCCTTCCGTCTCTTCCAGCTGCCTCAAGGGGTCTTCGCGATAGCCATAGGCACCGTGCTATTTCCCACTCTCTCGCGACACGTGGTGGGGGGGCGCAAGGACGAGTTCCGCCAAGACCTTTCTCTTGGGCATCCGCCAGATCTTCTTCGTCACTCTGCCGTTCGCCGCTCTGTTCGCCATCCTGGCCCTGCCGACGGTGCGCCTGGTGTATGAGCACGGAGCAGTGCGCGGTAACGAGACCGCCTTGACCGGCATAGCCTCGGCCTTGACGTTCTACAGCGTGGGCATGGCTTTCGTGAGCGTCAACACCCTTCTCAACCGCGCCTTCTACAGCATCCGGCAGCCCTGGGTGCCGCTGGCGGCAGGCATCGGCAACCTGGCCATAAACGCCGTCCTCACCATCTTTCTCTACAAGCCGATGGGAGTGGGAGGCATCACTCTGGCGACGTCGATCGTGAGCATGTTCAATTTCTTCGCCCTCATGTTCTTGCTCGGTCCTCGCATCGATGGCGTGGACGTCCGTCGGGTCACCTGGTCGGCGACGCGCGCCGTCATCGCCCTGGTCCCTCTGTGTGGGGTCGCGTACGAGGTCTGGTGGCTGCTCGACCAGGCTCTGGGGCGCGGTCTTTGGGCACAGGTGGCCTCAGTGGGGTTGGCCTACTTGGGCGGCGGAGCGGCCTACCTTCTTACCGCCGGAGCGCTGGGCATGTCCGAGCCGCGAGACCTGGTGAACGTGGTGCGTCGCAGGCGCTCACCCCGGGAGACCGAGCTGGTGATCGACTCCGAGGGTAGCGAGTAGCGACGAGAGAGGCGAAGGAGACCTATCAGTGACTGAGTCGTCAGATCCAAAGCACCCTGCATCTGCGCAGCTGCGGGCGGGTGCAGGCAGGGCGCGCATCGAGCTGCCCGCGGAGCTCTTTCCCACGGAGGGGTTCAGCGGTGTGCATGACCCCCTGCACGCGCGCGTGTTGTTGCTGGAGTGCGGCGAAAGGGTCGCGCTCGTCTCCATCGAGTTCACCTCGTTGCCTGAGGAGCAGGTCGGGGCGCTCCGAAGCACGGTTGGCGAGGTAGCTGGGCTACCGGTGGAGAACGTTTGGATCTGCGTCACGCACACCATGTCGGCGCCACACGTGATGACGAAGGGGATGTGCAAGACCCCGGCGGACGGGGAGAGGAGCCACCTACTGTCGACGGCGCTGGAGGCGGCCGTGCGCGACGCTGCCTGCCGGGCTGTCAACGGGCTTCAGGAGGCCCGCATGGGGCACGGACGTGGTGTGTGCGATGTGAACGTCAACCGCGACGTCCCCACCGCCCAGGGCTGGTGGTTGGGCTTCAACGAGACGGGTTTCTCCGACAAGACCTTGACGGTACTACGCTTCGAGAGTGTAGACGGGCATCTGCTCGCTCTACTGTTCAGCCACAGCGTGCGACCGGCGGTCATGGAACGTCCGCCTGGAGAGGGTGAAGGCAATCTGGTGACCGCTGATCTGGCGGGTGCCGCGTCTCAAATGATCGAGGAGGAGTACGGCGACTGCGCCGTGGCCCTGTTCGTGATGGGCGCGGCGGGCGATCAGGCTCCCGCGCTGACTGGGGGTAATCTCATCGCCGAGATGCTGGGGGCCCGTCTGGGGGCGGAGGTGGTGCGCGTCGCCGAGGACATGGTATGCCGGGGGCTTAGCCGACCCTTGGTCACCCGACAGAACACGGTGAGGTTCGCCGGGCAACAGATGACTGAGACCCGGCTGCTGGAGCCGACCACTGGACGCGACTTCCTTCCGGGTCCGGATCGCCAGGGAGTCATTGCCGCTATTGGCTTGGGCGACGTAGCACTGGTGGGAGTCAGCCCCGAGCTCTCCTCTAGTACGGGGGTCAGCATAAGAGACAGGTCGCCCATGTCCGAGACCTTGGTGCTGACCATGGTGAACGGCGCGGCAAAGTACATGGCCGACCTGAGCGCCTATGACCGGGTCACATATGAGGCCATGAACTCTCCTTTCGCTCGTGGCTCGGCCGAGATATTGGTGGAAGAGGCCGTCGGACTTCTGCTCGATATGGCGGGCTGAATCGCTCGCAGGTATACTCGGGCGTATGGAACCGGTCGATACTCCCGCCACCTATCACCAGCCGCAACGGCCGCCTGGCGCGAGAACGCTGGAACGACTCCTCGCCGCGGCCGAAGATCAGTTGCGCGAGGAGGAGGTCGATGTGTTCACCATCCAGAAGGTCCTGGACCGCACCAGCCTCTCTGTGGGGGCCTTCTACTCCCGTTTTCCGGACAAGACGGCGCTTCTACATGCGGTGCAAGAGAGGGTGTATGCACGTCTCGAACCAAAGATCATCGCGGCTCTGGAAACTGAGGCTGACGGTCGACCAGTCCCTGGAGGACGTGGTCGATCATTCCCTGGATATCTTACATCGACAACATGCTCGACGGAGCGCAAACTACTGCGGGCGTTCTGGATACTCTCGACCTTCGACCCGGTCATGCGCCGAAGAGCCGAGCAGGTCAACCACCTGCGCAGAAGTGCGTTCATAGATGCGGTCCTTCGCGGTCACCGCAACGAGATAGCGCACCCCGACCCAGAGGAGGCCATGGCTATGGTCTACGCCATGTGCACGTCGGTCATGCAGACCAGAGTCTTGTCCTCAGGGCCTGACAGCACGCGTGACCTTCGGTGTCACCGATGAGAGCATCTTCAAGCAGCTCAAGTTGTCCCTCATCAGTTTCCTGCGGGGCAACGGCAGCAACTAGCTCTCTGGTCGTACCCTGGGCGCGGGGCTGATACCAGACCTCATCGACCGGCCCAAGCTCCTTCCCACCTCCTCCCTTGGCGCGGCAGACAGCGCCACGGAGACCTCCTTCTCTGCCGTGGCGAGGCTCTTCTCCTAAGCCAAAAGAATTTAGATTCGGTTAGGCTTGACAAAGCTGTAAAAGAATCTCTATTCTGTTGGCAAAGAGAATCCGCATTCTGTTGGTCACACACCTTCAGCGATGCGAGGAGTTGATTCTTCCAACGACAGAGGGCACGGGGGACAGTGTGAGTTCTGATGTGACGACCGAGGAGTCCGGAGCGGCCACGCGGGAGTGGAAGGCGGAGACGCTCTGTGAGAACACGTGGTTGATCCATGCTGATGGCTGTACCGGCTATCTAGTCGTCGGCGACGAACGGGGTGTGCTCATCGACACGGGGTTCGGGACCGGGAACGTCCAGGCATTTGTACAGACCCTCACGGACAAGCCTGTTGATTGGGTTGCGAACACCCACGGGCACTTCGACCACACCGGGGGAGACGGGTGGTTCAGTCTCGCCTTGATGAGCGCGGCCGCGGCTGAGATCGCCAAGATCCCCTACCCCAGCAAGGCACGGCTGACCTATCCGTTGGACTACCCCATCCAGGTGGTCGGCGAAGGTGACAAGATCGACTTGGGCGCTCGGGACCTGGAGGTCATCGAGATTCCAGCGCATGCGCCAAGCAGTGTGGCCTTTCTGGACAAGAAGCGGCGCCTCTTGTTCACCGGGGACGAGGTCGCGCCCTTTGTGATGCTCTACTGGCAGCAGGACGAACCTCAGCCTACCATCGAGCAGTACGTTCGCAACCTGGAGAAGCTCGTTGCTCGGCGGTCGGAATACGAGCACATCTGCTGGGGCCACGGGGAGGGTCTCTTGGACGCCTCTCTGGTCGCCGACTGCTTGGAGAACGCCCGGCAGATCTTGGCGGGCGCCGAGGGGGATCCCATGACTCTCCCTGAGGACGGCCCCGAGGATTTCGTCATGCATCGACTCGAGTACAAGCGTATGGCCGCCTGCAAAGGATCGCACATCGGTTACGACGTGCGGTATGTCTTCGACCGATAGACCGGTAGTCACACGGCAAGGGGGTGAAAGCCTGGTAGGACCGGAGGCGAGGGTACGGAGAATGTTTCTGTAGTGAAGTACGGACAGAATGGGGAACAGCTGAAATGAAAAAGAGTGTTGTTTTCCTCTTGATGCTGATCTTGGCGATCGGCATGTTCGCGGTGGCCTGTGGCGGCGACGACGGGGGCGGCGCGGCTGCCGGCTCTGAAGTCACCATGGCCATCGGTGCCGATCCTGGGGATCTCGGGCCGTTCGTCGGCATGAGCCTCGGGCGTATCGGTGTGCTCAACACGATGTATGAGTTCCTGTTGGCCGACGAGACTCCGGTCATCGCCGAGTCGTTCGAGACGAACGCCGATGGTACCGGCGCAGTCGTCAAGATCCGCGCTGGGGTGACGGACAGTGCCGGCAACGCGGTCACAGCAGCTGACGTCGCCTATTCGTATACCACCGGCATGGCAGCCGGCAACCTCCGGCCACTGGGGGATATCGAATCGGTCACGGCTACTGATGACACCACCGTGGAATTCAAGTTCAAGAAGGCGCTCTCGGGACGTGACGTAGAAGGCATCCTTGGGGAGCAGCCGGTCGTCAGCCAGAAGGCCTATGAGGCCAGCGCAGACAAGTTCGCCACCAAGCCGGTTTCGACCAGTGCTTACGTGGTGACCGAGAGCGTCCCTGGCTCTACCATAACCTTCGAGAAGAACGCCGCCTACTGGCAGACGGACGAGGCTCTGAAGTCTCCGTTCGCCGCACAGAACGTCGACAAGATCATCTTCCAGGTCATCGCAGAAGCAGCCCAGCACTCGGTCGCGCTTGAGACCGGTGCTGCCGACATCTCCGGTTCTGTCTCCGGGGCCGACGTCACTCGCTTCGAGGGCGACTCGAAGTATGCAGTGGCCAAGCTCCTGGACAACCTGACTCAGTGCCTGAACTTCAATGGCTCCGAGGGGAATCCGTTCACCAAGCTGGAGCTGCGTCAGGCCGTCGCCTATGCGATAGACAAGGATGCTGTGGGCATGGCCGCGGCGGGCGAGAACGGTTATGCCGTCTCACACACCATCGGCAACGCCAACTTCAACGGTTACCTTGAGAAGTGGAATTCTGAACCCTACTACGATCTGGACGTGACCAAGGCTAAGGAGCTGTTTGCCGCTTCTGGTGCCACTTCAGGCATGACAGCCAAGTTGCTGTGCCAGACCGATCCCAAGAGCGGGCTGGTGGCTCAGGTCATCCAGTCTCAGCTGAAGGAGATCGGGATCACCGTCGAGATCAACGCAGTTGAGAGCGCCGTCTACAATCAGCTCAAGTACGATCCCACCGCTTGGGATCTGCTGCTCGATGCTACCGCGGGCGGGGAGCAAGTCTTCAGCCCGTGGGCACTGCTCTACGCCGCCGATCGCTACGACGGTACGACATCCAACTGGTTCGATGACCCCGAACTGCAGTCGCTTCTAGCTGCTGCAAGCGCGGAAGGCGGCCAGACTGAGGCCAACCTCGACGCCTTCGTCACTTACGACAGGGAGAACGTGTACGCTCTAGGACTGCTCTCCTGGCAGAACAATGTGGTGAGCGTCGCTGGTGTGACCAGCATCTTCACCGACAAGAGGGGCCAGATCATTCCGGGCGCGTGCGAATACGCGGCGGACTTCAAGTAAGACCCAATGACGTACTCTGCTAGCAACAGAGCTAGGTAGTAAGGCGAGATGTGGCACTGCCCGAACCTGCTGGCGACAGCCAGGGGACGGCAGTGCCACACGACCGCCGATGTGAGACGCGGTTTCGAGTAGAGAGGCTAGCGTGGGCATATACATCCTAAAGAGGCTTCTATGGACCGTCCTGGTGGTCCTGGGAGTAACGATACTGATCTTCACGATCATGTACTTCATCCCGGGTGATCCCGCCAAGTTGATGATGGGCCCAGAGGCGACACCGGCGATGATCGAAGCCAAGAGAGCTGCGCTGGGCCTCGACGACCCCTACATCGTCCGTCTGGGCAGTTTTTTGGAAGGCATCTTCCTGCACTTCGATTTTGGTGAGTCCTGGGTCTACCACACCCCGGTCACCGACCAACTGCTGCAGCGCTTCCCGCGCACTTTGGCCATTACGGGCATCTGCATCTTCTTGCAGATATTCGTCGGCACCCCCTTGGGGATCATCGCGGCTGTCAGGCGCAACGGCATCACCGACCGCCTTTCGATGTTCGGCGCCATGTTCGGCATATCCATGCCCAACTTCTTGATTGCGATGATCTTGATACTGATCTTCTCGGTGAAGCTGGGTTGGCTTCCGGCGTTGGGGCTGGGGGGGATCGCTGCCTACATCCTTCCCTCCGTAGCCAACGCCTTTCCCGGCATCGCCACACAGGCTAGACAGACCCGTTCCAGCATGCTGGACGTGATTCGTTCTGACTACATAACGACGGCTCGGGCAAAGGGCATGTCCGAGATGCGCATACTCTTCAGACACGCCTTGCCCAACGCGATGCTGCCGGTTATCACTATCGTGGGCAACGGCATCGCCATGATGCTCGCCGGCAATATCGTGATCGAGAAGCTCTTCAGCATACCCGGCGTGGGGATGTACCTGGTCGATGCGATCAGCCAGCGCGACTATAACGTCGTCCAGAGCTCGGTGATCTTCTTGGCCCTCGCCCTGGCTTTGATAATGCTGCTTGTGGATCTGATGTATGCCTTCATCGACCCCCGGGTCAAGGCTCAGTTCGCGGGCAAGAAGCTGAAGTGGAGAAGACAACATGCCTAGCTTTGCCGCTGTGGAGGCAGGTGCGACGAAGATCAAGAGGCGGAGACAGTCTGTCGTTCTGCTGCGCCGACTGGCCAAGGACCCGACCGCTCTCATCGGCGGTGTCCTTCTCGGGGTGCTGGCGCTCGTGGCCATCTTTGCGCCGCTGCTGCTCAGGCACCCGATCGATCTCGTGGATGTGAGCGTTCGGACCCAAGGCCCCTCGTCGACGTACTGGTTCGGCACGGATGAACTGGGGCGAGACATCTTCAGCAGGATAATCTATGGGAGTAGGTACTCTCTCAGCATCGGAGTGCTGGGTGTCGCAGTGGGGGCGGCCATAGGCTTGGTCTTTGGAGCCATAGCCGGCTACTTCGGCAAGTGGACTGACAGCATAGTCATGCGTCTTACCGATGTTCTTCAGTCGCTTCCCGGCATCCTGCTCGCCATGGTCGTCTCCGCGGTTTTGGGACCGGGCTATGTCAACACCATGCTTGCTCTGGCTGTCGGCAACATACCCATGAGCATCCGCCTGACGCGGGCGGGGATTCTGGGCATGCGGCACCAAGAGTATCTGGAGGCGGCAGTCTCCATCAACGCGAGGACGCCTCGCATCATCTTCAGGCATGTGCTTCCCAACAGCTTCTCTCCGCTGTTGGTCTCGGCGACCATGAGCATCGGCAACACCATCATGATGTGCGCGATGCTCAGCTTCATCGGGCTGGGCCTCCAGCCCCCGCTGCCGGAATGGGGCTCCATGATCGCTGGGGGCCTGCCTTTGTTCCGCGCCAAGCCCTGGTTGGTAATCTTCCCGGGCGCCTTCATCATGCTTTCGGTCCTATCGCTGAACATGCTCGGCGACGGCCTGCGTGATGTCCTTGATCCAAAGCTGAAGAAATAGGGACACGAGAGACTATGACTAGCAATAGCGCCACGTTTCTTAGTGTGAATGACCTGGTGGTCGAGTACACAGCCGAAGGACAGGTCATCCACGCGGTCAATGGGGTCTCGTTCAAGCTCGAACGCGGCAAGGCCCTGGGTCTGGTCGGTGAGACAGGAGCCGGCAAGACTTCGACCGCCAAGGCGATACTCCGCATTCTGCCCGACCCTCCGGCCAAGATCATGGCAGGAGAGGTGTATCTCGACGGGCAAGACCTACTGAAGCTGAGCGAGAAGGAGATGCGCCACGTCCGTGGTCACAAGGTCTCCATGATCTTTCAAGACCCGATGACGGCCCTGAACCCGATCATGAAAGTGGGCCAGCAGATAGCCGAAGTGGTGAAGCTGCACAATAAGTTCACGAAACAAGAGGCGAGCGAGAAGGCGAAGCAGATGTTGGAGCTGGTCGGCATCCCCCGGGACCGCTTCGCGGAGTATCCGCATCAGTTCTCCGGGGGTATGAAGCAGCGTGTTGTGATCGCAATGGCCTTGGCCTGCAGCCCGGAGCTGTTGCTGGCCGACGAGCCCACTACGGCCCTGGATGTGACCATCCAGGCTCAGGTGCTGGAGATGATCGCGAAACTGCAGAAGGAGCTCGGTACCTCGATGGTTCTGATCTCGCACAACCTGGGCGTGGTAGCGGAGGTGTGTGATGACCTAGCCGTCATCTACGCGGGCCAAATCATCGAGAGCGGCAGCAAAGAAGCGATCTACGATCACGCGTCACACCCCTACACCCTGGGGTTGTTCGGCGCGGTGCCGAAGCTGGACGACGACGTAGACAGGCTTTGTCCTATCGCCGGGCTGCCTCCCGACCCCTCGGGTCTGCCCGCCGGCTGCTACTTCAGCCCTCGCTGTCCAATGGCCGACGAAGGATGCAGGCAGGCGCCGATACCTCTCAAAGAGATCGCTCCGGGACATATGTGCCGGTGCATCAAAGTCACAACCGAAGGGGAGGGGAGCGCATGCCTCCGCTGATCGAGACCAGGAATCTGAAGAAGTACTTCCCGACCCCTCGGGGCATGCTTCACGCGGTCGATGACGTGTCGATCTCGATAGACAAGGGCAAGACCCTGGGCGTGGTGGGGGAGTCAGGCTGCGGAAAATCGACCCTGGGGCGCACCCTTATCCACCTGCTTGAGAGCTCGGGCGGCTCGGTCATCTTCGAGGGCGAAGATGTGACCCAGGTCAAAGGCGGGCGGCTACGCAGGCTGCGGGAGGACATGCAGTTCATCTTCCAGGACCCGTTCTCGTCTCTTAACCCCCGCATGACTGTTCAGCAGACCGTCATGGAGCCTCTCACCATCTCCGGCCGCTACTCGCGGAAGGAGAGGCTGGCAGAGACAGAGCGCATCATGGACATGGTGGGCGTAGACAAACGCATCAGGTTGGCCTATCCCCATGAACTCGACGGTGGCAGACGACAACGTGTGGGCATCGGGCGAGCGTTGGCGCTCAGGCCCAAGCTTGTCGTCTGCGATGAGCCGGTTTCGGCCCTGGATGTCTCGATCAGCGCACAGGTGCTCAACCTTCTTCAAGACCTACAGGACGAGCACGAGCTGACCTACCTTTTCGTCACGCACGACCTATCGGTCGTGCGCCATATCTCGGATCACATCTGCGTGATGTACCTCGGCCAAGTGGTCGAGACCTCTCCGGCCGACGAGTTGTTCGAGAAGCCGCTTCACCCATACACCAAAGCACTTCTATCCGCGATCCCCACGACTGACATCCACCGCGAGAAGAAGCGCGTGATCCTCAAAGGCGAGATCATATCGCCCATCAATCCGAGGCCGGGGTGCCGCTTTGCGGCTCGGTGCAGCTACGCCCGACCGGATTGCGAGCAGCCGCAGCAGTTGACCGAGATGTGGCCGAAGCACTCGGTGGCGTGCTGGCGGGCCAAGGAGATCAGCGGCCCCTAGGGGCTGGTTTCGCAGCGTAGCGTACCCGCCGTCCGATGCTGGGCGGCGGGTACGCCCAAAAATGCTACTCGGCCGCTGCCCTGCGAGGGACGGCGAGAGCTATCAAGCCTACGAGCAGGATCAGCGCACCCACAGCTCCGACGATCAGGGGGAGCAATGACTGGACCCAGTTCAGCAGCGAGATCTTGTCCTTAGCGTACTGGGCCATGGTTGCCTGACTGGCCTCGGTCGTTCCTATGGTGAGATTGAAGGCCTTGATGGGGGACCGATAGGCAGCAGCGACCTCGTCGACCCTGTCCAGAGCGCTAGCGATCGGAGGGCCGACGATGGGGAGGGAGGTGTACTTGCCGAGCAACCCCCTCACCTCTTTGGCCACCGAGGTGTCGACGCTCATGGTGGTGGTCCGATCGAACGTGACGTCGACTGTGGCCCCGGTGATCTGCTCGACGAAGTAGAAGTCGTTGCTCTCTTGGTTGAAGCTCACGGTCAACGGGTGGTCGTCAAGGGTCTGCTGTATCTGGTTGATGGCCGCCTTGACGGCATCGTAGAGTCCGGCGGCGCCGGGGATTTGCGCGCCTCCGGGGATTTGCGCGCCTCCGGGGAGATACTTCGAAAGCGACTGCACCTTGGGCAAGTCGAAGTCGAAGTTCAGGATCGCGATGACCTGACTCAGCGAGACCTGAGTCGGTAGGCCTTGGCCTCGTACCAGCAACACTTCTGCGGATTCCGGATCATAGGGACTGGATGGTCTAGAGGCGTCGATCTTGAGAACCGATATGCCCAAGCTCTTCCAGTCCTCGATCTTCTCGACGACCTCTACCTCGAAAGCCTTAGAGGGGTCGTCGTAGTAGACAGACACAGTGTCTCCAACCCCCAGCCCGCTCGGAAACAAGGGGCCGTAGGAGCCGGTCCGGTCGACCTTGTTGTCCTCAGTGAGTGCCCAGTTCTCGTCACTCTCGACGCATTTGCGCGTCGTGCGACTCATCGCGTAGTGAGCGACCTGCGGCTCTGCGTTCTTGTCGTCTATGCTCAGGTTCATAGTGTCTTCGAAGAAGGCGGTGCCGGAGGTGAACAGATTCGGCAGCGCTGCGAAAGTGCGGTTGGCGGTGACGGCGACGGCCGTCTCCTTGCCGGCCCCGAGCGGGAAGCCCGTGTCCTTGTCTACGTACAGAGTCAGACTGCCTTCAAGATCCATGCTCGTGTCGATATCGCTTGGGAGCTTGACCAGCTGTGGCGCTATGAAGAGCCACCATGCCAGGGCGAATACCCCCAAGACGACACCTACAGCGATCATGGCTATGCTGAGCTTCTTACGCATCGCGACCCTCCTGTTCGCCTGGCTCGATCGGCTAGCCTCCAGTGTACAGATACAAGAGGCCCCGTCCACCTTAAGGTGGACGGGGCCGGGTGACTACCATGCAGCTTCGGCCGGAAGATTCCGCCAGCCTCGCTGCCCAGTGGTCAGCTAGGCGGCAGCCTTCTTGGAGCCGACCATGAGTCCGATACCACCGATTATCACGATGAGTGCGCCGAGGCACACGATGATCAGGGGGATCCAAAGGTTGACCAGGGTGAGCAAGGGGATCTTCTCCTTGGCCGAGTCAGCGAGGCTGGCCTGGCTGTCGGCGATGATGCTCATGTTCTGGTTGAAGACCTTGGCGGGCTTAACTTCAGCGAGCTGGCCAAAGGCCTGCATGGCGGCTTGAAGCGCCGGGCCCACGGTTGGGTCGGTAGCGTACTTGGTCAGCACAGGGAGCGCGCCGGTCAGCGCGGAGCTATCGACGCTCATGGTGGTGGTGCGATCGAAAGTCGCTCCGACCGTGGCGCCTGTCTTCTTCTCGATGTAGATGATGTCGCCGCTCTCTTGGCTGTAGATCAGCTTGACAGGCTGCTGCTGGAGCGCCTGCAGCGCCTGCAGGTCTTCAGGGCTGGCGACCGTGGCCACGGCGGCCAAGAGGGCCGCGAGGTCGAGACCCTTGGCCTTCAACTGGTCAGCGAGTTGCGCGAAGGTGATCTCCATCGGGAGACTCTGGGCTCCCCCGAGCACCGCGGCAGCGATGGCGGGGTAGTACTCGGAGGAGGGACGGGTGGCGTCGATCTCGAGCACTGTTATGCCGAGACCGTTCCAGTCGGCGATCTCCTCAGCCACGGTCACGTCGAAGGCCTTGGCGGGATCGTTGAAGAACACCGTGACGGTGTCTCCGACCTTGAGTCCGCCAGGGAAGAGCGGGCCGTAGTTGCCGGTGCGGTCAAGCGCGATAGCCTTGTCATAAGACCAGTTCTCGGCGCTCTCGACGCACTTGCGGGTCTTGCGGTCCAAGGCGTAGCGGTGCATTGGGTCGACTCCTCGCCGGCCATGGCTATGACAAGGGTGTCCTCGAGGATCGCGGTGCTCGAGGTATAGAGGTCAGGGACTGCGGCAAACTTGCGGTCTGCTTGAATGGGCACCTTCATCTCCTGGCCCTCGGGCAGTGAAGCGCCCGATGCCGCATCCATATAGACGGTCAGGTTGCCTTCGAACTTCATGTTGGTGTCGATGTCGCTGGGCAGCTTGACCAACATCGGTGCGATCACCGCCCACCATACGATCGCGGCTGCGACCAGGATGATGCCTATCACTAACAGACGTCGTACTGAACTTCTTACCCACGCGGACCCCTCCTTCTCGAATCGGTGAACTGACATGCCGAAGAGAACGTTCTACCGCCAGGCCATTTCGTAACGTTTTCGGACTGGTACAGGCATTAAGAAGGACAGGGGGGCCCTTGTCAAGGACTACGGGCCGGGCCTCTCACTCTCGTAGGGGCCTGAACAGCTGGTGAAGTGTCAGAACGAACCGGGGAACAGGCCGCCATCTACCAGGATGTTCTGGCCGGTGACGTAGCCTGCATGGGAGCTACAGAGAAAGGCGCAGGTGTCGCCAAGCTCGGATACTGCGCCGAAACGCTTGGCGGGGACTGAGTCGCGCCACTCAGCAGCCACCTGCTCCGCGGACGACCCCGTGCGGTCGGCCGTCGCCGCGAGGCCGGCGCGCAGACGACCGGTGTCGAAGTAGCCGGGCAGCAGGTTGTTGATGGTGACGTTCCTGTCTGC
This sequence comes from uncultured Actinomycetes bacterium, assembly GCA_963747275.1. Taxonomy (GTDB): domain Bacteria; phylum Actinomycetota; class Thermoleophilia; order RBG-16-64-13; family RBG-16-64-13; genus RBG-16-64-13. The sequence continues at coordinate 30,765 of CAVVEI010000003.1, forward strand.
GTACGCGCGGGCCACCCCTGCCACGAAGGCAGTCAACCCCGCCCGGGCGCCGCTCGACAGGTCGAGCCCCGCTAGCGGCATGCGCACGCCCACCGACGTGATATTGACTATGCGGCCGAAACCGCGGGCGGCCATGGGGTCGATGACCTTCTGGATGAGTTCGATGGGAGTGACCATGTTCAGGGTCAGACCATCGACCAGGGCTTCGCGATCGAGCGCGCGGAAGTCGCGAAACGGCGGACCGCCATTGTTGTTGACCAAGATGTCTGGTTCCGGGCAGGCCGCGAGGAGATCCGCCTGCCCCTGTGGGGTAGTGATGTCGGCCGACACCGCCGTGACCTCGATCCCGGTGGCCTTGCGGATGTCGGAGGCGGCAGCCTCAAGCCGGGCGCGGTCTCGGCCGTTGATGACCAACGAGACGCCCGCCTCTGCCAGCGCCAGGGCGCAGGCCTTGCCCAGCCCCTGGCTGGACGCGCAGACGATGGCTCGCTTGCCTGCTATGCCCAGATCCATGTGTACGCTAACCCCCAAGTAGTTATTGTGGCTAGGGTGCATCTACCCCATCGGGCGGTAGAAGCAAGCACGCCCGCTAAAGCCAGAACGCCCAGGATGGCCGCTCTTCTCGACCATCCTGGGCGCCAATGAACGCTTGCTGAAGACCTAGATGCTCAGACCTTCAGGTTGAACAGCTTGATGGCGTTGCAGCTCATGATGTAGCGCGCGCTCTTCCCTCTTGATGTCGAGCTTCTTCATGAACTCGACACCGTCGCTCATCCAGTTGTAGAAGACCGGGAAGGAGGTGCCGAAGAGGATGTGGTCGGCGCCGCAGACCTTGATGGCGCACTCGACCTGGTCCTTGCCCCACGAAGCCGGGTGGGTGGTGTCGAAGAAGATGTTGTTCTTGAGGTACCCCTCGATGCGCTCGCTCTCGCCCATGTCGAGGCGATCCATGGCCTCCTTCTTCTTGCCCTTCTTCGGGGTCATCAGCTTGTAGTTGGCGAACCAGTTGCCGCCGAACATGGTGTGGATGAACTTGAGATTGGGGAACTCGTCGAACATGCCGCTGAAGAGCTCGCGGCCCACAGCGGTCTGCTGGTCCATGATGCGGCCCATCTCGCGGCGCAGGTTGGTCCAGTCGATGATGGACTCGTACCTGACCGGCAGCGGGGTGTGATGGACTATGACCGGCACCTGCATCTCGTTCAAGACCTTCAGGTAGGGCTTGAAGGCCGCGTCGTCAAGATAGACCTGGCCGTAGTGGCAGGCCAGCTGGACGCCGACGAAGCCGAGCTCCTTGATGCAGCGCTCCATCTCGTAGATGTTGTCCTTGCCGCCCCACGGGGGCACGCAGGCGGTGCCGAACAGACGACCCTTCGAGCGCTTGCACATGTCGGCTGATTCGTCGTTGATCAGCTTGCAGGTCTCGAGCTTGAGCCACTCCTGCCATACCGGCACGCGCAGGATGGCGATATCCACGCCGGTCTCGTCCATGGCCTTGAGCTTGGACTCCAGGTCGTAGTCACCCTCGACGTAGTTGAGGTTCTGGTAGCCCTTGGGCTTTTCCAGGATGAGTTGCTTCTTGCCCGACTCCATGGTGGCTACACAGGCGTTCTGGCCGGCTTCGTCGGGGACGCAGCTCAGGAAGCCGTTCAGGATCTTCTCGTCAGAGAAGAGGTTCTGCGGTAGGTGATGCATGTTGATGTCGATGATCATGCGTGCTCCTTTGCCCAGGCGTTATCCATTGGATGCCCTTACTTCGAACCTAGAGCCTCGGGGCCGGCGGGCATTGGCAACGCACGTACTCAGCTTGGCTGCGCCTATCATCGACAGGACGGCGCAATCCGAGGTTCGAAGCATCACGATCACGGCGCATATTGTCGCAGGTCCGGGCGCTTCTAGGGAAGGCTCGTCCCCAGGTGATTGTCAGATGCAGGAGACACGGGGCAGCACCACCGATATGCCCGTTCCGTGGGTCACGTCCTGGATCTCGATGCGCCGTTCATGCGAGCCGCGCAAAGGGCCGCTATCTGCAGCCCGTAACCGGTGCCGGACTCTCCCTGAGTGCCGGCGACCGAATGGCGACGAGGCGCTCCCGGGCCACTCTGGATGATCTCGGCCGGCAGGCCGGGGCCTTCGTCATGTACCGCGATTCGCACCTCTTCTGCCATCGGTTCGGCCACCATGCGGATAGTCGTGCCGCGCGGGGAATACTTGATCGAGTTGCCGAGGAAGTTGCCAAGCACCGAGTTGCAGAGTATGGGAAGGTCGGCCTCCACCGCGAGGTGAGGGTCGCCAGTTATTGACAGAGTCTGGTACTTTGCGGAGAGTCTCGCCGCGAATGTCTCTCTGGTGTAGTCGAAGATCTCGGCGACAGATACGGTGGAGAGGGTGATGCCGGAGCTCTTTGTGAGTCGTTGGGTAGAATCGACGACCTGGGCTATCCGGCTCGCCATCTCCTGAACAGTCTCGCCATCATCAAGGCTGGCCGCGAGGATCAGCCCTGTCAAAGGAGAACGGATATCGTGGGTGACCATGGCTTGTATTCGCAGCCTGGTCTCGAGTTCGTTGCGTAGAGCCTTGGCCTGCGACTCCAGAGTCTTCTCGAGGCGGGAGTGCCGCAGCCACACCCCTAAGGCGGCCGCGCCGGAGACCACTGTCAACACGATGAGGTCAGTGAGGATGACGGTGTCTCGGTAGTCGAGGGTCCCCCGCACGATCCAGGTAGCGGCGTAGATGCCCAATACTCCCAGCATGGCGGTCAGACTCATGTAGAGGTCGCCGAGAAGGGCGGCGTAGAGTATGAAGAGGGGCAGTAGGACATGCACCCCGCCGATGGCTTCATCGCCATGGAGGTCAAGACCGTCGACTGCATTAATGAAGATCGAGGCCAACCCTAGCCACGTGATAGCTGTCAGCCAACCGGGCCGGACGAAGGACAGAAGGAACAGCAGACAGAAGAATAGAGCGTTGGCTGTGTCAGACAGCTTGAATTCGCCTAGTAGGACGGCTGCCCGCACCGCCAAGAAGACTAGTGCGACTGCTCCCAGGGCCAAGAGAAGACGCAGAACCTGAAGTCGAGCTCGATGGAGCCAGGGCCTTTCGTCAGCTGCCTCGGACGCGACATGGCTGCTCGCCCATGTGGTCCACGCCAGGCTACCGTGAGCAGCCTCTGTAGGCTTCATGGCACACTCCCCCAGTGGGTGAAGCAGATTTTCCGCTATCGATCTGTCGCGACTATAGGGGTAGTGTGGTACGGGGTCAAGCGGCCCGCGGCCCGCCTTTCCGCTAGAATACGTCGCCTATGAGTACCTTCGAGCACATCCGCAACTTCTCCATAATCGCCCACATCGATCATGGCAAGTCCACCCTGGCCGATCGCATACTGCAGATGACCAACACCGTGGCCGAGCGCGACATGCGGGAGCAGGTACTCGACCGTATGGACTTGGAGCGCGAGCGGGGCATAACCATCAAGGCCCAGGCCGTGCGCATCTACTACAGGGCGGAGGACGGCCAGGACTATCAGTTCAACCTCATCGACACCCCGGGGCACGTAGACTTCACCTACGAGGTGTCGCGGAGCCTCGCCGCCTGCGAGGGGGCCATACTGGTGGTCGACGCCACCCAGGGGGTCGAGGCGCAGACGTTGGCCAACACCCTCCTCGCTTTGGAGAACGACCTGGAGATAGTGCCTGTGCTCAACAAGATCGACTTGCCCGGAGCCGAACCTGAGAAGCGCGCGGACGAGATCGCCCAGGTGATCGGCTGCCGTCGCGACGAGATCTTGCAGATCTCGGCCAAGACGGGAGAGGGTGTGCAGGCGGTGCTGGAGGCGGTGGTAAGGCACATCCCACCTCCGCAGGGTGACCCCCAGGGGCCTGCACGGGCGCTCATCTTCGACTCGGTGTACGACCAGTACCGCGGCGTGGTGGCCTTCGTGCGGGTGCGCGACGGCAGCTTCCGCAAGGACGACCCGCTGCTGGCCATGGTCACCAAGCGGCGCAGTGAGATCGAAGAGGTAGGCATCTTCAGTCCCGACATGCTGAAGGCCGACGTTCTCACGGCCGGCGAAGTAGGCTACATCATCCCGGGCATCAAGGAAGTGGCCGATCTGCGCGTGGGTGACACGCTGACGAGCGCCAAGAATCCCGCCACTGAGCCGCTGCCTGGCTATCGCGATATCACGCCCATGGTGTTCTGCGGGCTCTTCCCTATCGATGGGGAGCAGTATCCCGAACTGCGCGACGCCTTGGAGAAGCTGAAGCTCAACGACGCCTCGCTTGCACTACGAGCCCGAGACTTCGAAGGCTCTGGGCTTCGGCTTCCGTTGTGGGTTCCTGGGTCTCCTGCACATGGAGATCGTCCGCGAACGACTGGAGCGGGAGTTCAACCTTGACCTGCTCGCCACGACGCCCAACGTGCGCTACGAGATCGAGTTGGTCAGCGGCAAGGTGCTGCAGGTCAGCAACCCGGTGGACTTTCCCGAGTCGGGGTCTATCCAGGAGGTGCGCGAACCCTATATCGCTGCCAACATCCTCCTGCCTGCCGAGTTCGTGGGTCCTGTGATGGAGTTGTGCAACGACAAGCGTGGTCGCTTCAATCACATGGAGTACCTCACCACCGACCGGGTGCGCCTGGAATACGACCTGCCCTTGGCCGAGATCGTCCTCGACTTCTTCGATCTGCTCAAGACCAAGAGCAAGGGATACGCCAGCCTGGACTACGAGCTCAAAGACTACGAGCCGGGCGACCTGGTGCGCCTTGACATCCGCATAGCGAACGATGTGGTCGACGCTCTCAGCCTGATAGTGCACGCCGACCGGGCCTACGCGGTGGGCCGCGGGCTGGCTGAGCGTCTGCGCAAGAAGATCCCGCGGCAACTCTTCGAGATCGCCATCCAAGCTGCGGTGGGCAGTCGCATCATCGCGCGCGAGTCGGTCGCGGCCCTGCGCAAGGACGTAATAGCCAAGTGCTACGGTGGAGACATAAGCCGCAAGCGCAAACTCCTCGAGAAGCAGAAGGCGGGCAAGAAGCGCATGAAGATGGTGGGGACTGTCGAGATCCCGCAAGAGGCCTTCTTGGCAGTCCTCGACTTGAGCGAGGGGAAAGAGAGCAAGAAATGATGACGGAATACGTGATCCTGGGCGCCGTGCTGGTGGTCATGGGAGCCGCTCAGATGTGGTTGCGTTTCGGCTCGTGGGCAAAGGAGCTCAAGAAGACCGAGAAGACGCAAGAGGATGGTCCGGTGCTGACGGACCGCGGGACGAGACTCTGGAACAAGTGGACTGCCATCTTGGGGCCGCTTGGGATGGCCTTGGGGCTGGCGTTGCTCATCTGGGGGATAGTGGGCTAGCGAGGCACGGGGCTCGCATGGAAGCGACGCATCTGTACGTACACATACCGTTCTGCCGCTCTTGCTGTGCCTACTGCGATTTCGCCTCTGAGCCTGTGGGCCCGCACGCCCGGGCGGGCAGGGTGGACGAGTATGTCGCGGCCTTGCTCGGCGAAGCGGGCCGAACGTGGCGGAACGGCGCGTTTCGAGACTATATACCTGGGTGGGGGTACGCCGACCGTCTTGCCGCCTGTGTCACTCTTCGAGGTGGTCACAAGACTCGCGGCGCGGCTCGCGGACGGGGGCGAGTTCACCATCGAGGCCAACCCGGGCACCATCGACACCGGCCTTCTTTGCAGGCTCTCTGCCGCGGGCGTGACGCGGTTGTCGGTGGGAGTGCAGTCGTTCGCGCCGGCGCGGCGCGCGGCGCTCGGGCGGCGGGTGACACAGAGCGAGGTGATAGGTGCGCTTGCGGCGCTGACAGCCGCTGGATGGCAGGAGTGGAACCTTGACCTGGTGTTCGGCATACCCGGGCAGACCTGGGGGGAGGCCGAAGCCGACTTGACTTCAGCCATCGCGGCGCACCCCACGCACATCTCGCTATACGACCTGACCTACACAGACAAGTATGGGCGGTGGGTGGAGGCGAAGCTGGGCGACCGCGCCCGCGGGGCCGCAGGCGCGGTCGCGGAGCAACACTACGCCGAGGCCGCCGGGCGGCTGGAGGCGGCGGGCTATCGGCGCTATGAGGTCTCTAACTTCGCCCTACCGGGTCACGAGTGCCGGCACAACCAGGGCTACTGGCGTGGGGAGGACTACCTGGGCATAGGGGCGGCTGCAGTCTCAACGATCGGCGCTGAGCGCCGCACCAACCCGCAGAGGGTCATCGACTACCTTGCCGGCCGGCCACCCCGGCTGGAGTCGCTCTCAGCGAGAACACGCCTGTGGGAGAAGGCTATGCTGGGTCTCCGCACCAGCGAAGGAGTGGACGAGGAGGGCGTGCTCTCGGTGTTGGACGTTGTCGCCCGTGACCGGCTTCTGGCGCAGGGCTGCCTGGAGAGGCGCTATGATAGAATCCGCCTGAATCCAGGGTTCTTGGATGTCAGCAACAGTGTTATCGGGGCTCTTCTGGTGGCGCCAGAGGGGTCCTAGCTCCTACGCCGCAGGCGATGATACTCACAGAGAGACAACGCACCATCCTCAACGCCGTCACCGAACGCTACATCGGCACGTGCATGCCCATCTCCTCGAAGGAGCTGGCCGGCACCGTAGGTCTGCAGGTCTCTTCGTCGACTGTGCGCAATGAGTTCGCCCTACTCGAGGAGAGGGGATACCTCACTCATCCGCATACCTCGGCCGGACGCGTCCCCACCGATCTGGGCTATCGCGAGTTCGTGGACTGTCTCATGAGCGGAGCTTTCCCTCGACCGGCGGTGCGCCCGCGAGTGGCGGAGGCCATGCTCTCTGAGGACTTGGCCGGCGAGATAGACACGGCCCTTCGCCAGGCCACCGACGCGATGTCCAGGGTCAGCAACCTGCTTGCCTTGGTTCTTGCCCCCAAGATGAGTGGCGCCCGTCTCTCGCACGTAGAACTGCTCGCCTTGCAGCCACATCAACTCATGTACGTTTTCATAGTCTCCACCGGGGCCGTGATGAAGGGCATGATCGAGTGTCCGCAAAGTGTAGACGCGGGTCTCATGGAATGGGCGCGCACTTATCTGAACGAGATGTTGCACGACCAGGCTCTTACCGCGCGGTTGGTCAGGCGAGTGCTGGCCAACCCTGAACTCAGCCCGCGAGAGGCCGCCTTTCTTCGGGTCCTGACTCCCGCCTTCGAGAAGCTGGTAGATGAGCAGTATCAGGAGGAGTTGTACGTGGGGGGCACCGCGCGGCTCCTGGCGGAGCCGCGCCTCAAAGACGTCTCGTCGCTCCGCGACCTGTTGGCACTGCTCGAGGAGCGCTTCGTGTTGCTGCAGGTGCTCCGCCGCTCTCTATCCGCGGGCACAGTGGTTGTGCGCATAGGCAGCGAGCACGAGGCCGCCGCCCTGCAGCCGTTCTCGGTCGTGGCGGCCAGCTACGGTCTTCCGCAGCGTCGCCTGGGGACGGTCAGCCTGGTGGGACCCACCTGCATGGACTACGAGACGGCTATCGCCACAGTGCGCGAGACCGCCCAGTTGCTCTCCGAACTGGTGGGCGAGCGCTACGACTGATGACCCCCTACAAGAACGGCTCAGGTGAACACCCTCTAACATGAAACGCGACTACTACGAAGTGCTGGATGTGCCGCGCGCCGCGGACCTCCAGCAGATAAAGAAAGCCTACAGAAAGCTGGCCCGGGAACTCCACCCCGACGTCAACTGCACCGATCCGGAGTGCGAAGAGAAATTCAAGGAGGCCACGGAGGCCTACGAGGTGCTGTGCGACTCCGAGAAGCGCGGTCTCTATGACGCCTACGGGCATGACGGCCTGCGGCGAGGCGCTGGGGGCACGGGCTTCGATGGCTTCTCCGGCTTCGGCGATATATTTGCCAACATCTTCGACGCTTTCGGCGGTTTCGGAGGCGCTTCTCCGTTCGGGCAAGCCCGGGCGGCTGGTCCTTCTCCAGGGGAGGATGTGGCCGTCGATATAGAACTGACGCTCGGAGAGGCTGCTTTCGGAATAGAGACAGAAGTCAACTTCAGGGCCCACGGCACCTGCTCCGTCTGTGGGGGCGTCGGCACCGACGACCCCTCGTCGGTGACCACCTGTTCGGAGTGCGGGGGTTCGGGGCACATACGCACCGTTCGCCGCACCATGCTGGGGCAGATGGTGCAGACCGCCGTCTGTCTTCGCTGCTCAGGCAGAGGGCAGGTGATCACTTCGCCATGCAAGGACTGCCAGGGCGCCGGTCGCACCGTTACAGAGCGCAAGGTGAGTGTGCAGGTACCGGCAGGCATCGACTCCGGTCAGCGGATACGAGTCTCCGGACGCGGAGGGGCGGGTGAACGGGGAGCGCGACCGGGCGATCTGTATGTGCGCGTGCGGGTGGCCGAGCATGAGCTATTTACCAGACAGGGTGACGATCTACTGCATCCTGTCGACCTGACCATGACGCAGGCGGCCCTGGGCGTGACCCTGACCATCCCCACCCTGGACGGAAACGAAGAGGTGGTGTTCGCCGCCGGCACTCAGCCCGGCGAGGTCAAGACCCTGCGCGGCAAGGGCGTGACCCACCTGAACGGCCACGGCCGGGGCGATCAGCAGCTTCTTGTGAACGTCATGGTGCCTCACGACTTGGACGACGACCAGAAGCGGCTCTTGCAGGAGTTCGAGGACGCCTGCGGCGAGCAGCAGTACGGCCGGCGCGATGAAGGGATGCTGCACAAGCTCCGTGACTGGCTGAGCGGCTGAGCCGCGACGGCCTGGGATCCGGGTGTGCTGTGAAGGGCGCGTGTGATCCGGCGCTGCGGCTTAGCGTGCCGCGGTCTTGGGCCGAGGTCGCCGGCGCGGTGCTTATGGAGAGACTTGGCCCCTACGCTGAAGAGGCCATCGCTCCTGGATCAGGACCGGCCGATACTGTGGTCTTGGTGTTCTACCCGTCGGTTGACGCCATGCTCTCGGATGCGGAGCTGCTATCTCTACTGCCCGCCGAGCTACAGGCCGAGGATGCGGTGCGGGTCGAGCGACAGGCGGTCTCCAGGGACTGGGTGGATGGTTGGAAGGACCACTTCCACCCGGTGGTGATCGGACGGGTGCGAGTGAGGCCTCCATGGGAGCCTGAGTCGGGCGCGGTGGATGTTGAGATCAGCCCAGGGCTGGGGTTCGGCACCGGCCTTCATCCCACCACCAGGGGCACGCTCACCCTGCTCCAGGATGACTGCGCCGCGGGTGAAAGTGTCACGCCAGACAAGGCCGCAGGCTCGGGAGCACCGTTTGGCCCGCTGGTGGACGCCGGAACCGGCTCGGGCATCCTTGCCATAGCAGCAGCCAAGTTGGGTTGGGAGCCCATCTTCGCCTTCGACAACGACCCAGTGGCGCTTGTCTCTGCCCACGAGAACGTCGCCGAGAACGGGGTCGCAGAGGTGGTGCAGGTTCACGAATGCGGCTTGGCGGACGCGCCACTCTCCTGGTTCACCGGCGCAACGGTGCTGGCCAATATGACATTGGACCCGTTGCTGACTTTGGTGCGCAGATTGACGGGCGTGCAGCTGAGGCGGCTGGTGGTGTCGGGGATCATGAGCGGTGCACAGGAAGTGCAGCTTGAGGCAGAGGCCAAGAGTCTGGGCTTCTGCTCTGGACGCCGCCTCTACGAGGCCGAGTGGGTGAGCCTTGAGTTCTTTCCGGTCGACGGGGTCTGACGGTGGCTCGGCACACGCCAGGCCGTAGCCGCTCTGACAAACGCAGGGCGCAATTGGCGCGCGCCGGCCTCATACCCGCCGGCGACCCCACGGGGCGCTCGGCCAATATCGCCGGAGTGGTCGTCCGCAGAGGCAAGAGCCTGGAAGTCGAGCCCCTGTTCCAGCCTGGACCGGCACTGCCCGTGGAGCGTAGTCCCTTCCGCCCGCAACCCGGCGACTTGGTGCTGTTCAGCTTCGCCTATGGCTTCAAAGCGTCCATAACCCGATCGCTGGGGAAGAGCAGCGTCTTGGCCGACGTCATGGAGGCACTGCTGGTCGACAGTCAGATCCAGCGAGGCTTCAACCCCAAGATCACCGCCGAGGCCGAGCAGGTGGCCGATTACCAGTCCGAGGCGGATGAGGGCAGGGTAGACCTGCGCGACCTGTACACCTTCACCGTCGACCCTGTGATGGCTCAGGACTTCGACGACGCACTCTCCTTCGAGCGCACGCCCAGCGGCACGACGAAGGTCTATGTGCACATCGCCGATGTGTCGTACTTCGTGCGCGAGGGCACAGCGCTCGACCGCGAGGCCTTGCGGCGGGGCAACTCGGTGTATGTCGCTCTGACTTCGGAGCCCATGCTGCCGGCCGCTCTGTCCTCGGGCGCCTGCTCGCTCCGCCCCGGGGAGGATCGCAAGACGGTCACCGTGGAGATGGAAGTGGAAGACAGTGGTCGCGCACTTGGGAGCCGTTTCTATCGCTCGCTCATACGCAGCGATGTTCGGCTCGACTACGAGCAGGTGGATCGCATGTTCTCCGGCAACGAGCCGACACCGCCGGAGCTGGCCGGACCCTTGGGCTTGGGCAGGACTCTGGCTCAGACCTTGCGGGCGGCGCGGCACCAGCGCGGGAGCCTCCGCATTGAGTCGGTCGAGCCCGAGTTCGAGTGGGACTCTCAGGGCAGAGTGACGTCCGCCGACCCAAGCGAGGAGCTCGAGAGTCACTGGTATATCGAGAACTACATGGTGCTGGCCAACGAAGCGGTGGCCTCGTTCTTGGAGAAGGAGGGAGTGCCTACTCTCTACCGGGTGCACGATATCCCAGACCCGTTCAGCCTCAGCCGTCTACTCGACGTGCTCTCCAGCTTGGGTCTGCCGACGCCGGTGTTCGAGCCCATGTCTGCCGGCCCCGACGAGATACGCAGGGTGACCCGGGAGACGGCGGAGTGGGTGGACCGGCTGACGCCCACCGGTCGCGGTAAGGCCGCCCTGGTGCAGCAGGTGCTGCGGTCGCAGTCGCGGGCTGTCTATCAGATAGACAACATCGGGCATTTCGGCCTGGCTTCGCAGACCTACTGCCACTTCACTTCGCCCATCCGCCGGTACCCCGACCTCTTGGTCCATCGGGGGCTGCTGGCGCGACTTGGCTTCGCCCCCGCGCCGACGACGGCGATGCTGGCCGACTGGGCCGACCACTGCTCGCAGACCGAGCGCTCGGCCGCCAAGATAGAACTAAAGGCCGACGACATCGTGCTTGCTCATCTGCTGCGCAAGCGGCTCGACGAACAGGGCTGGGACGAGACCGTCTTCGAGGGCCAAGTCCTCAGCCTCACGCGGCGCGGCATGTTCGTACTCTTCGACCGGCTGTTCCAGGGTTACCTCTCCACTCGAGAGCTACCTCGCGACTACTACGACCTGAACGAACTGGAGACCGTGCTTGAGGGCCGTCGCGCCGGCCACGCCTACAAGGTGGCCGACTTGCTGCCGGTGAGGGTGATCGCCATAGACGAAGCGCGGGGCAGGGTGGACTTGACCCTGGATGCTGGGGCCGACGACGATGCCGGCGGCGGCTCAGGCGCCCGCGGCGGAGCGCGCCAGGCGCCGCACGTGCAGAATCGGCGGGCGCCCGGCACGGCAAGGGTAAGAACACACGTACCCGCGCACCGAGGGTCGGCCGCCCGCCGCAGGGGCGGGGGCGGCGGTAGGGCACGATGAGAGAGGACTTCACGACTCTGCTTATTCCCTTGCTCTCAAGCACCATAGAGCAGCGGGTAAGAAGGTCTTCGGCGGTCTGCACTTGCGCTTCCGCACGGCTGGCTTTGATGCTCTCCACCAAGCGGCGGAGCGAGGGATGACGCTCCGGCTCGCCTCCCTTGAGTCGGCACACAAGGTATGGGGGCAGGACTACCCTTACGAGAAGGCCAGAGATAACCTGCGCAGGCAGTTTAGCGACTTCCCTGAGGCGACGGTCGACCGCGCACTGTCCGACGCTTGGACCGAAACGCGCTGACCGGTTTGCGGCCGGGCCTGGTCAGCTATACTCGCGGCACTATGAAGCCCACCGGCATCAAGCTCGTCGCGCAGAACAAGAAGGCCTACCACGACTACTTCATCGAGGAGACGTTGGAGGCCGGCATCGTGCTGACCGGCACAGAGGTGAAGTCCATAAGGAACGGCAAGGTCAACCTGCGCGATTCTTATGCATCGGTGCAAAACGGCGAGTTGTTTCTGCTGGGCGTCCACATCTCGCCCTACGAACAGGGCAACATCTTCAATCACGATCCCCTGCGTACTCGCAAGCTGCTGGTGCATGCTCGTGAACTGCGCAGGCTCTTCGGCAAAGTGCAGGTAGCTGGCTACACCTTGGTACCCACCAAGCTGTACTTCAAAGAAGGTCGCGCCAAGGTGGAGATAGGCTTGGCCAAGGGCAAGGCGACTTATGACAAGCGTGAGACCTTGGCGAAGAAGGAAGCGGAGCGGGACATGGAGAGGGCCTTCCGCCGCGACGGCCGCGACGACTGAACAAGACTACATCAATGGACAGGCTCTGGTGGTAGATGGTGGATGGACCTGCTACTGAGCCGCGACGGAGTATAATCATCTAGCTCAGTCAGCCCGGCTATTGGGGCCGGGTGCCTGGGTCTCGTGGGGGCGACTGGTTTCGACGGGGCTCTGGTCTGGGCTTTGGTAGCGAGCCGAGATCCCGGCCGTTCTCGTTAAACAGGCTGGAAACAACAATTGCCAAACCCAATTTGGCTCTGGCCGCTTAGTCTGAACAAGGCTTAAGCGCCTGTCGCGCCTCCTCGGCCCGTCGTGGAGGGGAGCGGCATAAACCAGGCGGGCTTACTCCCGGCGAGTGCCGTCGGCGTCGGGGGGAAACTAAGGTGGCTGGTCGGACGTACCCAGCTCCTGCGGGGACGCGAGGCGAGAAACAAAGGCAGAAGCTACGCTCGTAGACACCAGGGCTCGACGGGTTCCGGACGGGGGTTCGATTCCCCCCGCCTCCACCACTCCATTCGAGGGGTCGGCGACGAATCGCTAAAGTGCGTAGCGAAAATTGCCGATAAAGAAAAGTTTTTCCTCTTGCGTCGCAGGCACAATGGAGTTATATAATTATCTTGTGCTTGTTCGCTACCTCGGGAGTACACTCACGTTGTAGCGACACCCGGGATGCAATGACCTCAGGGGATACCCATGGTTGCCCAGGAGTGATCGACACTCCAGTTCCCTGAGAGAGCTAGTGGTGAAACCGGCCCGGAATTTCCAGTTCGCTGGGCGGCGGGTTAGGCTCTCTAGGGGAGGTTGGCTATGCGCAAGGGGACGAAGAAGCATCTGAGGTACGTCGTACTCGCATTGGTTACGGTGCTCGTGGCCTCAGTGGCGGCTTCGGCTGTCGCTCTGGCGGAGGGGGACGAGACTCTTGCCGGAGGGGGAGGGCCCCCCACGACGACTGCCAAAGGCCACATCACGGTCCAGAAGATCATAAGTCCGGCGGGTTCAGCGGATTATGACGACTTCAAGGTCTCGCTGTACGACAAGGACTGGCACAAGGTCAGCGGACCCAAGGTTTTCAGCGGCAGCGGTTACGCGTCCTTTGATGTGAGCAAGGACGGCAAGTACTACGTCAAAGAGGTGGAGATCGAGGACGAATTCACCCCTGACAATGAGATCCAAGAGGTGGTCTTCGCTGACGGCGAATGCAGCCAGGGCGTGACCAAGAGCGTCAGAATCACCAACACGTACGTTCCGCCGCCGCCGGAACCATGCACCCTCAAGGTGAAGAAGACGCTGGTGAGTGCGCCGGGAAGCACTGACTACAATGATTTCACGGCCAAGGTGGAGTATCCGGACGGATCGAGTCAGACCGATGACTTCAGCAACTCCGGCAGCCACGCCGCCTACTTCACTGTCACCCAAGCGGGCACCTATACCGTTACGGAGGTCAGCATCCCAGCCGGTTTCACCCCGAGTCCGGCCTCACAGACCGTCGTCTTCTCCGCGGAGGACATAGCCAAAGGCGACGTGACCATAGAGGCGTCCATCACCAACTCGTATGAAGAACCGATCCAAACCGGCGAGGAGTCCTGGAACGGACGCAACGGCGCTGAATACAACTGCGCCTACGGTGGCAACCTGCATTGGATCCTCCACTGGGGTGGTTCTGGCAACGTGACCGAGGGGACCCTACACATAGTCTTCGTGGGTGGGGCCTCGGCCGAGTTCGCGGGCTATCGCAACGGTGGTGACAACGGCGCAATGCACTTCGATAGCGTGGGTACCGCGAAGGTCCAGAGCGCCATGGTCACCTATTCCTACAAGGGTGAGGTCAAGAACGCAGGCTTGACCATAAGTCACTCCACCTGCAATCCGGCACCTCCGGTGACAGGGTGCATCACTGTCCACAAGGACGTTGTAGGGAGTTGGCCGACAAACGATCCAGTGGGCCCGGATGATTTCTCGGTCACCATCCGCAACGGAGCGGGTCAAGTGGTCGGTGGTGGCTCGTTCGATGCCAACGGCGACTTCAAGTTGTGCGGACTGTCACTGGGCCGCTACACGGTCACCGAGGACGACCCAGGTGCCGAGTGGCAAATCACCTACGACCCCTCTGGAGGAGTGGTCGATCTGGGCGGGACGTCCCTCGCGTGCACTCCCACCACACAGCCGCCGCAATCCCCTACTGCTCATGTGAACATCACCAATACCCTCAGCCTGGGCTCTCTCTTGGTCCACAAGACCGTCACCGGCAAGCAGTACTCGGAGAGCCCCGATAGTCCCGCGTCCTTCTCGGTCACGGTGAAGAACGCGCAGGATCAAGTGGTTGGCCAAGGCTCGTTCGATGCCAACGGTGACTTCTCGCTGACTGACCTAGTGCCGGGCATGTATACGGTAGTCGAGGATGATCCCGGTGCTGCTTGGACCGTGACGATCGACCCGACGGGCGGCGCCGTGACTGTCAGCGGTGGGAGTCAGGCCACGGTCAACATCACCAACGAGAGGAAGCTGGGCTCGCTTCTAATCACCAAGACCATCACGGGTGACAACCCCGACGGTCTGGCCTTCGGGGCCTTCTCAGTTGTCATAACTGGGCCAGCGCCTTCTGGCGAGGTCCAATTCAACGGCAGCTTCGATGGCAACGGCGAGATACTCGTCAAGGATCTCCTGCCTGGCACGTATACCGTCACCGAAGCAGCCCTTGGCTATCCGTGGAAGATAGAGGGCAACGGACCTGTTGACGTGATTGCCGACCAACAGGCCCTGAAGTCCATAGTCAACACGGGTAGCACTTCGACCACTGTGGGCGTTGTAACCACAGACACCCCCACCACCAAGAGCAATGTCACAAGCACCAGCTTGAGTCGCCTGACTAGTTCGACCCTCAGTACGGGCACTACCCAGAGCGGCGGGACGACCTCAACAACGGTCTTGGGTTTCAGGACTTCTGTCTCCTGACACCGTCCTGGGGTGGGTCGCCCAGCCGGGTAACATCCAGACCGGTGGAGGGGCCATGGCCGGCGGTGGTAACGGCGCTCTGATCGTTCTCATTCTGGCAGGCACCATGCTCGCCTGTGTCCTGGCGGCTTCTGTTGTAGGGATCCGCCGCGGCATACTGTAGGCATATGAAGGCTCTATGCCCGTGAGTGCTCAACAGAGGGCAGTGGATAGACCGACTGAGGGGCGCCGCAGACCCGCTGGGGGGCCGGCGCCCCTCTTCTTGCTCATGGCTGTGGCGAGTCTTCTGGTCTTGCTCGGTTTCTTCATACAAGGGGATTCCGTAGCGGCGGATGGTCTCGGTCACATCTGTCACCGACGCCGGCTGGGCGGTCGCCGATCCTGTGAAGCGTGTGCTTGCAACGACGACGACCGTGTACACGCACCCTGTGAGAGACCCAGTCCGCCTGATCATCCCGGCGATAGGAGTCGATGCGGAGGTGGTGCCTGTCGGGCTGCTGGACAACGGCGACATGCAGACTCCAGACTGGGGTAAGGCAGGGTGGTATTCGCTGGGACCCGCTCCAGGGGAGCCAGGACCTGCGCTCATGCTCGCGCATGTGGACAGTGTCCATGGCCGCGACGTTTTCTACTACCTCCGGCACATAGAGGAGGGCGACCAGATCTTCGTCTACGGTGCCGACTTCGACCCCGCGGTGTTCGTGGTCGACTCGCTGGAGCAACAACTCAAGTCGGAGTTGCCCAGGGATCGAATCTGGTATTACTCCAAGGAGCCACTCATCAGGCTGATAACCTGCGGCGGCACCTTCGACCACCATTGGGGCCACTATCTGTACAACGTCATCGTGTACGGGCACTTGGTCCGATAGGTCGCCCGCCCAGAGCTTGCTCAGGGGCAGACCAGGTCTTATAATGCGGCGCGATCAGGCAACTCCGCCAGGCTCTGCGGGATAGAGCGAGCGCGGAGTGTAGCCGGGCTGCGCCGGAGATACAGCGGCGGCAGTGGAGTGCTGGTAACAGAGGCTCCGCGGGACGGTAACGTGTCCGTGGGGCCTTTTTGCACATCGAGAGCGATACGGGCGTGGAGGATACCGATGATCGAAGCCAATGCAGAATCCAGGGAGATGGTGACAAAGAAGAAGGCCGCGGTGGCTGCGTTGTCGGTCGCGTCCAACAGCGTGCTCATCATCTTCAAGCTGGTCGTGGGATTGATCATCGGGTCGGTGGCCGTCATCTCGGAGGCCATTCATTCGGGCATGGACCTCGCGGCCTCCATAATCGCCCTCTTCGCGGTGCGCACCTCGGGTCGGAAGGCCGACGAGCGGCATCCGTACGGTCACGGCAAGTTTGAGAACGTATCGGGGGTTGTCGAAGCGCTACTCATCTTTGCCGCCGCCGCCTGGATAATCTATGAAGCCGTGAACAAGCTCTCGAGGCCCGAAGCGGTTGAAATGCCCATCTGGGGTGCGGTGGTGATGTTCGTGTCGGTGCTCATGAACATCGTGGTCTCGCGCCGGCTATTCAAGGTCGGACGTGAGACCGACTCGGTGGCCCTGCAGGCAGATGCTTGGCATCTGCGTACCGACATATACACTTCCGCGGGTGTGATGATCGCGCTATTGGTAGTGATGGTGGGTGGGCTAGCCTTTCCGGGCACCGATATAGCCTGGGTCGACCCTGTGGCGGCCATCTTGGTGGCTCTGCTGATCCTGAAGGCTGCCGTCCAACTGACCTGGGACTCAGCGCGCGATCTGCTGGACGTCAGCCTGCCGCAGGGTGATGTGGAGTGGATCGACGCCTTCATCTCCGAGAACTGGCCGGTGGTCAAGAGCTTTCACAACTTGCAGACCCGCAAAGCCGGGCCCTACCGCTTCATCGACTTTCATCTGGTGGTCGAGGACAGCATGTCTGTGGCTCAGGCGCACACACTGGGTGACGAGATCGTTAACGCCATCAAAGAGAGGTTACCTGAGACCAGGGTGCTGATCCACGTGGAGCCGTGCGACTATGGATGCAGGCCGGCCTGCGTGGTCGGCTGTGCGGTACCTGAGCAGGAGAGGGCGATGGGGCGACAACAGCGTGAGACTTCAGGGCGGTCCCTCGAGTAGGAGGCTCCCTCGCGACCGGAATCAGGCCATGGTCAGGGAGCGACCGAAGTGGTAGTGGCACCGGGGGTCACTGTCGTGGTGGTGCCGGGGGTGGAACTCGTGGTGGTGCTCGACGCCGAGGGGTCAGCACCGGGGGTCACTGACGGCGCGGTGCCAAAGGTCGCGGTGTCTCCTTCTCGAGCCAATTCAAGGCCCAGTTTGGCGCTCAGTTTCGCCATCCTGTCCAGTATCCTCTTGGCGTCTTTGCCAGTGACCACCTCTGGGACACCGTGTGAATCGGTCAGATAGACGGGGGTAAGGGTGCCGTACGGGGCCGAACCGTCTCTGGGCAGAGACACCTGAAGCACGAAAGCTTCGCCGGTGATGCGCGAGTAGTGGTGAAAGACGAAGTCGCCCAGGCTGTAGACGATCAGCCTGTCCTTGTATATCTCCATGCCTTGGACCACGTGGGGGTGGTGACCCAGGACAAGGTCCGCGCCCGCGTCTATGAGGGCATGGGCCAAGGAGGTTTGCTTCGAATTGGCCACCGTCTTGTATTCGACGCCCCAGTGAATGCTCACCACGACGAAGTCGGACTGCTGTGAGGCCTCGGTCACTTTGGCGAGTAGTGCCTTGCTGATGCTGTCTTCGGAGACGTAGTAGGTGCCGGGCCTGCTGGAAGTGGACGCGAACGAGGCCGTGATCTGCGAGACCGCGATCATCGAGACCTTGCCTGCCGGGGTGTCCAGGATCACGGGGGCCGAGGCTGTGTCGAAATCCTTTCCGGCCCCGGCGTGCTTGATCCCGGCCGAGTCGAGTCTCGAGATGCAGTCGGCGAGTGCCGCCCAGCGGTAGTCAAGCACGTGGTTGTTCGCCAGACTGACTACATCTATGCCTGCCGACGTCAGCCCGTCTATCAGGGCAACGCGCGATCTGAAGGTGTACTCCTTGACCGTGTTGCGCGAGCCGGTGTCAGAAATGGCCCCCTCGAGGTTGACGAAGCCGATATGGGCTCCCTCGAAGTAAGGTTTGACTCCCTCGAAGGCCGCCGCTCCGCCGTTCTTGTCCAAGAACGTGGCCATCTTCCTGTCGCCCATCACGTCGCCACCCGCCGTGATGGTCAGCGCGGGCGGCAGGGTGGTGGTCGTGGTAGGTATTTCGGTGGTGGTCGGCGCCTCAGTGGTGCTTGACGCCTCGGTAGTCGTGGGCGGCAGTGTGGTGGTCGGGGGTGTGAAAGCCCCGGTCTGCCAGAACACGATCATAAGCCCTGCCGCGACCAGTGCCGAAATCCAGAGCAGGGAGACGACTATGGTGAACGTCTTTGATTTACGCGGGTGACCGCTTGTGTCCGGAACAGCCATGCCGGTGAGTATAATAGCCCAATGCGTCCGGTCGGAAGAGGAGACACTGGCAAGAGGGTGGTAGATATCCAGACGCGTCTGGCGGCCCTGGGTTACTACCTGGGCAACGAGGGCGCGGATGGTGTCTTTGGACCCAATACTGAGACGGCCATCAGGGCGTTCCAGCAGGGTCGCTTGTTGTGCGCCGGAGGAGTCGTCGAGGCCAATACCTGGACTGAACTGGTTGAGGCAGGGTGCGCCCCTGGCGACCGTCTGCTTTACCTGCGTGTTCCCTGTATGCGCGGCGATGACGTGCTCTTCCTGCAGCGACGGCTTGATGAACTGGGCTTCGACTGCGGACCGGTGGACGGCATCTTCTCTCCTTTGCTTGAGGTCGCCGTGACCGAGTTTCAACGCAACACCGGCCTCAACGTCGATGGCATAGTGGGTGATACCACTCTGGAGCGTTTGCGTCTCTTGCAGAAGAGTGGTGTGACCGACATCGCCGGCAACATACCTGACAGGATGAACGGCTACATGGGCCGGCGGTCGCTCTCCGGCCTGCGGGTGTGCATAGACCCAGCCCACGGCGGGGAGGACGAAGGGTGCGTCGGCGCAGGGGGGCTGCGCGAAAAAGAAGTGAACCTTGCGCTGGGACTCGAGCTGGCGCGGTTGCTCACCGAGCGCGGGGCTGTGGTTCATGTGATACGCGAGGGCGATACTGGTATTGCGCTTTATGACCGCATGGACGCGGCCAACGCCTGGCAGCCAGACATCTATCTGTGTCTGCACCACAGCACCAATCCCAGTGAAAGGGCTCAGGGCGCGTCTGCCTACTATTTCGCGAACAAACTGTACCGCTCAAGGAGCGGCAAGCGTCTTGCCGGCTACCTGGTCGATGCTTTGGTCCGCGAACTCGGCAGGGCAGACCTGCGAAAGCACGGCCGCAACTACGCATGTCTGCGAGAGGTCAGGCCCTTGGCGGTCATGGTAGAGCCCGGATACCTGAGCCATCCCGAAGAGGGTCCTCTACTTGCCGACGCCGAGGTTCTTACAAGAGAAGCGGTGGCCATCAGCCATGGTATCGAAGCGTATCTGGCTCGTCTCTAGAAGGCTGGCAAACAGCGTATGAAGCCTACGGCGGTCTACTATCATCCGGTGTTCATAGAACATGAGACGGGTGAGCATCCCGAGAACAAGAAACGCCTGATCGTCGCCAAGCGGGTTCTCGAGGAGAGTGGCCTCGATCTGGAATGGGTCGAGCCTGAGCCAGCCCCTGTCTCAGCGGTCGAACGCGTTCACGATCATGACTATGTTCGGACGATACGAGAGGTCGCCCTCGAGGGTGGGGCCTGGATGGACGCGGACACTGTGGTGTCGCCCAAGTCGTACGAGGCGGCGTTGCTCGCCGCCGGGTCCGGACTAATGGCGGTCCAGCGCGCTCTGGACGATGGGCAGGCCGCCTTCTTGCTGGTAAGACCCCCTGGACATCATGCCTGCCGGGCGCGGGCCATGGGTTTCTGTCTCTTCAACAACATAGCTGTGGCAGCGGCTCATGCAGTGTCCGAACTGGGTGTCGAGCGGGTATTGATAGTCGACTGGGACGTTCACCACGGCAACGGTACCCAGGCAGCTTTTTATGACGATAGAAGAGTGCTCTTCTACAGCATGCATCAAGCGGGCCACTATCCGGGGACAGGCATGGCGCGCGAAGTAGGCAAAGACGCAGGGGCAGGCTTCACTGTGGACGTTCCCCTGCAATCCGGATCCGGTGACGGCGCGGTGAAGCTCGCCTTCGAGTCTCTGCTGCTGCCTTTGGCGAGGGCGTTTCGGCCACAGTTGGTCTTGGTCTCGGCCGGTTACGACCCCCAGGAGGGGGACATGCTGGGCGGCCTGTGTTTCTCGCAAGATGCGTTCCAGTGGATGGCGGCCTCTCTCACAGAGCTATGTCGAGAGGTGGAGGCCGCGGGCCCGGTGTGTTTCTTGGAGGGCGGGTACGTCCCAGAGATGGCTGCTAGGTCGATCGTGGCTACCATCAGAGGTCTGCAGGGCGAGAAGCCGGACTTCGAAAAGACCGCTTCAGCTGAAGAAACGGCGGATGTGAGAGAGGCTCTCGAAGAGGTCAAGCCCCACTGGAAAGGAGTCATCTAGCGCAGGGACCGTCCGATTTTTGGGCAGGAATCCTCAAGTCTTCTGTCACTTCCTCCGAATAAGTGATAAGAATTGTCTGGGAGCAGGCCAGAACAGCGGTGCGGAGGGGCAGAATGAAGTCTGTAGACGAGCTACTACGCAAGGTCGCCGAGACGGCGGCTTCTGACCTGCACCTTAAGGTGGGCAGTTCGCCTGTCGTGAGAGTCGATGGAGAACTGGTCAACCTTGACGAGCCTCCGTGCTCCCCGGATGACACCAAGGAGTTCGCCGCGGGGCTGATGAGCGAGAAGCAGCTTCGGCGGTTCAGTGAGACCAACGAGATAGACTTCGCTTACAGCGCACCCAACGTCGGTCGATTCCGCGTGGATATCTACAGACAGCGTGGCACCATCTCCATAGCGCTTCGCCGCGTGGTGACGCGTGTGCCCGACTTCGGCGAGCTCAATCTGCCGCCGGTGGTGCAGAAGCTGGCGCTGGAGCCTCGAGGTCTGATCCTGGTGACTGGGACCACCGGTTCGGGCAAGACCACCACTATCGCCTCGATGATCGACCACATAAACCACAACCTGCGCAAGCACATAGTCACCATCGAGGATCCCATCGAGATCCTTCACCGCGATCAGAAGTCCATCATCAACCAGCGCGAGATCGGTCTTGACACCGAGAACTACAGTACTGCCCTCAAGTACGTGCTACGCCAGGACCCTGACATAATCTTCATCGGTGAGATGCGGGAGGAAGAGACGGTACGCACGGCCCTGACAGCTGCTCAGACGGGCCACTTCGTGCTGTCCACCCTGCATACCATCGACGCGGCTGAGACCATCAACCGCATTATCGACTTCTTCCCGCTGCATCAGCAGGAGCAGGTAAGGGTCATGCTGGCCGGCTCGTTACGCGGCATCATCTCGCAGAGACTACTGGTGCGCTCCGATGGCATGGGGCGGGTGCCGGCCGTCGAGGTCATGTGCATGACCGGCCGCATCCGGGACTTGATCCTTGACCCGGCCCAGACCCACTCTATTCAGACGGCGGTGGCCGAGGGTGATTTCTACGGTATGCAGACCTTCGACCAGAGTCTGCTCAGTCTCTACGAGCGGGGTCTCATCAATCTTGCGGACGCGCAGATGGTCGCCAGCAATCCGCACGACTTCCGTCTCTTGGTCGAGGCGCGCGGCCACGCCATGCCGGTAGCCGGCTAGACCGCCGGTCACTGCTTCTTGCGACGGCGCCCTTCGTGACGCTCAGCGCGCGCACGTAGCTGGCGTTCTCTTGCGGCGTCGCCAAAGCCGTGCTGTCGGGTGACCACCTTGGGTTGGTCTTTGGGTTTGAACCCGACCAAGTGGTTGAGGAGCGCTGTGAGGAGCGTCAGAAAGGCCGCGGCGAACATGATGGCTATCGGGTGCCCATAGAACGGCGTACCAAGCCAGGAGAAGACCTGCAGCAAGAGGTAGTTGCCGAGGACAGTCAGACCGAAGAAACCGAAGGCGCGGCCGCGATTGTTCTTGTATCCACGGAACGGACGGTTAGTGCTGTTGATGGCCGCCAGTAGCACAGCGAGGACCACCGGCATCCAGACTCGCTTCAGCAAGAAGTATGGCGCAAGAAGCGTATCCAGCAGATAGAGGCCGAGGTAGAAAGCGAGCGCATTGACGGCAGTGCGGTAGATGTACCTCAAGCGTCACCTCCAGGCGGAGCCGGCGCTGTCGCGCCCGTCGCATAGCGGGCAGCCAAGGCCACGGCCGTATCTCTGACTCTGGCCCGGGCGGACGCTGGGGATTCGAGCACGGCGTCGCCAAGGTATCGCACTACCTCTTGTGCTATCCAGGACTCGTCCAGGTATGGCACTCGTGCCTCCACTAGGCCGCTATCGCGTAGCACGCATTTGGTGCCTCGCTCTTCAAGAAAGGTGCGCCACCGTGGGTCGAAGGTGACCACCGCCCAGGCGGCCTCGCTGGCTTTCGGAGCGACGTCACCGGTGTTGCGTCTGCCCAGATCTACCCCAGGCCTGGGAGCGAAGGTGTCGGAGGAGGCCTGGGCGTCGCGTATGCGCTCCAACTTGAATGTCCTCTGGGCAGCGGCTCTGAGGCAATAGGCCTCCAGGTACCATCCTTCAGCGGAGTGAAAGAGCAAGTAGGGCTCTACGAGGCGCTCTCCGAGTTCTTGGCGCGCGGTAGTGAAGTACTTGATCTGCACCGTTGTGTGGTCTCTGATAGCCCGGTTGAGAACGGCGACTATCTTGGGGTCGGGTGGCATGAGGTCATCGACGACCACTGTGGTTAGACCCTCTTGGTCGCCCGCCAACTTGTTGACCTTGTCCCTGACCGATGAGAGTGACTCTAAGCCTTCTACTGCAAAGGTGTCACCCACCAACTCCAGTGCCAACACCAGAGCCTTGGCCATGGCGGGGGAGAGGCGAGCAGGCTCTGAGAACACATCGGCCATGACCTCCCGCACCACCAAGACACCCTCATCTGTAGCCTCCGCTGTGAGGGCGTACGTGCCTCCGCCGAAGTTGACCAGGTTGATGAGGCCCAGGTCCTCTTCTACCTCTTCGCGCGTGAGGGCAAGGTCGCTTTCGAGCGCTCCCCAAAGTACCAGTCCTGGACGCGACTCGTCGAGCAGGTACGAAAGCAGCGACATCGTGCGAGCCAGGTGTTCTGGGGCGATAGGCTCTGTTCGGGCGGATCGGGCCGCCACGGCGCCTGGTCGAACGCGGTCCGATCCTGTCTCCACGCCCGAAGGTAGCCGAGAGGTGTCTCGGGCCACCGGTCCTTCGTGCAGGCTGCGGACCTTCAGAAGCAACTCGTGTGCCTTGTGTCGCAGTTCTGGCGGGTCGAGTATCTCTGAACAGCCCCCCTGACTGGCAAGCCAAGAAAGCAGCAAGAACTCGTCTGCATAAGGGACCGAGAAGGTGGCGCACCCCTCGGCGTCAGCCAGCCAGCTAACGTGGGGCTCAAGGCGTCTGACCCACCAAGCCAGGTCTTCTCCTACCCTTATGGTCGCGGTGCCTGTCACCGGACCTATCCGCCAAGGAGGACGGGCCCGGTACTGCTCGGGGTCGTAGTCCTGGGGCACCGTAAAGTCGCGAGGCTTTTCGGTAGGGAAGCGGACAGATCCTTTGATCCTTCCTACCCTGAAACTGCGCAGAGCATCACGCAGGTGGTCACGGCCTACCAGATACCAGTGGCTCTGTATCAAGAAGAGGCTGTACGGGTCGACCGTCCGGTCTTGCGTACTACCCGTGGTGTCGGGGTAGGCGAAAGAGACGGTCTTGCCTCGGGACACGGCATCTTCTAGGCGAGAGAGCTGGCGCCCGGCTAAGCGGGCATCCTCGTCAGGAGCAAAGACCACCGGCAGTTGCTCCAACTCCTCGCGCACCAGGTCGTGCCGTCCCCTCATGATCGCGGTGAGGGCGAGTCGCAGGGGCCGTGCGTAGGCGAAGCGCCCGTCCAAAGCGGCCAAGGCCAGAGCCAAGGCCTTGTGCTCGGCGGGCGTGAACTCCACCCCGGGTAGCCGGTAGTCTTCGGGCTTGAGGTAGTAGAGTTGCGCGATATCGGCCTCGGCATTTTCAGAGCTACTCAGCACGCCCACTCCTATGCCGACCTTGGCCAGGTCGGCGCGATCGCCGTGGAAGCGGCGGGCAAAAGTCTCGTCGGTCATATCGGCGTAGCCCTCCACCGACTCCTGCACCTCGCGCGCCGTGAACGGGCGCGGACTGCTGAGGAGGAACGAAAGAAGGGACAGCTGCCGTATGAGCTTGTCCTCGTCGCGGCTCATGGAGTAAAGACTAGCGCACAACTGCGGTCGCGGTCAGCGGCCGTCCGGACGCGGCCGTACAATGTTCTTCACATGAGCACAGCGACAAAGAACGGTCTGACCCTGGTTCTTGGCCCTCCTAACTCCGGCAAGAGGGGTCTTGCGCTGGAGTGGTGGCAGGAACGTCTGCCGGAGAGACCGCTGATCGTTATGCCTACGGCCCCCGATGCAGAGGAGATGTCGGTAGAGATGGCCAAACGCATGGGGGCGCTGGTCGGCCAGTCTCCTGCGCTCACTCTGCCGAGTCTGGTGCGGCTTATGGGGCGGGGTGTCCGGCTTCCTCTCGGAGAGTTCGAGCGTACCGTGCTTGTTTCGAAGCTTCTGGAGTCTCCGGGGTGGGAGGCGCTCGAAGGTGTGGCCGATCTGCCGGGCCTGGCGAGCGCCGCGGGTAGGTTACTGAGGGAGCTGGGAGAGAGCGGTAGGTCTGCGGGGGAAGTCGAACTGCTGCTGCAACGCTGGTCGGAGGCTGATAGCAGCGCGGCCTCTCTGGCTCACGATGTGGCGCGTCTGTGGACCGGTTACCAGCTGCAGCTACAACGCTGCGCAGCCACAGATCAGGCTACGGCCGTCCAGCAGGTGCTTGAGGCGGGCGCGAAGTGGGCGAGGCCCGTGGCACTCTGCGGTTTCACTTCGTTCACGCGCGGCCAGCGAGCCCTAATAGAGAAGATGTCTCTTGAGGCCGAGGTACTCCTGACCCTCGACCACGAGCGGGAGCTTGGTGTCGGACTGTGCTCGCCGGGAGAGGCGGAGTGGTGGATGGAGCGCGCGGGTGAGAGCGTGGATGTTCACCCACGGACGCGCGCCTACGCGTCGGCCGCCCTCACTCGACTCGAGCGTCACTTTCTGGATGCGCAATCGCCCGCTGCCGGCCCTTCTGCTCAGGACGAACAGCTGCGAGAGGGTGAGGGAGTGCGATTCTTGCTCTCGTCAGGACGCCGTGCCGAGGCTGAGGCGGTCGCGGAACAGATAGCTCAGTTGATCAGGGCCGGCTTCGAGCCGGGTGGTATTGCGGTGGTCATGCGACATGCCCGATCCTGGGGACGTTTGCTGGGCGACGTCTTCGAATCGTGCGGCATACCCTATCAGACCGACGAACGCCCGCGGCTGGTCGAGACAGGGCTGGGGCACGCGTTCCTTCAGGCCGTCCGAGGGGTCGCGCGAGACGACGCCGAAGCGTTGTTCTCGTTCTTGCGCAGTCCATATGGTGGGGTCTCGTCAGATGGGGTCTGCGACCTGGAGGCGCGCTATCGGCAGGGAGTCGGACGAGGAGCGAAGACCCTGGCGACGATGGCCGACCGGCACACGATCCAGGCCCTGGGGCCTGTCTGGGCTCTTATCCAGCCTGCCTGCGACCCGGCTGATGAGGCGGACGGCGGGCCAGATGGGGCGATCGCGAGGCAGAGGCTCGACCTTGACGCGGCCCAAGCCCTGGCCGACAGCATGTTGCGCAGCGCCGCCCAGGGCGCGATCGAGTGTAGTCAGGAGTTTGATGACGACGCCCGCGCTTTCGACGCACTGCAGTCGGCACTGGCAGCCATTCAGGGCCTCATGGTCTCGGTCGGCCCCGAAGCTGCCCTGAGGCTACTCGGTCAGGCGGAGGTCTCGGGGCAGACTCTCGCTGGCGCGGGGGTAGTCCAGATCATCAGTGCGCAAAGAGCCCGGGCTCGCCGGTTCGACGCGGTGTTCGTGATCGGTCTCGTTGAGGGTGAGTTCCCGGGGCCTTCGGAGACCGCTTCGCTTCTCAGCAACCGCCAGCGGGCCGGTCTCGACCGGCTGGCGGGCGGGCTGTTCCCACCGGAGCCGGCGGGAGAGCGAGCGCTCTTCGTAGGGGCGGCCTCTCGAGCCTGGCGTCTTCTGTACCTGAGCGCAAGAGAGGCAGAAGACAACGGCAGCGAAGCTGTGCCTTCTCGCTTCTGGACTGAAGCGAAGTCCTTGCTCGGCACCGATGAAGCGGGGTACCAGGGTCGCACGCTTGCCGACCAGGTCTTCGCTGCAGATTCAGCTCCTTCGCTGCGCCACTACCTGAGGGCCTGTGCGGCAGAGGGCAGAGTCTCCGAGGGGGGCAGCGGCGTGGTACCCGCATGGCGTCGCCCGGCCGCGCGACTGGCGGCCCCCGTCTGTACTTGCCGATCTGGGCTCCCGAGAGTCCTTCAGTCCCTCTGCGCTTGAGTCCTACGCACGTTGCCCGTTCGCCTGGTTCATGGAGAGAGTGGTGGGCTTAGAAGAACTCGAGTCGGAGTTGGACGGTCGTGTCCTTGGTGACTTGGTACACGGTGTCCTGCGGGACTGCTATCAGGTCCCTTGCGGCGGACGGTCTGCTCCCCTTGAAGCGCGAGACACTGCCGGAGGCGGAGAGGAGGGCTGATGCGCTCATAGAGGAGTCGGTGCAAGGCGCCAGGTGTCCCGGCAGCCCGGCGGACCGGCGAGTTGCCTCGCATAAGCTGGGGAAGATGGCCCGTCGGCTGTTCCAGGCCGAAGCTGCCGCGGGTGGCTCGTTGGTCTTCAAGGCCGCTGAGGTCTGGGTGGGCGACGAGGAGGGGGTGGACGTGGGCGGTCTGCGTATTCGCGGGCGCGTCGACCGCATCGACGCCGGCCCCGGTGACGAAGGACTTGTTCGTCTTCGACTACAAGAGCGGCGGCATCCCCTCAGTGTCGGCCATTGGCACCGAGGAGGGTCTCCAATTGCCGCTCTACTTGCTCGCCTTGGGCGCGGAGCAAGGCGAGGCGAAGGTGAAGGGAGGGGCATACGTCTCGATGTCCGGAGGCGAGCTTTCCGGAGTGTTAGCCTCAGGCAGTGAGCCGCTGCTGGGCGATAGGCCCGGCAAGTGCAGGGTCTTGGACGAAGATGCCTGGCGCAGATGGCGGAGCAGGTGGTAGCTATAGCTCGCGTAGCCGCGGACGGGATACGCGCAGGTGCGATAGCCCCAAGGACCGACCGGGATTGCCCAGGTTGGTGTGATCTGGGGTCCGCCTGCCGGTCCAGGCGCGGAGGATACCGTCCGTGAGCAGCGTCGACGACATGGGGCTCTCGCCGGCGCAGTGCGCCGCGGTCACGGACGCGCGGCCGCAGGTGTTGGTGGCGGCCGCGGCAGGCAGCGGCAAGACCAGGCTGCTGGTGGCCGCGGTGGTGCGGGCGCTCGTAGACGAGCGGTTGCCGGTGGAGCAGTTGGTGGCAGTCACCTTCACGCGCAAAGCCGGTGCTGAGCTCTCCTCTCGGGTGCGTGAGGCGCTGGGGGCCTGCGGCCGGCGTGACTTGGCGCTCGCGCTCGATTCAGCCATGGTGGGCACCATCGACTCACTCTGCCGCCGGTTGGTCAAAGACCAGGCGCTCACCATCGGCCTGGACCCCGCCTGCTCGGTGTTGGAGGCAGAGGCGGCGGAGTTGGTCAAGAGTGAGGTCGCAGAGCGGGCTTGGGAGTTCACAGTGCAGCAGGCCGACCAAGCTGCACTCGAGGTCCTCTGTGCGAGGGGCAGAAGGCTCTGTGCAGATGTGAAAGCCCTCTACGATCGCCTGAGGAGCCTGGGGCAGCAAGCCCCGAGCCTGACCATGCCGGCGCCCTCGTCTGAGGAGGAAGTTCGATCGCGTCTTGTTCAAGCGCTTCAGCAAGCACTCACCGCGGGCGCAGCGCAGGCCAAGCCCTCTACCACGTTGACTGCCGATCTGACCAAACTCAGAGATTGCCTGAATTGGCTGGAGGGGCCCGAGGAGGAGCGGTCGGGCGACACCGGGCTCAGGACTACCGCCGCGCTCTTCCCCAGCCGTAAGTCGCGGGTCTTGGCCGAACACTTCGATGCGGTGCGCTCGGCACTGCATGCCTACCGGTGCGTCTTGGCCGAGGGTGTGCTCAGTCCCTTGGTGGATGTGGTCAACACACTCCTTGCCGAGTACCACCGTGTGTACTCGGCGCGCAAGGCCGAGCAGGGGGTTATCGATTTCGCCGACCTGGAACTCAAAGCCCGGGATCTGCTGACGGGCGGGCTCAGCGGCGAACCACCAGCCTGCGGGCTGCCTGGTGCGCTTCTGTTGGTGGATGAGTTTCAGGACACCAACGAGCTCCAGTGCACCATCCTATCGGGGCTAGGGGCTACTAGGGTGCTGATGGTCGGTGACGAGCGTCAGAGCATCTATCGCTTCAGGGGTGCCGATGTCGATGTGTTCAAGAGACGCAGGGCCGCTTTGGCGTGCACGGACGGCGAGGCCGGATCAGGAGCGCTTCACAGGCTCGATGTGAACTACCGCAGCTCGCAAGAGATCCTGGCCTTTGTGAACGGGTTGTTCGCGCAGCCAGGCTTTTTCGGCGACGAGTTCGTATGTTTGGCTCCCGATCCTGATCGAGCGCCTATCTGTCCGGACGGCGCCTCTGCAACGGGCGCGGGCGGCCACGCGTCCTCGCCGAACGTCGAAGTGCTCGTGGCCGAGCGGGGTGGGGATGGTGTGGACGGAGAAGCAGAGCGGACCCCCTGGCAACAAGCGGAGGCGGAGGCGCTGGCAGCGCAAGTTCGGGGTCTGGTGGACCGGGAGGGTTGGCGGCAGCGAGATATCGTCGTTCTGCTGCCTACACAGACGCAGGTAGAGATGTACCGAGAGGCGCTGGTCGAACGCGACGTCCGCGTGTACGTGGTCCGCGGCAAGGGCTACTACACCCAAGAAGAAGTCGCCGACGTGGTCGCCTTGCTCCGGCTGATCCTGAACCCTCACGACGACCTGGCTCTCGTCACAGTGCTGCGTTCTCCCCTGGTAGGCCTATCCGACGACGGGCTGTACCTGTTGGGCAGAGCAAAGCGCGCTCGACGGGCGAGGTCTATCTGGGAAGTCGCGCGTGGCGCAGAAGTCGACGATCTTGACGTAGCAGATCAGGCGGCCCTGGAGCTGTTGTCGGCCAGGGTGGCACAGATCAGACCCAGGATAGGCAGGCCGGGTCTTGCTCGTCTGATAGACGACTGCATCAGCGCCTTCTCTTACGACCTGTGTCTACTGGCGGCAACCGATGGCAGGCGTCGCTTCGCCAATGTGCGCAAGCTCATGCGACTGGCCGAGGAGTTCGAGTCGACCACGGGCCCTGACCTGGCCGCGTTCGTATCGGTCATCAGATCTACCGGTCAGATCGGTGACCGCGAGGGTAGTGCTCCCACCCTAGGCGAGGGTGAAGATGTGGTGCGGCTGATGACCGTGCATCAGGCCAAGGGTTTGGAGTTCCCGGTGGTAGTGCTGGCTGGGTTGGGGGCAGATGTCCACCGTCCGGAGCCCTCCACGTTCGTGGTCGGCAACGACGGTCGAGTCGGTCTGTTTCTCAAGGGGTACCGCAACCGCACCTACGAGGCCAATGATCCAAGCTGGGGCCCCGCTGTAGAGATCGCGGACGATGAGCTTCGCAGGGAGCAAGAGGAGGACGTTCGCCTGCTGTACGTGGCCATGACCCGGGCACAGGAGCGGTTGGTGCTGGTGGGAGCACGTCCGGCCAAGGGGCTCCCTGGACGACAGCCGGATCGGGCGAATAGTCAAGGCCTTGGGGCTGACGGCCTTTCCGAACGCAGGCGAGACGGTGGTGTTGTCGAGTCCGTCGGCGACTATCGTGGGGGTGACGCCGCACTCAGCGGCGACTGCCTCTGCGCAAGTGACATCCAGGACGTCACCTTCCCCGATGTCTGCGGGCGAAGGGCCGATTCGGCGAAGGCCGCCCCTGGGGAACCAGGTCCGCCTCGGTTACTGGAATTGCCAACGGTGGCACCGGCCCCCACACGCGTGAGCTACTCGTCACTTGCTGCATATCAGCGCTGCCCACGCCGGTTCTATTTGGAGCGCGTCCTTGGACTGGGTCTCGAAGGGCGCGTTCTGGTATTCGGAGAGGACGCTTCGGGAGGGACCATCTCCAGGGATGCGCATGAGCTGTTTGACGACAGCGAATCGCACTCGGGTCGGGACGTGGGCATACTGGTGCACCGGTTGTTGGAGCAGTTGGCCCGAGACGGCCGCCGGCCGGACACGTCCATTGTGCGGGAGAGCGCCGAGCGGGAGTTACGTCGACCTAGGCCTGCGAATGGGCGACCACGAAGTCGACTGCGCGGTACGCCTCACTTCGGCAGTGTGGGACTCGCCGACGGCCGAGCGCCTGTCGCTCGATTCGGCTGAGCGGGAGGTGCCCTTCTTGTACGTGGTGGGCGGGACCGTAGTGTCGGGGATCATGGATCTGCTCTGCAAGGAGCCGGCCTGTTGGCTGGTGACCGACTACAAGACCAACGCGCTGCGCGGTCGCTCTGTTAGCGAGGTCGCGGAGCCCTACGGACTCCAGTGCGCCGTGTACGGGTTGGCCGCGCTTCGCGCCGGCGCGCCGGCCGTGCAGATGGATCTGGTCTTTCTGGAGGAGCCCGGGCAGCCTGTGACTGTGCGGTATGAGCGCGCCGGGCTTGGCGGCCCTTGAGCAGGAGTTGAGCCAAGTCACAGACGGTCTACGGCGGGCCGAGTATACGCGGCGCACCTCGCCGGCCTGCGGTAGTTGCGCTGTGGCGGCGGTATGCCGGAACATGGTGGGGGGCGAGGCGATGGTATAGAATAGGCGGCCGCCGGCACCGTCGGCGACAAGAGGCATTCGGCGGGGTGTAGCGCAGCCTGGTAGCGCGCATCGTTCGGGACGATGAGGTCCCGGGTTCAAATCCCGGCACCCCGACTTATCCAAGGGCCTACAGTCGGCTCACTAAGGTGTGGCCAAGTAGATGACCACCAACACATGCGTTCCGGCCTCACTCAGCAGCGTGGGCTTGGGCGCCTTGGCCCCGTCCGAGGTGCTGGTGGGGGCAGTCGAGGTGGTGTAGAGCCAGCCGGAGGTGGCCGGCGGCTTCGAGGGCGAGGCAGAGAGCTCGGCCAGCGAATACTTGTCCTGGAGCATGGTGTCAGCCCAAGAAACGACCTCCGTCCCCGGCTCCAGACTCAGGCAGACATCGAGCTTCAGCGATGAGCCTATCGAGCAGAGCAGGATCACCACAGCCTCAGAGTCATCACGGGGTACGAACGCCGCAAAGGCCCTGACTCCAGAAGTGAGACCACGGTCCATGAGTCGAAGACCGGTCGCGGCCGTTAACCGAGAGACCACAGAGTCGGCCTGATCGGCCGAGGCAAGACCGCCGTCGGTGTTGTTGAAGAAGAAATACGCGGACGCGTCGGCGTTGGCTAGGCCGCTGATCATGGCGCCCTCGTCGGAAACTAGGGGGCCGGCCGACTGTAGTGCCGCGGCTGAAGAAGCGGCGGTGCCGGCAAGTTCTGCCGGCGCCTCACTGGAGTCGGTCGCGGGGTCACCTGAACCGAGAAGCACGGACGCCGTCGTGCTGGAGAAGGCTACCGGGGCATCCCTGAGGGTCTGTGATGACTCAGACTCCGCGGCCAGCATCGCGGTCGTCGAGGTCAGGCGTTCGTCCAATCCGACCGGGTTGCGTGACACGGTGAGGGCTAACACAAGGGCGAGGACCGCTGCCGCTCCAGCCGCTGCGGGCAGCCACGGGCCCGAAGGGCCGAACATGGAGTAGGGGCGGTGCGCCACCCGCCGCCGCGTCAAGCGCCTGGCTTCTCGCGCCGGCTTGCCTGCGACCAATAAGGTCTCTAGCACTTTCGTCTGCAACTGCTGGGGCGCGTCGGCCAACGGATTCTGCGCGAAGAGGGCAACAACCGGCCGCTGAGCCTCCAGGCGACGCGCACAGTCGGTGCAGCCCGCGAGATGCTCCAGTATCGCAGCCTCAGTCGAGGGTTCTACACGGCCGTCGACGTAGTCGACGGCCAACTCGGTCCAATCGTCGAGGTGGCCGGAGATGGCCCGTTCGGACGACGCCCCAGAGACTTTGGTCTTTCTGCCCCGCACCATGGTCACTCTTCCCCTATCGAGCCCGTGCGTGGGACGACACTACCCTCATCGTGGTTCCGGGCCTCTCGCGGGGCGGTAGCAGGGGTCTGGTAGCCGGAGGCCACGAGGGCGGTTGCCAAGGCCTCACGTGCCCTGAAGATGCGGGACTTGATGGTGCCCTCTTGCACACCCAGGATCTCGGCGGCCTCTATGTACGGAAAGCCCAGCAGGTCGCAGAGCACCACCGCGAAGCGGAAGCCCTCATCCAGATCCATCAGAGCGTTGCGGAGCGGCTCCGAGAGGCCATCGACAGCCGGGTCGATGCCGTGCCGGCCTGTCGCCACCACCGACGCCGTGCCGGATGGTCCAGAGAGGTCGTCGATCACCTCTGATTCCATCGGTTCGGGCTTGCGTCGACGCAGGTGGTCATAAGCCGCGTTGACCGCGATGCGATGTAGCCAGGTGCCGAAGCGCGCCTCGCCCTTGAAGGAGTCGAGGTTCTTGAAGGCCTTGATGAAGGCCTCTTGAGCGACGTCGGCGGCATCCCAGGGATTGCCTAACGTGCGAAGGGCCAGGTTATAGACGCGACGTTCATGCCGGCGGTAGAGTTCGGTCACGGCGTCTTCTTCGCCTGCCCGCGCTCGTTCGACCAGTTCGATATCGTTGTCGCAAAGTTGTTCAGTGAGGCTCAAGCTGAGTACTCGCTCCCTCGGTAGTCCGCGAGTGCACCTTGCGCCATTCTAACAGTGGGGGCTATGGTAGCGTCGACTGCGGCACTGGACTTGGCGGAATGAGGTGAGCTCAGATGAGTGACGAAGAATCGAGACGAGAGCCGGCCGGGACGCCCGACGACGCCGAGGCCATGGCACGTCTGCAAGAAGAGATCAGCAGGTTGCCGGTGAGTGAGCATGTGGCTTTCATGATGCATTCGCTCTCCTCGCTAGCGGTGGAGCGCATGGGCTTGGCGGGCGAGGGAGTCGCCCAGCGCGATCTGGAGCAGGCCAGATTGGCCATAGATGCCTTCAAGGCTCTACTTGTTGTTCTGGAGCAGACGCTTCCCCCCGCTGGGGTGGTGGCTCAGCGCGGCATCTTGTCGCAGTTGCAGTTCGCCTATGTGGGAGCGTTGGGCGGACCGACCACATCGCAGCCCGCGGCGGCAGAAGCGCCTGTCGCTCCGGTGCGCGAGAACGCGGCACAGGAGGAGGCTGCCCCGGAGCAGCCGGCGGCCCCAAAGAAGGCGGCCAAGCCGCGCGCAGCCAGCGCGGGCACGAAGAGCGGCGCGAAGGCTGCGGGCGGGGCTGCGGCGAAGGGTGGAGCGGGCGGCAAGAAGACCGCGTGATACGCTTCGGGCGGGCGCGGGGCGGCGTCCAGAATTGCGGAAGGTCGCCAAAGGAGGGACATGTCTGTCCAGATAGGCATCATCGGCGGTAGTGGCCTCTACGACATGGAGGAGCTCACCGACCGCGAAGAGGTCAAGCTTTCGACACCTTTCGGCGACCCCAGCGGGCCGTATGTGACCGGCACTTTGCGCGGTCGCCGAGTGGCCTTCTTGGCCCGGCACGGTGCGGGTCACCGCATCATGCCGTCGGAGCTCAACTTCAGAGCCAACATCTTCGGGTTCAAGATGCTGGGAGTGGAGCGCATCTTCTCGGCGAGCGCCGTGGGGAGCCTGAAAGAGGAGTATCCGCCTCTGGACGTGGTCATACCCGATCAGTTCTTCGACCGCACCCGGGGGCGGGTGAGCACCTTCTTCGGCCGGGGGATGGTGGTACACATCTCGTTCGCACACCCCATCTGCCCCGAGCTGGCACAGGTGGCGCTATGAGTCGGCCAGAGCGGCAGGGGCCAACGCCCACCTGGGCGGGCACCTATGTGTGCATGGAGGGGCCGCAGTTCAGCACGCTGGCCGAGAGCAAGGTGTACAAGGGCATGGGCATGGACGTCATAGGCATGACCAACCTGCAGGAGGCCAAGCTGGCCCGTGAGGCCGAGATCTGCTACACCACGATCGCTCTGGTCACCGACTACGACTGCTGGCACCCGGACCACGAGAACGTGACCGTGGATATGATCGTCGCCAATCTGATGGCCAATGCGGACATGGCCAAGCGACTCATCGCCGAGGCGGTGGGGCGGGTGCCGGCGGAGCGGTCGTGCTCCTGCGGCAGCGCACTCGCGACGGCCATCATAACCAGCCCAGAAGCTATCCCCGCAGACCTCAAGCGCGAGCTTGCTCCGCTGGTCGGCAAGTACGTGAAGTGAGGTATTGATGGAACCCATCCTGGCGGTAGGCTCGGTAGCGTTCGACAGCATCAAGAATCCGTTCGGTGAGGCTACGCGGGTGGTGGGCGGGTCGGCCACCTACTTCTCGGTGGCGGCCTCTTTCTTCACCGACGTACGACTGGTGGCAGTGGTGGGTGACGACTTCGCCGACCAGGGCGACCGAGTCTTCAAAGGGCCGTCGCCATCGACCTCGCGGGTCTGCAGACCGTGCCCGGCGAGACCTTTCGCTGGAAGGGCGAGTACGGCTTCGACATGAACTCGCGCGAGACCATCTACACCAAGCTCAACGTCTTCGAGCAGTTCGAGCCTGTCATTCCCGAGGCGTACAGAGACTCGCCTTACGTGTTCTTGGGCAACATCCATCCGCGCCTGCAACTGGACGTGCTCGACCAGGTGCGGGCGCCCAAGTTGGTGGCCGCGGACACCATGAACTACTGGATCGAGGGCACCCCGGACGAGCTGCGCAAGGTGCTGAAGCGCATCGATGTGCTCATCATCAACGACTCCGAGGCGCGCGAGCTCTCGGGCGAGGCCAACTTGGTCAAGGCCGCGCGAGCGCTCAAGATGATGGGTCCCTGCACGGTGGTCATCAAGCGCGGAGAGAACGGCGTGCTGACCACCTGCGACGGGGGAGAGCGAGTTCTTCGCCGCGCCGGCCATGCCGCTGGAGGAGGTCTTCGACCCCACCGGCGCCGGCGACACCTTCGCGGGTGGCTTCATGGGCTCGTTGGCAGCGTCGGGCAAGATCGACGACGCCGCTATCGCGCGCGGCCTCATCTACGGCCAGACGGTGGCCTCGTTCAGCGGTGGAGGACTTCAGCCTCGACCGGCTACTCCGTCTTACGGAGGACGAGATCAAAGCAGCGCTTCAGACACTTCAAGCGCCTGACGCACTTCGACGAGCTGTAACAGCGCAGGGCCCCAAGCGACGCCCGGTGCGTGGCTAGCTCTCCCCGGCGCCGCTCTCCGGCCCTGTGGGCTCTGGAGCGGTAGCTTCGAGAGCGGTCGGTTCGGCGGGGACCGACTCGTGGGCGGTGTCGACCATGGCCAGCTGCTCGGGCTCAGGGGTCGGGGGCGTGGCGGCAGGCTCGGTCTCGGTTGTCGGCACGACGGTCTTCTCGGCCGGCGGTTCGGCGGCGGTCTGTTCTGCTGTGGGCACCGGCTTGGTCGCCTCAGCCTTGGGCGCCTCGGCCTTGGCGCCTCGGCCTTGGGATACTCGACCGCCAGCGTGTCGCCGTTGCGGGTGATGGTGGTGTTCTGGATGTGGGCCAAGATCATGGTCTTGCGCTTGTCGTCTGTCTCGCCGGCGAACTTGAGGTCCATGGCCAGCACGCTGCCGTAGAGTTGCTCCACCAGCGAGATACTCTCTTCTTGGTTCAACTGCAGGCTGGTGAGTAGGGCGGCCACCTTGCCCAGGACGGCCTTGAGGGCCGTCAGTGAGTCGCTCTCCTGCAGGTCTATGTCGCCGGGACGACGCTGCTGCTCATCGTCGGGCTGCGAATCCCTGCGATCGGCTCGGTCTCGGTCGGCTCTGTCTCGGTCGCTTGGCCGGCGGTCGCGATCACGCCTGTCTCTGCTGCCACCACCACTCATGTATCTGCCCTCTCGCTCGCCATACGGTAATAGTCCACGGCGGCTGCTACCCCGCCTGCTAGGTCCATCTGCGATGTCCAACCCAGCTCATTCTGCGCCTTAGATGCGTCCAGCGCCATGTGCACCACTTCTCCGGGTCTGATGTCCGCGAAAAGCGGACTGGTCTGGGAGCCTACTGCGTCGCGCACGGCCTCGTACACCTCGAGGTCGGTCACCTCGATGCCTCGTCCCAGATTGTAGATGCCGCCAACGCTGCCATCGAGTGCCAGGACGTTGGCCTCCACTATGTCGCCCACGTAGACGTAGTCGCGGGTCTTGCCACCGTCACCGAAGATGACCGGCTGGCGGCCCGTGAGCAACTGAAGTGCGAAGATGGCGACCACGCCTGCCTCCCCGTGCGGATCTTGGCGCGGACCGTACACGTTGGGATAGCGGAGGGACACGTACGCGAGGCCATGATTGACATGGTAGGAGTGAATATACTTCTCCGCTGCGTACTTGCTTACTCCATAGGGCGACAAGGGGAAGATGGGGTGGGACTCGTCGACCGGCATGTAGCGGGGCTCGCCGTAAAGGGCCCCGCCTGTGTTGGCATAGACCAACTTGCCCACCGCATATTCGCGGCAGCACTCCAGGAGGTTCAGCGAGCCAAGGATGTTCACCGAGGCATCGTGGTCGGGAGCGCGTACCGAATCCGTGACATCGGCGTGGGCGGCGTGATGGAACACGACCGCGGGGCGCTCGGCGCTGAAGACGTCGGCCAAGGCCCTGTCGCGGATGTCCATCTCATAGAACTTGGCTTGCGGAGGGAGATTCTGGGTCTTGCCCTTGGAGAGGTCGTCGACTATGACCACGTCGTGGCCAAGCTCGATCAGGCGGTCGCTCAGATGTGAGGCTATGAAGCCAGCACCCCCGGTAACCAGTGTCTTCAACCATCCTCCTCGGCCGCAGTTGACCCTGCAAGTGTAATGCACAAACGGCGCGAGGGTCAGGGGCGGGGGGCCGTACGCTATACTCAGCGCAGCCAAAGCCGGATGAGTGCGGACTGGCGGGACGTGGCGCAGCCTGGTAGCGCACCTGCTTTGGGAGCAGGGGGTCGGAGGTTCGAATCCTCTCGTCCCGATAACGGCTCGCACCAAGGCGCCGGAGCGAACAGGCGGGTGTAGCTCAGTTGGTAGAGCTCCAGCCTTCCAAGCTGGTTGTCGCGGGTTCGAATCCCGTCGCCCGCTCCTTTGAGGCTGCGCGGCCCCGTCCTTCGGGGCGGCCGCCGCTGCCGGAAGAGGTCGTGCGCCTGTAGCTCAGTTGGATAGAGCAACGGACTTCTAATCCGTGGGTCGCAGGTTCGAATCCTGCCAGGCGCGCCTCAGGCCGAGTCTAGCCCTTTGGGTCCGACATCACCATGGCGCAGTGGGCGGAACGGGTGCGGATCGTATCGCCGTGGAGATGATGCTCCACTGTTCCGAAGTGTTGGCGGGCGAGATCCAAGAAGCCCTCCGGCGAACGCACGTATTGGCCCCGGTCATTGCGGGCCAGGAACCGGGACAGTCTGGACTGTCCTTCATATAGCACCGTGTCCTGGGACACGACCCGGCCGCCGGGAGCCAGCGAGCGCGCAACCAGATCCAGCAGGGCGTGGCACTCGGCGTCGTCCAGGTGATGCAGTAGGCCCATGAACATCACGCGGTCGAACGGGGCCAACTCAGCCCTTTGCGTCTCGGTGTAGGCCTGATCGTAGAAGTGCCCACGGTCGCCGAAGCGCCGACGCGCGTAGGCGATGTAGCGCGAGTCGATGTCGAAGCCGTGATAGTCGCAGGGGGGCAGACGGTCCAAGTACCAGGCGGGGCCGCAGCCGATGTCAAGCACCCGGTCCCCGGGCGAAGTGGCCAGAGCCTCCAAACACGTGTAGCCCACCTTGGACGCGCCGACGCTGCGGACGAACAGGATGTATAAGGCGGGGTGGCTGAGAACCGCGGAGAGTGCCAATCTGGTTTCGATTCCTTCGGTGTGGATGGGCAAGCAGGGGGATTGTACCAACCGCCTCGGCGGCGGAACAAGCTGGGTCCTGCCCTGGACCCGCCCCCGCTCCGAATCGGCTATACTTCGCTGCGTTCGCCGGGCAGGGGTCACAGAGGTAGAGGGGTCCCCGGCGGCGAGGCCATTCGGAGAGGTCTTGGTGAACGTAGCTCAATTGGTAGAGCACTGGGTTGTGGTCCCAGCGGTCGTGGGTTCGAGCCCCATCGTTCACCCCTAAAGCATCTGCGGGTGTGGCGGAATGGCAGACGCGCATGCCTTAGGAGCATGTGTCTTTTGACGTGGAGGTTCGAGTCCTCTCACCCGCACTCGGTCTCGTAGGGTCAAGAGCAAGGAAAGGATAGATGTGAGGACCACCCTCAAAGAGCGCGACGGCAACAAGGTCAAGATCGAGGTCGAGGTCACTCCAGAGGAGCTCAAAGAGGCCTACGACGTCAAGTTGCGCGAACTTGTGCGCGAGGTGCGCATCCCCGGGTTCCGGCCGGGCAAGGCCCCGGTGACCATGGTGCAGCAGAAGCTGGGTGACGAGGCGATTCTGGCGGACGCCGTGGAGTCGGCCATGAGTCGGTGGTTCGTTCAGGCCATGGTCGATCTGGGCTTGGAGGCGGTGGCCCGTCCTGACGTGGACATGGGCGACGCGCTGCCTGAGCTTGACAAGTCGCTCACCTTCAGCGCCGAGGTCACGGTCATGCCCGAGGTCAAACTGGGCGAGTACAAGGGCCTCAGGGTACCCAAGGACTCGGTCGAGGTCACCGACGCAGAGGTCGACAGCCGGGTGGAGCGCCTGCAGAACGAGTTCTCCGAATTGAATCCCGTCGAGGGCCGGGCCGTGAAGAACGGCGACTTCGTGCTGGCCGACTTTCAGGCGACGTTAGACGGCAACGTCATCGACGAGCTGGAGGCCGGCGACTACTTGTTCGAGGTGGGCGGCAGCCAGATCTTTCCCGAGGTGGAGGAGCAGGTGGTGGGCATGAGCGCCGGGGAGAGCAAGTCGTTCCCCGTGGCTCTCTCCGATGACATCCCGGCCGAAGAACTGGCGGGCAAGACGGTGGAGTTCTCGCTGACGCTCAAAGAGATCAAGGAGAAGGTCCTTCCCGAGGTCACCGATGAGTGGGTCACCGAGGTGTGCGAGTTCAAGACGGTGGATGAGTTCCGCGCCGACATCCGCGGCCGGCTGCGAGTCGGCCAAGACCTACACCACGGGCCAGAAGTTCCGGGGCGCCGCGGTGGCTAAGGCGACCGAGAACGTGACCATAGAGTTGCCGGAAGTGGTGGTGCAGCGCGAGGCGGCGGATCTGCTGGGTGAGTTCAAGAGCTCACTCGAGGCGCGGGGCGGCACGCTGGAGGCCTACCTGGCTGCGACCGGCACTCCATTCGAGAAGCTGGTCGAAGACCTGATGCCGCAGGCCGCGAACAACGTCAAGACCCGCTTGGTCCTGGACGCGGTGGCCAAGGCCGAAGGGCTTGAAGTCAGCGACGAAGACGTGCAGTCGGCTATCGGGCAGATCGCCATGGGCAGCCGCATCGACCCCAAGGAGCTGGAGAAGCGGCTGCGCAAGAACGACCGGCTCGAAGAGTTGAAGCAGCAGATACTCCGCGACAAGGCCGCCGAAGTCATAGTCGATAACGCGGTAGAGGGTCCGCCCGAAGCCGAGCCCGGAGCAGGGAAAAAGCCCGCCGCCAAGAAAGCATCTGGAGCGACCGCAGCCAAAGAAGTCCGCGGCTCCCGTGGAGCCGGCGGCCGAAGCGCCCGCCGCGCAGGCGGACGACGGGGCTGACGGTGAGGGCGCCTGAAAGGCGCAGGTAACAGAGGCGACGGAGAAAGGACGGCGTCCTTGAGTCCACTCATACCCATGGTGGTCGAGCAGACCAGTCGTGGCGAGCGCGCGTTCGATATCTATTCGCGCCTGCTTAACGAGCGCATCATCTTTCTGGGCACGGCCATCAACGATCAGGTTGCCAACGTGGTGGTGGCCCAACTCCTTCACTTGGAGTCGGAGGACCCGGACAAGGACATATCGCTGTACGTGAACAGCCCGGGCGGCAACGTGTACGCGGGCCTGGCCATCTACGACACCATACAGTTCATCAAGCCCGACGTGTCGACTATCTGCGTGGGCATCGCCATGTCTATGGGCGCGCTGCTGCTGTCGGGCGGGGCCAAAGGTAAACGCTATGCACTCCCGAATTCGAAGATACTCATCCATCAAGTCTCGGGAGGTTTCGAGGGGCCGGCCACCGATATCGAGATCCACGCCCGCGAAGCGCTGAGCCTGCGCAAGCGGTTGGACGAGATACTTGCCCTGCAGACCGGGCAGGAGCTCGACAAGGTGGAGAAGGATACCGAGCGCGACTACTTCATGACCGCTGCGGATTCGCTGGCATACGGCATAATCGACAAGATTCTCGAGCACAGGTAGGGGGTCGACTCGTGCCGAAGGCACCGGGGAGTTCTGAACAGTTGCTCTGCAGTTTCTGTGGCAAGAGCCAGCGTCAAGTGAAGAAGCTTATCGCTGGGCCGGGCGTGTATATCTGCGACGAGTGCATAGATCTCTGCAACGAGATCATCGACGAGGAGTTCTCGCCGCCGGCGTCGCTGGACCTGGATAACCTACCCAAGCCCAAGGAGATCCACGGGATCCTCTCCGAGTACGTCATCGGACAGGAGGAGGCCAAGCGTGCCCTGGCAGTGGCTGTGTACAACCACTACAAGCGCGTGCACATGGGCTCCTACCAAGACGGCGACGTGGAGCTGCAGAAGAGCAACATCCTACTCTTGGGCCCGACCGGCTGCGGCAAGACCCTTCTGGCTCAGACCCTGGCCCGCATACTCAACGTGCCCTTCGCCATCGCCGACGCGACCGCTCTCACCGAGGCCGGGTACGTGGGCGAGGACGTCGAGAACATCCTTCTCAAGCTCATCCAGGCGGCGGACTTCGATGTCAAGAAGGCCGAGACCGGCATCATCTATATCGACGAGGTCGACAAGATCGCCCGTAAGGCCGACAACCCGTCTATCACCCGCGACGTGTCCGGCGAGGGTGTGCAGCAGGCCCTGCTCAAGATCCTGGAGGGGACACAAGCCAGCGTCCCGCCCCAGGGCGGCCGCAAGCATCCGCACCAAGAGTTCCTGAATATCGATACCACCAACATCCTCTTCATCTGCGGGGGCGCGTTCGCTGGTCTGGAGAAGATCATCGAGCGGCGCATCGGCAGGAAGGGAGTCGGCTTCGGGGCTGACATCCAGAGCAAGGATAAGCGTGATGTCGGCGCACTCTTCGCGAGCGTGCTACCCGAGGACCTGTTGGAGTTCGGTCTCATCCCCGAGTTCATCGGCCGGCTGCCGGTCATCTCCAATGTGCATCAGCTGCGCGAGGACGATCTGGTACGCATATTGACGCAGCCCAAGAACGCCCTCACCAAGCAGTACCACAAGTTTTTCGCGTACGATGGGGTGGAGCTGGCTTTCCAGAAGGACGCGCTACAGGCCATCGCCAAACAAGCGCTCAAGCTGGAGACCGGCGCGCGGGGACTGCGCTCCATAATCGAGGCGGCCCTGATCAACGTGATGTTCGAGTTGCCCAGCCGGCGCGACGTGACCAAGTGCGTGGTCACCAAGGAAGTCATAGAGAAGAGGATCGACCCCACCCTGGTGACCAGCTCGGCGCACGAGGACCTGGAGCTCGACAAAGAATCGGCATAGTAAGGACCTAGTACTAGTGGACCCAATTCCCGCCGCCGCCGCAGAGGACGGTGCAGAATGACTGTTGACGCGCAGCGGGCGGTCCCGCTTCTGGCCACCCGCGACCTGGTGCTTTTCCCCGGGACGCTGGCTCCTATCTTCGTCGAGCGGGAGAAGGGCGTCCGCGCTTTGGAGCAGACCCAACAGTCGGGGGGACTCCTGGTGATGACCGCGCAAAGGTCACCGGCCACCGACGACCCCGGACCCGACGAGCTTCACTCTGTGGGCACGCTGGCCAAGGTGGTCCAGCTTTCGCGTCTCGCGGACGGCACGCTCAAAGCGCTGGTAGAGGGACGGGAACGGGTGGCAATTGAGGCGTTCGACTCGGTTACGCCTGTCTTCCTGGTCCGTTACAGCGCGCTGGCCGGCAAGACCGTCGCCATAGAGCCTCGGCTGCGCGCGCTCATGGACTCGGTCACACGTGAGTTCGCCGCCTACGTGGGCCAGACGCCCCAGCTGCCCGAAGAGGCCGAGCTGGCGCTCGAGTCAGTCACCGATCCCGAAGAGATGGTGAACGTTGTCGCGGCCAACCTGATCATCGGGCCTGACCGCAAGCAGGAGCTACTGGAGGGTGACGAGCCCGAGGCGCGGTTGGTGAGGCTACTCGAAACCCTGATTCACGAGAATGAGTTCATCGCACTCGAGAACGAGATCTCTGAGCGCGTCCATGACAGCTTCGAGCGGCAGCAACGCCGCGTGTTCCTGACCGAACGCATCAAGGTGCTTCAGGACGAGTTGGGTGAGGAGGGTGAGGAGGTCAGCGAGAAAGGGGCCTACCTCAAGCAGCTCGAGGAGAAGAAGCTCCCTGAGGCGGCGGCGGCCACTCTCACGAAAGAGATCAAGCGTCTGGGCGACCTGCCCCCCCTCTCGGCGGAGGTGGCGGTTGCCAAGACCTATCTGGAGACTGCCCTGGGACTACCCTGGGGGGTTCGCTCCGGCGCGGCCGTGCCCGACGTGGCCGCGGTGGCCCGCGTGTTGGACGAGACTCACTACGGACTGAAGAGCGTCAAAGACCGCATAATCGAGTATCTGGCGGTGGCTTCACTGCGCGGCGGCACCCCACCTAACACCATCCTTTGCCTAGTCGGACCCCCCGGCGTAGGTAAGACCTCAGTGGCCATGGCTACCGCGAAGGGCCTGGACCGCCCGCTGCAACGCATCAGTCTCGGCGGCGTGCGTGATGAGGGAGAGATACGCGGTCACAGGCGCACATATGTGGGCGCCATGCCTGGCCGCATAATCGACGCGCTCAAGCGCGCGGGTGTCGACGACCCGGTCATAGTGTTCGACGAGATCGACAAGATGGAGTCCGACTGGCGAGGGGACCCGGCGGCCGCTCTGATGGAAGTCCTGGACCCGGTGCAGAACCGCGCGTTCAGGGACAATTATCTGGAACTCGAGTACGACCTGTCTCACGTTTTCTTCATAGCGACCGCCAACTACGAAGAGGATATCCCCGAGACCCTCCACGACCGCCTGGAGATAATCCGTCTGCCCGGGTATACCGACCGGGAGAAGACCGAGATCGCACGGCGCCATCTCATACCCAAGATAGCCGAAGAGAGCGGGCTCTCTGAAGTTG
The DNA here is from genome assembly GCA_963747275.1 of uncultured Actinomycetes bacterium. Lineage (GTDB taxonomy): Bacteria > Actinomycetota > Thermoleophilia > RBG-16-64-13 > RBG-16-64-13 > RBG-16-64-13. The sequence goes on from CAVVEI010000003.1 coordinate 74,605, forward strand.
GCGACGTCCTGGCACCGGCCGCGCTGCATGTGCTCATCCGCGAGCACACTCGGGAGGCTGGGGTGCGCGAGATGGCGCGGCTGATAGGCAAGGTCTACCGGCGACTGGCGCGGATGAAAGTAGAGGGGAAGCCCCTGCCCCGCAAGGTGGGGCCTCAGTCACTCGGCAAGCTGGTCGGGCCGGCGCCGTTCTTGGCAACTCGGCTTGCGTCTGAACCGCAGGTGGGGGTGAGTCTGGGCTTGGCCTATACGGGGGCGGGCGGCGACGTGTTGCGCATAGAGTGCGTGGTCACGCCGGGTAAGGGTGACTTCCACCTGACCGGTCAGCTGGGCGAGATCATGCAGGAAAGCGTGACGGCAGCGTGGGGATATCTCAAGACCTCTCTGGTGCGGGACCCCTTGCTGGCCAGGTTGTGGACCACTTCCCCGGGCCGTGCGTACCTCCTGGAGAACTTCCAACAGCCCGACAACGACGACGGCCCGGCGCGGGCCGCGGCTGACGCGCGCGGCCCCCATGGCGACGCGCGCGCCCCTCAAGGACGGGTCATCCGCGGACACGCGGGCGAGGCAGGTGGCCTCGAGGTGGCGCAGACGGCGGAGCCCGAGCCGTCCCAACCCTCTGAATATGAGTTGCTCTCGGGACTCGAGGTGCGCATGCACTTTCCAGAGGGCGGGGTGCCCAAAGAAGGTCCGTCGGCAGGTATCGCTGTGGCTACGGCCCTGCTTTCGGCGCTGGTGCAGGTGCCGGTGAGGTCCAAGGTGGCGTTGTCGGGCGAGATCACTCTCACCGGGCAGGTGCTGCCGGTGGGCGGGCTCAAAGAGAAGCTCTTGGCGGCGCTGCGCGAAGGCGTGCAGACCGTCGTGTTGCCCAAGCTGGTAGGCCCTGAGGTCGATGAGTTGCCCGTGGAGTTGAAGAAGGGCCTCGAGATCGTGTACGTCGAGAACTTCACCGACGTGGTGCCGCTGGCGCTATGCGTGTCTGTCGAGCGAGACGAAGAGGGGAAGGTCTGACTGTGGCTGAGGTGAACATGGCGGCCCGCTACGAGTCGGCCGAGGTGGAGAAGCGCCTCATGAAGCGTTGGCTTGAGAGCGGGGCTTTCAACGCAGCCACAGATGACGCGCGTCCCACCTACACCGTGCCCATCCCGCCGCCCAACGTGACAGGGTCGCTCCACATGGGGCACGCCCTCAACGACACCATCCAGGATATCCTCGTCCGCTATCACCACCTGAGGGGCTTCAACACCCTTTGGGTGCTGGGCACCGACCACGCCGGTATAGCCACGCAGAACAAGGTGGAGGCTCGCCTTGCCAACGAGGGACTCAAGAAGGAGGACCTGGGTCGCGAAGCCTTCATCGAGCGTGTTTGGGAATGGCGGCGCGAGTTCGGTAGCACCATCATCCACCAGATGCAGAGCCTCGGCTGTGCCGCCGACTACGAGAACGAGCGGTTCACCATGGACGAGGCCTACCAGAAGGCGGTGGCTAAGGTCTTTGTCTCGCTCTACGAGAAGGGCGACATCTACCGTGATGTGTACTTGGTCAACTGGTGTGTGCGTTGCGGCTCGGCCATCAGCGACCTCGAGGTAGAGCACGAAGACCGTGCGGCCAAGCTCTACCACGTGAGATACCCCATCGCGGGCTCGACCGAGTTCTTGATCGTCGCTACCACCCGGCCTGAGACCATCATGGGTGACACGGCAGTGGCGGTGAACCCCAAGGACCCGCGCTATGCCAAGTACGTGGGCGGCAAGGCCGTAGTGCCCTTCGTGGGCCGCGAAGTGCCCATCATCGCCGACGAACACGTGGACCTGGACTTCGGCACCGGTGCCCTCAAGATCACCCCGGGGCATGACTCCGACGACTGGGAGATAGGCATGCGGCACGACCTGCCCAGCGTGTCGGTGATCGGCCCGGACGGCATTATGACCGCGGAGGCTGCTGAGTTTGCCGGACTCACCGTCGGCGATGCTCGGGAGGCCGTACTGCGACGGCTGCAAGAAGAGGGCCTGTTCATCAAAGACGAGGACCACGATCACGCGGTCGGCATCTGCTACCGCTGCGGCACCACGATCGAGCCGCTGCTGTCGCTGCAGTGGTTCATGAAGATGGACCGCCTGGCTCCGCCCGCCATCAAGGCCGTCGAAGACGGTCGCGTGCGCTTTGTTCCGGAGCGCTGGGGCGACGTATACCTGGATTGGATGCGGGGCATCCGGCCTTGGTGCATCAGCCGGCAGTTGTGGTGGGGGCATCGTGTGCCGGTGTACACCTGCGAGAAGTGCGGCCGCGTCATGGTGGTCGAGACGACTCCGGACAAGTGCGACCAGTGCGGCGGCCCGGTGCAACAAGAGACCGACGTGCTCGATACCTGGTTCAGCTCGGCCCTATGGCCTTTCGCCACGCTTGGCTGGCCCGAGAGTACCGAGCGCCTGGCCAAGTTCTATCCGACCAGCGTGCTCTCCACCGCGCGAGACATAATCTACCTCTGGGTGGCGCGCATGATCATGTCGGGCCTAGAGTTCATGGGCGATGTGCCCTTCAAGGACGTCATAATCCACCCGACCGTGATGGCCGCTGACGGCCGGCGCATGAGCAAGAGCTTGGGCACGGGCGTAGACCCGTTGGAGCTCATAGGCCAATACGGCGCCGACGCCACGCGCTTTGGGCTCATCTACATGGCCTCCACCCAGGACGTTCGGTTCAGCGCCGAGCGTATAGAGATGGGGCGCAATTTCGCCAACAAGATCTGGAACGCCTCGCGCTTCATTCTTCACGGCGCGCATCCGGCGGCCAAGCCCGCGGTGGTGCTCGCCACGGCGGCGGACAGGTGGATCTTCAGCCGCCTCGCAGCGGTGACCGAGGAGGTCTCCGGCCTCTACGAGAGCTATGACTTTGACGATGTGGCACGGTCGCTCTATCGTTTCGTGTGGAACGAGGTCTGCGACTGGTACCTGGAGATAGCCAAGGCCCGTCTTTACAGCGACGATGAGGCCGAACGCCTGCAGGTGAGCGGCAACCTGCTGGTGCTACTCGAGCGCGTGATGCTGCTCCTACACCCGCTCATGCCGTTCCTTACTGAGGAGATCTATGGCAATCTGCCGGGGGTGGCGGCGGGGGAGAGATCTGAGAGCATCTTCACGGCCGCTTATCCCGAGATCCCCGCCGACTGGGCGGACTCCGCGGCCGAGGCGGCCATGGAGGCCTTCATGTCCGTGGTCGGTGGGCTACGCTCCATCCGTGAAGAATTGGGTCTGGCGCGCGACGTGGTCGGACGGGTTCGCTTGGTCGAAGAGCGGCCGGGCGCTGCTGTGAGCCTCACCGGCTTGGTGCAATCTTTCCGCCAGCTCTCGGGGTGCGAGTTGTTGGACACCGGCGCAGGGGCGGAGATGCCCACCGGCCGTTACGCCTCGGTGCAAGGACCGGGGGTCAAGGCGCTGCTGGACCTAGAGGGCCTCGTGGATATCGACCGCGAGCGCCTGCGCCTGGTCAGTAAGGCCCAGAAAGCGGCCGCCGAGGCGGGCAAGTCTCGGGCGAAGCTGGGTAACCAGGGCTTTGTGGCCAAGGCGCCCGCTGAGGTGGTGGCTGAAGAGCAGTCACGGTTGGCGACTGCGGAGTCCGCTCTGACCGAGGCACAGACAGAGTACCGCGAGCGGGTGGGAGGGGAACTGCCCCTGGACAAGGGGAAGAAGGCATGAGTATGCACGGATCCAGGGGGCATGAGCCCGTCGAGTACAAGATGAGCCTCGAAGAGACCTGGGACTACATCAACAGTCTAGAGGAGCTGGGGGTGAACCTCGGTCTGGAGCGCGTGGCCAAGCTGGTGAAGGAGCTTGGCTCGCCGCATAAGGCCTACCGGACCATCCACGTCGTGGGCACCAACGGCAAATCCTCTACCACACGGTTCATCGCGGCCCTTCTGCGGGCCCAGGGTCACAGGGTGGGGGCGTATGTCTCGCCCCACCTGATCAGCTTGGCGGAGCGGCAGATGGTGGATTCGTTGCCTCCTACCGAGCAGGAGTTCTGCCAGTTGGTCGATCGTGTGCGTCCGGCCGTGGACAAAGTGGAGAGGTCTCTCAAGGGGGACGACCACCTCACGCAGTTCGAAGTCCTTACTGCGGCCGCGCTGCTCTACTTCAAAGAGAAGGGCTGCGACGTGGCTGTCATCGAGGCGGGACTGGGAGGTCGATTGGATGCGACTTCGGTCATCGCTTCGGAGGTGCAGGTGCTGACCAGCATCGGTCGCGAGCACACCGAACTCCTGGGAGACACGCTTTCGCAAATACTCAAGGAGAAGGCGGCTGTCATCCCTCAGAAGGGGAAGGTGGCGGTCGGAGTCTTGGCCGACGATCTGAAGACCGAGCTTCGCGATATCTGCAGGTCTCGGGCGGCGGAATGCCACTTCGCGGGGGAGGACTTTGCGGTGCTGGCCAGTCCCCGGGGCGACTCGTTCGACATCTCGGGCGTAGAGGGCTGCTACACCGACGTGCGACTCAAAGTGCTCGGGGCCTATCAGCGCACGAACGCTGCCGTCGGGGTGGCGGCAGTGGAGCTGTTCAGCGGCGAAGAGCTGGACGATGATCTGGTGCGCGGTGCTCTGGGCGACACTCTCGTGCCGGGGCGTCTGGAGGTCATAAACAACCAACCGTTGTGCATATTCGATGGCTCGCACAATCCACCGGGCATGGTCGAGACCGTGGCCTCGTTGCAGCAGATCCTCCAGCGGCGCAGACTCATCGCGGTGGTCTCGGTGCTGAGGGACAAAGACGCAGGGGAGATGATGCGCGCTTTGGTGCCGGCTTGCGACATAATCTTTGTCACCAAGAGCTCCAGTCCACGGGCGCTGGCGGCCGACGAGCTGGCGGCGATAATATCTGGGCTAGGCAAAGGTCCCGAGGTGTTCATCGACACAGACCCGAAGTCGGCCATGGTGAGCGCCTACCGACTGGCCACCTCGAACCAGGTGGTCTTGGTAACCGGCTCGCTTACTTTGGTGTCGGACCTTAAGAGGGAACTCAACTAGTATGCCGATGTTCTAACGAGGGAACGGACCCAGGCGTGTCGAATGCTGGTTTAGCGACCAGATAGGAGAGCAAACTGGACGGTTTTGTAGACAATGTGAACAAGATACTGGGATCGCCACTTTGGGCGCTCAGTTTCTATGTCTTCATCTTCTGCCTTATCGTGCTATGGCTGGCCTTAGTCGTCTGGACCTACAAGGACGCTCGCAAGCGCATAGACGACCTGATCATCATCGTGGTTGCGGTTCTCACGTCTCTGGTATTGCCCTATATGGGCACACTCATCTACTCGATTCTCAGGCCGGCGGAGTATCTGGCGGAGACCCGTGAGCGCGAGTTGGAGATGCGCGCCATGGAGCAGGAGCTGCAGACTATGCGGGCGTGCCCGTCATGCGGGGAGATGATCAAGCCTGACTATATCGCTTGCCCCAACTGTCGCCGAGCCCTGCGCTCGACTTGTCCCACCTGTGACCGGGTCCTCGAGCCGACGTGGAAGTTGTGTCCATACTGCGGACAGGATCCTCGGGCCAAGCGGGTGGCGCCACCTTCAGAGGAGCCTACCGAAGTACACGTGGGAGGATGAAGTGACCGAACGTACGCTAGTGCTCGTGAAGCCCAGCGCGGTCGCCAGGGGCCTGATCGGAGAGGTCATAAGCCGTATCGAGCGAAGGGGCTTGGCTATCAAGGTGGCTCGTCTGCTCATGGTGACAAAGGAGATGGCGGCCCAGCACTACGCCGAACACGTGAGCAAGCCGTTCTACGATGAGCTGGTCAATCACATCACGTCAGGACCAGTCTTTGCCATGGTGGTCGAGGGCCCCGAAGCGGTACGGATAGTCCGAACCATGATGGGTGCCACCAACCCGCTGGAGGCGGCGGCAGGCACGGTCAGGGGAGACTTTGGCCTGAGTGTGCTCCGCAACGTGGTGCACAGCGCGGACAGCATAGCCAGCGCCGGACGCGAGATCGCCATCTTCTTTCCTGAGGGTGGGGAGCTGAAGAGCTAGCACCTTGCAGTTCCCGCAAGACTTCCAGCTCGTACTGGCCTCTCAATCGCCCCGGCGGCATTCACTGCTCTCAGAGTTGGGAGTCCCTTTCACCGTGGCGGCCTCAGACGCAGACGAAGTCCTGAGCGGCAGCCGGGTTGCTGACCTTGTCCAAGGGAACGCACTGGCGAAAGTGCGGGGGGCGCATCTTCCGGTGGGCGTCGGTAAGGGCGCGTTCGTACTAGGTACCGATACGCTGGTCAGCCTGGGTCGGAGGGTTATGGGCAAGCCCGGATCGGCTGACGAGGCGAAAGAGATGGTGAACGCCCTCTCGGGGCGCAGACACCAGGTGGTATCTGGAGTGGCGTTGGCGCGGCTGGGGGGTCCGTCTATTGAGGCTGAGGGCACCCAGATCCGCACCGCGTGCACATCGACCCAGGTGGTCTTCGCCAAACTGGACGAGCCACAGATGGTTGCCTATGTCGAGGGCGGTGAGTGGCGAGGCAAGGCGGGCGGTTATGCCGTCCAAGGCCAAGCGGCGCTATTCGTCCGGGGAGTCAAAGGGGAGTACAGCAACGTGGTCGGTCTGCCGCTACATCTGCTGTACGGAGTCTTTGCCACACTGGGTTTCGACCTGGTCCGTCGCGAGTGGCTGTGAGCCCGCGTTGAAAGGTGCAAAGTCACATGGCGGTCCAAGTAGGTATAATACCCAGACCCCGCCGGCAGGCCGGGCGGGGTGGAGCGGCTAGCCGCTAGGAGGAAGTGCAATAGCTCTCACAGAGTTCATCACCGGTTTTGCCGGTCGAGATATGGCGATAGATCTGGGCACCGCCACGACGCTTGTGTACCTGCGCGGACGGGGCATCGTGCTTTCGGAGCCATCGGTTGTGGCCATCGACTCTCGCACCGGCGAGGTCCTTGCGGTAGGCGCGGACGCCAAGCGTATGCTGGGCCGTACGCCAGGCACCATCAACGCCATAAGGCCCCTTAAAGATGGGGTCATCGCCGACTTCGACGTCACCGAGCAGATGCTGCGTCACTTCATCCAGCGCGTCCACCAGAACCGTTGGGCTCATCCACGCGTCGTAGTCTGTGTCCCCTCGGGGGTCACCGGGGTGGAGCGTAGAGCGGTAGAGGAGGCAACGATCAGCGCAGGAGCCAGGGCCGCATACCTTATCGAAGAGCCTATGGCGGCTGCTATCGGGGCGGGTCTGCCCGTGGCCGAGGCAACAGGCAGCATGATCGTTGACATCGGTGGTGGTACCACCGAGGTGGCCGTGATCTCTCTGGCGGGCATCGTAGCGTCGCAGTCGGTGCGCATCGGCGGCGACGAGTTGGACGAAGCGATCATTTCCTACATGAAGAAGGAGTTCAAGCTCATGATCGGCAGCCAGACTGCCGAGGAGCTCAAGATAGAGATCGGGTCGGCGTATCCGCTGGATCCGGAACAAGAGGCCGAGATCCGCGGACGCGACCTGGTCACCGGTCTTCCCAAGACCCTGGTGATCTCGTCGGAGGAAGTCCGCGAGGCCATGAACGAACCCGTGAACGCGATCATCGACGCCATCAAAGCGACACTTGACAAGACACCGCCTGAGCTGGCCGCCGACATCATGGACCGGGGCATCATGCTCGCCGGTGGAGGCTCTCTGCTGCAGGGCATGTGTGAGAGGGTTCGCGATGAGACGCAGATACCTGTGAACCGGGCGGAATCGCCCTTGACATGTGTTGTTGTGGGCTCAGGCCGTTCGTTGGAGGAGTTCGAGACCCTCCATCGACTCTCGCAGAGGTCCAGAAGACACCGCTACTAGTTGGCGGAGGTCGATATGTCCGACAAATCAGCCTGGCGGAGAGGCATCTTCGTCTTCTTGATCATAGCGTCGCTCGCGTTGCTCACAGTATCGTTCCGCGAGTCGCCGACAGGCCCTGTGCATGCCGTGCGTCAGGGTCTTGCGTCTATGCTCTCACCCCTGCAGGCGCTCGGGGCGAAGGTCGCGGAACCTTTCCAGGACGGCTATGACTGGTTCAAGTCGGTGTGGGCAGCGAAGAAGAAGGCCGACCAACTGGAAATCGAACGGGACACCCTGCAGGGCAAGCTGGTACAGATGGAGGAGCAGCGGGAGGAGAACGAGAGGCTCACGGGTCTGCTCAAGCTGCAGACCGACATCAGCTATCCAGAGGGGACCGAGTTTCTTGTGGCCAGGGTAATCGCCAAGTCTCCAAGCCAATGGGAGGCCTGGGTACTCATCAACAAGGGCACTGCTGACGGACTCAAGACCGGGCAGCCTGTGGTGGGAGCTACACCCAGGGTCGGCGAGGCCTTGGTCGGCAAGGGCCTGGTGGGCAAGATCGTTGAGGTCGATCAGCACACAGCCAAGGTGCAGCTGATAGTCGATTCGCAGTCATCGGTCTCAGCCAAGATCCAGTCTTCGCGCTCAGAAGGCATCCTTCATGGGTCGATGGAGGGCAAGTTGTCGATGGACTACGTCGACCGAGACCTGCCGGTCGACAACAAGCTTGTCGTGGTCACTTCGGGCTTTGGAGGAGTGTATCCCGCCGGGTTGCCTATCGGTCTGGTGAGTAGCGTGGGCGAAGAGACCATCAATATCTACAAAGAGATCGAAGTGCAGGCCTTTGTAGATTTTCGCGTTCTTGAAGAGGTCATGGTGCTGCTTGTCGAGCTACCCGATCCGCTTATGACAACGACTACGAGAGCAGGCGCAAATCAGACGACCACCACCCTGGCTAGGTAGAGACCGTGGAGCAGACTCGCCTCATAGCACTTGGCAAAGGCGCCGCGGTCGTTCTGATAGCCATCATCCTGCAGGTGCTGGTTGTCTCACATGTGACGGTGCTGGGTCTCAGTATCGACCTCTTTGTCATCTTCACGGTGATAGTCGCCGCGAGTTGGGGTCCAATGGCCGGGACGATATTCGGTTTCGCGGCCGGCATCGCGGCCGATGTTGCTTATCGTGAGCCTTTGGGCATGCGGGCCCTGACATATGTGCTCATAGGCTATGCGCTGGGGGTCCTGGCAGGGCGGTTCAAAGCAGTGAGACCCAGGACGGTGTTCTTGTATACGCTCGGTGCCTCCTTCGTGGCCAAGGTCATCCTGGGTGTCTTCTCGTTTCTCATGGGGCCGAGGGCCGGCTTCTTCAGCATGTTGGGTCTGCAGATGATCCCTGGGGCAGCTCTAGATGCGTTGTTCGCCGTACCCGTGTTCGTTCTTCTGGTCAAACTCAAGGTGGCACCCGCGCCCAAGGCTGATGTCGGCGCGGCAGGGGAGGTGACGGGCTGATGCTCGAACCGGTCAGAAGGATCGGACGCTCGAGTGAGGACGACTCTTTCATCGGTTTGCGAGTCGGCGTCCTGCTTGTGCTGGCCATGGTGCTCTTCGGCATCGTGGGCTTCAGGCTGTGGTATCTGCAGATTCTCGCCGGTGACCAGTTCGTGGAGAGCTCGGTGAGCAACCGGGAGCGAACGGTGATCATCGAGGCGCCGCGGGGCAACATCTATGACCGTAATGGAGTCGCCTTGGTGCAGAACCGAGCCGGGCTAAGTGTGGGCTTCTTGGCGATGGATATGCCCGAACCGGACACCGACGAGTTCTACGCCGAGATATACCGTCTCTCTGACATCTTGAGAGTGCCACCCGCGCAGTTGCTTGCGGACTATGACAAGGCGAAGTCCGAACCTCACAAGACCCTGGCCGTCAAAGAGGATGTGGACGAGAACACAGTGGTCGCCTACCTCGAAGAGCACAAGGAGGAGTTCCCGGGGGTGGAGGTCGAGAAGGCCTTCTTGCGAGAGTACAGCTATCAAGATGCCAAAGCTGCGCACGTCCTTGGCTACGTGGGCTTGATCTCAGACGACGACCTGAGCAAACCTGAGTTCGGCGAACTGAGAGGTGGCACTCATGTGGGCAAGGACGGCGTCGAGCGGCAGTACGACTCGTACCTAAGAGGCAAGGACGGGTGGAGAGTCGTCGAGGTGGACGCCACTGGCAAGCCTGTCAACGTGGTCGACGACAACCCGGCCGACACTGGCTACAACCTTTTTCTGACCATAAACGCCGAACTCCAGGCGGCCACCGAGAGGGCCTTGCTTGAGGGCCTAGACCGCGCAGCGAGAGATGTTGTGGGTCTTGGCTTCACGAACGCTGCGGCCGGAGCCGTGGTGGCCATGGATCCGCGTACCGGCGAGATACTGGCTATGGCTTCGTATCCTGACTACGAGCCAGAGAAGTGGGTGGGGGGCATAAGTGCCGTCGATTTCGCGGAGTACAACGCCGAAGACTCCAACCGCCCGCTATACAACCGGGCTATGAACGGCCTGTATCCGCTTGGCTCGACCTTCAAACCCTTCGTCGCGCTTGCGGCCATGGATGCCGGCCTGTTGGATGATCAGAGGGTACGAACCTGCTGGGGTAGGTACAAGGTGGAGTACGGCACGGGGTCGCAGAAGGATGTGCAGTATTGGAAGTGCTGGGTCTATCCGAACGGGCATCACGAGGTCAATCTCTACTATGCCATCGCGCGTTCGTGCGACCTGTATTTCTACGCCATCGGGGAGGAGACCTACAAGCAGCCTAGTCCGGTGCTCCAGAACGGCGTGCGTCTCTTTGGCTTCGGGCGCAGCACGGGTATCGATCTGCCCGGGGAGACCCAGCGATCGACGGTGCCCGACAAGGTGTGGGCGCGCGAGCGCGGCACACAGTGGAAGACCGGTGACGAGATCAACCTTGCTATCGGTCAGGGTTACTTGCAGGCGACCCCCTTGCAGGAAGCGGTCGCTCTATCGGCACTGATCAACGGGGGCACCGTATGGGTGCCGCGCGTCGGTCTTCAGATCACCGACTCTTCAAACCGCGTGATAAGCACCATGCAGAGTGAGAAGCGCAGCGAGTTGGGCATCGATCAGGTGTTCATCGACCAGGTCAAGCGAGGCATGGTCCTTGTATGCCGGGATAGGATGGGCACGGCCTATCACCAGTGGCGCAACTTCAGCGTGGACGTTGGCGGCAAGACGGGTACTTCGCAGGTGGTGGGCCGCAACCTTGACGGCAGTCCGGTCGACGACTACGCCCTGTTCATGGGCTACGCGCCGGCCAATGCGGCGACTGAACCTCAGATCGTGGTAGTCGCTGTCATAGAGCAAGGCGGCCATGGGAGTTCGGTGGCCGCGCCTGTGGTGCGGCGCGTGATGGAGGCCTACTTCGGCCTGCCGAGAGGCTTCATACCGCTTACCACCATAGACTGACCGGGGGCCTGATGAATCGTCACCAAAGCCTATTGTCCAAGGGCTCCGAGCGCAGGCCCGCGTCAGGCATGACCTTCTGGAGCTACGCCCGCAGCATGGACTGGATCCTGATCGCCGCCACCATGGGGCTGGTCGTGTTCGGGTTCATAATGCTCAACTCGGCGACGCAGAGCAATCCCAAGGGGCAGGACACTGCGTACTACCTGAGCCGGCAGGCGTATGGCTTGGCCATCGGGCTGGTGGCCATGTTCGCCCTGAGTGTCTTCAAGTACCGCTGGTTCGCGCGCTGGCAGATGTATATCTACGGTGCGAGTCTGTTCTTGCTTGTCCTTACCCTCATCGTGGGTTCGGGGGGCGAGGAGGTGGGCTCTAACCGCTGGCTCAACCTGGGTCTGTTCAAGATGCAGACCGGTGAGTTGGTCAAGTTCATGCTGGTCCTGTCGCTCGGTTCCGTACTGACTGAGGGTATTGAGTTACGCGGTCAATTCCGGTTCATCATGCTGTGCGTCCTCTATGTGATGATCCCCTGGGCCCTCATCTTCCTGCAGCCCGACCTGGGGACGGCGCTCTGTCTGGGCGCTATCCTCATCTGCATGTTGATCGTGTGGGGCATCCGTATGTTCCATCTGGGCATAATGGGCGCCTCGGGCGTTCTGGCCGCGGTACTGGCCATAAGGGTGGGGTTACTCAAGGAGTATCAGCTCAATCGGCTCAAGCTGTTCTTGGACCCGGCGCAGGACCCGAAGGGCCAGGGATATCAGTTGACTCAGAGCAAGATCGCCGTGGGTAGTGGCATGTTCGGTGGCAAGGGCTACATGAAGGGCACGCAGAGCACGTACGGTTTCATACCCGAGCACCACACCGACTTCATCTTTGCCGTGATCGGCGAAGAGTTGGGGTTCGTCGGCGGGGCCATCCTACTGGCTCTATTCGCCATCATGACGTGGCGGGTCTATCGCATCTGCCGGCTTTCGACCGATTTGTACGGCAAACTGATCGCGGCCGGCATCGCGGGCGTTCTCGTCTTTCAAGTGTTCACCAACATCGGCATGACCACTGGCATCATGCCCGTGGTGGGGCTTCCGTTGCCGTTCGTGAGCTTTGGCAGTGCCTCACTGATAGTATTCTTGATGGCCATCGGTCTGCTGGAGAGCGTGCACGTTCACTCGGTGGCCGGACGGCGCAGACGCACCGGCTGATATTCATCTTGCAAGGAGTCGAAGAGTGGCCAAGTCGCATGTGAGCTTGACCAAGATCATCGGGGCGTGGCGGGAGACGGCTGCTGCAGGCGGCCGCTCGGCCGGGGTCGTGTTGGGTGGCGACGAGGCCTTGGTCGCCAGTGCGCAGGAGAGGTTTGCGAGCGGAGGTACGCTCCCCGCGACTTGGACCAGGTCCTTGGGCGAGTTATCAGCGTTTGCCTCGGTCCCCGGCGAGTTGCTCGTCTTGTTTCTTACCCCGGTTGATGAGCCGGAAGCAGCAGCGGCCCTGGGAGAGGGAGCGCCCAAGGGTGGAGTGGTCATGGTGGTGGACGAATCTGAGTCGGCCACCGGCAAGGTGACCTATCCGTTTGAGGGGTGCGCTCGACTGTCTTTCGGCGGCAGTGAGAGGGACTGGCGCCGGGTGTTCGAGGTCTGCGCCGAGATGAGTGGGGAGAGTGCCGTGGCTCTCGGGCGAAGGTATCCAGCTATACGGAATGCTGCCGCTCGCCGCGTGGTGTATCGGACGGCCGCTCAGAACGCCCTGATCGGCGCCACCTTCTTCTTGCCGGGGGCGGACATGCCGGCCATGACCTTGAATCAAGCGCGCATGGTCTTGTCGCTGGCAAGCATCTACGGTGAAGAGATCAGCAGAGAGCGCGCTGTGGAACTGATGGGGCTTATCAGCGTAGGCTTAGGGCTGCGCACGGTGGCGCGTTTCTTCTTGCGCTCGGCTCCCGGGATCGGCTGGGCGATCAAAGCCGGCACCGGGTTCACAGGCACCGTGGCGGTTGGTCTTGCGGCCGTGCGTTACTTCGAGAAGGGAGCGCCTGCCGCTACCAGCAAGGTGTTGGCACTGGTCGGTCCTTCCAGGCGGTGAAAGAGACCGCGGCCAGACAGAGATTCGAAGACCTCCTCGCTAGGGTCAAACGACCTGCCCGCCTCATTGGCGGTGAAATCGGGGCCTCCTCTGGTTTTGCTGAAGACAACGACGAGTTGCGCGTGGTCCTAGCCTTCCCAGACACCTATGAGATAGGCATATCTAACCAAGCCCTGCAGATCCTCTACCACCAAGCGCGGCAGACCGACGATGTCGCTGTCGAGCGGGCGTATCTGCCGTGGGTGGACGTGATCACCGAGATGCGACGCGAAGAGATCCCACTGCTGACGTTGGAGACCTGGAGCCCCGTGGCCTCCGCGGACCTGCTGGGTGTTACCCTGCAGCACGAGTCCAGCTTCACCAACTTGCTGGAGATGCTCGACCTGGCCGGCCTACCGGTGCGTGCCGAGGATCGGGAAGAACTGCACCCTCTGGTGGTCGCCGGAGGGCCGGCGTGCGCCAACTTCCTTCCCGTGAGTGCGTTCCTGGACGCGGTGGTCGTGGGCGACGGTGAGCAGGTGTTCGTCGAGATGCTCCAAGTACTTACGCGGTGCAGGGGCGAGGGGTCTGGACCGCACCGAGCGTAAGCGCAGATTGAGCGAGATACAAGGAGTCTTCGTCCCCGGGGTGAGCGGCGAAGTGACGCGCAGGTGTCTCGCGCGCATGGAACAGGCCCCCTATCCCGAGACCTGCCTGATCCCGTTGACCGAGGGAGTGCACGACCGTGCTTGGGTGGAGATAATGCGCGGTTGCACCCGCGGCTGTCGTTTCTGCCAGGCAGGCATGTGGTACCGGCCGGTCCGCGAGCGTCCTCTGGGGCAGGTTCTTGCCATGACCGCAGCTCAGCTCGGGGCCACTGGCTACCAAGAGGTGGCCCTCGCCTCTCTGTCGACCACCGACTACTCATGTCTTGAGAGCCTGTTGGCTGGTGTTGCCGCGGTCTGCCCTGAGGCAAGAGTCTCGCTGCCATCGCTGCGCGTGGACGGCGCCGCGGTGCGGCTGGCCGGACTGACCTCTCCTACCGGGCCCTCACTCACGTTGGCTCCCGAGGCCGGCAGTCAGCGGATGCGGGACATCATAAACAAGAACGTCACCGACTCGGACATCTTGGGCGCGGCCGAAGAGGCGGTGCGTATGGGCAAGACGACGCTCAAGCTCTATTTCATGATCGGGCTTGCCCGAGGAGGCCGATGACGACGCAGTGGCCATCGCCGAACTGTGCCTCAAGATCCGTGACGCTTGCCGGATGATCATGGGCCCTCGGGCCGGCCGGCTGCAACTCAACGTGAGTGTCAACAACTTCATCCCCAAACCCTTCACCCCCTTTCAGTGGGCGGGCATGGCCGACCGACCGACCCTGTTGCGCCGGCAGGGCCTCATCAGGGAGAGGCTGCGCAGGCCGGGGGTGCGGGTGTCTTTCTCACGCGTCGACTCCAGCTATCTTGGAGGCCGCGCTGGCCCGCGGAGACGAAGCACTGGGCGCCGTCATCGAAGCGGCGTGGAGACGGGGTGCGCGTCTGGACTCATGGAGCGAGCAGTTTCGCGGAGACGCATGGGGCGCTGCGTTCGAAGAAGCGGGCACCTCCGCGGAACATCTTGCCACGGCTGAGCTGGACTTGGACCGACCTCTGCCCTGGGACGTGATCAAAGGGTCTGTGGAGCGCGGATTCTTGCGCGCCGAGTGGGAGAAGGCGAAGCGGGGTGAGACAACCGCCGACTGTCGCTGGGCCGACTGCGCCGCATGCGGAGTCTGCGACGACTCGCTGGCGAACGTTCTGGCTGTCGCCGAGGCGACAGCGATGCCTCCATGCGCGCCTGCGGTCTTGGCCTCAGCCGCGACCGCGGCGAGCGCCGCATCACCTTTGCACCGCTGGCGCTATGTCGCGACCTTCGCTGTCAGCGGCAGGGGCAGGTTTCTGGGGCATCTTGACCGGGCCGAGGTTTTTCGGAGGGCCGTGCGCCGCGCTGGAGGGCGGCTGGCTCTCTCGGCCGGCATGCGCCCCAAGGCCTTGCTGAGCCTAGCTCTCCCGCTGGCGGTGGGGGTGGAGGGCGTCGCGGAGATGGCGGAGTTCGAGCTTGCCGAACCCGCCGACCCGGCGTTTGCCTCGCGACTGGCCGAAGCCCTGCCGGGACACATGCACCTGCTCGACCTGCAGCCCTACCAAGGCAGGCGATCCCTGGCGGCGCGCGTGACGGGAGCCTCGTACCAGGTCACGCCTCGTCATGCCGGCCGAAACCGAGGGCGCCGCTGCCAAGCTGGAGGAGGCCTGTGGACGCTTCGCGAAGAGTGACCGGCTGGTGGTGTCGGAGAGGCGCGAAGGGCAGACGCGCCAGGTCGACGTCAAGGAGTATGTAGAGAGCTGTCACCGCGGAGGCAGGCGACCGGGGGGCGTGGCGCTCGACTTCAGAGCTAAGGTCGGTCCCTCAGGGACGGCGCGTCCGGAGCGGATAGTGCAGGCCTTGGAGGCGCTGTCAGGAGTGAACCTGGTCATCGGGCGGGTCGTGCGGACCCAGATCCATCTGGGGGAGGAGTAAGAGAGATGCAGCAACTTATCATCTCTCGTGACCGGCATCAGACGAGGGTGGCTCTTCTCGAAGACGGACGTGCGGTGGAGTTCTACATCGAGCCGGTGGGGCGCCCCACGCTTGGTGGGCAACATATACAAAGGACGGGTGGAGAAGGTACTCGGCCGGTATGGATGCCGCGTTTGTAGATATCGGAATGGAGCGCAACGGCTTTCTGGCCGTAGATGAAGCGGATGCAGATGGGCAGCGGGGCGGCGCTAAGAAGAAGATCACGCTCACTGCTTCAGGGCGGTCAAGAGATTGTGGTGAGGGTCACGCGCGACCCAATGGGGGGCAAAGGCCCGAGACTGAGCACGCAGCTGCTCTACGTCGGGCGTCGTCTGCTGTATAGCCCGGTGGCCAGGATGTCCGGAGCCTCGCGGAGGCTAGAGGACGGCGAGCGCGAGCGTCTGCGCAGCGTCTGCGCGGCGCTGGGCCTGGAGCGGGGTGGGGTGGTCGCACGGACTGCCGCCGAAGGCACCGAGGCGGCCGCTCTTGAGCGCGAACTCCGCTTCCTGAGACATCTTGGGTGGCCAGGTGGACTGCCGCGCCGCCTCTGTGGGTGCGCCGGCACTTGTGTACAGGGAGGCCGAACTGGCGTTGCGGGCCGTGCGGGACCTCATGGGGGCAGACTTCGGCGAAGTGCTTGTGGACGACGAACGACCTCGGACGTCGACTGGCCAACTACCTGCGTGCGATCGCCCCCGAGTCCGGTGGCTGCGTGAGGTTGTATGAAGGCGGCGCGCCGCTGTTCGAACACTTCGGCCTTGAGAAGGAACTGCAGCGTGCGCGTCGGTCGCCGCGTAGAACTGCCTTCGGGAGGTTACGTAGTCATCGACCATGCCGAAGCCTTGACGGTCGTCGACGTCAACACCGGCAGCTACGTGCGGGGGAAGCGTCTGGAAGACACCACCCTCAAGACCAATGTCGAGGCCTGTCGGGAGGTCGTGCGCCAGCTCAGACTTCGGGACATCGGCGGCATCATAGTGATCGACTTCATCGACATGTCGGTCGAGTCCAACCGAGACGCCGTGGTGGCTGCGCTCAAGACCGAACTCGCCGCCGACCGGACCAAGAGCTACGTGGTCGAGCTCTCGCCTCTTGGGTCTGGTGGAGATGACCCGGCAGAACGTGACCCCCGGCCTGCGCGAGGTCCTGACGGAGCCGTGCCCGGTGTGCGGCGGCGAGGGCAGGGTGAGGTCGGAGGAGTCGGCTCTGGCGGACGTGGAGCGGAGTCTGCAGAGACTGGCTGCCTTGAGCGCACTCCCGGTGCTGACCGTGGAGGTGCACCCGCGCATGCTCGGCCTGATAATCGAGACCGCGGTGAGGACAGTCGAGCAGAAGAGCGGAAAGTGCATAGTGGTCCAGAGGGCTCCCGGCAGCGTGCCCTTGGATCATTGTCTGCTTGTGAGCGACTAGTGGCAGCGGCGGGGCACCCTGCTATACTCCCATGCTCGCGGCGGCCGTCTCTCTAGCGGACGTCATTTCGATGAAAGCTCACGGGGAGTAGAGATGTTCGCCATCGTGTTAGTGGGCGGCAAGCAGTACAGAGTGGAAGAGGGCGGTCGGCTGGTTGTCGATCGTCTCGATGCCGCTCCGGGCGCGACCGTCGAATTGAACCCCTTGCTCGTCGCAGACGGCAAAGACGTGCACCTTGACCAGCGAAGGTAAGAAGCCCAAGGTAACGGCTGAAGTCGTCGAGCACTTGAGGGGCCCTAAGATAGTCATCTCCAGATTCAAGCCGAAGAGGGGTTTTCACAAGAAGACCGGCTTCCGCTCGGCTCTCACGCGTCTGGAGGTCAAGAAGATCACGGTCCAGGCCAAGAAGGCCGCGCAGGAGGCATAGCTATGGCTCACAAGAAGGGTGGCGGCAGCTCCAGAAACGGCCGCGACAGTAATGCTCAGCGTCTGGGCGTCAAGGCGTTCGGTGGCGAGGTCGTCAAGGCCGGCGCCATAATCGTGCGCCAGCGGGGCACCCGGTTTCGTCCTGGGGTCAACGTAGGCATCGGCTCCGACGACACTCTCTTCGCGACAGCCCCCGGTCGGGTGGTATTCAGCACCGGCAAGGCGGGGCGCGTAGTAAGCATAGAAGTAGAATAACTGCAGTAGGCAGTCCGCAGCCGGGCTCGCCTTCCCAAGGGACCGCCCATGTTCTTCGATCAGGCAAAGATCCATGTGGCGGCTGGGAACGGCGGCAACGGCTGCGTTTCTTTTCGCAGGGAGAAGCACGTGCCTCGCGGCGGACCGGACGGCGGCGATGGGGGGCACGGAGGCGACGTCGTGCTGTTCGTCGACCCTCAACTCCGCGACCTTCAGCTCTTCACCTACAAGGTGCACTTCAAGGCCGGCACCGGGCAGGGGGGCATGGGGGCCAGGAAGCACGGCTCCAACGGAGAGACCGTCCGCATCCCCGTGCCCGTGGGTACCCAGGTCTGGTGGGCAGATGAGGCGCGCGAAGCGTCCGCCGCACCCCTTCTCGCAGACTTGGTCCATCCCGGTCAAGAAATGGTCATAGCCCATGGGGGTGGCGGAGGTCGCGGCAACACTCGCTTCACCAACTCTACTCATCAGGCTCCCAAATTCTCCGAGCTCGGTGAGGAGGGCGAGAGCGGGTGGCTTAATCTCTCGCTCAAACTGATGGCCGACGCGGGGCTGGCGGGTCTGCCGAATGCGGGCAAGTCTTCGCTGCTCAGGCGATTGTCTAATGCGAAACCCAAAGTGGCGGACTACCCCTTCACCACCGTGGAGCCCATGCTGGGCGTGGTCGACTGGTCGGGTGAAGGTGACGTGTTCACGTTGGCGGACGTGCCGGGGTTGCTCGAGGGGGCCAGTGATGGCGTGGGGTTGGGACACGAATTTCTCGCTCACCTGGAGAGGTGCTTTCTCTTGGTGCATGTTGTCGACATCACCGGGTCGAGCGGGGTGGAGCCTCTTGAAGGTTTCAGAGTGATTCTGCATGAGCTCGACGCGCACGCGGGCGGTTTGGCTGAGAAGCCTCAACTAGTGTTGTTGAACAAGATCGACGCGCTTACGCCCGAAGCGGTGGAGCAGCAGCGGGAGGTCTTGGTGGCCGAGGTGGAGCGGCTGCGGCGCGACGGGCACCCGGCTTTCACGTACATGGTGGGCGAGGATGCCCCACTGGCGAGGCAGCTGGTCTGGCCGGTGTCGGCCACGACAGGAGCCGGTCTGAAGGCACTGCTGCACTGGGTGGGTCCGCTGCTTCGGGAGTTGGGCGCCGGGCGAGAGGCTCCAGAGACGGCTGTGGACGTAGACTCACCGTGGCATGAGGTCGAGCCTGTGCGGAGCAGCGGGGGTCACGCCGTATACCGACCCAGTGGCACCTCGGAGCGCGTCCTTCGTGGTGAGACAGGTCAAGAAGGGCTTTGTCGTCGAGGGAGAGGTCGTGCGGCGCCTGGTGAGGAGGTTCGACCTCGACAACGAAGAAGCTACCCGGTATGTGGCCGAGAAGTTCGACCGGCTTGGGGTGTATGCTGCTCTACGGGCGAAGGGCGCCCAGCCGGGGGACGAGGTAGACGTAGAAGGCTACGCCTTCGAGTTCAACTGAGCATCCGATCGAGGCAGGGTATGACGTCAGAACGGGTGAGCAAGACTGTGGTGGTGAAGGTCGGGTCGAGCACTCTCACCACCAAGAGAGGCACGTTTCGGCTGTCTCCGGTCGCCGGCTTGGTCGCGGAGGTATGCGACCTGCACGCCGAAGGGCACCGCGTTCTGCTTGTCTCGTCGGGGGCAGTCTCCTCGGGCATGGGCGTGCTCGAGTTCAAGAAGCGGCCCACCGAAGTGGTCGACCTTCAGGCCGCCGCCGCAGTTGGCCAGGGGCGGCTGTTTCACATCTATACCGAGCTGTTCGCGCATGAGAGTGTGGTCACGGCGCAGGTGCTTCTGACCGCCTTCGACGTGGCGGCCCGCACTCAGTACCTGAACGCGCGCAACACTCTCAACCGTCTGTTGGATTGGGGCGTCGTGCCCATAATCAACGAGAACGACACAACCTCGACCGACGAGCTGTGCTTTGGCGACAACGACACGTTGGCCGCACAGGTGGCGTTGCTGGTGAAGGCCGACCTCTTGGTGTTGCTCACCGACACAGATGGGTTGTATACGGCCGACCCCAACTCTAACGAGACAGGCCCGACTGATCACCAAGGTCGAAGACCTGAGCGAGCTGGCGGGGGTGCAGATCGGTGTGGCCGGGCCGTTGGGCTCAGGGGGTATGGGCACCAAGATCAATGCCGCCCGCATGGCCACCAGTGGGGGTGTCGAGACGGTCATAGCCAAGGGCACGCGCCCTGACGTGCTGCAACAGTGCCTTGCGGGCGGAGAGGTAGGCACGCGCTTCGTGCCGCGCTCTCTGGGACTGCCCGACTACAAGTTGTGGGTGTTGTTCGGCAAGCCCGTCAGAGGCAAAGTGGTGGTCGACGGTGGCGCCTGCGAGGCGCTCAAGGGCAGCGGGAGCCTGTTGCCGGTGGGCGTCGTCAGCGTAGAGGGTGATTTCAGCGGGGGCGACGCTGTGCTCGTGGTGGGCGAAGACGGTACCGAACTCGCCAAGGGCATAGTGAGCTGTTCCCGGGAAGAATTGGATCGGGTGAAAGGTCTACACAGCAGTCAGTTGGCCGAGGTGCTGCCACAGGCCCCAGAAGAGACGATACACAGAGACTGCTTGGTATTGGTGAGTTGAAGGGTCTGGAGGGTATTTGAAGATCACCGAAGTTGCGAGCAAGGCCAGAGAGGCCTCACGCCGGCTGGCGCTGGCGAATTCAGCCGAGAAGGACCGTGCTCTGCTGGGCATGGCAGAAGCCATAGAGAGGCGCGGCGAAGAGATCCTGGTTGAGAACTCCCATGACATTGCTGAGGGTCGCGCCAAGGGTCTCTCGGGGGCGCTAATAGACCGGCTGATGTTGGACGAAGGCCGGCTCAGGGGCATCGCCTCGAGTCTGAGAGACGTAGCCGCTCTGCCCGACCCCGTAGGGGAGGTGGTCGAGGGTCGCCGGACCCCGGAGGGCCTGCACATAGAGAAGGTGCGGGTGCCTTTCGGCGTGGTGCTGGTGGTGTACGAGGCTAGGCCCAACGTTACCGTGGATGCCGCCGCCCTGTGCCTGAAGACCGGCAATGCGGTCATCCTGCGCGGAGGCAGCGACGCCGTGCACTCCAACCACGTGCTGGCTTCGGTGATCACCGGCGCGGCCGTAGACGCAGGGCTGCCCGCTGACTAGCATCCAGTTCGTTCTAGATCAGCACCACGATGCTCTGGTAGAGCTGCTGCAACTGAAAGAACAGATCGACCTGGTCATCCCGCGGGGCGGGGAGAGTCTCAAGGAGTTCTTGGTCAAGCACTCGCGGGTGCCGGTCATCTACGCGGCGGGTGGCAACTGCCACGTGTACGTGGACAAGGCCGCCGACCTGCGGCAGGCGTTGGCCATAACCATCAACGCCAAGTGTCAGCGACCGGGCGTGTGCAACGCGGCGGAGACCCTGCTGGTGCATCAGGCCGTCGCGGCCAGGTTCTTGCCCGCGGCCGCGAAGGCGCTGCAGGCCCGCGACGTGAAGCTGTACGTCGACGACCGCTCGCTGGAGCTGCTCCAAGGCAAGGTGGACGAACTCGCCCTGGCGACGGAACGGCACTACGCCACTGAGTTCCTCGGGCTGGAGATGGCCGTGAGAGTGGTGGAGAGTCTGGAGGAGGCCGTGGAGCACATCGCCCAGTACGGCACGGGCCACTCAGAGGCCATAATCACGCGCGACCTGAAGGCCAGCCAGGTCTTCGTGCAGAGCGTGGACGCGGCGGCTGTATACATAAACGCCTCTACCCGCTTCACCGACGGGGGCGTGTTCGGCATGGGCGCGGAGATCGGCATCTCCACGCAGAAGTTGCATGCGCGGGGCCCCGTCGGGCTCAAGGAGCTCACCTGCACCAAATACGTGGTGGTCGGTGATGGTCACATACGGTGACCGGCTAGAGAGCGCGGGGCTGCTGCGGCCGCTCCCAGGGCGGGAGGGTCTGAGGGTGGGCATCATGGGCGGAGCCTTCGATCCCATCCACATCGCCCATCTGGTCACCGCCGAAGAAGCGCGCGTACAGTTCGACCTCGATCAAGTGGTCTTCATGCCGGCCGGCGACCCTCCCCACAAAGAGCGTCGGCTTGGCGCCCGCTGAGTTCAGATACCTGCTGGTCTCCTTGGCCACGGCCTCCCATCCGCGGTTCACGGTCTCGCGCTTCGAGTTGGACCGTCCCGGGGTCAGCTACACAGTCGACACGCTGGAGCACCTGAGCGAAGTCACTCCCCCTGGCACGCAGCTGTATTTCATCACAGGGGCGGATGCGGTGCTGGACATACTCACCTGGAAGGACCCTGGCCGGGTGCTGCAGCTGGCCACCTTCATCGCCGCCACTAGGCCTGGGTACGATCTGGCGAGACTCTCGGGGCTGCTGCACGGGCTGCGCGCAGAGACCTTCGACTCAGCGCCGGCGGACAGGGTGAGGATGATGGAAGTGCCCCGCCTTGGCCATCTCTTCGAGCATGATCAGGGAGCGGCTTGCTGCGGGCAGAGAGGTCCGCTACCTGGTGCCGGACGCGGTGGCGCAGGCTATCCACAAGAGCGGGGCATACACAGCGGTCCGCGGGTAACCATGCAGCGGGTAAGGCGGGCGGTCATGACTGACGATTACCGGCAGCCAACGGACCCAGCAGCGCCTGACCTCAGAGGCACGCCTGCGGATGATGACCCCACCCTGGAGAACGAGACCCGGCTGCCCGACGATGAGCCTACCCTGGAGACCGCAGAGCAGGCGATCGCCGAGCAGTCGGTCGGTGAGCCGACCGATGAGCGAGAGCAGCCGCGAGCCAAGGGCTGGGGGGCCCGTCTAGAGCAGATGACCGTGGCCAAGCAGCAGCGCCGCCGACAGGTGATCACGCGCTTCTGGTTGGCCGCGGCACCTGTGCTGGTTATCGTGGGTGTCGCGGCGGTGCTGCTGGCGGTCTATGGGGGTCAGCGGGGGACCGCCTCTGCCGGAAGCACTTCGACTACCGCCGCGGTGCAGCAGGTCGCCGGCAGCGGCCTTCTGCTGGTCGAAGAAGACGGTGCCTTGTCGTGGGCCGTGGTCCTGCAGCCCTGGGACGGCGGGGGCGTGGTGCTGGCCGTGCCGGGCATCACCCTGTTCGAGAGCCAAGGTGCCTTCAAGACCCTCGCCGAGATCAGTGATACCGGGGGTAAGGAGGTGGTCAAGGCGGCCCTCGCTGGTGCGTTGGGCGTGTCCATGGGGCCGGCGGTCACGGTGGATCGGGCCGAGCTGAAAGCCGCAGCGGCGACTACCGTCACTGACGCGACTGCGGCCGCCACAGCCCCTGAAGAGCAGGCGGAGGGTGAGACTCTGGCCGTAGAGGTCAAGACCCTGGTGAGTCAGTACGCGCCGGCCGAGACGACAGGCCCGTGGCGCGAGGCTGTGTTGCAGGGTGAGATCGCCGACTTCCTCGAAGCCTTGAGGCTGGATGCCGCGGCCATGGTAGACGATGTGTGGACGGTCGGCGTGCTGACCGGGGAGAAGATCGAGGGTGACGGTTTCGCATACCTCGAGCCGGACGTCGAGGCAGCCAAGTCGCTGCTCGTGGTGGTGGTCGAGAGCACCATCACCACGGTGGAGGTCAAGGACGGCGTGGGCATAGAGGGGGCGGCCAGGTTGGCGGGCAACCTGTTGGAGTCTGGGGGGTTCGTTCTTGCGCCCATGAGCTACGCCGCGGGATATCCAAGTGTGGAGAGGACGCAGATAGTGGTTTCGCGCGAATCGGCTTCACAGGCGCAGCAAGTGCACGCACTGTTGGGCATAGGCGACATCGCCGTTGACGAGACCCTGGCGGAGAATCGCATCCTGGTGATCCTGGGCAAAGACTTCAGTGCTGTGTCGCGCTGACTTAGAGACCAAGGTCGAGGCTCTTCGCGCTCTGCTGCGGGAGCTGTCACCAGTGCTGGTAGCCTTTTCGGGCGGAGTCGATTCGGCGACGCTTCTTCACCTGGCCAAGGAAGAGCTGGGGGCCTCACGGGTGGTGGCCGTCACCGCTCACGGTGATGTTCACACCGAAGAGGAGCTGGCTGCAGCCCGTGCAGCGGCCGCGCGCATGGGTGTACGTCACGTGGTGGTGACCACCCACGAGCTTGAGGTGGCCGGGTTCGCGGGCAACCCCCCCGAGCGCTGCTATCTGTGCAAGCACGCCCTATACACCAAGCTTCTGCGAGCTGGCCTGGACCTATGGCACCAAGACGGTCGTGGACGGAGCCAACGCCGAAGACGGCGATGACTACAGACCGGGGCAAGAGGCCGCGAAGGCTTCTGGGGGTGCGCAGCCCCCTGGCCGAAGTGGGATTGGTCAAGGCCGAGATACGGGCTTTGGCAGAGGAGTGGGGCCTGCCGGAGTGGGACAAGCCCTCGTCGCCGTGCTTGGCCTCGCGCTTCCCCTACGGGGAGCCGATCACGGTCGAGGGGTTGGCCAGGGTCGGCGCGGCGGAGCACTACCTTCACGGTCTGGGCTTCGAGACCCTGCGCGTGCGGCACCATGGTGACTTGGCCCGTATCGAGCTGGGTGCCGACGAGATGGCGCGGCTGTTGGGCCCGAGCGACGCGCCGGTTGACGCGGAGGCATCTGTGCGCCGTGGTATCGTAGGGCACCTGCGCGCACTGGGCTACAAGTATGTGACCTTGGACCTGCAGGGATTTAGAAGCGGCAGCCTTAACGAGGTGTTGGATCTCACTGTCGCTCGAGAGGAGGCAGGGTGACTGAAGTCGGCGGAGATAGGGCGGCGATCCGGAGCGGGGACGCAGGGCTGGCGTAGTCGAGCGCGTGCTCGAGACGGGCCAGCGCTTGGTCGCGGGACTCTGGCCCATGACAGCACAGGCCGTCAAGCAGAGGGACCCTGCCGCCCGCAGCACGCTGGAAGTGATCACCTGCTACCCGGGTCTGCACGCGGTGTGGTTTCATCGAGCGGCCCACGCTCTCTGGAAGCGCGACGTGCCCCTGCTGCCGCGCCTGGTCTCGCAGATCGGGCGGTTCGTCACCGGCGTCGACATTCACCCGGGGGCGACTCTGGGCGAGGGGCTGTTCATAGACCATGCTTCCGGAGTGGTCATAGGGGAGACCGCCGAGGTGGGCAAGAACGTCACCATCTACCAGGGGGTCACTCTGGGCGGCACCGGCAAAGAGACCGGCAAGCGCCACCCGACCGTGGGCGACAACGTGGTCATAGGGGCGGGGGCCCACCTGCTGGGCTCCATCAACATAGGCGACAACGTCAAGATAGGCTCTGGGAGCGTGGTGGTGCAGGACGCGCCGCACGACACCACCGTGGTGGGCAACCCCGGGCCGGCCGGTCATCAGCGAGGGCGCCCGAGTGGGCATACCCGACATAGACTACACACACCTGCCCGACCCGGTGGCGGAGGCCATGAAGTGCCTGGTGCGCCGGGTGGTCGAGTTGGAGAACGAGATAGAAGAGATGCGCAAGACCTCCGCCGACCCGGCGCCGGCGCACGCCTGGGCTCCTGACGGCCGCCGCCCCGACCGCTCCCAACCGGCCGCCGACGTGGCCTGTGATCCGCCGAGGCTTGATGGCACACCGAACTTCTGATACCGCAGGCGACGGCCGGGCGTCGGAGGTGGCGCCCGAGTCGGGCGCCGCGGGCTCGAGCCTAGCTCACGACCTCAACGACCGGCAGCGCGAAGCCGTGTTTCACGCCGGCGGCCCGCTGCTGGTGCTGGCGGGCGCCGGGTCGGGCAAGACCCGGGTGCTCACGTACCGGCTGGCCTACCTGATCCAGAGCGGCCAGGTGCGGCCGCATCAGACCCTGGCCATCACCTTCACCAACAAGGCCGCCGGCGAGATGAGGGAGCGCGTGGCCGGGCCTTCTGGGTCCGGCCTCGGGTTGGATGTGGGTGAGCACGTTCCATTCGGCCTGCGCGCGCATCATGCGGCAGGAGGCCGCGCTTCTGGGCTACCGGCCGAACTTCACCATCTATGACGAAGACGACTCTACCCGCCTGATCAAGCATTGTTTGGAGGATCTGCGCCTGGACTTCAAGCGCTTCCCGCCGCAAGGCGCTCTGCCAACCTCATCTCTGACGCCAAGAACAAGCTGGTGGATGTGGATGATTTCGCCACGCACGCCGGCGGAGCCGCCGAGGTGGCTGGGGGCGCAGGTGAGTGCGGGCGACACCGATGGGCTTCGGAGGCGGCTACTGCCGACGACTATGGAGCGTCGGGGCTGATAGACGTCGCCGGCCAGGTGTACCGCAGGTATCAGGCGCGGATGCTGGAGCAAAACGCTCTAGATTTTGACGATCTGCTTATGCGCACGGTGGACGTGCTCCGCCTGTTCCCGGAGCGGCTCGCCTACTATCGCGGACCTGTTCAGGCACGTGCTGGTGGACGAGTATCAAGACACCAACAAGGCCCAGTACACGCTGGTCAAGCTGCTCACCGAGCAGCACCGGCAGGTGACGGTGGTGGGCGACGACGACCAGTCGGTCTACTCGTGGCGGGGCGCCGACATCCGCAACATCCTCAGCTTCGAGGACGACTTCCCCGACACCAAGGTGGTCAAGCTGGAGCAGAACTACCGGTCGACCACCACCATCCTGGACGCGGCCAACGCCCTGGTGGCGCACAACCGCGGACGCAAGCCCAAGAACCTTGTGGAGCGACCGCGGGGTGGGCGAGCCGGTGACGGTGTTCGAGTGCCGCGACGAGCACGAAGAGGCGCGGCTGGTGTGTGACGAGGTGGTCAAGCTGCTGCGCGACCGGCCGGCCTCGGACGTGGCGGTGTTCTACCGGGTCAACGCGCAGTCGCGCGTGATCGAGGACATGCTGGTGCGCCAGGGCGTGCCGTACCGCGTGGTGGGGGGCACCAAGTTCTATCAGCGGGCCGAGATCAAGGACCTGCTGGCCTACCTGCGCGTCACCCTGAACGCCACCGACGACCTGTCGCTGCTGCGGGTCATCAACACTCCGCGCCGCGGGCTGGGCGACGTGGCCATAGGCCGCCTGCAGGCCTGCGCGGCCGAGAACGGGATCGCCTTGCGCGAGGCCCTGCTGCAGGCGCCGCTGATAGGCGGCTTCACCAACGCCGCCGCCCAAGCGTGCGTGCGGCTGGGCGAGTGCTTCTGTGAGTGGGCCGCGACGAGTGGGGCCGGCGATCGAGGCACCGCGGGCGACGTACCGCGGGCGCCGTCGAGGCCGCCTCCGCCGAGTGCCGGCGCCGACGCCGGCACCGCCAAGGTCGCCGACCTGGTGCGCCGGGTGCTGGAGGAGAGCGGCATGATGGCCGCGTTCAAGGCCGAGCGGACTCTGGAGGCCGAGGGTCGCGTCGAGAACCTGGAGGAGTTCGTGGGTGTGGCCGGCGAGTTCGACCGCATGAACCCCGAGGGTACTCTGGCCGACTTCCTGCAGGAGATAAGCCTGTACGCCGATGTCGACAGCCTGGAGGAGGGCGAGCCCTACGTCACGCTGATGACCCTGCACAACGCCAAGGGGCTCGAGTTCCCCGTGGTGTTTCTCACCGGCATGGAGGAGGGGCTCTGTTCCCGCACTCCCGCTCGCTGGACGAGCAGCGGCTGGAGGAGGAGCGCCGTCTCTGCTACGTGGGCATCACGCGGGCGAAGGACAGGCTGTATCTGTCGCACGCTCTGTCGCGCATGCTGCAGGGGAGCGCCGGCTACAGGCTACCCAGCCGGCTTCTGGGCGAGCTGCCGGCGCAACTGCTGCAGCACCGGGAGACCTCGGTCTATCCGCACCGGTCGCGGGCGGAGGGCGGTGCGGGTGGCGCGCGGCGGCTGGGGCGGCAGCGGGTACGGCGCACCGAACAGGGAGGGCGAGCGGCGGAGCCGACGACCAGCAAGCCGTTCGCGCCGCCGCCGCCGCGGGCCAGGCCGCAGGGCGGCCCGTCAGGTGGCCGGACTGGCCACGGGTGACAAGGTCGATGCACGCCAAGTTCGGCGAGGGCGTGGTGCTGGGCATGGAGCCCGGCGGCATCGTGCGGGTGTTCTTCGCAGAACTGGGCGAGCAGAAGCGCCTGCTCTTGGAGTACGCGCCGCTCAAGAAGGCGTAGGGCGTCAGGCCGGTGCCCGCACGCCCGAGCTCAGTTGGCGGTGGGCCTGTCCTTGAGCATGTCGGCGAGCGTGATGCTGCCGAAGAGATCGTTCAGCAGTCTGGCCGCCTTCTCCCAGACCGGGCGCGTCGGGCAGGTGGCCGCGCGGCTGCAGTGGGTGCTCGTACGGCAGGGTACGGGGAGCACGTCACCTTCGACCGCTGCCAGGACGTCGGCCACGGTTATGGTCTCCGGCGCTCGGGCAATGCTGAAACCACCCACACGGCCTCGGTGGCTGTTCACCAGGCCGGCCATTTTCAGAGAAAGAAGTATCTGCTGGACGTAGGCCGGCGGAGATGGACTCGGCCTCGGCGATCTGGAACTTGGTGAGCGACGGTCGCGCAGACTCGGCTGCGAGCAGCGCCATGATGCGGGTGGCGTAGCGGCCTCTGGTGGAGATGGTCATCATGGCGATGCGACTCCAAAAAAAGAAGATTAAAACACTAAGCTTATGGAGATAATAGCATCAACAGGTTCATAGACTCCGCGGTAGGCGGGCGCGGGGTGATGAGAAAGCGGCGAATAGGGAGGTGCTTCACATGAAGGCATGGAGCAAGTTGATCGTAGTGGCCGTGCTGGTGGTGGGCCTGGTGAGCGTGGCTGCCGGGGGCGCATTTATCGGGCTGGGTCTCGAAAAGAACCTGTTCCTCAAGTCGGCCATGGAAGAAGAGAAGATAACCCTGGGCATCAACGACTCGCAGTTGGCCAAGGGCGAAGTGGTCGACACCATGGAACGAGGCCCAGATAGCCGGCGACATAGTGCGCAGCCACCGCCACGAGATAGCTCCCACCTACGGTGACCTTCTGGGTGGAGAACGCTATGACCCCACCGATCCGCAGCAGCTCTCATACGCGCAGGCCATGAACATCGAGAACTACCTGTACTTGGCCACCAACTCCTACGGGGTGACCTACCTGACCATGGGAGTGGGGGCGGTGCTGATAGTCATCGGTCTGGCGCTACTGGGCTTGGCGCTGGTGCTCTTCAGCTGGAACAAGCGCCTGCTCGCCACCGTGGCGGCACCCGCGGGCAAGTAGGCCGCCGCCGGGCACTGCCCTAGATAGCTTCTTCCCTGCCGGGAGCGTAGGCTCCCACCCTCGCCCCGCCCCCTGTCCCCCCGGGGGGCGGGGCTTTTCTGTGCTTGGCGGCAGCCACTTGACAAGTTCCATCGCTCTTTACTACAGTGCAGTGAAGTGCGGCGCGTTTGAGCACTGTGCTCGCAACCGGATTGGGGGGGTCATGTCACGGCTTCGTCGTTCGTTCCCTGTGGCTCGCACCATTCTTCTGTTTGCCCTGCTCGGTCTGATGACCGTGTGTCTTGGTGGCCTCACCGACGCCTCCGCCGCCGATACCGGCACAGAGGCTAAGGTGGTCAAGGAGCTCGTCGAGAAACGCACGGAGAACTCCAAGACCTATCTTCTCTCCGACGGTCACAATCTGTGCGAGATCTATTCGGTCCCCATGAACTACCGTGACGCGACCGGGGCATGGCAGGAGATAGACACCACCCTGGTGCCGGGCGAGGCTCTGGGCAGCTACCACACCAAGGCCGCGCCGTCGAAGGTGACGCTGTCCCCGGCCGCCGCTGGTGGCAGCGTGGCCGCGCTCGAGTATCAGGGCTCCAAGGTCGGCATGAGCGCCCCGCGGGGTGTCAGCCTGGTGGGGCCGGCCGCTTCGGAGAGCGCGGGTCTGTTCTCATCGCGTGATGTACCGGTGAACATCGTCTATGAGGCCATGGGCGGCGCTGGACTCAAGGAGACCATCGTCCTTAAGAACCAGAAGGCCCCTAGTACCTACACGTATACCCTTGAGCACCCCGGTCTGTTCTTGCGCCAAGACCTGGTAACGGGGGAGTGGGGCTTTCGCACCGACCCAGATGACTTGCCGGTGATAGTGCTGGGTGGCCTCTCCGTCTGGGATTCCACGGTCGACAGAACGGGTTCAACACCTACTGCCCGGACGCGGTGATGGAGGTCACGCCTGGCGATGGCGTGAGCACCGTCGCCATCACCGTGCCCCAGTCCTGGCTTTCGGACCCGGCACGTAAGTACCCGGTGCTGATCGACCCCACCTTCGAGACAGAATGGGGCACGAACGGCCGCGACACATGGGTTGGCACTGCAGCCAAGTCGACTTCACATGGTTCCGAGATCTACATGAATGCGCGTGACTGTAGCGACCCTGCGTATCAGAAGGCGAGGTCGTTGGTCCAGTTTGACCTTCCGGAGGGCGTATACACCGGATATGTGACCTATGCCAAGCTGAGACTGACAGTGGTCTGGACGTCCGGAACCCAGTACCCGATCCAGATAGCGGCGATGAGCAAGAAGTGGACGGAGTCCAGTACGTGGAACTCGTTGGAGGACTATCGACTGAACTACGCGACGTCCGCCAACAATACCGGCACTGGCTCCACCATTCAGGCCGATGTCACCAATATCGCGCGACACTGGGCGGATTCCAGCGAGCCCAACTACGGGTTCTGCGTCTATTCTGACAAGTTGGAGGGTAGTCACAAGTTCTACACCAGGGAGACTGGGGCGCGCTTTCCTGCCCTGCGCATAGATTACGTGCCCCGAGTGAACGTCTACTGGAACGGGGCCTACGGCAACGATGAACTGGACGATACGGAGGAGATACAAGCGGCCATCGAGTATGCGCGGGAGTCTGGGGGCAAAGTCTATATACCGGGCGGCTACTACTTCGTCTCTGGGCTAGATCTCAACGTCAGCGACATGATCCTCTGCGGCGATGGCAGTTCGAGCATGCTCATCTTCCGTGAAGACCCGAACGATAAGCGTACGTCCCTGCTCACGGTGGGAGGAACCTCGGCCGTCGAGAATGTGACCATAGAGAACCTCAGTCTGAGCCTGCCGAAAGGTGTTCACGGCATAACCCTGGACGGAACAGGGGGCGGGAGCGACATCGAGATACGCAACGTGGTCATGCAGGGCGGAGGCGACTCCAGCGACACCTTCGGTGTGCAGATGGCCTCAGAGGCCTACTCCGACGTCAAGATAACCGACTGCTATCTGAGCCCCTTGAGCTGTCTGCCTCTTGGCTCCGCGGAGCGTCCGGAAGGTCAAGAGGATCTGCCGGAGTATCTGACGACGCTCGAGAGCCTGAGCGTGTCCGGCAACCAGATGCCCTATCAGCCGTATCGGGCCGACCAGTTCAGGGGAGAGGACGCAGTCGATACAGCTCTGCGGCTGGCGAAAGCCGGCTGGCCGGGGACCGCGCCCGGCGTCGTCTTAGTGCCCGACGCGAGCTACGTCGACGCCCTCATCGCGGGACCCCTTGCGGCTGCGTATAGCGGTCCTGTGCTCTGCGCAGCAGTCCGAGGTCCTCGACCCGAAGGTCCGCCAGGAGCTGCAGCGGCTTAAGCCGAGCAGCGTCTTCCTAGTCGGCTTCGCCGCAAGCGGCACGGTCGAGAACGCGGTTAGAGACGCAATGCCCTTCATCAGCGTCACCGCCCTCACCAGCAGCGTTCCGGCCCAGCGCGCGGTGGACGTCGCCACAAAGGTCAAGGCGAGGATGCTCGGGCTCAAGAAGGTGATGGTGCTGCCCGATGCAGGTCGGCGACAGAGCAGCGGGCCTGAGTGCGGGGGCGCTCGCCTCCGCCAACAGGTGGCCTATCCTACTGGCGCCTGCTGGGGGATCTCTTCCGGACGTCACCAAGGATGCGCTTGATTCCGCGAAGACGGACACCTATCTGGGCACCAACGTGGTGGTGCAGGTCGGGGGCCGATGTCTGGACCGACGACTATCCCGCCAACGTGACCGACGACACCATCGAGTTGCCAACGGGGGCTGATCCCGACGACCGGTACCAAGTCGCCGCCGCGGTGGCCGACTATGCCGCCACCGGGGTCAGCGGCTACTACTCGGGCATCTGGTACACACCGCAGGCGTCTTCGGCTTCAGGCGGCACCTATAAATACCTCAACTCCAAAGGACGGTTGACCTTCGAGTTCGAGGGCACCGAGGTGAAGTGGCTAGCCATGAAGGCCCCCGAGTGTGGTAGAGCCTACGTGACCTTGGACGGTGCGTTCCAAGACGACGTGGACCTCTACTCCGCCACGAGGCTCTATCAACAGCCAGTGTGGTCACTCGACAACATTGCCCCACGGGCGGACGGCAAGCCTCATGAGCTCACCATCGCTTGGGCGGGCTACAAGAACGGGTCGGCCACCAACACCCGTGTCAACATCGATGCTATCGAGGTGAAGGACGACCCGCTGGGGGGCGAAGAGCTTGTGCGTTTCGAAGAGGGTGGATTGAGTAGCGTCTGGGCCGATGTGGGACTTGTCGCAGGCACTCTGGGAGACGGCGCGCCGAGCGCCGTCGAGATCCTGGCCCTGGGTCGCTTCGTG
>CAVVEI010000004.1:0-32108 GCA_963747275.1 uncultured Actinomycetes bacterium
TTTACCGCCAGGGGCAGCAGCTCCACCTCGTCCACGCCGGTGGCGCCCACGTTGACGTCTAGGATGTCGGCACCAGCCGCCACCTGCGCCAGGGCTTCCTCACGCACCACGCTCAGATCTCCGGCCCGCAGAGCCTCGGCCAGGCGCTTCTTGCCGGTGGGGTTGATGCGCTCGCCTATGAGCACCGTGGGCCGGCCCCCGCCAATGATCACTTCTTTGGTCGCGCTCGATACCCGAGTCTCCACTGTCTAGTCCCCTTTCGTTTCTTCGGCCGCCTCAGCCGGATGGCCGGCGGCGAACAGATGGGCGAGCCCGATGGGCTCAGTGGGCGGCACCACCACTATCTCGCCGCCTCGCTCTCCCTCGAACATCCTCTCCAGCAATCGCACCGAACCCGCAACTACTCCGTGCTCCAACTCCAGCTTCTCCGCCACGCCCTGGCTCTGGCCGAGGCATTCGGCCACGTCGTAGGCCTGGGTGTCTATCAGGCTCACCTGCTCGTAGCCGGCGAACATGGTCTTGCGCAGCTTGGCGGCCCGCTCGGCGCCATAGCGCTTCTCCCACTCCTCGAACATCTCCTGCAGCGTGCTCTCGTGATTGAACCAGCCACGAGTCAGATAGTAGTGCCGCGGGTCGCGAGGGATCTCTTCCCGCACGCACCCGCCGCCCAACAGCAGGGACACGCAGTCGTCCACCCGCGGGAAGACTATGTTCAGGTGCTTCGCCGACAGCCCCTGCAACGCACTGCCGCAGAATCCCAGGGCCAGTAGCACCTCGTCAACCGGCTCCACCTGCACCTGCTCGCGTCGCTCGGCGGCCGGTCCCCGACCGGGCCGCACCGAACCCAAGGTGACGCCCTTGCCGGCTTCGGCGCCCCGGTCCAACTCAGCAAGGAGCTTCTGTAGGGCCTCGCGCAGCCGCTCGGGCCGCTCGTGCAGGCCGCTCTCCACCCAGACCACCGGCGGGCGCGCCTCCACGGGCACCGCCTCCAGGGCTAGGCGGACCTCGTCCTCGATCATCTCGCAGGCCAGGATCACCGACCGGGTCACCGCATCACTCCCTGCCTCCGAGTCCGGCGGCACGCGCCTCAGCGGCGCGCGGCGCTGATCATGGCTGCCACGTTCTCCGGTTTGGCCGTGAAGGGCACCTCACAGCCGGAGCCCAGGATGAAGCCCCCGTCGTGACCCATGAACTCGATGAGCTCCCGGCAGTACGTCTCCACCTCGGCCGCGTCGCATATCGAGAGTAGCGGCGCACGCACGTCACCCTTTGATGCACAGGTGATCGTCCAAGACCTCCCTGGCCTTGCGGATGTCGGTGCTGCCGTCCAACTCCACCACGCAACTCGCCCGGGGCAGCTCCTTGAAGCGCGGGAGCATGAGGTCCCAGTTGCCGTCGCAGTGGATCACCGAGGTGAGCCCGGCGGCGTGATAGGCCTCCACCATCCGCTTGATAGACGGGAACGAGATCTCGTCGAACCACTTGGGCGAGAGGAAGCTGGCGCTGGAGCGCATGGCGAAGATGGCCACCCGCGTCGCCCTTGGCCCGCTTGGCGTTGGTTATGCCCAGCTTGATCATGGCGTCCGTGCCCACTTCGACGGCCTGCTTGACCTTCTCGGGCATCTTGAACAGGTCGCGGTAGAAGGGCCTTAGCGAACGGCTGAGCGAGAAGATGTCGAAGGGCGGCGCCACGCCGGTATGGAACATCACCGGCATGCCCTGCTGCTGCCAGTACTTGATGTTCTTGGCCGTGTTCATGCCGGCCTTGATGAAGTTCCAGACCACCCTGGCGGTGCTGAAGGGACCGTGCCACGGCGGCGTCTGGATCTTCTTCATGAACTCGTTGTTCCAGGTGCCCCAGCCCTTCTCCAGGATGACGTCGTAGTCGGAGACCTGCATGAACTCCTCTTCTACGAACTGGAAGGGCTCGTCCGGGCCCAGGTCCCGGCCCGGTAGCTTGACCTTCATCGACTCGATGTAGGCGGTATCGCGCGGGTTCAGGGGAAACACCACGTCGGGCTTGCCCACCCTGGCGAAGGTCTTGTCGCAGGCCTCCAGCCAGGCCTTGTTGCTGCTGAACAGCTGCTCTTGCGTGATGCCCGCGCAACGGCCGGCGAACGTCACTATGTGAGGGTAGACGGGTATCTCCGGAGTCGGCTGAAGGGCGATAGCGCGGTCCAGCTTCTCGAAGGAGTCCATTACTTCACCCCTACGGTCTCCTTGGCAAAGGCCACAGCTTCCATGGCGTCCATGCCGAAGGCGTCGGCCCCGGTGTAGGTCCGCACGGTGTCGTCCATCTGCCCGCCGCCGATGATGACCTTGAGGCCCTGGCGCAGACCGGCGGCTTCTACCTGCTCGATGGTCGACTTCATGGAGTCGAAAGCCACCGAGAGGAATCCGGAGAGCGCGAGCACGTCGGGCTTGTGCTCTTTCACGGCCTCCACGAAGCGCTCTTCGGGCTGGTCGATGCCCAGGTCGTGTACGGTGAAGCCGTTCACCTCGAGCATGAAGCCCACGATGTCTTTGCCGATGTCGTGTATGTCGCCGCGGACGGTGCCCAGGACCACGGTGCCCAGCTTCTTGGTCTCGCCGGTCTGGGCGGCCATGAGGGGCTTGAGGACCTCGCCGATCTTGCGCAGCATCTCGCCGCTCATGATGAGCTCGGGCAAGAAGTACGTCGCCCTCTTGGTAGCGGGTGCCCACCACCTGCATGGCCTCCGAGGAGAGGTCGAGTATCTTGCCCGGGTCTTCGCCCTTGGCGAGAAGCTCGTCCACTATCCGCAGGGCTTCGTCCTCCTGCATGTTGGCCATGGCCTCGACTAGTTGATGCATCGCGCGTCTCCTGTTCTGTTTGGTCTTCTACTCAAGCCACGTGCACGGATTCGCCATGCACGTCATGCGCTGCTTCCATCACCGCTTCGGCCAGAGTGGGATGAGCGTGTATGGTCTCGCCCAACTCTCGCACCGTCAGCCCGTTCTGCAGGGCCACCGCCACCTCGTGTATGAGGTCGGTCACGTGGGGTCCCATCATACTCGCCCCCAGCAATCGGTCGCTCTGCCTGTCGGCCACCAACTGCACGTAGCCCACCTCCTCGCCGATAGCCACCGCCTTGCCCAAAGCGGGGAACCGGTAGGTGCCGGTCACCGGCTCATGGCCTGCCGCAAGCGCCTCGTCTTCGCTCAGACCCACGCTGGCCACCTCAGGATGAGAGTAGGTGCACGAAGGCACAAAGCGCAGATCGCGCTGCCGCGCGCCGGTGGCGCCGCCCGGGGTGGCCGGGGCGCCGGCGGCCGGCTTGGCGCCCGCGCCCGCGGCGCCCACGCAGTTCTCCGCGGCCACCACGGCTTCATGCGAAGCCACATGGGCCAGCAAGAGCCCACCGTTGACGTCGCCTATGGCGTAGATGCCGGGCGCGCTGGTCTCCAGGCGCTCGTCCACCTTGACGTAGCCCCGCGGGTCGACCTCCACGCCCGCCTCCTCAAGACCGATGCCCGAAGTGTTGGGGCTGCGCCCCACCGACACCAGGATCTTCTCGGCCGTGACTTCCGACCCGTCGGACAGTCTCGCCGTCACGTGGTCGGCGGCGTAGGCGGTGATCTCTTCGACCTTGGTGCTCAGCAGCACCTGTATGCCGCGCTTGCGGTAGACCCCCTGGAACTGCTTGGCCAGACGGTTGTCCTCTTGCGGCAGCATCTGCGGCATCATCTCGACGATGGTTATCTGGGTGCCCAGCTCGGCGAAGAACGATGCGAACTCACAGCCGATGGCTCCCGCCCCCACTATGAGCAAAGACCGGGGGATCGTGGTCAACTCTAAAGCTGAGGTAGAGGTCAACACTGAGGGCTGCGAGAAGTCGAACATGGGCAGTTGAGCCGGCTCCGAACCCGTGGCAATGATGATCTTGTCTGCCTCGACGGTGACAGCCTCGGCGCCGGGCCCGGCCGCGGCGCCCGCCTCTACCACTACGCGCAGCCCCGAGGCCAACCGCCCCGTGCCGCGCACCACCTTCACGCCGGCCTTCTTGAGCAGCATCTCGACGCTCTCGCGTATCTGCCGCACCACCCGCTCTTTGCGCGCCATCATGGCCGCGAAGTCGGGCACGACCTCACCGCTGACGGTGAAGCCGTAATCCTGGCCCGCCCGAGCGCGCGCCAGCGCCTCGGCGCTGGCCAGCAGGGCCTTGGTGGGTATGCACCCGCGGTTGAGACAGGTGCCGCCTATGAGGTCTCTCTCCACCAAGGTGACCGACGCCCCCAGCCGGGCCGCCCGCAGGGCGGCCACGTATCCGCCCGGGCCGCTGCCCAGTACCACCACGCGCACGGGAGTCGCGGCGCCGCTCGGCGCGCCGGCGCCCGGTGCGCCCGCTGTGGTCGACGTCGCTCACAACTAGGCCTCGGCGTCCGCTAGCCCGGCCATCTGCAAGATCTCGGGCACTATGTCCTCTTTGCCTATGGCCATGATGTGCACGCCGTCGCAGAGCTTGTTCTCGCGGATGAAGCGGATGTGCCGCGCGGCTATCTCCATGCCTTTGTGCATGGCGTCTTCTTTGGGCACCGCCGCCAACTCACCCAGCAGGTCGTCGGGTACCAGGATGCCCGGCACCGCCCGGTTCATGTACTTGGCCATGCCCAAGCCGGTCAGTACCACCAGACCGGCCATTATCTTGACGTTCTTGCCCGCGGTGATATCGCGCGCCCGCTGCATGAAGCGCTGGAAGTTGTCCATGTCGTAGACGGCCTGGGTCTGGATGAAGTCCGGCCCCCGCCTCCACCTTGCGCGCGAACTTGTAGAGTTGCGGCTCCAGCGGGTCGGACTCGGGGGTGACCACGGCGCCGACGAAGAAGTCGGTCTTGCCGTCGAGGTCGTTGCCCTCCCAGTCGGTCGCCGGCGTTCATCTTCTTGCAGCACTGGATGAGGTGCACCGAATCGAAGTCGAACACACCCTTGGCCTGCTTGTGGTCGCCCACCACCGGATGGTCACCGGTGAGACAGAGCACGTTGGTGATGCCCAAGAAAGGCCGCCGAGAGCAGGTCGGACTGCAGGCCCAGCCGGTTGCGGTCGCGGCAGGTGGTCTGAAAGATGGGGTCGCCGCCCCGGCGCACGATCTCGCCCGACACCACCAACGAACCCATGCGCATCACGGCGCTCTGGTTGTCGGTGACGTTGAGGCCGTCCACCTTGTCCTTGAGCAGGTCTATGTGGTGAAGCATGGCGTGCACGTTGGTGCCCTTGGGCGGACCTATCTCGCCCGAGACCACGAACCTTCCGCTGTTGCAGGCATCGCGATAGGCGCCCATCACTTCTCGCTCCCCATCTTGAGCTTGTGACCGTGCTCGTCCTTGAGATCCCGCTCCACCAGCACTGCTGGGTGGCGGATGACGTTCCACTCCTTGGGCGGATGCGTCATGGTGCGCTTGTCCTCACGCCCTTCTTTCTTGAGTTGCTCGTGTATCTGCACCCAAGCGCAGTCCAGCTCTGGGTCCACCTCGCACTTGCCGTGGTTGGTGCCCCCGCACGGGCCGTTGACCAACCCCTTCGGGCAGCGGGTGATGGGGCAGATGGAGCCGTAGTCGTCTATGACGCAGGCGCCGCAGTGCGAGCACTTCTCGAGAAAGTCCATGGAGCGCTGGATGTTGCCCAAGAACAGCGGGTCGCAGCCCGGCACCACGTGCCCCTCGAAGCAGGCACGCGCCGCCTGCGTACCCGCGCCACACGACAGTACCAGAACGGCGTCGGCTTGGTCCACGGCTTCTTTGTTCTGCCGCAGGATCCGCTTGACGTCCAGCTCGTGACAGCCGGTGTGCACCACTTCGGTGAACACCACTTCTTTGCCCTCGGCCTCCAGCGCCGCCTTCATCTCGGCCACTTCGGGCTCCCCGCCGGTGCGCGTGGCCGTGGCGCACTCGCCGCAGCCCAGTATGACTATCTTCTTGTCGCCCTCGAGATCCTCCAGGATCTCTTCGAAAGGCTTCTTCTTGGAGATGATCAACTTGACTTACCTCCGTTCTCCGGGAGGGGATGCACTACTTCGCCAGCTTCAGCCGCGCGGCGCGCAGGGTATTGCGCGCCAGCATCATGTTGGTCACCGCGCCTACGCCGCCCGGCACAGGGGTCATGGCCGCGGCTTTGGCCGACACCGCCGCGAAGTCCACGTCGCCGACGGTCTTGCTCTCGGCCTCGGCCAGATCGGCGCCGCACACCTTGCAGGGCTGCTTCTTGCCCCGGTTCAGCGCCCCGCACTTGGGACACACCACCACGCGGTTGATGCCCACGTCCAGCACCACCGCGCCCTCTTTCACCAGGTCGGCGCCCACCAGATGCGGCACTCCCGCCGCCACCACCAGGTAGTCGGCCACTGTGGTGTGCTTGGCCAGGTTGCCCCGATTCGAAGTGTACACGTGGGTGACAGTGGTGGTCGCGTTGCGGTTGAGGAGCAGCAGGGCGAGCGGCTTGCCCACCGTGTTGGAGTGCCCGACCACACAGACCTCAGCGCCTTCGAGCGCTTCCGCGACCTCACGGCCTCTCGCCCCTCAGATAGCGCTCCAGGAGCTCCATGCAGGCTGCCGGGGTAGCCGGGGGGAAGGTGGGCTCGCCCAACGCGAGGCGGCCCATGTTCGAAGGATGAAAGCAGTCGACGTCCTTGCCCACATCGATGGAGTTGATCACCACCGAGTCAGACACCTGCGCCGGGAAGGGCCGTAGGGGCAGGATGCCCGAGACCGCGGGGTCGGCGTTGAGGCTCTCCACCACCTGGATGACCGCCGCCTCGGTCGCGTCGGCCGGCAGGGTCTCGTTGCGATAGCCCAAGCCCATCTCGCCGCAGAACTTCTCCACGGCGCCGCGGTACATGCCGGCCCCGAAGTCTTCGCCCACCATGAGGGTGGCTATGCCGGGCTTCGCGCCGGCCGCCTTGAGCGCCGCCAACTCCGCCGCGAGCTCGCCACGCAGCTCCTCGGCTATGGCTTTGCCGTCGATGATCTTCGCCGTCACGCCCGCCTCCTATAGCTTCTCGTAGGTAACAGAGAGAACGGTCTCGCGCAGCTCGGCCACCTCGGAGAGGGCCACCTCCACGCGGGCCCAAGCGTCGCGCTTGAACTGCTCGTCCTCTATCCAGGCCAGGTTGATCTTGACGTTCAGGGCCGCCGCCTGGGCGGCCGCGTCGGCAAGCAACACCGCCACGCCTGCGTCAGACACGGCGTAGAGGTTGCCCTTCTCGGCCGCCGGCAGCGAGAGCTTGGCCACCTCGACCGCCGCCAGGGCTATCTTGAGAGGCACGGCGGCCGCCCCGTTGAGGGCGTTCTGCAGCACCTTCTTGCGCTCGGCCTTCTGGGTCTCGTCGTCTTGCGGCAGCTTCATGGCCGCGGCGACCGCCCCGTAGGCCTGAGCATCGAGGGTGACCAGGTCTTCAAGCTGCGCGCGCAGCTCCACCGCACTCTCTTCCATCGCGGCCATGTCGTCCTGCACTTCGGCGTACTTGGGCTTACCCAGGGTGAGGTGAGCGACCATGCTCACCAGAGCGGCGCCCAGCGCCCCCACCAGCGCGGCCACGCTGCCGCCGCCCGGCTCGGGCGCGTCGCTGGCCAGCTTGTCCAGGTATGACCTGAGCGACCAGTCCACGTAGGCCCCGGTGGCGATGCCGGGCTTCGCGCCGGCCGCTGCGCCCGCGGCTCCCGCGCCGGCCCCAGCCGCGCCGGTAGCCCTGTCGCTGCGTTCGCCCAGTCCGCTCATCAGGACAACCCCACTATCTCGCCGCCCACCAGGTCTATGTTCTCGGCCGCGGGCCGAGCCGGCAGGCCCGGCATGGTCATTATCGAGCCGCACACCGGTATCACCATACCCGCTCCGGCCGACAGACGTATCTCGCGCACGGTGAGCTTCCAACCCCGCGGCCGTCCGATCTTGGCCTTGTCGTCGGAGAGCGACGATTGCGTCTTGGCCATGCACACGGGCAGGGTGCCGTAGCCCAGGCGGGTGAAGCGCTCTATGGCCGCGCTCGCCTCATAGTGATAGTCCACCCCGTCGGCCCCATAGATCTTGGCCGCGATTGCCTCGATCTTCTCGGGGATGCTCATGCCCAGCTCGTAGGCGTACTTCAGCACCGGCTTCTCTTTGACCTCACATAGCTTGACCACTTCTTTCGCCAGTTCGAGGCCGCCTTCTCCACCCTTGGCCCAGACCTCAGAGAGCACCACCTTGGCGCCCATCTTCTCGACCCGATCTCTCAGCAGCTTGATCTCGGATTCGGTGTCGTCGGGGAAGCGGTTGATGGCCACCACCACCGGCGGGCCGAAGGCCTGCAGGTTCTCCAGGTGTTTCTCCAGGTTCTCGAGACCCGCGGCCAGAGCCTTGAGGTCCTCCTTCTTGAGGTCGGCCACAGCCACGCCCCCGTGCATCTTGAGGGCTCGAATGGTGGCCACCAGCACCGCGGCGTCTGGCTTGAGACCCGCGTAGCGGCACTTGATGTCGTAGAACTTCTCCGCCCCCAGGTCGGCGCCGAAGCCGGCCTCGGTCACACAATACTCACCCAACTTCAGCGCCATGCGGGTGGCCTGCACCGAGTTGCAGCCGTGAGCGATGTTGGCGAACGGTCCGCCGTGGATTATGGCCGGAGTGTTCTCTAGAGTCTGTACCAGATTGGGCATGAAGGCGTCCTTCAGCAGCACCGCCATGGCGCCCGACACCCTGAGGTCTTGAGCGGTGACCTTGCGGCCCCACAGCGTGGAGCCCACGATGATGCGGTCCAGCCGAGCTTTGAGATCTTCCAGGTCGGTGGCGAGGCAAAGGATGGCCATTACCTCTGAGGCCACGGTGATGTCGTAGCGGGTCTTGCGCTCTACCCCCTCGCCGCCCTGGGAGATGATTATCTGCCTGAGCGCCCTGTCGTTCAGGTCGACCACGCGGGGCCAAGAGATGTCGTTCGGATTGATCTTAAGGTCGTTGCCCTGGAAGAGATGGTTGTCCAGCACTGCTGCGCAGAGGTTGTGCGCCGTGCTTATGGCGTGTATGTCGCCGGTGAAGTGCAGGTTGATGTCTTCCATAGGGATCACCTGCGCGTAACCGCCACCGGCCGCACCGCCCTTCACCCCGAAGCAGGGCCCCAACGAAGGCTCGCGCAGCGTGGCGATGGCCTTCTTGCCGATCTTGTTCAGGGCCATCGAGAGACCCACGTTGGTGGTGGTCTTGCCCTCGCCGGCCGGCGTGGGGGTTATGGCCGTGCACAGCACCAGTTTGCCGTCCGGCTTGTCCTGGAGACGCTCGAGCACGTCAAGGTGGATCTTGGCCTTGTAGCGTCCAAAGGGGTCGATCTGGTCGTCAGCCAGACCCAGACCGGCGGCCACGTCCATGATAGGCAGGGGGCGGGCTTGGCGGGCTATTTCGATGTCGCTCTTCACGATCCCCTCCATGGGTTGCGTTCCGGTGACTTGTATTCTATATTTATATAGTTAAATTTGTCAAGAACGAGCGGAGGCCCCGGACGAGTGCTCGAAGAGCCCCAAAACAGGACTAGTGAAAGAGCCGGACGAGGCGGGGCCCTGGCCGCGCGCTCGCAGGAGCCGAGCCCCTTTGAGCCGGCCTATCTTCAGATCGCCAACGACCTCGCCGACGAGCTGGCCGCCGGTGTCTATCGGGCAGGCGACCAGTTGCCCACCGAGCCGCAACTGAGGGCCCGCTACGGGGTCAGCCCGGTCACGGTGCGCCGCGCCATAGGCATACTATTGGACCGCGGCCTGGTCACCACCACCCAGGGCAAGGGCACTTTTGTTCGCTCTACGGACATGGGCGAGGCCATCTTCCGCCTTCAGCAGATCACCGATGTGTGGACAGATGACGAATCGGTGGAGGTGCAGCTTCTCGAGGCCGGCATAGTGCTCGCCGATGAGCAGGTGGCTGAGAAGCTGCGACTGGCGCCCGACGCCCTGGTAGTGCTCCTTCGCCGCCTTATCACACGCAAGGGCATGCCCCTCATCTATCAAGTCGAATACGTCACCTACGACGAGCACCGGCCTTTGGTGGAGGCGCAGTTGCAGGTCACCTCGCTGGAGGGACTGCTCCGCTCGCCTCAAATAGAGGGAGTGCTCAGCGGCCGCCTGACCATCCAAGCGGTCAGCCTAGACACAGAGGCGGCCTCGGCCCTGCACCTGCCTTTCGAGTCGCCGGCCTTCAATCTTGAGGGCCTGTTCTTGGACTTCGACGGCCACCCGGTAAGCTGGGGCCGTTTCTTCTGCCGCGCCGACCAGTTCCGGCTGACCACTCAGGTGGGAGTCGTGCCCAGGCAAACGGAGGACTCATAGTGCTCGACCCCGCTGCCATCACGCGCGCGGTATCCGACCTGGATGAATCGACGGCGCTCGCCTTGGTCGAGGAGGCGGTCGCGGTGCACGAGGACCCGGCAGAGATCATCCATGCCGTGCAGGACGGCCTGCGGGCGGTCGGAGAACGCTACGAGAGCAAAGATATCTACCTGTCGGGCCTGATCATGGCCGGGGAGATCTTCCGCGGGGCCATGGAGATGGTGAAGCCCGGGCTCGAAGAGGAGCTCGTGGGCGATGCCTACGGCCGGGTGCTTCTGGGCACGGTGGCCGGCGACATACACGACATAGGCAAGAACTTGGCCGCCTTGGCCTTTCGCATGCTCGGCTTCACGGTGCATGACCTGGGAGTCAACGTGCCGCCCCAGAAGTTCCTGGAGGCGGCCCGGGAGTTCAAGCCCGACATAGTGGGCATGTCGGGCCTCTTGACAGTGGCCTTCGATGCCATGCAGCAGACCATAGCCCTACTCAAAGAACATGCGGACGAGCTGGCCAAGGCCCCGCTGTACGTCATAGGCGGAGGCACCATCAACGAGCAGGTGGCGCGCTACGTAGGCGCCGACCTCTGGACCGACGACGCCATGGAGGGTGCGCGGCAGTGCCAGCAGGCCCTGGAAAGAAAGTAGGGGTAGCATGAACGGACCGTCTGCCCCCACGACGATCGCGGATGAGGGCCGGCCGGTGGCGCTGTTCATCGATGGACGACATCTGCAGGCCGCCGAGCACACGACCGTGCTCGAGGCTGCTCAAGCCCACGGCATCTACATCCCCACGCTCTGCCACGATCCAAGGCTGACTCCCGCAGCGCGCTGCGGCCTCTGCCTGGTAGAGATCGCTGGAGATGACCTCGTGAAGGCATGCGAGACCCCGGTGAGCGAGGGCATGGAGGTCGTCACCCTTAATCCTCGGATAGCGGAGAGCCGCCGGCAGCGCCTGAACGAGCTCCTTTCTAACCACAACGCCTACTGCGAGCCCCCTTGCCACTACGCCTGCCCGGCGGGCATCGACATACCCGCCTACCTGGCCGCCATCGCCAGAGGCGAGGACGCCGAGGCTGTCAGGATCATAAAGGACCGCCTCCCCCTGCCGCGCATCATTGGCCGGGTCTGCCCCCGCCCCTGTGAGAGCGCATGCCGGCGTGCTCAGGTGGATGACGAGCCGGTGGCCATCTGCCATCTGAAGCGTTTCGCCGCCGATCAGGTGGACGGCGCAGGCCGGCGGGCAGATTCACAAATAGAAGAGGAGGCGATCACGCCATCCACCGGCAAGCGGGTAGCCGTGGTCGGCAGCGGCCCCTCAGGCCTCACGGCCGCCTACTACCTGGCCAAGGCGGGTCATCAGGTCACCATCTTCGAAAGCGATGACAAGCCTGGGGGGATGACGCTGAACGGAATCCCCCCTTACCGCCTTCCGCGCGAGGCCATAGCTGCCGACATAGCCGATATCCTCCGATTGGGTGCGGAACTGAGACTGGGCGCCCGCCTGGGAGAGGACTTCACCATCGACGACCTCCAAGCCCAGGGCTATTTGGCGGTGTTTCTGGCTATCGGCGCCCAATGCGGTTCGACAGGCGGCATCCCCGGTGCCCAGGAGACTGACGGTGCGTTTTCCGCAGTGGAGTTCCTTCGCGACAGCAACGCCGGCACTTGGCAGAAACCTCTCGGCAGGACGCTGGTGGTAGGCGGAGGCTTCACCGCCGTCGACGCCGCTCGGTCGGCCGTCCGCCTGGGAGCCAGCGAAGTCACGGTGCTCTATCGCCGCACGCGAGAAGAGATGCCCGCCTCCGCGGAAGAGGTACAGGAGGCTCAAGACGAAGGTGTGAGCATAAGTCTGCTGACGTCTCCGGTCGCCGCCGTACACGCGGAGGGCGTACTGACGGGGGTCACCTGCCAGCGCATGCAGATGGGCGAGCCCGACACCTCCGGTCGCCGGCGACCGGAGCCCATACCTGGTTCTGAGTTCACAGTCGCCGCCGACTCGCTGATCCTAGCTGTCGGACAGGAGGTGGATGCTGCAGACCTTGAGGATGTCTGTCAACTCACTCCCCACGGCACCATATCCGCTGACAAACTGACGTTGCTGACAAGCCGGGCAGGCGTCTTCGCCGGGGGAGACTGCGAGACCGGCCCCGCCACCGTGGTCGAGGCCGTGGCCGCGGGCAGGCGCGCAGCCGTAGCAATCGATGCGTACATATCCGGGCAGGATCCTGAGAGCGCGTGTGCGGCGCCTGGAGCCCGGCTGGA
This sequence comes from uncultured Actinomycetes bacterium, assembly GCA_963747275.1. GTDB lineage: Bacteria > Actinomycetota > Thermoleophilia > RBG-16-64-13 > RBG-16-64-13 > RBG-16-64-13. The sequence continues at coordinate 12,556 of CAVVEI010000004.1, forward strand.
AAGGCACAGACCGACCTTCTTCGACATCGGCGCGAAGCCCCTGTCTGAGGAGCGCCGGAGCCCCATGCCTGTTCTGCCGCTCACCCAACGAGGCGGCTTCGACGAGGTCGAGTCCGGCTTCGACGAGGCCACGGCCCGAAAGGAGGCGGCTCGCTGCCTGCAGTGCTTCTGTCACGAAGCGTCGGCCTGCGACCTCCAGCGCCTGGCGATACGCTACGGCGCCGGCACCACCGAGTTCAAGGGAGAGGCCGGACAATTCGACTTGTTCGACGGTTCTCCGATACTCCAGCTCGACCGCAAGCGCTGCATCCAATGCCATACCTGCGTGCGAGTCTGTGACGAACTGGAGCGCTACGGCGTCTATGAGGTGGATGAAAGCGGGTACCCAAGGCTCCGAGGCGACGACTACAGAGCCTCCGGCTGTGTGTCATGCGGGCAGTGTTTGGACGCCTGCCCTACCGGTGCACTGGTGAACGCTCAGCTGAAGGATATCCATGAGTGGCAGGTCAAGCGGGTGCGCACCACCTGCCCGTTCTGTGGGACGGGCTGCAGCTTCGACCTCAACGTAGTAGAAGGCCGGGTCGTGGGGGTCACCACCTCAGCGGACGCCCCGGTCAACGGACACGCCCTTTGTGTCAAGGGCCGCTTTCACACCGATATGATCCACCACCCTGACCGACTGACTACTCCACTCATCAGGCGGGACGGGGTCCTCGAAGAAGCCACCTGGGACGAAGCCTTGAGCCTGGTGGCCGACCGCTTCAGAGAGACGCGAGACCGATATGGCACCGAAGCCTTCGGAGCCCTCAGCTCGGCGCGTTGCACCAACGAAGACAACTGGCTGATGCAGAAGTTCGTGCGGGTTGTCATGGGCACCAACAACTTGGACCACTGCGCACGCACCTGTCACGCACCCACCGTAGCCGGTCTGGCCAGCTCCTTTGGGAGCGCCGCCATGACCAACTCCTTGGATGAGGTGGAGTTCTACGACGTGTTGTTCATCATCGGCTCGAACACTACCGAAGCTCACCCGGTGATCGGCGGCAAGATGAAGCGTGCAGCCGCGCGCGGAGCCCGGCTTATCGTGGCCGATCCGCGCCGTATCGAACTCGTCGACCACGCGCAACTCTGGTTACAGCTCATCCCCGGCACCGACGCCGCCCTGGTGAACGGCATGATCAACATCATCATCAACGAGCGCTGGGCCGACTGGGAGTTCATAACCAAGCGCTGCGAAGGCTACGATGACCTGTGGGAAGTGGTGCAGAAGTACACGCCCGATGTCGTGAGCGAGATCACCGGAGTGCCCGAGGACAAGATCCGGGCCGCCGCCGATCTCTACGCCCATACCGAGCGGGCAGGCATCTTCTACACCTTGGGCATCACCGAGCACACCACCGGTACAGCCAACGTCATCAACCTGGCGAACCTGGCCATGATCGCCGGCCATGTGGGCGTACCACACGCGGGGGTCAACCCGTTGCGAGGCCAGAACAACGTGCAGGGATCGTGCGATATGGGTGCCCTGCCCAACGTCTTTTCCGACTACCGCTCGGTCACCAGCCCCGCGCACGCTTCGGTGTTCGAGCAGGCATGGGGGGTCGAACTCAACCACGACTTAGGGCTGCGCACTCCGGAGATGCTCGACGTCGCGGTCGCGGGCGAGCTGAAGACCATGTACGTGATGGGCGAGGATCCGGTGCTCACCGATGCCGACACCAACTACGTACGCAAAGCCATCGCCAATCTGGACTTCTTGGTGGTGCAGGACATATTTCTGACCGAGACGGCCAAGTACGCCGATGTCGTGCTCCCAGCGGCGTGCTATGCCGAAAAGGACGGCACCTTCACCAGTACCGAGCGGCGGGTGCAACGCGTGCGCAAAGCAGTCGAACCGCCGGGGCAAGCCAGGACCGACTGGGAGATCATCGCCGACCTGTCCACGCGCATGGGCTACTCGATGTCGTACGATTCGGCCGCCGACATCTTCGAGGAGATACGCACCCTCACCCCCACCTACGCCGGCATGACCTATGACCGGGTCGAGACCTGCGGACTGCAGTGGCCGTGCCCCGACCTAGACCACCCCGGGACGCCCTACCTGCACGAAGACGTCTTTCCGCGTGGGCGCGGAAAGCTGATGGGCGTCGAGTACGAGGCGCCCGCGGAGCTCACCAACGACGAGTATCCTTTGCTGCTCACCACCGGTCGCATGCTCTACCAGTACAACGTCTCTACCCGCAAGTCGGCCGTGCTCGAATCACTGGCCCCTCAAGAGCGCACAGAGATCAATCCCGCGGATGCCGCCGCCGCGGGGGTGGCCGACGGAGACCGCATGCGGGTCACGTCCAGACGCGGTTCGGTGGTCACAAGCGCAAGAATCACCGATCGCGTGCCCGCCGGGGTGCTCTTCATGACCTTTCACTACTGGGAGACGGCCGTGAACGAACTCACTAACTCCGCTTTCGACCCCGTATCCAAGACGGCGGAGTTCAAGGTATGCGCCGTCAAGATAGAGAGAGCCTGATAGTCTCTCTCTTGGTCTACCGCACGTCCAAGACTTCTTCCACGCAGGGCTTTATCGCTGCCAGCAACTTGTCCTTGTCCACGTCCTGCACCTTGAAGGTAACGGCATCTTCGGATGGATGGATTCCAAAGGACACGAACTGGCCTCCAGCTCCTGCCACCGCTTCTGCCAGCTTGGCCAACCCGCCCTTGCGCGGAGTGATCTTGGCCATGACACGTAGGCCCTTGCGCCGCGCGCCAAAGAGCTCCATGAGTGTGCTGAAGAGCTCGGACTCGCTGATCATGCCCACCAGTTCGTCGCCGCGCATAACGGGCAGGCCGCTGATAGCGTGGTCGGCAAGGATCCTGCCCGCCTCCTCCAAGGGAGTATCTTCGGTCACCGTGACGACTTCTTTGGTCATCACCGACTCGACCTTGATCTTGTCGAGCAGATAGTCGATCTCCCACACAGAGAGCGAAGTGGCCGGCGAGGGTGAGACCCTGAACAGGTCGACCATGGAGACTATGCCCACCAGCTTGCTTTGGGCGTCCAGCACCGGCAGTTGCCGGACCTTGGCTCCCTGCATGATCTTGAGCGCGTCGGGCACCGAAGCCTCCGGCTTGGTGGTCACGGGGTGTCTGAACATCCTGTCACGAACAAGCATACGAACCTCCTTAAGTAGTCAAACTTTGCGCATCTGCCGGCTGCGCTCCATGGCCGCGGCCACGGCGCTCTCAAAGGCCAGATGCAACTTCCGTTCCTGCAATGCGTCTACCGTGGACTGATCCACCTGCCCTGTGCCGACCAGGTGCTGCCGCAGTGCCGCCGGCGAATCGCCGTGCTCGGCCAGTTGCCTGACGGTCTCCAGCGCCGCCTGCCGTACAACCCGGCGCGCGTCGCCGCGACTCATGCCTGCCGCCACCGCCCCGTCCTCCAAGCTCTCTATGGCCAGTGCCAAGAAGGCCGGGCTGGAGCCCGAGACCGCTGTGACCACGTCAAACAGCTCCTCTGGTAAGACTTCCACCAATCCGAGCAGCCGAAACAGCGCCAGAACCTCGTCGCACACCGCCGCAGCCACTCCCGGCCCGACCGCGACAGCCACCGCGCCGGCCCCCAACTCGACGGCCAGATTGGGCATGACTCTGAAAGAGGGCGGGGCCAGGGCCCACAGTCCCTCGCAGCCATTCAAGGGTCAGGCCGGCCATGGCCGAGACGACTATCTGCCCGTCTCGCAGCGGGCCACGCAGGGCACCCAACACCTCCTCGGCGTCCTTGGGCTTGACCACTAAGACGATGACGTCTGCGTCTGTTGCCAGCTCTTCCAGCGACGAGGCCGCCGACACACCGGCAGCTGCCGCGTCGCCGGTCACAAGCTGATCGACCGCCGGCCGGTACGTGTCCCAGACCAGCATGCCGGTGACCCCCGCCCGCAGCCATCCCTTCACCAGCGCCGACCCCATGTTGCCCGCGCCTATGATCCCCACTACCGGCTTACTCAAGAGGTGAATCCCCTTCATATACGGCGTTACCTATGATTATCGCGTTCGCCATAGCCCCCATCTCCCCTGCCTGCTCTGGGGTCTTTATGCCCCCGCCGTACCAGAGCAGGGTGCTCTCCAGCGCGTCGCTGACGGCCGCGACCACCTCCGGCGAACCGTACGCGCCGCTGTACTCCAGATAGAAGATGGGCAGCTGCAGGAGGTCCTGGGCCAACCGAGCGAAGGCCGCCACGTCCTCTGGGTCGAGGTCGGTGCGCGCGTCTGTCAGCTGCGCGGCGGTGGACTGCGGGTTGAGTATGCAGTATCCCTCGCCGAACACCCTGTGTCCTTTGATGAAGCTTCCGAACTCCTTGAGGGCCTGCTGCTGCCGGCCGACTATCCACTCGACCTTCTGGGAGTTCAGCACCAGAGGTACCAGATATAGATCGAAGTCTGGGCAGAGGGCCTCAACGTCTGCGACCTCCAGCGCCACCGGCAGCGGGTACCGCCGCAGGCGGCGGAGCAAGCGCCGACACTTCGGCAGCCCCGTAGCCGCCGCTGCCCCCCACGATGACGGCGTCCACCGGCCAAGAGCACACCTCGGCCATTCGTTCGTCGGAGAGAGCTCTGCCAGGATCGAGCTTGAGTATGGTCCGCCACTCCCGAAGCAGGTGCATTCGATCACTCGCCTTTCTTAGACGTCCCGGCGCTCAGCGCTGCGGCGGCCCTCACCGCGGGCCGCGCGCGCCGCACCTCGATGCAGGACATGGCTACCCACCAGACCAGGATGGCGGCAGTGGTGACTATGGCCACAGTCCTCATCAGCCCCACCTCCACCAAGGCCGGCAACCTGGGATAGTGGCCCGCGACGTAGTCCACCAGGTCGTTCGCCACCAGAAACAGCGCCGCGATGGCCACCGGCACCCATCTGAAGCGCAGGTACCTGATGATCATAAGCCCTTGCACCAGCAGGATGAAGTGGGTCACCGTCATGGTGACTCCCTCCAGCGTGTACGCGCCGCCTCGCGAGAACTCCACACTCCAAGAGACCACCGTCCACAGCCCGTACTTGATGCAGGTGCCCGCGGCAAGAAGCCCCAGCAAGTGCCACCTGCGCCCGAAGTGGTAGCCGAGCAGAGCGATGCCCATCAGCAGAGCCGCCAGCGGGCAGTCGGGCACAAAGACCCAGTAGTACCAAGGCGCAGCCAGTATGGTCGCGCCGTACCAGTAGGAGAACCCCGCCAAGGCTCCACCCAGGTCGGCCAAGGCCACCACCCATACAACCGGGCTCTCGATGACCCAGCGTGAGAACCGCACCCACAGACTCAACCCGCACCACTCCCCTGTCGCCCTTGCTCGTCCCCTGGCCGTGCACGCCAGTTGCACCGATTAGCTACTATACCCAGTACCATGCGCTCCACTCGCCTAACCAGCTACCCGGCCCCCGAGGGCGCCACCTCTATGTGGGTCTGGCATCGCAGCGTCTCCCCTTGGAGGGTGATGTGGAACTTCGCCGTGGTCTACGGCTGCCGCTACTGCCCCAGCCTGCGTGTCAAAAACGCCCTCTACCGCGCCCTGGGCATCAAAGTGGGCGCCCGAGTCTCGCCGGGGCTGGGAGTGACGATGGACGTCTTCTTTCCGAGACTCATCAGCATCGGCGATGACTCCATCATAGGCTACAACACGGTGATCCTGGCTCACGAGTTCCTGGTGCGCGAGCTGCGCACCGGACCGGTGGAGATCGGACGCGAGGTCATGATCGGCGCCAATGTGACCATCCTGCCGGGGGTACGCATCGGTGATGGCGCGACCGTCTCGGCCTGCAGCCTGGTCAACAGCGACGTACCCGCCGGGGCGCTGGTGGGCGGCGTGCCGGCCCGACCGCTGTCGCGCGGCGACTGACAGAGCCGTGGGAGGCCGAGGCGCCTGGACGGCGGGGCCGCGGGCGCTGTCGCGAGAATCCGGCGCCAACTCAGACTGTCGTCATAGTCCCGAAGTCGCTCTGCAGAACCTGGCGCGTATTCTGTACGCCCCAACGTACACGATTCTGTACAAAAAATGCGCCGGGGTCTTAAGACAGCTCTGGGAACACCTGCGCACATCACTCGGATGATCCGGTACGCCCGGCCCGCGCCGCGCCGGCGCCGCTACTGGCCGTCGCGCCGCACTGGCCGTCGCGCCGCTACTTGGCCGTCGCGCCGCTACTTGGCCGTCGCGCCGCCCGCGGCGCCGGCGGCGCCCGCGCCGTAGTGCTGGTCGAGTCAACAGGTACGAGAAGTCTTCGCGGTCTCTGATCACCCGCAGGCGACCATCGGACTGCACCAGTATCTCGGCCGGGCGTAGCCGGGCGTTGTAGTTGGACGACATGGCAAAGCCGTAGGCCCCCGCGTCCAGTACCGCCAGGGTGTCGTCCAGCGACACGTCCGGTAGCAGGCGCCGCTCGGCCACCAGGTCACCACTCTCGCAGATGTTGCCGCACACGCTCACTTCGACTAGGTCGCGGCTCTCGACGTTGTTGCAGACTATGACCTCGTGGTAGGCACCGTACAGCTCAGGCCTGATGAGCACGTTGAAGCCCAGGTCGGTGCCGACGAAGACCGTGCCGAAGTTCTCTTTTATGGAGTGCACCGTGCCCAGCAGCGTGGAGCACTCTGCCACGGGGTAGCGTCCCGGCTCGATGAGGAACTTCACCTTCTTGTTGCCGGTGCGCTCCTCCCACTCCGCGAGCACAGCTTCGAACTCCTTAGCGAACTCGTCCATGGGGAAGCGATCTTCTTGAGTGTGGCGGTACGGCACTCCGAGACCGCCCCCGAAATCGATCAGGCGCAGATGCTCGAAGCTCTCGGCTATCTCGAGCAGGCGTTCGATGGCCGCCAGGTAGTTGTGCGGCGAGAGGAACAGCGAGCCGATGTGCATGTTGACGCCCACTATGGTGCAGCCCGTGCTTGGCGGCCACCTTCTTGAGCTCGGGCAGTTGCTCCTGTGGCGTGCCGAACTTGACGCGTCCGGCAGTTATCACCTTGGCACTGTGACCGTCGCCGATGTTGGGGTTGATGCGCACCATGACCTCGCCGCCCGGATTCAGCTCTCCGTAGTACTCGAGCTGCGAGATGGAGTCGATGCTCATGAGTATTCCGCGGTCGATGGCGTAGCGCATCTCGTCCCTGGAGACGTTGTTGCCTATGAACAGCATCTCGTCGGGCTTGTATCCGGCCTCCATGGCCAAGAACATCTCGCCCGGCGACATGGTGTCGACGCGCAGGCCCTCGCTACGCACTATCTCCAGCAAGGCGACGTTGCCGTTGGCCTTCATGGAGTAGTTGACGGCGAAGTCGGGACCGCTTCAGCAGGTTCTTAAGCTCGCGGCAGCGGGCGCGCAGCACGTCCTCTTCGTAGACGTACAGCGGGGTCCCGTACTCTTTCGCCAGATCTCCGGCGAAGTGGTCTCCGAAATACAGACGGTTGTCTTTGATGCGCACTGGCCGCTCCCTTACACGATGGTCGGCCTCAATGATACGCGGTGGGCGGCAGCCTGGCGACCCGTCCGCGCGCGAGCGTCACAAGCGACGCCCCGCGCGCTACCGCTCGGCGATACCGGTGATCTTGCCCGCAGCCTCCGTCAGCACCTCACCGATCTCTTTCAGCCTGCCGGCGTCGCCCGCGTTGTCGCGCACCGCCCGCTTGATCTGATGAAAGGCCTCATGGATCTCGCTCAAGGTCTCGGCCGATCCACCCTCCTGGCCCGGCGCCCCACTGGGCGTCCCACCGCTCGCGATGCGACGCGGCCCGTTCTTTGTGCTCCTCCAGGTAGGCGGTACCGGCCTCAGTGATCGCGTAGACCTTCTTGCCCTCTTCGGTGGTGGAGGTCACCAGGTCTTCGTCTTCTAGAGACTGCAGAGTCGGGTAGATGGCGCCCGGGCTGGGGCTGTAGAGGCCGCCGGAGCGTTCTTCCATCGCCCTGATGAGGTCGTAGCCATGCCTGGGCTTCTCTTTGAGCATGCCCAAGATGGCGAAGCGTATGCCGCCCCTGGCTACCGACCGCGGCCGCTTCGGACAGGGCCCCTCGAACGTGCATGCCGCGCGGCCCGGACATGCCTCCGGTCCCACGCATACCCCGGGAGTGGCGGCCGTGCTCGTCTCTGTCCATCTCATGCCTCCTTGCGCGTCAGAGCGCGCCCCATCTGCGGGCCCGTGTTCGTGATGTACGTGACCGTGACCACCGTGACCGCCGTGGCCGTGACCGTGACGCCTCGCCGTGGCCACCGGGCCGTGACCGTGGCCTGCGCCGTGACCGGCGCCATGGCCGTGTGCTTGTCCTGCGTGCTTCAAAACATCCTCCGAGTCAGATCACGTTACGATATATCGTGATATATCTTATACCGTCTTGTGAGGATGTCAAGAGCCACGCGAGCCCGCCTGGTGGCGGGCTCGCGTGGAGGTCTCTGTACCGGCGGAAGCTCCCGCGCCTTAGCTCTTCTTGCGAAAGCCCCAGAAGGCCATGTAACCGCCCACCCAGAAAGCGCCCAAGTAGAGCCCGGAGTTCGCCAGGATGGTCAGACTGTTGACCAAGTCCAACCTGTTGTCGTAGTACTCACCCGTCACGGACGAGCGGAAGAACCCTTCGCTGGGTAGGACGTTTATGAGTATCTGTCCGACTACTGCCAGCAACAAGACCGCGAGTCCGATCCAGAGGCTCTGCTTAGACTTCCAGCAAGCCGCCATCTTTGCGCACAGGCCCCCCGTATCAGCAGCCTGCTTCTCTTCAGCTTCCATGCCCTGTCCCCTCTCGTACGCGCGACTTTGTTACCGTTCCAGGGTACCGCTTTTCGCCGTACTTACGCTACGCGCCCCTTGACCTGGACGGTCGGATGCGCCAATCTGCAAGGGGCACATATCGCGGACCCCGCGACCGGAGGGAATCAGTGCGCATAGCCGTCGTCTCACCATACTCTTGGACCGTGCCGGGTGGAGTGAACAACATCATCGCCAGCATGGTCTGCCACCTGGAGAAGCAGGGGCACGAGGTCTGGATAGTGGCTCCCGCCGGGACGGTGGGCAAGCGGGCCAAGAACCTGCCGGCCAACTTCATCGTTGCTGGTCGCACCATCCCCGCTGCCCTCCAACGGATCCATCGCGCACGCCAACGTGTACCCCTTCATGCTCAGCAGGATGACCCGCATCCTGAAGAGCCATGACTTCGACTTGGTCCACGTGTTCGAGCCCTTCACTCCCGTAGTGGCGGCCTCGGCGCTGCTGGTCTCGAAGATCCCGGTGGTCGGCACCTTCTGCGCGGCCGGAGACGCCACCCGCTACTACCGGCGCTGGAAGCCTCTGGCCGATAGGCTCATGCCCTGCCTGACGGTGAGGACGGCGGTGTCGGAGGCTGCCCGCGACTGCGTCCACCCCCACTATCCCGGCGAGTACCGCATCACCCCCTGCGGCATCGACATCGAGCCGTACGCCAAGGCCCGGTCGGTCAAGAAGGTCAAAGGGCGCATCCTCTTCTTGGGGCGTCCGGAGCCGCGCAAGGGACTCACGGTGCTGATCGAGGCCTTCAACCAACTGCGCAGCCGCATGCCGGGTGTCTCGCTGACCCTGGTGGGCACCAGCGAGGAGCAGCTCCGCGCCCTGTACCCCCGCAAAGACGCCGACGCGGCCGAAGAAGCTCAAGGGCATCAAGGCTCTGGGCAGCTTGGGGAGGACGCCAAGATCGAGCAGATGGGCAAAGCCGAGGTCATGTGCGCCCCCTCGCTGGGCGGCGAGAGCTTCGGCATAGTGCTCACCGAGGCCATGGCCGCCGGCCTGCCGGTGGTCGCCTCCGACATCCGCGGCTACCGCGCGGTGCTTGGCGATGGCGCCAACGGCGTCCTGGTCCCGCCGGGCGACGCCAAGGCGCTCGAGAACGCTCTCTACAGCACCCTGTCCAACCCAACGCTCTGCAGAGCGCTCTCCGAAGACGGCATCAAGCGCGCGCAGCGCTACTCCTGGGAGAACGTGCTCAGCCAGATCGAGGACGCCTACACCGACGCGGTCCGCCTGGGGCCGCAGGTAGTCGAAGGGCCCAAGGTGCCTGTGGTCAAGCAGGCGATACACTTCGTGCGCCTGCTGAGCCTCAACAACAAGAACAAGAGGCCCCGCCCGGCCAGAGGCCACGCGGCAGGCTAGCGGAGCCCGTCCGCCTCGGCGCGGCCCTCACAAAGGCCTCTTCAAGGGTGCGGAATGCGGCCGGCCTCGCGGAGGCATACGCCTCCACCATCTGTCTGGGGGAGCCCTCAAAGTGCAGACGGCCGGCGAGCATCAGACACAGCCGGTCGCAGACCTGCACCTCTTCCAGATGGTGGGTGGTGAGTATCACCGTGGTCTTCTGCGCCACCAGCCCGCCCAAGAAGGCCCAGAACTCACGGCGGCTGGTGGTGTCCATGCCGCTGGTGGGCTCGTCCAGGATCAGCAGCTTGGGCTGGTGGAGCAGGGCGACGGCCAGCGAGCAGCGGCGCTGCACCCCGGTGGGCCGCGAGCCCAGCAAGTGACGCAGGTCGTCCTCCAGTTGAAAGCGCTCCACTTCGGCGCGTACCCGCTCTGCCAGCTCGTCTGCGCGCAATCCGTACATGCGCCCGAAGAAGAGCAGGTTCTCTTCGACGGTGAGATTCCAGGTATAGCGAGCGCAGTTGCGAGACGTAGCCCACCGCTCTGCGCAGGTCGGCCCCCTGCTTCTGGCTGTCGAAGCCCAGCACCGCCGACGAACCCGAGTCGGGGGCTATCAGCCCCAAGCAGCATGCGCAGAGTGGTGGTCTTGCCCGCCCCGTTGGGCCCCAGGAAGCCGTAGACCTCGCCCGCGTTCACGGTCAGGTCGAGGCCGTCCACCACCTTGCGGCCGCCCAGGACCTTGGTCAGACCCTCGGGTCTCGATGACCGGCGCGACAGCTCACGCTCACCGTGCCGCCGCGGCCTGCCCTCGTCCCGGCCCTCCATGAGTATGAAGGCGTCCTCGAAGGTGAGCGCGGCTCTCGGCCAGGCGCCGCGCGGCGTAGTCGTCCCCCACGGTGGCCGCCAGCAAGCGCTGCGCCCCTGCTGCTCCTGCTCGGCCAGCACCGTCAGACCCTCGGGCCGCAGATACACGCGGGGCTCGTGCTCCACCTGAGCCAGGCGGGCCCGCACCTGCGATCCGGTCGTCGGGCACCGGCTGCACCCAGGCCGACCACCCCGCGCTCTCGGCCATCACCTGGTCCACCGTGGTCTCCACCAGGCGCCCCTCGGCCATGGCGGCCAAGCGGGAGGCATAGGCGGCCTCCTCCAGATAGCAGCTGGTGAAGACGGTGGCGGTCCCCTCGGCCACCACCTGCATTATGATGTCCCAGAGCGCGTGCTTCGAGACCGGGTCGACGCCCACCGTGGGCTCGTCCAAGCAGGAGCAGCGGCGGCTCGTGCACCAGGGCGCAGGCCAGCGAAAGCCCCTTCTTCATGCCGCCCGAGAGGCGACCGGCCAGCCGGTCACGCGCGTCCTTGAGTCCGGTCAGCTCCAGCATGGCCGCCTTGCGGGCCTCCAGACGCTCCCGGTCCATGCCGCGCAGCCGCCCGAAGAACTCGAGGTTCTCGGCCACCGTGAGGTCGCCGTAGAGGTCGAAGCTGGAGCCCGCGTAGCCCAGCGCGCCCCGCTTGAGGGCCGAGCTGACCGTGCCCGAGCCAGGGCGCAGTAGACCGGCCATCACCCGCAGCAGGGTGGACTTGCCCGCGCCGTCGGGCCCAAGCACCGCCACTGTGTCTCCCGGCTGGACGTCGAAGGTGGCCGTGTCCAGAGCCACGGTGCGGCCGAAGCGCACCGTGACCTCGCGTCAGAGCGGCAGCGGCCCGGCCTGCCGCTCGGCCGGCGCCTGCCCGGCGACCGCGTGGCCCGCCCGGCCTGCCGGCGCGGGCTCGGCGCGCCCGCGCTCACACCAGCTTCCTCCTGAAGCGCCACGCGGCCAGACAGACGATGACTATCGCGTAGCCCACCAGGATGACCGCCCACATCCACAGATCGCCCAGCCCCTCGCCGCGCATGAAGATGCCGCGCGAGATGGGCAAGAAGTAGGTGAGCGGCGCCAGGTAGGCTATCCAGCGCACCGCCCAGGGGATGGCCGTGAGCGGGAAGATGAAGCCCGACAGCAGTATCTGCGGCACCAGGGTGAAGACGGCCATCTGCATGGCCTGCTGCTGGGTGTGCGACACGGTGGAGACCAGCAGCCCCAGGCCCAGGCAGACGAAGAGGAAGGCCAGCCCCAGCACCACCAGCAGCACGGGATTGCCGGCAAAGGGCACGTCGAAGATGTAGACCCCGCAGACGATCACCAGCACGAAGTCGAAGAAGGCCACCGCCATGTAGGGCACGATCTTGCCCAGCATGATCTCCATGGGGTTGGCCGGCGTGACCAGCAGTTGCTCCAGCGTGCCCCGCTCGCGCTCGCGCACGACGGCGATGGCGGTCAGCATGGTGGCGATGAACACCATGACGATGCCCACCAGCCCGGGGATCATGTAGTTGACCGACCGCAGGTCGGGGTTGTAGAGGATCTTGGTCTCTACGTAGGCCGAGGCTCCGGTCTGTTGAGCGAAGCCCCTGCAGGACGCGCCTGGATCTGCCGCACCGCGGCCTGGGCCATGAAGAGGTCGGAGCCGTCGGCGATGAAGAGGCCCGGCTTGCCCGGCTCGGGCGGCCGGACGGCCACCGAGGCCCGGTGCTCCTCGATAGCCGCCTCCAGCTCGGCGTCAGTGAGGGGCCCTCTCTCCACCACCTGAAAGCTGTCGGACTTCTCCAACTCGGCCGCCACCAGCGCGGCCGTGAGCGAGTCCTCCGGCACCGCCACCACCGCGCGGATGTTGGGCACGTCGAAGGTGGCCGCGTAGCCGAAGAGGACTATCCAGATGAGCGGGATGGCCACCATCATGACCAGGGTGCGCTTGTCGCGCCGTATCTGGATGAACTCCTTGCGGATGAGTGAGGCTATGCGCTTGCCCATGCCGGCGAGCCTAGCATAGGCGGCGTGCGCGTACGATTCGTGGGCATTGCTAGATAGAGGCGCCGCGAGGGCCTTGGGGCCCTCGCGGCGCGGAGGGGGGGGTGACTCATAAGGCCGCCGGCGAAGGGGGCAGCCGCCGGCGGCCGGAGGAGGTGCTACTTGGCGGGGGTCTCGTCCTTGGGCTTGCGCAGGTGCCTGACCAAGGCGATCATGCGACATCACGAGGGTGGTCATCAAAGCGGCCCACAGGACCACTCCCAAGACTAGCCACGTTATGTCCAGCGCGTCGAGGCCATGACCACCCAATTCGAGCGCCCGGCCGCCCATACGACCGATCTCTCTGCCGGCATCCATCATTCCGTTGCCTATACCGTGCATATTCCACCTCTACTTGATCCCGGGTCTTATCGACATCCGGCTCGCTTACTATGAGGGCAGTGTAGACGCACGTCCGTAAGGTCCGCGTTAGCTCGGGTGCGCGCTATGATGGACGCGCACAGCGTAACCGGCTGCCGTGCCGAGACGAGGAGTGAATCATGCGAAGGTGGTCTATGGTCTCGTCTGATGCTTGCCTGCCTGCTTGCTGTCTGCGACCGCGGCAGCTTGTGCGGGCGGTCAGACCACCGGCGGCGACCAGAGCAGCAACTCCACCGTCGCAGGGCCAGCCGACCACCACTAGCGCCAGCACCACGACCACTCTCCCGCCTGCCGCCTGGCAGGCCGTCACCCCCACCGGGGACCTGCCGCCCGCACGTCTGGGCGGCTCGTTGATCTCTCTGCCGGGCGACAAGCTGCTGCTTTTCGGCGGCTGGGGCGGCGGAGCTGACTACCTGGATGACCTCTGGACCTACGACCTGACGGCCAACGCTTGGACCAAGCTGTCCCGCAGGGCGCTTCGCCTGCACCGCGAGCTTCGCAGGCCGCGGCCTATGACCCGGTGGGCGGCAAGCTGATCGTCTTCGGCGGGTTCGACGGCAAGGCCAGCTACCACGACCTCTGGGCCTACGATCTCGCCGGCGCCACCTGGACCGAGGTCAAGCCGGCAGGCATAGCGCCGGCCGGCCGCTATGGGCATTCGCTGGTGTATGACCCCACGTCCAAGACCATGGTCCTGTTCGGCGGCTACGACGGCACCGCTGAGTACAACGACACCTGGGCCTACGACCCGGCCGCCAACACCTGGAAAGACCTGCGACCGGGCGGCAGAGGCCCCGGCCAAGCGCGACTCGCAGGCCATGGCCTACGACTCCGATGCCAAGATGATGGTGCTGTTCGGGGGTTGGAGCACCACCAAGCAGTTCGACGACACCTGGACCTACGACCCCGCCAACAATGCCTGGGCGAAGGTCGAGACGCCATCTGGAGCGCCCGTTGCCAGGGCCCTCTCACAGATGGTCTATGACCCGGCCATCAAGAAGCTGGTGCTCTTTGGGGGCGGCAACAGCACCTCCACCTTTGGCGATGCCTGGCTGCTGGACCTCGCGGAGCGCGCCTGGACACTTGCCGGCACGACCGGAGAACCTCCGGCCGGGCGGGCAGGCCACGGGCTCGCATACGACTCCACCAGCAGCGACGTGTTGCTGTTCGGAGGCACAGACGGCGCAGGCGCCTACTTTGCCGACCTGTGGAGACTGCATCGCTAGACCCAGTGTTGCTGGTCCGCTACTCCCGGGCCTTCGTGTAACAATCCCCGGAGTCCACGCCGGTGCTCTTGGACTCCGCCAACACCTCTTCGGGGTGCTCGAGTATCCGTTTGACCGTCTCCTGGATCAGCTTGGCGTTGAGCACCCAGCCGTTTCTGTTCGGGTCCGGATAGCCCGCGGTGCCCCGCGTGTACTTGGGTGGGATGAAGCCGATGGAGATCATCTCATCGGTCTTGCAGCTTCGAGCGGAGCTTCACCAACTCCTGGATTGCACCGATGGGTATGTCGGTGCGGATCATGTTCTTGATGACGTCCATTATCGCCGGGAAATTCCATATGATCTCGGTCATGCCGGTCTGGTCGACCAACGCGGCGATTAGGCATCGCTGCCTGCCCATGCGCACGTAGTCGCTGCTGTCCTTGCGCGTGCGCGCGTAGGCCAGGGCCCCCAGTCCATCGAGATGGTTCACGCCTTCTTTCACGTCGAAGTAGATGAAGTCCCCCTCCGACGTGGGCGACGATATGCCCATGTGAAGGGCCTCGTCGAAGTACACATTTCACCCCGCCCATGACGTCCACCATCTTCACCAAGCCGAGCATGTCCACCACGGCGTAGTAGTCGACCGGGATGCCCAGGAGCAGGCTGGTCGTCTCGCGCAACACCTCAGCCCCGGGGTCACCACCCTCCGGAGCTATGCTGGGATGGCTAGGCCATTTCTTCCAAGCCGCCCCGTAGATCTCGTTCATCAGTGCAGGGTAGGCCTTGACACCCAGCGCCTCCTGCCCCTTCTCGCCAAGGGGTAGCTTGCCGGCGTTGCGTGGGAACGAGAAGAGCGCGATACGTCCGGAGCCGAGGTCGAACGAGGCGACGATGGTGGTGTCGTTGCGCGCGTACCCCCTGCGCGTTTCATCGATGTCCGCACCTATGAACAGAATGGTCAGCCGCCCGTCGTCGCCGGCATCGACCGTGACCGGCGCCAAAGTGGTGGTCGTGTTGGCGGGTATGGTGTCGTCTGTGGGGCCTGTCCCCGGCAGAGTGGTGGTCGTGGCTAGGGTAGTGGTGGTGGTCTCAGGAGCAAAGACGGTGCCCAGCACGTCACGGAACTTGTACACATAGTTGTAGCCCACCCACACATGCGGGAGTACGGTGAAGGTGAAGAGCGCCGCCAGACCCACCACCGCCAGCGGCAGTCTCCACTTGGTGAAGCCGCTCGAGCTGGGCACGGAGTCCTCTTCGCCCAGCGGGTCCGCCTCAACGGCTGCGTCCTCCGCACCTTGCCGGCCATCCACCGAGCCACGCTTGTCCGCCGAAGCCCACCTGGTAGGGCGCAGCCATACCGCGTCGGCGACCGCGTAGACGCGAAAGAGTAGTAACAGGATGTCTGCTATCAGCAGTCCGAGCAGGTTTGAAGGCGAGATGAGCCAGACCAAGAGCAGAGTGACATCTTCCACCGCCAACAGCACCACCAAGACGACGGCCACCAGGACGGCCACCACCACTCCGACCATGGCGTAGCCCCGCTTGGCGGCTCCCGCCACCAACTGGCCGGCGCCGGGGACGAGTGACGAATACAGGCCCCGCAGCAGGCGGTGGCCCCAGGTGTCGTGGACGGTGTACTTGTTGTACCGAGGCTCGGTCATGACTCCGTCAGGCGGCCTTGCCCACTCGCTTGCGCCTTCTCATGGCTATTTGGACGGAGAGACCGATGATAAAGATCACCCCGGCCACCACTCCCTCGATCCACTTCTCGGGCGCCGGGTCGGCAGCCGTCGGATTCTCAGGTGTGAAGAAGTACATGATGCCGTCGGCGGTAGCTCCTGCGCCGAAGAGAGCAGTGAGCACTATCAGCGCCCAGTCGAAGAGCAGGCCCATGATAATGGCCCCCACCACTCCGCCTACCCCAAAGGCTATCCAGAAGTCACGCGAACCTCGGACGAGAGTGTCATCGCCGGCGAAGTAATTGACCGCCAGCACGGTGGCCGCACCGAAGATGAAGAAGCCCGCCAGCGAGACCATTATCCGCGTGAACTTGAAAGCGGCGAAGCCCAGTATCACGGCGGCTGCCAGCCCTATGACAAGCCTGACCCAGAGCTCCATGGTGCTGTCGTCGTGAACGGTAGCCCAGATGGCAGGCGCGAAGAACCACCCGACCAAGAAGCCACCGATGGCCACGAACAACCAGAACAACTTGCGTCCGAAGAGCGATTCGATTACTCCGACGACGATCTGAGCGATAGCCGTACCCAAAGCACTCATCACAAGCCTCCTCCGTCAAAATGGCTGGTGCGTCCGATGTGACCCGATACCAGTGCGAAACGGCTGTTCTTGCCTTTGAAGGTTACCCCATAGCCGGAGAGGGTGCCACCGCGCCGTGAGCGACCACAAAGAAGACCCTCGCGCCTAATGTCGAACTGATATTGCGCCGATACTGATTCAGAGCGCCACGAACCCCGTCGAGGCGCGAAGATCACACTGTCCACTGGGTGAGAGGTTGGGTACTGCCGATGCAGCGGCGGGACACCGCAGCAGTCATTGACGCGAGAGAGAGTACGACCGAAACATGGGTGCTGTTCTCGGTAGACGAGCAGATATATGCGCTCGATCTCTGGGAGGTCGAGCGGGTCTTGAGAGCCGTGGAAGTGACCCCCTTGCCCGAGGTGCCCGCCTACGTGTCGGGGGTCATAGACGTCCACAGCCGCGTACTGCCCGTTGTCGATCTGCGCTTGCGGTTCGACCGGCCGACGCGGGCCATCACCTCGAGTGACCACATGGTCATGGCGCGGACCCCCACCCACTCCGTCATCTTGCCGGTAGACACCGCCCTTGGGTCGGTGCAGATACCCAGTGACTCCATACCCGCCGATACCGAGCTGCCGCGATGCGTGCGAAAGGTGGTCCCGCTCGAACTGGGGGTCGCCTATTCGCTTGACTTGCAACGTGTGCTGTTCGGTGACGAGCCTCCCTTTGATTCGCGGCTGGCCCAGATACTGGCAGAATTGCAGGCCAAGCGATGACCCAGGACCTCTCTATACCAGCAGCTCTCATATCCGAACGCATGGGGTTGCACTTCCCCCAGGACAAGTGGCCCGATCTCGCTCAGGGACTGGCCAAGACTGCCGTCAGCCTGGGGCACCCAGACCCCAACGCCTTCATCTCCCAGTTGGTCAGAGAAGGCCTAGGGACACGCGAGGTGCAGGCCCTGGCGGCCAACCTTACTATCCCCGAGACTCATTTCTTCCGCAGCCCCGAGACCTTCGCCATGCTGCAGAACCAGGTCTTGCCCGAACTCATAGCCGCGCAACAGAACGGCGCGCGCAGACTGCGCATCTGGAGCGCGGGCTGCGCCACCGGCCCAGAACCGTTCTCTCTGGCCATACTCATCTCTCGCCTTATCCCCGATCTGGCCGGCTGGGACGTGAGCATCTTGGCCACAGACATAAACCCTGACGGCTTCGCGTGCGCACGAAGCGGCGAGTACACGCAGTGGGCGTTCCGCGGTACGCCCGCGTGGGTCATGAACGGCTACTTCACCAAGACCCGAGAAGGCCGCTACCGCCTCTCGCCCGCGATACAGGAGATGGTGACCTTCCGCCACCTCAACCTTATCGAAGATCCCTTTCCCACCGACTGTGACCTGATCTTGTGCCGCAACGTGATCATGTACTTCGCCCGCGAAACGGCCGCTCAAGTCGCAGACAAGTTGCGCTGCGCTCTGAAGATGGGGGGATACCTGCTGGTCACGGCCAGCGAGACCGGTCGCGACATCCAGGGTTCGCTCACCTCGCTCACGCTGGGTGGCGAGATAGTCTACAAGCGCACGCCGCCGGCCCCCGTCGCCGATCCGCCATCGGTCCAGAAGCCCGAACTCGTTGGCAACAAGGTCCGCGTGCACCGCACGCCGGGACCACGGATAACCGCAGAGCCCCCGCCCCAGACGCACGGCGTTGCACGTCGAGCGCAGAGCCTTCTCCCGCGCGGAGCCTGCCGAGACCAAGCCTCGAGACGCCACAGACACGCAGAAGTTGGCCAGGGAGGCGCGCGAGTTGGCCGACAAGGGGCAACTCGACGGGGCACTGGAGTGCTGCAATGCCGTACTCGCCAGCGAGAAGCTCAACCCCTCGCTCTATTACCTCAAGGCGAGCATCCTGCAAGAGCAGGGACGCTCAGAAGAGGCCGAGCAGGCGCTTCAATCCACCCTGTTTCTGGACGGTGGTTTCGCTCTCGCCCGGGTGATGCTGGGCGCTATCGCCCGCAGTCAGTCACGCACAAGAGAGGCGGCCAAGCACTTCAGAGAGGCACTCGCTTTGCTGGAACAGATGCCGTCGGATTCGGTACTGGCTGAGACCAACGGACTCACCGCCGGCGAGATGTTAGAGACAGTCGCTTCACTCATAGAGAGCGAGCGTGTGTCGTGAAGAAGCAGGCGGAGACGGCAGCGAACGCTGCCGACCGCGCGGTGTTGCGGGCGAGGGCCAGAGAACTAGCCAAACCACCCGCGCGGACAGACGACATAGTGAAGTTGGTCGAGGTAGTCGAGTTCACCCTCGGACAAGAGCACTATGCCTTCCCCTCCTCGGCGGTGAGAGAGGTCTTTCATCTGACCGAGATCACACCCCTGCCCAGTCTGCCTCCCTTCGTGCTCGGGGTGACCAACGTGCGGGGACGCATCCTCTCGGTCATCGATCTCCGCAGGCTGCTTGAGTTCGGTGACGCCGGGCTGACCAATCTCAACCGCGCGATAATCCTCACCAATGGGAGCATGGAGCTGGCAGTGCTGGCCGACGAAGTCGTGGGCGTCTACGCGAGCGACTCGGACAAGTGGCAGAGGACTCTGCCCACACTCGTAGGCAAGCGGGAGGCGTTCTTGGGTGGGGTCACCAAAGATCGCGTAGTGGTCCTCGATGCGGAGAAGCTGCTTGAATCGAAGGACCT
>CAVVEI010000005.1:0-111791 GCA_963747275.1 uncultured Actinomycetes bacterium
GATACCATCAGTGGCTACGCCCAAGAGAAGATAGGCAAGCTGGGCAAGTATCTCTCCGATACCACCCAGTGCGAGATAGAGATGTGGGCCGAGAAGAATCCAAGTATCGCCGACAACCAGGTGGCCGAAATCACCATCTTCACCAAGGGCCCGGTCATCAGGGCCCGCGAATCCTCTCCTGACATGCATGCCTCCATCGACTTGGTGTACGAGAAGCTGGAGCGCCAGGTCAAAAAGTACCGGGGCAAGGTGATATCCCGCTCTCAGGAGGGGCGCAAAGAGGCTTTGGTGTCCGAAGGCTTCATGGCGGCCGAGGGGGCCGAGGATCTGGAGGAGGCCGCGGAAGAGGCCGGGTCTCCGCTCATCGTCAAGACCAAGCAGTTTATGGTCAAGCCCATGTCGCCCGAGGAAGCTTGCCTTCAAATGGAGCTGGTGGGGCACGACTTCTACGTGTTCAACAACTCCGAGACAAGCGAGACTGCCGTGGTATACCGTCGCCGTGACGGCAACTACGGACTTATAGAGGCGCAAAGATAGATGGCTGGTGTGGTAAACAGGCTGCTCCGCTTCGGAGAGGGCAAAAAGCTCAAGTCCCTACAAGAGAAGGTGGCGAGCGTCTCGGCCTACGAGAACACGGTCACGACCCTGTCGGATGGGGGCCTGCGCAAGAAGACTGACGAGTTCAAGTCGCGTCTCGCTCAAGGCGAGAACTTGGACGACCTGCTGCCCGAGGCCTTCGCTGTGGCGCGGGAAGCCGCGCGGAGGACCACAGGCATGCGCCCCTTCGATGTCCAGGTGATGGGGGCGGTCGCTCTGCATGAGGGCTCCATAGCCGAGATGAAGACCGGCGAAGGCAAGACTTTGGTCGCCACCATGCCTGTCTACCTCAATGCGCTGGCCGGCCGGGGCGTTCATGTGGTCACAGTCAACGACTACCTGGCCGGTCGTGACGCTTCCTGGATGGGGCCGGTGTACGAGTTTCTGGGCCTCACCGTGGCGGCTCTGAGCAACAACATGGAACCGCAGGCCCGGGTGGAGGCCTACAAGGCCGATATCACCTATGGGACGAACACGGAGTTCGGCTTCGACTATCTGCGCGACAACATGGTCCTCCGCTTGGAGCAGCAGGTGCAGCGCGGTCATTACTACTGCATCGTGGACGAGGTCGACTCGATCCTTGTCGATGAGGCCCGCACCCCGCTCATCATCTCAGGACCCGGTGAGCGAGCGGCCAAGACCTATTACGACTTCGCCCGTATCGCCCGCCGTCTGAAGCCTGGCGAGGATGAAGACTTCGAGGTAGACGAGAAGAAGCGCACCGTTGCTATCACCGAGAAGGGCTTGGCTCGGGTAGAGCAGGAGTTGGGCATCGACAACATCTACGAAGACCTCTCTGGGCAGCTGGTCAACCATCTCATGCAGGCCCTAAAGGCCGCGTCTCTCTACAGGCGGGATGTCGACTATCTGGTCCAAGACGGTGAAGTCAAGATCATCGACGAGTTCACCGGCCGGGTGCTCGAGGGGCGGCGGTACTCGAAGGCCTGCACCAAGCCATAGAAGCGCGCGAGGGCGTGCAGATCAAAGAGGAGAACCAGACCCTCGCCACCATCACGCTGCAGAACTACTTCAGGCTCTACGAAAAGATCGCTGGCATGACAGGTACGGCCTCCACCGAGGCTGACGAGTTCCGCGAGATCTACAGCATGGAGGTGGTGGAGATACCCACCAACATGCCCATGATCCGCGAGGATCACAACGATCAGATCTACAAGACCGAGAAGGGCAAGTACAATGCCGCCGCGGACGTGATCGCCGACTGTCATCAGCGGCAGCAGCCCATCCTGGTCGGTACCATCTCGGTAGAGAAGTCGGAGCTGTTGTCGAGCATGCTCGGCAAGCGAGGTGTTCCTCACGAGGTGTTGAACGCCAAGAATCACGCCAAAGAGGCGGCTATCATCGCCAAAGCCGGAGAGTTGGGCGCGGTCACCATCGCCACGAACATGGCCGGCCGGGGTACCGACATCAAACTGGCTCCAGGAGTCGTCGAGAAGGGCGGACTGTTCGTGCTCGGCACAGAGCGGCACGAGGCACGGCGCGTCGACAATCAGCTGCGCGGTCGTTCGGGTCGCCAGGGTGATCCGGGGGCCAGTCTCTTTGTCATCTCCACCGAGGATGATCTGTTGCGCATCTTCGCAGGAGACCGCATCTACCGCATGATGGAGCGTCTCCACATAGATGAGGACATCCCCATAGAGCATGGGCTCATCTCTCGCTCAGTGGAGGGTGCTCAGAAGAAGGTGGAAGAGCAGAACTTCATGATCCGTAAGCGGGTCCTCAAGTACGACGACGTCATGAATCTGCAGCGACAAGTGATCTATGGCCAGAGACAGCGCATCCTGGGTGGAGATGACCTGCGCGAAGACGTCCTGGAGATAATCGAACGGGTCCTGCGGGGTGCGATAGCCATCTTCACCGGTGGGTCCAACTTCGCAGAGGATTGGGACGTGGAAGAGATGATGACCACGCTCAGAACTTCTTCCCCACCACGATCACCAAAGAGCAGATCCTCTGGGACGGGGGTATGAACGCGGCGGATGTGGCTGACTGGATGATCGACGACGCTATCAAGGTATACGAATCCAAGGAGGAGCGTTTCGGGGCGCAGACCATGCGCGATCTGGAGCGTTGGGTGCTCCTGCGGACCTTAGACTCCAAGTGGCGTGACCATTTGTACGAGATGGACTATCTGCGTGAGGGTATCGGCCTTAGGGCTCTGGCCCAGATCAACCCCCTGGTCGCCTACAAGAACGAGGGCTACGATCTGTTCCAGCAGTTGATGGAGTCGATCCAGTCTGACTTCGTGCGGTACCTATACCATCTGGAGATCACCCAACCCGACCAGCCGAAGGCGGAGCCGACAAGACGTGGCCTTGCCTATTCGGGCGGCGGAGATGCCAGCCTAGCCCAGAACTTCGCGGCCGCCGGTGCCGAAGCCGCCCGGGACGGTCGCATCAGCCGACAGCTCAGGAGAGGCGTATCAGGCGGCTCAGCAGGCCACGCGTACGGTGGTGGCCCCACGCCACGTCACCAAAGTCGGCCGCAACGAGCCCTGTCCCTGCGGGAGCGGCAAGAAACACAAAAACTGCTGCGGCTTGTAGGGCCTACTCTCGGCCAAGATCCCGGTCGCGGGCATGCGCTGAGCGGCGCGATGCTTCGTCCTCAGTCGCACTCGGTAGCGCTGCTACGAGTGCTCCCTGCGTCCTTGCCTCCCGCATACTCAGCGCATGCCTGCGACGGGACATAGCCGAGAGTAGGCCCTACGAAGCCGCCGGCCTCTCGAAGCCGCCGGGTTGCCGCGGTGTTCGACCTGCTCACATGCGGGCGGCGCGATGCTTCGTCCTCAGTCGCCCTCGTAGCGCTGCTACGAGTGCTCCCTGCGTCCTTGCCTCCCGCATACTCAGCGCATGCCTGCGACGGGACATAGCCGAGAGTAGGCCCTACGAAGCCGCCGGCCTCTCGAAGTCGCCCGGTTTCCTCGGTGCTCGACCTGCTCACATGCGGGCGGCGCGATGCTTCGTCCTCAGTCACCCTCGTGGCGCCAGGATCCGCCATTGGTCGTACGGTGGGTGGTGTCTGTGAGCGAGCGGGCGCTGTATACTACCCAGCCATGGCTGAGAAGACTGAGAAGCAGATCCCCTTCCCTTGCCGAATACCGCGATCTCCTGGCTGCCCTGCGTGGAAAGTTCGCGTGGGCAAGGGACTATCTTTGACCCCGCTCCGCTAAAGAGCGACATCGCTTCGCTCGAGGAGCGGATGCGGGCTCCCGATTTCTGGGACGACCAAAGCCACGCGCAGATCGTCAGCACGCAGTACAGCCGGCTTCGTAACCGGATGGAGGACTTCGATCATCTGGCCGCAGATGGGCGACCTGGAGGCTGCCCTGAGATGGCGGCCGAGGAGGGCGGGGGCGAGGCGGTCCCATAGGAACTGGAAGAAGAGACTGATCGTCTTGCCAAAGAAGTCAGCCACGACCTGGAGAGGCTGGAGGAGCAGAGCCTCTTCACCGGTGAGTTCGATGCAGGCGATGCTATCGTCAGCATCCATCCTGGCGCGGGGGGCACTGAGAGCCAGGATTGGGCCGAGATGCTGCTGCGCATGTACCTGCGCTGGGCTCAGGTCTCGTGGGTTTCAGGTCGAACTGAACGAGGCCAGCGAAGGAGATGAGGCCGGCATCAAGAGCGCCACGTTCACGGTCCACGGAGACAATGCCTACGGTCTGCTTTCCACCGAGCGGGGCGTGCACCGCTTGGTGCGTATCTCGCCCTTCGATTCGGCCGCTCGGAGGCACACGTCGTTCGCCTCTGTGGACGTCACGCCCCTCATCGAGGGCGAGGTGGAACTGGAGATAGACGAGAAGGACCTGCGGGTGGAGACCTATCGCTCGTCCGGGGCCGGCGGCCAGCACGTCAACAAGACCGATTCAGCTGTGCGGATAACCCACGTGCCCTACCAAGACTGTCGTGCAGTGCCAGAACGAGCGCTCCCAGATCCAGAACCGCGAGACGGCCATGCGCATGCTACGCAGCAAGCTGCTTCTGCTCGAGCACGAGAAGCGCGAGCAAGAGATGGCGCGGGAGAAGGGCGAGCAGAAAGATATAGCTTGGGGCAGCCAGATCAGGTCCTACGTTCTGGCTCCATATACATTGGCCAAGGACCATCGCACCAACTACGAGAAGGGCAATGTCGAGGCAGTCCTGGATGGCGCAATCGACGAGTTCATCCGGGAGTACATCTGGCAGAGATCCACGGGAAAGCCCAGCGCCCGGCCCGCTTGACCGGACGCGGTGAAGGGTGTGCCCCAGTCATATACGGGCGGGAGGCTTTTTCCTAGTCCCGCGGAATAATCGTTAGAGACTGCAAGAACGGAGGTCGGACTTAACCCGTGATCAGGTTTGATGACGTCACCAAGATCTATCAGCCAACTACCGTCGGTCTGGAGAGGGTAAGCCTCCATATCGAAAAGGGGGAGTTCGTCTTCCTGGTAGGGCCCTCAGGCTCCGGGAAGTCCACGTTCATCCGTCTGCTCATTCGTGAGCTGGAGCCAGACAAGGGCAAGGTGAGCGTGGGAGGGCGTGATCTGGCCACGCTAAGACGTTGGAAGGTGCCGTATCTGCGGCGCAACATCGGCTGCGTGTTTCAGGATTTCAAGCTACTTCCCAACAAGACCGCCTTTGAGAACGTTATGTACGCGCTGGTGGTCACCGGCAGCGCCAATGCCGCCTCCAAGAAGAAGGCTAACGAGATGCTGTCGCTGGTGGGATTGGCTCACAAGGCCAAGAACTATCCCAACCAGCTCTCGGGCGGTGAGCAGCAGCGTGTTTCGATAGCGCGCGCGTTCGTCAATCACCCGCCGCTTGCTGATCGCCGACGAGCCCACCGGTAACCTCGACCCAGAGACCTCGCTGGGCATCATGCAGCTCCTCTATCGCATCAACAAGACAGGCACGACCGTGGTCATGGCTACCCACGACCGCGAGATGGTGGATCGCATGCGCCGTCGAGTCATACAACTCGAAGGCGGCAAGGTGATCCGTGACCAGAAACGGGGCGGCTATGGGGAAGCTTAGTTTCTTCTTCAAGGAGGCTTTCGGGTCTCTGCGACGCAACTACTTCATGACCATCGCCGCGCTGGTGACGGTCTTTCTCTCCATCGTGGTGCTGGGTGTGGTGCTGGTCTTCGTGTTCACCACCAACGAGCTGCTTGGGCGATGTGGAGCAGAAGGTGCAGATAAACGTCTTCTTCAACCGCGATCCTGATCCCACGCCGGATCAGATGACTCACCATCGAGAACACCATCTCGGGGTGGACCGAAGTGGACAAGGTCACTTTCGTCAGCAAGGATGAGGCCTTTGAGGAGATGAAGCAGAAGCTCAAGGACAATCCCAAGCTTTTCGAGGACCTGCCCCGCAATCCGTTCCCGCACAAGCTCGTGGTCGCTCTCAAAGACCCGACTCAGGTCGAACTGGTGGCGACGCGAGTGGAGGGCCTTGATCCTGACAATGCAGCGCTGGACGAGGTGCGCTACGAAAAGGACACGGCCCAGAAGCTGTTCACGGTCACCTCGCAGATGCGCAACATCCTGGTGGGCTTCATCGTGCTCCTTGGAGTGGTGTCGGTGCTGCTCATCTCAAACACCATCCGGCTGTCCATCTTCGCACGCAAGCGCGAGGTAGAGATCATGAAGCTGGTCGGGGCCACCAACTGGTTCATACGCTGGCCCTTCGTGATAGAGGGCATAACGGTAGGGCTTGTGGGGGCCACGGCCGCCACGGCTACCGTCCTCTTGGCCAACACCTACGCCGTGGGCAAGTTCAGAGACCTCATGCCCTTCATGGGTATCCCCTTGGATGCAGTGCCTTCGACGATGGTGGCGGTGATACTCATCGGGGCGGGCGTGGTCATAGGCGCGGTGGGTTCGGCGCTGGGGCTCAGGCGCCTCCTCAAGGTCTAGCTTTCATCCTCGGCACCGTCAGGAGGCCGTCCTGGTGTCTGAACGTTCGAGTCGCAGGCAGAGTTTCGCGCGCGCGGCCAAGTCCGTAGGGCTTGGCCTCGCCGCGCTCCTGTTGGCGGCGACCCTGCTTGTGGCGCTGGCTCCGCCAGGGGCGGAGGCTGCATCGAGTCCCAGTCTGAACACGCAACTGAAAGACCTGCGCGCGGACCTCAAAGAGGTCCGCGCCAACCTCAAGAAAGCCGAGGCGGCGCGCAAGGCGGCGCTCGGCGACCTCGCGGCGCTCGACCAGAGCCTCGAGTATGCTCAGAAGGCCTATCAAGCGGCGCACGGCGCATACGCGACCGCGGCGGCCCGCTTGGCCGAACTCCAGGAGCAGTTGGCCGGTCTTGTGGCTCAACTGGAGAAGAACCTGCGGGAACTCACCAAGACCGAGAGCGAACTCGCACGTCAGCAAGAGGCCCTGTGCGATCGCATGGTGAACCTCTACAAGTCTGGAGGGAGTCTGGGGTACCTTTCGGCACTCATCGGCGGAGAGGATGACTCGCTGGTCGGCGTGGTCGAGCGTTATCGGCTGCTATCCACCATAGCCGAGCAAGACGCCCGGATACTCGAGCAGATAGCAGAGCTGAAGGACAAGATCGTGGGTCAACGCGGGTCGCTGGAAGAGGAGCGGCTTAGAGTGGCGTCGCTGGAGGCAGACCAGGCGGCCGTGACCAACGAACTGCAGGCGGCGGATCTGGAATGCAAGGCGGCGTTGAGTGAGGTCGAAGCCTCCCGGGCCGCCAAGAAGGCGGCACTCAAGTCCATCGAGCAGAACCAGGCGACCTGGGCACGGCAAGAGGACCAGTTGCTGGCAGACTCATCTCGCATCACGGCTCTGCTCAAGAAGACCAAGGCGGCGAACCCCACCAAGGTCGGCAAGGGCGTGCTCTCTTGGCCGGTTGCCGGACCGGTCACCTCGGGCTTTGGCTATCGCATACACCCCATCTTCAAGGTCAAGCGGTTGCACACCGGTATCGACCTTGATGCGGATATGGGAGAGTCCATCAAGGCTGCGGCCGCGGGCACTGTGATCTTCACCGGCTGGCGTGGCGGCTACGGCAAGTGCGTGATAATCGACCATGGCGGGGGGTTGGCTACGTTGTACGCGCACGAGTCGGCGATACTCGTCTCCGCGGGTCAAGTGGTCAAACGGGGAGCCGTCATTGGCAAGGCGGGCAGCACCGGCTATTCTACTGGCCCGCACCTGCACTTCGAGGTGCGGGTTAACGGCACTCCCGTCAATCCCATGGGATACCTTTGATACATGTCTAGCAGTATGAAGACGGCTCTTCTTGCGGCCCTGTCAGTGGTGGCAGCGGCTGCTTTGATCTTTGTGGGCACCATTCTGGGTGCGGCGGTGCCAGACCTGGGGCAGGCGGCGAAGCAGGTGCTTGGTAAGGACACCAGCGCCGGAGCGTCCACCAGCGCCACTCCTCAGGTGGACCTAGACCTGCAGAACGAGATCCTCCAGAAGCTTCAGTCCACCTACTACCAGACCGTGGATGCTGAGACTCTGGCCGTGAGCGCCATCGACGGCATGCTCGCCGGACTGGGCGACCCCTACACGGTCTACTATGACCCGCAGGAGTATGCTGATCTCATCGAGGAGACTTCGGGCTCTTACAGCGGCGTTGGCATGGTGCTGATGATGAACGACCGGTTGCCCACCGTGGTCTCGGTGTTCGAGGGCTCTCCGGCCTCCGAGGCCGATATCCAGGCTGGCGATGTGATCCTCTCGGTGGCCGGAGTCACCACCTCGGGTCGGACATTGGATGACGTGGTCTCTGACATCAAGGGGCCCGAAGGTACCGTGGTAGCACTTGAGTTGTACCGTGCGGAGACACCTGTGACCACCAGCACGACCGTGGGCGGCACAGAGACCGACGGGGGAAGCGGCACGACTCCGGAGACCGTCAAAGACGTCACCATCGACCTGACCGGGCTGCCGCAGCCGGGGAGTGAGCTGAAGTACACGCTGACCCGCCGTTCGATCGTCATTCCCACCACCGACGTGGAGATACTCGAGGTCTCGGGCAAGAAGGTGGCGCACATAGTGCTCTACACCTTCAACAACATGAACACCTCAGCGGAGCTCCGGTCAGTGGTCGAGTCGGCGATGACCAAGGACGAAGTGGATGCCGTGATCCTGGACCTACGGGGCAACGGGGGCGGACTGCTGGATGAGGCGGTCAAGGTAGCAAGCATCTTCATAAGGACCGGAGTGATAGTGAGCACTGAGGGGCTACACTCCAAAGAGGTCGAGCTGCGGGCGAGTGGCAACGCCGTCGCCCCCGTGCCACTTTACGTGCTCTGCGACAAGTACAGCGCCAGTGCGTCTGAGATCGTCGCAGGCGCACTTCAGGACTACAGCCGTGCGACGTTGGTGGGTGAGACGACCTTCGGCAAGGGGCTGGTGCAGAGCATAGAGCCGCTCTCGAACGAGGGCGCGCTGAAGGTGACCACTGCCGTCTATCTGACCCCCAAGGGGCGGGATATCAACGAGACAGGCATCGCTCCCGATGTCGTGGCCCCTGACGATCCGGCCACCAAGGACATCGACGAGACTGTCCAGAAGGTTCTAGACCTCATCGCTTCAGGGTCCTCGTCCAGGTAGGGGGCCCGGGGTGTCAGGCTTTCGCCCCCGTTTCTTTGTCGGAGAGCAGGGTACGCCGACTGCGCCAGAGGCGGCGCCGATAGCGGGTACTGAGGTCGTTCTCACTCCCGATGATTCCCACCACGCGCTTCGGGTCTTGAGGCTCAAGACTGGGGACGTATGCGAGGTGGTGGTGGGGGCCGCCGTTTACGCGGCCTCGGTCAGCAGCGCGACGGTACCGGTAAGTGTGGTGCTCACCGCCCGGCTCGAAGGGACGGCAGCGGGGGCGGTGTACCACTCACAGGTAGGGCTGGTACAGGCCCTCACGCGCCCAGCTCTCCTGGACGAGGTTCTGGAGAAGGGTACTGAGGTGGGGGCCAGCTTCTTCGTTCTGGTGCCCGCGGAGGGATCGACCCGGCTGCCGCCGTCGGCTCGTGCGGGTCGGTTAGAGCGCTGGCGCCGGATAGTGCTGGAGTCTGCCAAGCAAAGCAAGCATCTGGCTGTACCTGCAGTAGAGTTGGCCGACTCTCTGGGTGGTGCGCTCGACGCGATGAAGGTGCGCGGTGTGCTGTCGCTGCTGCTGGAGCCTTCCGCGCGGGTCTCTCTCGCCGAGAAGCTGGCCCTACCGAGAGTAGAGCACACGGGTGTGGGGTCGTCCGGTGTTGCTCCGGTCGCTCTGTGGGTGGGCCCTGAGGGCGGCTGGTCAGAGTCCGAACTGCAGCGTTGCGCGATCGCCGGCGTCGAGGCCGTCAGGCTGGGCCAAGGCGTGCTCCGCGCAGAGACCGCCGGGCCCGTGGCAGTGGCGCTGACACGCCTGGTGACGGGGGATTGGTAGTATAATCAGCGCCCATGGACGACTGCATCTTCTGTGGTATCGCTAGGGGGCAGTTCGGCACCGCCTTCGTCCTTGAAGACGCTGATTTCGTGGCCTTTCGCGACCTGCATCCCCAAGCCCTTCACCACATCTTGATCGTGCCGCGCGAGCATCTGGTCTCGCTTAACGACTTGGCCGAGGGGGCCGAAGGCAGCAGCGACGCGCTGGTGAAGTTCGTGGTGAAGGTGGCGGAGCGGCTGGGCATCAAGGACACAGGCTACCGGGTCATAACGAATGTAGGCGCCGACGGGGCGCAGGAAATACAGCATCTGCACATTCACCTACTGGGTGGCGAGTATTTGGGAGACCTAAGATGAGCATACTCGTAGGACTTCAGGAGTCGGTCAAGACTACCCTCAAGAGCGGGGACAAGGAGCGCGTCACGGTCCTCCGCATGATCATCAACGAGCTCCAGAAAGAGGCGAAGCAGACTCGGCACGAGCTGGACGATAGCGCCGAGCAAGCTGTGCTGAGACGTGAGCTGAAGCGTCGCGAGGAGTCTATCGAGGCCTTCAAGGCTGGTGGCCGGGACGAATTGGCGGCGCACGAGCAGTTGGCCGTGGATATCATCGAAGAACTGCTGCCTCAGCAAATGGGCGAAAGCGAACTCTCTGCCCTCGTCGAGCGGATGGTGGGCGAGATCGGCGCTACCTCTGTTCGCGAGATGGGCAAGGTCATGGCGGCCGTCATGGCCGAGGGTGGGGTCAGGGTCGACGGCAAGCTAGCCTCTCGCCTTGTCAAGGAGCGTCTCTCCTGAGCAAGGCGGCGACCAAGCAGATCGATCTGGACAACAAGACCGCCGCCCTCCTGGTGGGTGAGCACGACGCGCACCTGCGTACCCTCGAAGGGTTGCTGGGCTGCGACATCAGCCTACGGGGCAATCAGTTGACGCTGGACGGCACCTCGGCCGAGGTGGAGCGGGGTGGCGCACTGGTAGACGAGCTCTTGGCCTTGCTGCACTCGGGTCAAGGTCTAGACACTTCTACCCTCCAGTTGGCGGCCTCGCTGAGCGCCGACGCAGGCAACGGTGGTCATTCACTGGGCGACATAGTGGGCGATGTGATCTTGGAGCACCGGGGCCGACGCATCCGACCCAAGACCGTCAACCAGAAGGCGTACGTGGACGCCATCCGCAATAACACCATAACCTTCGGCATAGGGCCGGCGGGTACGGGCAAGACGTATCTGGCCATGGCTATGGCCACGCGGGCACTCCTCTCGGGCGAAGTCGCCCGGGTCATACTCACTCGTCCGGCTGTGGAGGCCGGCGAGAAACTGGGCTTCTTGCCCGGGGGTCTTATGGAGAAGGTGGACCCTTATCTGCGGCCCCTTTCGACGCCCTCTATGACATGATGGACACCGACGGCCTGACCGACCATCTGGCTCGGGGGACCATAGAGGTCGCTCCGCTCGCCTACATGCGGGGGCGCACACTGAACGACTCCCTGATAATCCTGGACGAGGCACAAAACACCAGTCCTGAGCAGATGAAGATGTTCCTCACCAGACTGGGCTTCGGAGCCAAGATGATAGTTACCGGTGACGTGACTCAGATCGACCTGCCTCGTGGGCAGCGTTCGGGTCTGGTGAACGTGCGGGACGTGCTGTCCGGCATAGCGGACATCACCTTCGTATACTTCGATAGCCAGGACGTGGTACGGCACAAGCTGGTGCAGGACATCGTCTCGGCCTACAAGCGGCACGCCGAGCAAAGCCAAACCCCGCATCGACCCACGCCGCACGCGCCGGCAGGCTCGCGCCGCCCCAGCCGGGCCGGCGGCGCGTACTCGGAGTAGGCATGGTCGCCCAGCAGAACGGCACGGGTGTAGGACACTCTCGTTGGCGGGAGCGATTGGTCGCCTTCAGAGCATCCATAGAGCAGCGCGAACCCAGGCGCTTCGAGCTGGTGCTTATGGTGTGCTTGGTGGTCGGCCTTACTTTGCTGCTCTGTTCGGCCTACTTGCCGGCCCTGCGGGGCTTCTCAGAGGGTAACCCGGCTCCGCGCTCCATAGAGGCCGACAAGACTGTGACAGTCACCGATATCGAAGCTACAGACGCCGCCAAGGCCGAAGCGGCCGAGGCGGCCACGCCGTTCTATGCCAGCTATCTGCAAGAACTGCCGGCGGCGACCCGTCAGCTGGACGTGTTCCTGAACGCCTTGCAGAATCTCAAGCCGAGCGGGCTGAACGCGGCAGAGGCAGTCGCACAGCTTGGGGACGCGCTTCCGGCCACCATGTCTACGAGCACGCTCGAGTACCTGCTCACGGTGGACTCCGACTCTCTCGATCTGGTACGCAATAGGGCCCACCTGTCGCTCGTCAGGCTGTACGGCATTCGAGTGATCGACGACGCACAGGGCGCGGCACTGATAGCGCTGCGGACCGATGTGGACGAATGGGCCGCCTCTATCTCGGTGCCGGAGGCGTTGGTAGACGCAGTCTACGAGTCGGCCGCAGGTTACGTGCGGCTTACCAAGCCGGTGGACGAGAGGCAGATCCGAACGCTCCAAGAAGCAGCCATGGCGCAAGTGGCTCCCATGCTCAACACAGTGGACAAGGGTGTCATCGTAGTCGAGAAGGGTGAGACGGTGACCGCCCAGGAGATGTTGACCCTGCAGGCGCTGGGCCTCGGCGGCACGCGCTACGGGTGGAAGGTGTGGTTGGGTATCTTCTTCGTGGTATTGCTGGAGGCGGTCGTATTCTCGAGGATGCTCTACCGGTTTCACAAGGGCACCAAGGAAGAGACCAATACAATGCTTCTGGCCGTTGTGTTCTTGATGCTGGGCGGCACCGCCATCGCGCGAGTGCTCATAATCGAACCACTGTCTGCCTATGTCATACCCGTGGCCGCCATGGGCATGGTGGTGTCGGTGATACTGAACGCCCGCAGCGCGCTGCTTCTGGTGACCCTGGCGTCGGTGAACGTCGGGCTACTGACCGACCTCAGCATGCGGTACACGCTGGCGGCGCTGCTGGTGGGTGCACTCTCGCTCTATTTGGTGTCGAAGGTGACCAAGCGTGCGGCGCTGCTGGCTACCGCGCTCATAAGCATGTTCCTGTCGGCCTTCACCATCTTCGCTCTTGAGATCTTCTCGGAGGCCGCCGTGGGTGATGCGTTGAGGCGAAGCCTGTGGGGTTTCGGCAACGGCTTTCTGACAGGGTTTCTCACCATCTTGCTGCTTCTGTTGCTGGAGACGGTGCTCAACGTCACTACGCCGCTGCGCCTGCTGGAGTTGGCCGACCCGGCGCATCCTTTGCTCAAGAAGCTGATGCAGATAGCGCCCGGCACCTACAACCACAGCATAATGATGGGCACCTTGGCCGAGGCGGCGTCGGAGGCCATCGGTGCCAATCCCAACCTGGCCCGGGTGGGAGCCTACTATCACGACATCGGCAAGATCTCCCGGCCGGAGTACTTTGTGGAGAACCAGATCTTTGTCGGCAATCCCCACGATCATCTGAGCCCGCATCTGTCCAAGGTGGCCATAGCGGCCCACGTGCGCGATGGTGAGCAACTGGGGCTCATGTACGGGCTGCCGAAGCCCGTGGTGGACATAGTCAAGCAGCATCACGGCACCACGCTGCTGGCCTACTTCTACAACAAGGCCAGAGAGTCGTCCAAGGAGCCCGTTTCTGAGGAGAGCTTCAGGTACGAGGGCGAGAAGCCGCAATCCAAGGAGGCGGCCATCATCATGCTGGCCGACGGTGTCGAAGCGGCCGTTCGGGCTCAGGAGCGGCCCACCCGTCGTAAGATCAAGGGGATCATCCAAGAGATCATCAAACAGCGGGTAGACGATGGCCAGCTGGACGAGTCGGCCCTGACGCAGGGCGACATTCATCGTATCAGTGAGGCCTTCGACGTGAGCCTGGTGGGTCTACTGGGTCATCGCATCCAGTATCCCGTGTACGCCGAACATCCTGCGCAGGCGGGCAGGGGGCGGTCTCTCGGTGGCGGGCCTCGTGAACGCCAGCACGGACCGAAAGGCGGCCCGGGGACAACGGGTGGCCGGTGACGGTGAAGGTCGAGCTGCTATTTCAAGGCGAGTCTGAGCGGGCTGGTGC
This sequence comes from uncultured Actinomycetes bacterium, assembly GCA_963747275.1. GTDB lineage: Bacteria > Actinomycetota > Thermoleophilia > RBG-16-64-13 > RBG-16-64-13 > RBG-16-64-13. The sequence goes on from CAVVEI010000005.1 coordinate 14,083, forward strand.
TCCGGTGCGCGCTCTGGTGAAGGCCGTGATGCACGCTGAACAGGCGGATGGGGCGGTCACGGTGGTCTTCACTGACGAGTCGGAGATGAAAGAGCTCAACCGGCGCTTTCGTGGTCTGGACGAGCCGACCGATGTGCTCAGCTTTCGCCAGGCGGACAGCGACCTTGGCTGGCCGGGGCCGACTGCAGGCGCAGATGCCGACCTGGGCGAGATGGTCGTCTGCCCGGCCGTGGTAGATCGGTATGCTCAAGAGGAGGACGGCGACCCTGATACCCAGCTGGGTTGGACGATCTTGCACGGGGTGCTACACCTACTTGGGTACGACCACGAGAAGGACGAGGGCGAGATGCGGGCTCGTGAACAGGCTTTGCTTGCGACGCTCGCTGGTCAGGTGCGAGCCGTCTCGATTGCACATGGAGGATAGAAGGCTGTGACCACCGAGCATCGAAGGCCATCATTGCTGCAGAGCTTCAACCACGCCTTCCAGGGCCTTGTGTACTCCGTCAGGCACCAACGCAACATGCGCATCCACCTGGTGGTGGCGGTGGGCGTGCTGGTGGGCAGCATCCTCATGGACCTCACCAAGCTGGAGCTGCTTGCGGTGCTAGTGTCCGTCGTCTTCGTGCTGGTGACCGAGCTAATCAACAGCGCCGTGGAGACTGTGGTGGACATGCTCACCGACCAATACGACCGACGGGCCAAAGCTGCCAAAGACCTCTCTGCCGGGGCCGTGCTGGTGGCCGCCGCGAACGCTCTGGTGGTGGCCTATCTGGTCTTGGCCGACCGGCTCACCGGTACGACGCTCAAGGTCTTCGAGGCGATCACCAATTCGCCACCTCATCTGACCGCCATCGCCTTCGCGGTAGTCATGGCCGCCGTGATCATAGTCAAGGCCACGCAGAAGAAGGGGACGCCCCTCTCCGGCGGACTGCCCTCAGGGCATGCGGCGCTGGCCTTCGCCGGCTGGACGATAATCACGTTTGTGGTGGGCAAGACCGACCTGGGCCTGCTGGCGAGCATGGTCGCTCTTGTGATGGCCTTGTTGGTGGCCCAGAGTCGCTTAGAGACGGGCATCCACTCCATGCTTGAAGTCATACTTGGGGCACTCTTGGGTGTGGTGCTGACCACCCTCATATTCCAGCTAGCCTTCTGATAAGGAGATAGATCTGATGGACGAGGACCGCCTTTCGCCCGACCTTGGGCGCTTGATCGACCAAGCCAAGGCTGCCGCCAGGTTGTTGGGAGTGGAGGCCCCGGCAATCGAGGCCGTGGCCCTGTTGTCAGAGGAAGGGGAGATCTTCTGCGGTGCCACCCTGCACTCCGGGGAGCAGCCTGATCCGACGGCGGGTGCCCCGATGAATCCACGGTCCGCCGCACACTTGGCCCTGGAGAGGGCCCGAGAAGCGGGCGCGGGCGAGATCCTGGCGGCCGCTGTGGCCGCTCCGTACCGCTTGGCCGACACCGTGTCTCCGAGCGCGGCGGTCTACGAGCGGCTGGTGGGCCTTGATCCCGAGTTGCCCCTGGTGCTCAAGCAGCACGGTCGCTGGGTGATGATTGCGGCGGACAAGGTAACCCCTGCATCTTGACAGGGTTACGCTGTCGCTTAGCTCCGCAAGGGGGGCTTGCATGGCAGTGTATGATAATAGGTCCAAACAAGTAGGAGCGGTGCACGATGAGGGTTGAGGAACTAGCCAAGACGATAGACAGCACGATGCTCGAGCCGACCAGCACCACGACGGCAGTCGAGGGCCTGTGCCGTGACGCTATCTCTTACCACTTCGCCTCGGTCTGCGTGCTCCCCTACTGCGTGCCCGTCGCCCGGCAGCTGCTGCAGGGTTACGACGTCAAAGTGGGGACGGTCGTCTCGTACCCCCTGGGTGCCGACTCGCAGCGCACCAAGATCACCGGCGCCGAACAGGCAGTGGCGCTGGGTGCCGACGAGATAGACGTCATACTCAACATACCCGCCATGCTCTCGGGCGACTTTCGCTACGTGCGTGACGAGCTGAGGGGCGTGGTGCGCACTGTGCGCATGACCAGCGTCAACACGGGCCGGGGATTGGTGCTGGTGAAGGCCAACGTCGAGGCCCACTACTTGGACGAGAAGCTCAAGCGCCTAGTCTGCAAGATAGTGGAAGATTCGGGTGCCGATTTCATCAAGACTTCCACCGGCTTCGCTCCAGGCGGGGCGACGGCCAAAGACGTGGAGCTCTTCCGCGACCTGCTGCCCGAGAGCGTGGGCGTGGATGCCTCCGGTGGTATCAAGACCGCCGAGGATGCCGAAGTGATGATCAACGCTGGGGCGGCCCGTATAGGCACCGCCAACGCCGTCTCTATCATCAAGGAGTTCTCCACCGACAAAGACTGACGGCCGATTAGTGGCTGGGAGAGGCGGGCGGCGAGGCTTCAATGGGCTCCCACTTCTTTACCACTGAAGCTCTGGTCATCGGTTCGATGCGCTACGGAGAAGCGGACCGCATCGTCACGCTCTACACGCGCGACCGTGGGCGCCTGAGTGCCATCGCCAAGGGCGTCAGGCGTGTGAAGTCCAAGACCGGCGGAAGGCTGGAGCCCTTCACCCTCGTGCGCGCCAGTTTTCACACGGGGCGTGGCTCTTTGTACACCGTCGCCGGAGTCGAGACCCTGCGGACCTTCCAGGCAGTGCGTGACCAGTTGTTCCGCATGGAAGAGGGGGCGCGCCTTCTCTCTGCGGTGCGCCGCCTTTTCCCCGGTGAAGAAGCCAGCGTGCCCGCCTTCAACCTGTTGGTGCGCGGCATCGCCCAGTTGTCCGAGTCTTTCGATCAGGCTGCCGCCTCGAACGTCGTTCTGGCTACGCGGCTCAAACTGCTGGTGTTGCTCGGCTACGCTCCCGAAATGAACCACTGCGCCGCCTGCGGCGCCGAGAGCACTTTCTGCGCCTTTTCGCCCGCGCTGGGCGGCGTGCTCTGCGAGGCCTGCTGGACGGGCGACGCACGCGCATCCGGGCCGTGCTTTGCGCTAAGCGCGGGGGGTGTGGCGACGCTGCAGGTACTCATAGCTAAACCTCTAGTGGAGCTTGATGAATTTGACATCGATACGCGCGCAGCGGCCGAGGTAGAGCACGTGCTGGCACAGACGCTGGGGTATCACGGTCACTAGAATAGTTAAGTGCCGAAACCTTGCGCGCTGCCCGGGGCGTCGATAGAATGGCCTGGACCGTTCGCATACAAACGTTCTAGCACTGGAAGGCCAGATGTATCGAGTATGCATTGACACCGGTGGGACCTTCACCGACTGCGTAGTGATGGACGAGGCCGGGGCGCTTCATCAATTCAAAGCGCCGACCACACCTTGGGACTTCTCCGAGGGCGTCTTGAACGTCATCGGCGACGCGGCAGGCCGGTTCGAGCTTGACACCAAAGCCTTTCTCACCCAGACGGAGTATCTGGTGCACGGCACCACCGTGTCGACCAACGCCCTGGTGCAGCGGAAGCTCGCCAAAGCGGCGCTGATCACGTCAGAGGGCTTTCGCGACATAATCGAGATGCGTCGCTCTCTCAAGATCGACACCATGTCGATGTACGACGCTTACATCCCCCCCTATACCCCCATCATCCCGCGACGCCTGCGCTACACCGTGGGCGAGAAGACCGCGGCCTCGGGTGAGATCCTCGTGCCCGTGGGTGAGGATGCTCTGGCTCAGGTGATAGCCAAGATCAAAGAGGAGCAGGTGGAGGCGATAGCCATCTGCTTCATAAACTCCTACGCCAACTCCGAGAACGAACTGAAGGCCTTCGAGATCTGCAGCAAGGCGCTCGCAGATGTCTTCATCTCCTGCTCCAGTCTGCTGCTACCCAAGATGGGTGAGTACGAGCGGGAGAGCACCTGCGTCATAAACGCCAGTGTCGGCCCGATCGTCAAGGAATACCTGCGCGGTCTCGAAGAGAAGCTGCAGGCCGCCGGATTTGCCAACCAACTGCTCATCGTGCAGGCCAACCAGTACGTTCAATCGGTGGGGGCCGTGGTCGCGAAGCCCGTCTACCTTACCGGATCCGGCCCGGCAGCCGGGCCGGCGGGCGCGGCTCACCTGGGTGCCAGCATCGGCGAGGGCAACTTTCTTATCGGTGACCTGGGAGGGACTACCTGGGACGTCAGTCTGATCAGAGACGGCAAGGTGAGCCTCAAGGTGGGGGATTGGCTGGGCGATGACCGCATCGGCATCAAGGTCGCGGACGTCACCAGCGTCGGGGCCGGCGGCGGGAGCATCGCCTGGCTCAACACTCTCGGGCTTCTGCAGGTGGGGCCGCAAAGCGCTTCTTCAGACCCGGGGCCTGCCTGTTATGGGCACGGTGGGGTCGAGCCGACGGTGACCGACGCGGCAGTGGTCCTTGGGTACATCGATCCGGCCAACTTCAACGGCGGCAAGTTGGCGCTGCGGACCGACCTCGCCCGAGAGGCCATCAGCAAGATCGCCACCGGACTCAACATGAGTGTCGAAGAGGCGGCGCAGGCCATATTCAACACGGTCAACTCCAACATGGCCGACGCTATAAGCGAGATCTCGACCTATCAGGGGCACGATGTCAGGGACTTCAGTCTGCTCGCCATAGGGGGCGGCGGACCGATGTGCGGGGCCTTCGTCGGCGACCTCCTGGGCATGAAGAAGACCATAGTGCCCCGTTACTCGTCGTCCTTCTGCGCGTGGAGCATGTTCTTTCTGGATATCGGCCGCGACTACGTGCGCTCACACCTGCGCAGGTCTGACCTGGCCGACCTAGATGTCATAAACGCCTTGTTCGACGACATGGCCGCGGAGGCTCTATGTGATGTCGAGGTGTTCGGCGTGTCGGCCGATGACCTGACTCTCCAACGGTCTGTGGAGATGCGGTACCAGGGCCAGTATCACGTCCTTGAGCTCGAGCTACCCATCGGTCGCATCGAGATGGACGATATCCGGAAGCTGGAGGAGAGCTTCCATCTTCTCCACAAAGAGTTGTTCACGTTCTCTCTGTCCTGGGTGCCCATCGAACTCATAAATATGCGTCTCACGGCGACGCTGCCGTCGACCAAGGTGGCTATCGAGAAGACCCCCGCCGGTGACCCGGACGCCTCAAAGGCGATCATGAGCCGCCGAGATTGCTGGTTCGCTGGAGCCTACGTGGCCACGCCCATCTACGACGGGGCCGGCCTTCGCGCCGGCCATGTGATCAGTGGCAACGCGATCATCGAAGAACCGACGGCGACCACGGTGATACCGGCAGGGCTTACCTGCATGGTGGATGAGGTCGGCAACTACGTGATCACTTCTGGCCATCAGGCCTGAGTCGGGCGAGGAGAGAAAGCGCATGTCAACAGCGATCGACTCCATCACCATCTCCACCATCTGGCACTACATCCAGCGCGTTTGTCGCGAGATGCGGTTCTCGGTGGAGAGGACGGCGACAAACGTCCTCGTGGTCACACTACACGACCTCGCGTACGGCATCTGGGACGCCGATGGCAGAGCCATCGCCATCCCCGAAGGGTTCCCACCGAGACTCATCTCCAGCTCTTTCCCCATAAAGAGGGCGCGAGAGAAGTTCGCCGGCACCATGAAGCCCGGGGACGTCTATCTGACCAACTGGCCAAACGACGGTGCGGTGCACCTGCCCGACTGGACCTTCATCCGCCCCATCTTCTATCAAGACGAGTTGCTGTTCTTCACCTGCATGGGCACCCACGTGGCCGATTCCGGCGGAGCCCAGCCCGGCAGTCACTTCTTGGCGAGTGATTCCATCGGAGAGGGGCTGAACATCCCGCTCATAAAGGTCGCCGAGAACGACGAGTACCGCGAAGACGTTATCGAGCTGGTGCTGGCCAACAATCGGCTACCGGACATGATGCGCAGAGAGATGGCAGCGCTCATGGGTAGCACCAGAGTGGCCGAGCGGCGCATGGCCGAGCTTCTGGACAAGTACGGCCGCGAGACGGTGGTGGCGGTGGTGGATGAGATGATTGAGAGGACCGAGACCGCCGTGAGGGCGGAGATCGCGAAATGGCCGTCGGGCACTTGGTCGGTAGAGGTCGAGACCGACGATGACGGCCTCAACTTGGGGGTGCCGGTGCACGTGCGGTGCGACCTCACCATCAAGGAGGGCGAGGTATTCTTCGACTTCTCCCGCACCGATGATCAAGTCGGGGGCATGATCAATGCCTACTACCAGCAGACACTCAGTTGCACCCTGTGCACGACGTTCCTCTTCTTGGGCAGTGAGCTGGCTGCCTACCACAACGAAGGCAGCATGAAGCCGATTCACGTCATCACCCGCAAGGGCAGCCTGGTGGACTGCAACAAGGGCGCCCTGGTGGCGGCAGGACCAGCGATCAACGGGGGCATGGTGATAGAGGCGGTCATGCTGGCCCTGTCACAGGCTCTGCCAGAGGCAGCAATCGCCCCCTACGGTCCGCTGGATTCGCTGACGCTCTTGGGCAAGGACCCCAGCAAAGACGGCATCTACGTCTACACCTCGTTCTGCGCGGTGGCAGGGGCGGGCGCAGTGACCGGCTTCGACGGGTACCAATGCGTCTGCGACTTGGGGACTCTGGGTGTGGTGGGCAAGACCGACGCCGAAGAAGAGATGGCCAGGTTCCCGTGGCAGGTGGATAGATACCAGTTCAGTACCGACTCCCACGGCGCGGGTCGCTGGCGCGGGGCCCCCGGCATCGACTGGGAGGTCAGCAACCGAGGAGCGAAGGCCAACCTGACCACCGGCACCTGGACCGGATTCGCGGTGCAGAGCGCGGGCTGCCACGGTGGTCTGCCCACGCCCCGCAATCGCGCGTGGATAGAGCGCGGCGGAGAGATACTGCCCATCAAGCCGCGTCGTCCCCACACGCTCGACCCGGGCGATCGCCTGGTGCTACGGAGTGCAGGGGGCGCAGGCGTGGGTGCCCCGACAGAGCGCGACCCGGCCGCGGTGTTGGAGGATGTGCGCAACGAACTCGTTTCCCCGGAAATGGCGAGGACCATATACGGTGTCGCCATCGACCCGAAGAGCTTCACGGTCGACCAGGCCGGGACCGCCGAGCTGAGGGCCTAGGACCTCTCCCGCGCTAAAATGGGCGGAATGGCCTGACAGGCTCTAAGGATCGAGGGGGTTCTAAGTGAGTAACGGTAGCACTGTGGTGATGTGGATCGTATATGTTGCGGTGGCCGTATTGACGATCGCGGCGATGTGGAAGGTGTTCGTCAAGGCGGGACAGCCCGGGTGGGCGGCAATAATCCCGATCTACGACTGGTACATCATGCTCAAGATCGCCGGAAAACCCGCATGGTGGCTGGTCCTTTTGTTCGTACCGTTGGCGAACATCGTGATGATGATCATCACCTACTTGGAGATAGCAAGGAGGTTCGGCCGGAGCGATGCGTTTGCCATCGGTCTCATCTTTCTGCCGTTCATCTTCTTCCCCATAATCGGCTTCGGGGACGCCGCGTACCAAGGTGGCGCAGCGGCCTAGCCTCTCGGCCAGACGCGACCAAGTGACTCACAGGGCCCAAGTCGTCCAGGCGGACGGCTTGGGCCCTCTTCTGACCTTGGACAGAAGAGCAGCGGACGGCAGGGAGCGGTAGCATGAGATAGAGGCGTCTTGGGCGCCGCGGGCGAAGTTCGAGCGGATAGGGGGCTCAGATGAAGGCTCCATGTAAGACCTACGCGATCGTTCTCGTCTCGCTGATACTTCTCACGGGCTGCACCGAACGGGATCCTCTTCGGTCCACCTCGACCGCTGCGACCGCGCCCGGGCCCGGATCCACCTACTCGTTAGCTTCCGATCCTGAGTATGTGGCGGGCGCGCAAATGTTCGATGAGCAGGCGGCCTTGAGCAGTATCGAGCTTCTTGCAGCCGACACCCTGCAGGGTCGCCTGGTGGGCACGCCGGGAAATCTTGAAGCGGGTGACTATGTTGCCGCCCGCTTTGCGGAGTATGGCCTGCAGCCTGCCGGTGCGGACGGCGGATACTTCCAGCCGTTCACCTCGCCGGTCACTCTCAATGTCGAGCAGCCTGTACTGACGGTGACCCGTGCGGGTGGTGGTGGGGAGAGTCACACCTACGTTGCTCACTACGAGTACGTGCCGCGTATCGCCGGGTACCTGGGTTCGGGTGAGGCCACGGGCCGGGTGGTCTGGTTGGGCCGGGGGGCTCCCTCTGACTTCGACGCAAGCCTGACGGACCAGATCGTTCTATGTGCCCCCATAGATGCTGCCCAGCAGGCCCAAGTGGTGGAGAAGGCGCGTGAGTATGGTGTGGGTGGATTGTTGATCATCCGCGAGGATGACGGCCCCTATGCCCGCTCGGCCTATGGCACCGGGGAGCTGATCGACATGCCTGCCTTTAGAGTCACCTACGCCATAACAGAGGATCTGCTGGCGGGCAGCCCGTACACCTTGGATGATCTCGCTCAGCTCGAAGCCCCAACTGTGCTTGCTACATCAGTGCACATGAAGAACGCGTTCGAAAGAACAGAGCGAGAAGCGCGCAACGTGCTGGGGCTGCTACCAGGCGCCGATGCCGCTAAGAAGGATGAGATCGTAATAGTCGGCGCTCACTACGATCACGCTGGGGTCGACCCGGATGGGACCATCTACAACGGCGCCAACGACAACGCCTCGGGTGTGGCCGTGATGCTGGAAATAGCCCGCTTGTGGCATGCTCAAGGATATCGGCCGGCTCGTAGCGTGCTGTTCGCGGCTTGGGACGCCGAAGAGCAGGGATTGCGTGGCTCCAGCTACTACGTATCCGCACCCGTCTGTGCGCTGGATCAGACGCAAGGCTACATGAATCTGGATATGGCCGGCGCGGGTGATCGCGTGTTCATCTATGGGGCCGACAATGCCATGGCCGACCGATTCCTACTGAGCGCTGAGGCTCTCGGCATCACGCCACAGATCGAGGCCCAATACTTAGGCGATGATCTTCCCTTTCATGATGCCGGCATTCCCACCGGATGGTGCACTCTAGACGCCGATTCTCTCAGCTCCCTGTATGTGCACAGGCCGGAGGACGACCCGCAGATAATCCAACCCGACTCTCTTCGGACGGTGGGCACGCTCTCGGCGCATGCCCTATTCTGGATGAGTGTCGGCAGATAGCCGCCTAGGAGGGTCATGAAAGCCGTTGTGTTCACCAGGTACGGCACCGCCGAGGTTCTCGAACTGCGGGATGTGGCTCAACCCCTCCCAGGCCCAGGCGAGGTCCTGGTCAGGGTGCACGCTGTGGCCATAAACGACTGGGACTGGCAGGCCCTTCAAGGAGCCCCCTTTATCAACCGGATGATGTTCGGCCTCCGGAAGCCGAAGAAGCAGATACTCGGCTCCGACGTAGCGGGGGTAGTCGAGGCGGTGGGTCAGAACGCCGGCCGGTTCCGGCCGGGGGATGAGGTGTTCGGAGATCTGAGCGGCCGCTGGGGCGGGTTCGCCGAGTACGTCTGCGCGCGCGAAGAGGAGGTCGCTCCGAAACCTGGGGGCCTGACATTCGAGGAGGCAGCCGCTATACCTCAAGCGGCCATGCTGGCCGTGCAGGGCCTGCTCGACACGGGGCAGTTCCGCCAAGGGCACAGACTCCTGGTCAACGGTGCAGGCGGGGGTGTGGGTACGTTCGCGATCCAGATCGCCCGGCTGTATGGGGCGGAGACCACCGGTGTAGACAGTGCCGCCAAACTGACACTACTGCGCTCGTTGGGCTACGACCACGTGCTCGACTACGCGCGGGAGGACTTCACCAAGACCAGACGGCAGTACGATCTTATCCTCGACGTCAAGACTAACCGGCCGATCCGCGCTTATCTTCGCGCGCTTGCGCCCGGGGGTACCTACGCCACGGTAGGCGGCTCTCTGCCGCGGCTGTTCGCAATCATGCTGCTGGGCCCGCTGGTCTCGTTGGTGTGCAGGAAGCGGGTGCGCGTGGTCGCGTTGAAACCGAACAAGGACTTGGGCTATCTGACCCAGCTGGTCGAGGCAGGCAAGATCAAACCTGTGGTTGATGGACACTACATGCTGGATCAAGCACCGGCAGCTATGCAGTACTTTGGCGAGGGGCGCCACAGAGGCAAGGTCGTGCTGACCGTCGAGTAGGCGCCATCGGGCCGCCTGGCCATAGGGTCCCGCCCAGCCAGTTCGCCGGCCCGTCACTTCGCTGCCCCGCTACTTGGCCGCCATGTGTCGCTCGAGACCGTCTAAGATCATCCCCAGCCCGAACTCGAACTCAGCCTCGATGTCCCAGCCGGTGCCTGACGCGTAGCTGACTGCCGCCTCGACCAGGTAGGGGTAGGCATCGGCGGGCAGGTCGCGCGTCGCCTGCGCGACGGCGGGGTCGGCTGCCTGCTGAAGTTGCACGTTCGACTGCTGGCGGGCGAAGCCGTAGATGTAACTGTCGAGCACCCAGAAGGCGCGTGAGGCCATGTCGGGGCCAAAGCCGGCTGTGCGCAGAGATCTGAGCACCGAGTCGACATAGCGCAGCGTCTCCGGACCGGGACTCGGCAGCGCCCCTATGAGCACGGCCGCCCAGGGGTGCCGGACCAGCACCTGGCGAACCGACACAGCCCGGCGCCGCGCGGCCGTCTTCCAGTCGACTCCGTCGGCGGGCAGCTCGACTTCGCTGAGCACGGTGTCGGCCATGCCAACCAGTAAGTCTTCTTTGTTGGCGACGTGGTTGTAGAGCGACATAGCCTCCACGCCAAGCCGCTTGCCCAACGCGCGCATGGTCAGCGCATCTATGCCTGTCTCGTCCGCGAGGTCGACCGCGGCTCTTAGCACCCGGTCCCTGCTCAACGGGGTCCGGGGCTCCGATGTGATGGGCCTGCCTGTTGCCATTCGGTAGTCCTCCCGTGAGATTCAAAAAGCAGCTTGACAGGCTTACAGTGTAAGTGTAACCTACGACCTAGACTTACATCGTAAGTATACAACAAGGAGGTCCAAAGATGACAAGCAGTGGTACAAGCATCAAGCGCTCGATCTGGAAAGACCGCAGGGTAATGCTCTCGACGATCTGGGTGTTCCTGGTGCTCAACTTCCTCTACGCCGATATCTTCAACCTCTTCTTCGACCCGGCCGCCAAGGAGCCGTCGGACATGAGCTTCGGAGTGGTGGTCTTCTTCGCGGTGCTCATGGAGACGTCCATGCTCATGGTGCTTCTCTCCAGGGTGTTGCCGCGCGCGTGGAATCGCTGGACCAACATCGGCGCCGCGATATTGCACACAGGCCTCTTGTCGTGGTCGCTGACCGAAGGCACCGTGACGTCCTTCTACTCGTTCTTTGTGGCCGTCGAGGTGGCCACCCTGCTGTTCGTGATCGGATACGCCTGGTCGTGGCGCAAGCAGGGCGCGACTCAGCCTCTGGCTGTGGGGAGCGCGACCGCGGAGGCGTGACGGCTGCCGTCGAGGCTCCGGGCAAGATCTGGTGAGGTTCCCTTGGGGGCGCCCTCTACGAGAACGGCATCTTCCGCTCGTAGTTGGGGGCCTCCTTGGTGATGGTCACGTCGTGCGGGTGGCTTTCGACCAGGCCGGCCGGCGAGACCCGTACGAACTTGGCCTTCTTGTGGAGGTCGACTATGCTGGCCGCCCCTGTATATCCCATGCCGGCTCGCAGGCCGCCGATCATCTGGTAGACCACGTCGCCCAGAGGGCCCTTGTGAGGCACCATGCCCTCTATGCCCTCAGGGACCATCTTCTTCTGGTCTTCTTGGAAGTAGCGGTCGGCGGAGTAGCCGGCGCTCATGGCTCCCACTGAGCCCATGGCCCGGTAGGCCTTGTAGCTGCGGCCCTCCCACAGGATGCGCTCGCCCGGGCTCTCGGTGGTACCGGCGAAGACCGAGCCGATCATGACGCTGTGGGCTCCGGCCGCCAGGGCTTTGACCACGTCGCCCGAGTAGCGTATGCCCCCGTCGGCCACTATGGGTATGCCGTGCTTGTAGGCCTCAGCTGCGCAGGCCGAGACTGCCGTGATCTGGGGGACTCCACAGCCGGTGACCACGCGCGTGGTGCAGATGGAACCGGGGCCGATGCCCACTTTCACACCGTTGACGCCGCGCTCGATGAGGGCCTTGGCCCCCTCGGCGGTGGCCACATTGCCCGCTATCAGTTGGATGTCGGGATATTTCTCGCGTACGGCGGCTATGGTATCGAGCACGCCGCGGGAGTGGCCGTGAGCTGTGTCGATGCAGATGACATCGGCTTGAGCATCGACCAGCGCCTGGACCCGCTCATCGGTGTCCTTGCTCACGCCCACCGCGGCGCCGACGCGCAGGCGGCCCATCTCGTCCTTGCAGGCGTTGGGGAACTCGATGATCTTCATTATGTCTTTGATGGTGATGAGACCGCGGAGCTTGTAGTCGTCGTCTACGACCAAGAGCTTCTCGATCTTGTGATGTTTGAACTGGTCGCGGGCTTGGTCGAGCGTGGTGCCCACTGGGACGGTCACCAGGTTCTCGGAGGTCATGAGGTCTCTGACCGACTTGCTGAGGTCGGTCTCGAAGCGGGTGTCACGGTTGGTGACTATGCCCACCAGCTTGCCGTCGGGGGCCACGATAGGCACACCGCTTATGCGGTACTCCTTCATCAGGGCTTCGGCGTCGCCCAGGGTGGCGTTGGGGCCCAGCGTGATGGGGTCGACTATCATGCCGGCCTCACTGCGCTTCACCTTGCGCACCATCTCGGCCTGGCGGTCGATGGGCTGGTTCTTGTGGATTATGGTGAGGCCGCCCTCGCGGGCCAGAGCGATGGCCAACTCGGTCTCTGACACGGTGTCCATGGCCGCGGAGACGAGGGGGATATTGAGAGTGATCTTGCTGGTGAGCTGGGTCCGGACGTCGGTCTCTTTGGGAAGCACCCCAGATTCGGCCGGGACCAGGAGGATGTCGTCGAAGCTAAGCCCTTCACCGGCGAGCTTGCGGTCCCACTCGATCACTGTGTGCCTCCTTTTCTCTGGATTCTACCGAAAAGGACGGCTGCTTGCGAGGGTTTCGAGAATGGCATCGGCGATACGCGCCATACCGGTGTCATTCGGATGTAGGGCGACGGCCTCACTCGTGACCACGGCGGAGGAACCATCCAGGTAGGTCACTCGGACTCCCTTGCGCGACTCGTATTGCCTGGTCCTGAACGGCGAGATGTCGACCCAAGGAATCTGCTGTTCGGCGCAGACTTCTGCCACTATGGCCATCTTCCGGCTGGTATGGCGCCAAAGACCCACCCACACGATCTTCGCCTGGGGGCACAGTTCCTGCGCTCGGTCTATGAAGTCCTGCATGCCCGACTCAAAGACCGCCAGTTTGCGCGGGTTGTCGACGTTATCGCCAAGCTGGATGAAGACGTAGTCGAGGTCGCTCGTGAGCCGGTGAGCTATCGAGTCGAGCCACTGCTGCTGCGCGCTCGTGGACGTGCAATCTTCCCAGGCGCGCCCATATATTCGACTGGCGGAGTATCTGAAGTGCTTCTGCGAAAGGGCCTTGTTGACCAGGGCGTAGTAGTCCTTGTCGGGGGAGGTCGCGCACATTCCGGAGCCGTTCGCACCCGCGAGAAGTGAGTTGCCTATGAAGAGCGCCTTGGTCTGTTGAAAGGGAAGAAGAGCCAACCAGAGGCAGAGAAGCGGAAGTACACAGACGCGCACCGTCAGCCGGCTTCTGTGCTTAGCTCCTCTTGTATATGCCACGGTCTCTCCTTTCGACCTCATCATATCAATTGGGACCGGCGCAGCCGTCCGACCGCGCCTCTATACTAGTAGCGTCCGTGCTTCAGCGATGGGCCGGGCAGAATCGGTTGAGGAGGTAGGACATGCAGGAAATTAAATGCCCGAGCTGCGGGAAGACGTTCAAGATCGACGAGGCCGGATACGCGGACATCTTGAACCAGGTCCGCGACGACGCCTTCAATCAGGCGCTGCGCGAGCGAGCGGAGCTTGCAGAGCAGGACAAGAGGACCGCCGTCGAACTCGCGGAGACCAGGGTCGCACGCGAGGCGGACAAAGAAGCTGCCAACAAGCAAGCCGAGATCGAGCGCTTGAAGGCGGAACTCAAGGGCGCCGACGTCGCCAAGCAGCTGGCTCTCAAAGAGGCACTCGGTGAGGTTGAGAAAGAACGGGACAAGCTCAAGCGCGATCTGGAGGTCACCGCAACCGAGCAAAAATTGAAGGAGTCATCGCTCAGGGAGAAGTACGAGACTCAGATCAGGGATCGCGACGACCAGATCGAACGGTTGAAGGACCTCAAGGTCAGGCTCTCGACCAAGATGGTCGGCGAGACCCTGGAACAACACTGCGAGACTGAGTTCAATGTGATTCGCGCCACGGCTTTCCCTAGCGCTTACTTCGAGAAGGACAATGACGCGAGCAGTGGCAGTAAGGGCGACTACGTATTCCGCGACTCCAATGAGGCAAGCACTGAGTCCATCTCGATCATGTTTGAGATGAAGAACGAGTGCGACACCACTGCGACCAAGAAGAAGAACGAAGACTTCTTCAAGGAGCTCGACAAGGACCGCACAGAGAAGAAATGTGAGTACGCCGTGCTCGTATCGTTGTTGGAGCCGGACAACGAGCTCTATAACACGGGCATCGTGGATGTATCGCACCGCTATCCGAAGATGTACGTCATTCGTCCCCAGTTCTTCATCCCGATGATTACCTTGCTCCGAAACGCCGCCCAGAACGCGCTGGCGTACAAGACCGAGCTGGCGCTCGTGAAGGCCCAGAACACCGACATCACCAACTTTGAGGCTGATCTCGACGCATTCAAGACCGGCTTCGCACGGAACTACGATTTGGCGACCCGGAAGTTCCGGCTGGCGATTGACGAGATCGACAAGAGCATCAGGAGCCTCGAGAAGACGAAGGCTGAGCTGATTGGGTCTGAGAACAACCTGCGCCTTGCCAACGACAAGGCGCAAGATGTGACGATCAAGCGCCTCACGCGAGGAAACCCGACAATGGCGGCGAAGTTTGCGGCGTTGGACCGTGCAGGCTCCGGCGGCGATGAGGGAGCTGACCCTCTCGACCTCGCTTGATGTGGACGTGCTCCTAAGCTGCGCCAAGTCGCCCCTGCGCGCTTGGAGGTGCGCGGCGGCACGGGATGGCAGACGCGCTCGCTTCGTGTTGCCCTAGCGGGCTCTGCTAACCTACAGGCCTATGAGCATAGATACAGTCATCTTCGATCTGGACGGTGTGATAGTCGATACCGAGCAGGCGTGGCGCGATGTGCGCCGTGACTTCGCGGCCGCGCACGGTGGCCATTGGGACGAGGAGCTCGACGCGCCCAAGGTGATGGGGGCCAGTTCGATGCAGTGGGCCGCGGCCATGCGAGATAACAACGGAGTGGACCTGCCCGTCGAAGAGATCTACCGGGGCATCGTCGGAGGGGTCAGGGCTGCGTGTGAGAGGCACCTTGGATTGATGGCGGGCGCGCCGGAGGCGATAGCCGAGCTGGCCCGCGTCTACCAGTTGGGCGTGGCTTCTTCGTCACCGCTCGAGCTCATCGAGTACCTGCTGGAGAGTGCGGGACTGCGAGCGCATTTTGACGAAGTGCTGTCTTCGGACGAGGTAGGCGTTGGTAAACCTCAACCTGACGTGTACCTTGAGGCTTGCCGGAGACTCGGCACCGTGCCTGGACGTGCCGTCGGAGTGGAGGATTCCACCAACGGGTTGAAGTCGCTGCACGCGGCGGGTCTGACTATCATCGCCATACCTCATGCAGAGTTCCCACCGGCGCCCGACGCGCTGGCGCTGGCCGATCTGGTCTTGGGTTCTATGGCGGAGTTGACAACGGCGGCGATATCGCGCCTGGCGTGACCGACGCTTCCGTGACCGACACCCCCAAAATACCCGATGGCGAGCTGCAATTCACTACCTCACGCAGCAGCGGTCCGGGAGGGCAGAACGTCAACAAGGTGAGCACGCGCGTGACCCTGCTTTGGGACCTGGCGAGGTCATCCAGCGTGACGGACGAGCAGCGTACGTTGCTGCGCGAACGCCTGGCCGGTCGCATAAGCCGGGAGGGCGTGCTGCGAGTCTCCTCACAGAGACATCGCACTCAGTTGGCCAACCGCGAAGCGGCTTTGGCGCGTTTCTCGGACTTGGTCGCGGAGGCCCTCTCCGAGGCACCGCCACGAATAGCGGTCACGGTACCGGCCTCGGTAGATCGCAAGCGGTTGAACCAGAAGCGGCGGCGCAGCCGCCTCAAACGTCAGCGTTCAGAGGACTTCGATCCGGAAGAGTAGGGCAGCTACCTGCGCCGCGCTGTTAGGGCGAACATCGATGGCCCGACTTTCTGCACCGACGTGATGGTGAAGTGCGAGGCCAGTGTCGCGGTCACCTCGTCGGTGGAGTAGCGCACGTTCTCCGGTGGGCCAGACTCCCAGGTGTCTGGATTCTTGCGCCAATCGACCACTAGCAGCCGTCCGCCGGGACGCATAAGTTCGGCTACGCCAGCCACATCCAGGCGACCGGCTATCTCGTGCCAGGTGGCGTTTGTGAACACAACGTCGACACTCGCGGGTGCTAGTCTGTCTGCGCCCACGGCCCGCTCGGCGGAGGCGGCCCCGGTGTCAAGGGCCAGCGCCGTCATGTCCCCCTGGAGAAGCCGGACGTTGCCGGGCAGCCCGCGCTCGCGGTAGTGGGAGTTCATCTCGGGGAGCAGCTCGAGGGCGTAGACGGTGCCGGTGGTGAGGGGCGCGATGAGGTCGGTATAGAAACCGCTGCCGCTGCCCAGGTCTAGTACGTCCTCGTCGCCGCGTAGGTCGAGGATACGTGAGAGGTCGGACCCGCTCAACTGACGCTTCAGGCGTTCTGGGTCGTTAAGGCGCTGTATGTGGGCGGCCCAGTGAGGACCGTGATCGTGCATGTGACTCTCCGTGGGCGGCGAGTGGCCGTGTCGTCAGAATTCCGTGGCGCAGAACGGGGCGGTGCTGGTGCGGAACATGGCGTCGGCCAGCGCGATGGCCCCTGGTCTGAGTTCCCGCACTCTTCCGGCAGCCGCCAAAGTGGCGAAGCTGGCCCCACCCAGATAGGCGGACGCCAAGACGCCGATGTCTAGGGCCAGGTCGGGGTCCGACGACGTGGGCGCGCACTCAGCCGACAGGAAGGAGACTGCCGCGGGCGCCACGCGTAACAGGTAGCGTTGGGTGGTGCGCGTGGGGAAGGGGTCGGTGACCTCAAGCACCACCTGGCCGGCGGTCGCGTAGCTGCGCGCCGTCAGGGCGCGGGGCACATCCAGAAGACGCAGCCACAAGAAGTCAAAGAGCTCATCCACCTTGAACCGCCGTGGGTCGGACAGAAGCCAACGTAACGGTTCGTCCGTGCGGCCCCGTTCACAGGACACGGTGTGGCAGAGGTCGGTCTCCAGTACGAATTTCCACAGCGCCCTGTAAACCCCGGGGTCGGCCGCCAGCACCTCCACGACGTGCACGGCGTTTTGGGCGGTGGCTCCCTCGAACTCTGCTTTCACGCGATAGGTCACGTATCCGTCGGCCGTCCCCGGCACAGTCTCGTGGACGGCGTGGAACATGCGGGTGCAGCCGCCCCGTTCGATAGGCGGATCAGCGAGGTAGGCCTGCCACATAGCGGGAGAACGATTGACGGCACCTGGCTGCCGGTGCCGCAGACTGTCGTATATGGCCGGCAGCCGACCGGCGGCCTCTCCGTCATCGAGCAGGGTCAAGCTACCGACAGCGGCTGCCTCGAGAGGCGGGGCAAAGGCCGCATGTGCGCGCTCCACGCCAAAACTGACCACGCTAGCGGCTGCCCCGTAGCCAAAGCGGCCGTAGATATTGCCCTCTGAAGCGCCCAATCCTGAGACTATCTCGCCTCGGCGGGCCATGTCGGCGAAGTTGGCGGCCATGAGTCTCGTCAGGAGTCCCCGACGCCGGTGTGTAGGCAGCGTGGCTATCCAGGTAACGCCGCCCATAGGGACGGCCACTCCGCCGGGCACACTGAGTTCGAGGCTGAGCACGGCCAAGAGGGCTACTATCCTATCCTTCTCGAACGCAGCCAGCGACCGCTCAAAAGGAAAACCGGCGCGCAAAGCCTCGCCGTCCTCTCGCGAGTACTCCTCGCCAAACGCCACGCTGGCTATCCTCAATACGTCGGCGAACTCGCTCTCACGGACCGGGCGTATCTCCACGCTCTCCGTCATGCGTCTCTCCTAGCGGAGCAAGCAGCCGTTCGCCGTGAGGTGTGCCTGCCAGTCGGCCTCGGTCGGCTCGCCGCACTTGGCCAGCAGTCGCGCCCATTCGGCATCCACCCAGGCCTCTAGGCTGGCGAGCGTCTCTTCGTTGCCGGCCTGGAACAGGTGGGCGAAGCGGCCCTGACGCTTCAGCCAGGGTATGAGCGGCAGCTTGTGCTGCGGACGATAGGTCAGACGGTATTCGCCATCCTCATATTCGAAAAGCGGCCAGTAGCAGGTGTTGACCGCTTCGCGGGCCATATCGATGCTCTCGGCTCCATCTGAGCGCCAGCCGCGAGGGCAGGGAGAGAGCACGTTGAGGAAGGTGGCACCGTCGGTGGCCAAGGCCTTGGTGGCCTTACGCACTAGGTCGCGCGGGTCATGAGGCGAGGCCTGAGCCACATAGTGCAGACCATGGGCGATCATGAGCTCGGTGAGGTTCTTGCGGTTCTGCACTTTACCCGCTGATTCCTTGCCCACCGGGCTGGTGGTGGTCCACGCGCCCACGGGGGTGGCGCCGGAGCGCTGGAAGCCCGTGTTCATGTAGGCGCCGTTGTCGTAGCAGACATAGAGCATGCTGTGACCGCGCTCCATGGCTCCCGAGAGCGACTGCAGGCCGATGTCGTAGGTGCCGCCGTCGCCGCCGAAGGCTATGAACTTGACGTTGTCGGCTATCTCGCCCTTCTTCTTGAGGGCGCGAAAGGCGGTCTCGACCCCGCTCAGCGTGGCGGCCGCGTTCTCAAAAGCGGTGTGGATGAACCCACCCTTCCACGAGGTGTAGGGGTAGATGGTGGTGCTGACCTCCAGGCAACCGGTGGCACAGCCGACCACTACCGGGTCGCTGGTGCCCATGAGCACCTGGCGGACGACGACGGGGGCGCCGCAACCTGCGCACATGCGGTGGCCGCCGGCCAATCCGCTACCCTGTCCCACCAGCTCAAGCCAGCTCTTGCGTGCCTCCTCGAACTGGTTGGCTTCTTGCAGGGCGTCTACCGGACACACGTCGATGCATTGGTGGCACATGATGCAGCGGCTCTCATCTACGCGGAACGAGTCGAGCTGGCGCTGGTTGAACGTGAGGGCGCCGGTGGGGCACTCGGTCACACAGCGTCCGCAACTGATGCACTTGGTCAGCTGCAGAGAATCACTGTAGGGAGTGTCCACCTTCATGGTGAAGCCGCGCCCAGTGAAGTCGTAGCAGGCAGGGCCGGCCACGTCTCGGCACACGCGTACGCAACGGCCACAAGAGATGCAGCGCTCCATGGCACGTCTTATGAACGGATGCTCGTATTGAGACTCGACAACGCGCACCCTGCTGGTCCTGGTGACCAGCTTGTTCTCTGTGACGCCGAACTCCACACCCAGTCGCTGCAAGTCACATTCTCCCAGGCTGGGGCAGACGCATTGCAGGCAACGTTTGGCTTCTTCTTGCGCTGCATCCAGGGTGAGGCCCAGTTCGACCTCCTCGTCCAAGTGGCCGAGGCGCTTCGCGACCGAGGTAGTAGGCATGGCGGCTCGGGCGGACTCGTCGGCAGAGGCGCCCATCTTCAGCCACACAGGACCGCGCTCGGCCAACCGGCGCCCAAGAGTGCCGAGATCCTGGGCCTGCTTCAGTTGCTTCATGTATGGCAGAGCTGAGTAGGTGGCCAGTTCTTGTTCGAGCTTGGCTATGTCGGTGCCACGTAGCCAAGCGTCGACGGCGAGCGCGGTGCGCTTGCCGCCCGCGACGGCGTGAATGGCGGATTGCACGCCCGTGACCGCATCACCGGCGGTGAACACGCCTCGGGTGGCGGTGCGGCCCGTGAACTTGTCGCCCTCGGTCTTCTTGGCATCCTGCGGGTGCTTGGCATCGATGATGGTGGTGCCCTTCTCGGCATCCTTCTCTGCTTGGCCCTCGTCGCCGAACAAGAACTTCACGCCTTCTTCGGTGGCCGCTGTCAGTTCGTGAGTGCCGGCAGGAAGGGTGGCGGCGTCGTGCCCGGTAGCCACGGTCACATCAGTGGCTCCCAAGCGTAGGGCGGTGCGGGCAGCGTCAAGACCGGTCAGGCTACCTCCGACGACCAGCACCTTGCCCGCGAGGCGCAGGGGCTTGTGGTTGCGCGCTTGGCGCAAGAAGTCCAAGGCGGAGAGAACGGTGGCGCCGGCGGGCTTGGCGGTATCGGCCTGGGCGGCGACCGCGGTTGGTCCCTGGCCACTTCCCGTGGAGACGACCACGGCGTCAAAGCCCATGTCCAGAAGGCCCTCGGGCGACTCGTAGCCGGCAAACTTGGACTGACCCACGAAGCGGGCTCCGGCCTCCCAGAGGGGCTGCAACTCTTGGTCGAGCACCTGCTCGGGGAGCCTGAACTGGGGAAGACTGTAGCGCAGCAGCCCGCCCGGCTTGGCCTCGGCGTCGTAGACGGTCACTTGGTGGCCGCGTTGGGTCATAAACCAGGCAGCCGAGAGGCCGGCCGGTCCGGCTCCGACCACCGCCACCCGCTTGCCGCTCTGCGCGGTGGGGCGGGGGGCGTAGCTGGCCGGGTTTGGCCCGTGATCGGCCAGGGCGCGATGCAGGGCGCAGATAGCTATGGGCTCGTCCACGTCGCCGCGCCGGCAGACCGGCTCGCAGTACCGCGGACAGATGCGTCCCAGGATGCCGGGGAAGGGCAACTCGGCCCGCACGATAGACGCCGCTCCGGCCGCATCGCCGGCCGCCAGCGCGGCCAGGTAGGCGGGGATGTCTATGTGCGTGGGGCAAGCATGCGTGCAGGGGGCTTCGCAGTAGGAGTTGTGATCGGACAGATACATGCGCAGGTAGCTCTCGCGCTTGGCGCGGATGCGCTCAGACTCAGTCTTGACGCTCAGACCCTCGGTGACGAAGGTGGTGCAGGCGGCCTGCAGCTTGGCAATGCCCTCTACCTCCACCAGACACAGCCGGCAGGCGCCCCAAGGGGCGCTCCCTTCCATCTGGCACAGCGCTGGGATGTCGATCCCGGTGCGCCGGGCGACATCTAGGACCGTTTCGCCCTTCTGGCCCGTGCAGGCGCGACCGTTGATGGTCAGCTTCACGTCGGTCTTCGTGGCGGCTTCACCCTTGACGGGGTCGCCGGTCTTGGCGGTGCTCAACTCCGCCTCCCTTCAGCGTGCGCGAGTATGCCGGTTTCTACCCGCACCGCGTCGTACTTGCAGGCTTGGCGGCAGGAATCACACTTGGTGCAGAGGTCTTGATCTATGAAATGGGTCTCTTTGCGCTCTCCGGTGATCGCCTTGACCGGGCAGGCCAGCGCGCAGGCGCGGCAGCCGGTACAGGCGTCTTCGTCTATGGTGTACTTGATGAGGGCCCTGCAGACCTTGGCGGGACACCGGTGGTCGACCACATGGGCCATCAGTTCATCGCGGAAGTAGCGCAGGGTGGAGAGCACCGGGTTGGGAGCGCTACCGCCCAGGGCGCAGAGCGAACCCTCGGCCACGTCGTCGGCCAATTGCTCCAGCAGGTCGATGTCGTTCTCGGTGGCCAGACCCTCTGTGATGCGCTCCAAGATCTCTAGCATGCGGGTGGAGCCTACCCGGCAGGGCACGCACTTACCGCAGCTCTCTTCGGCTGTGAACTTCAGGAAGAATTTGGCGAAATCCACCATGCATGTGGTGTCGTCCACCACTACCATGCCCCCTGAGCCCATCATAGAGCCGGCGGCCAGAAGGCTTTCGAAGTCTATGGGCTGGTCCAGCAGCGACGCCGGCAGACAGCCGCCCGATGGGCCTCCCAGTTGCACCGCTTTGAACTCCCGACCGGGCAGCATGCCGCCGCCCACTTCGAAGATGACCTCTCGCAGGGTGGCGCCCATGGGAACTTCGATAAGGCCACCGTTAACCACTTTGCCCGTGAGCGAGAAGATCTTGGTGCCCTTACTGGTGGCGGTGCCCACCGAGGCGAACTCGGCGGCGCCGTGGTTGACTATCCAGGGCACGCTGGCATAGGTCTCGACGTTGTTGAGGTTGGTGGGCTGGCCCCAAAGACCCCGAGCCACCGTGCGGATGTGCTTGCCGCGGGGCATGCCGCGCACGCCCTCTATGGAGAGCGTGAGAGCGGTGGACTCACCGCACACAAAGGCGCCCGCGCCCTGGTTTATGCGGATGTCGAAGTCGAAGCCCGAGCCTAGGATGTCCTTGCCCAAGAGGCCGCGCTCGCGAGCAGCGGCGAGCGCGTGATGCAGGCGTTCTACCGCAAACGGGTACTCGTGCCGCACGTAGACGTAGCCTTCGACCGGGCCGTTCTGGGCACCGATGGCATATGCCGCGATGATCATCCCCTCGACTACAGAATGGGGGTTGCCCTCGAGGACCGAGCGGTCCATGAAGGCGCCGGGATCACCCTCGTCGGCGTTGCAGATGACGTAGTGCTTGTCTCCGGGGTTCTCGCGGCACGACCGCCACTTCTTGCCGGTGGGAAAGCCCGCGCCGCCGCGGCCGCGCAGACCGCTCTGCTCGACCTCGTCTATGATGGCCACCGGGTCGGAGGCCTTCAGCACCTTAGCGAGTGCCGCATACCCGTCATGGGCGAGATAGTCGTCCAGCGAATAGGGGTCGATCTTGCCGTTGAGGCTGAGGACTATGCGCTTCTGCCGCGCGTAGAAGGGGATGTCTTTCTCGTGGGCGATGGGCTCTGCGGTCTGGGGGTGCTTGTAGAGCAGACGTTCGACCACCCCAGAGCCCACTACGCTGGTCTCTATGAGCTCATCGATATCAGAGGCCTTGAGGTGGGGGTAGAAGAGACCGCTGGGCCTGAGCACGATTATGGGGCCCTGTTCGCAGAAGCCGTGGCAACCGGTCTCGACTACCCTGACCTTGTCGGTGAGCCCGCGGTTGGCCAGGGACTCGTTCACCGCCTCGCGAAGGGCCACCCGGCCCGAAGCGTGACAGGCGGTGCCGGCGCAGATGCGTAGTTCAGTCTTGGCGTCGTCCGCCAAGTAAGCGTTCTTGTCGACCGCGGACTGGAGGGCGGCGCCTATCTTGTCAGCGCTCATGAGGCCGCCTCCTGGTCCTGCTTGCGTAGTCGTCGCACCAATCGGCGGGCCTCGTTGGGGCCGACGCGGCCGACTGTCTCGTCGTCACCTATGCGCACAACCGGTGCGAGGGCGCAGGCGCCCACGCAGTTGACGGTCTGCAGGGTGAAGAGGCCGTCGGGGGTGGTGCCGCCGACCGGGATATCGAGCTCGTTGCTGAAGGCCTCGACCACCAGGGGCGCACCGGCCACGTGGCAGGCGGTGCCCATGCAGACATCTATCACGTATTTGCCCACCGGGCGCAGCCGGAACTGAGCGTAGAAGCTGGCCACGCCGTATACGCGCGAGAGCGTGACATGCATCTCTTCGGCTACGCTCTCCAGCGCCAGACGCGGCAGATAGCCGTAGGCTTCCTGGGTGGCGTGTAGCGCCTCCACCAGGCCGGAGCCTGAGCGGATGCTTGCGATCACCGGATCGAACAGCTTCATGTCGATCTCGGGCACGTAACCGGTGGGGTTCTCGCCCATGACGCAGGCCGAGGCGGCTCCGCAGCTCTCGCCGGGGAGGGTGGCCAAAGCCGTCACGCGGGCGGCGTCGTAGTCAAAGGGCTGCTCGGGGAACTCCGGGCAGTACTCCAGCTCTATGCAGTCTACGGGGCAGGTACGCTCACACAGGGTGCAGGAATAGCAGCGGTAGCTACCGCCCTTGTCTTCCACCAGCTCGATCAGGCCGGTGCCCTTGTTCTTACCTACCAGCTGGCGCCGCTCGAAGTCGATGCCTTTGAGCACCTCATAGAGCGCTGAGCCCTTGGGTTCATTATTGTTTGCCATGGCTTGTCCTTCAGTCCTTGCGGAGGTTGAGGTAGCGGCGCTCGGTGGAGACAGGGGTCTTGCTCTGGGCCGCATCTTCGAGCACGGCGAAAGCCTGCTCGATGTTGTCCGGATAGATGTCCCGGCCGCCGAGTCCGTAGATGAACGGCAGCACCTGTGGTTTGGGGTCGTTGTCGTAGAGAGCGGCTCGGATCTCCAGCCACAAGGGGCCGCCCTGAGCCCCGAAGGAGTCGGCACGGTCCATGACCCCCACCACCTTGACGTGCTGAAGGGCCTTGGCGAAAGCGACGTGGGGGAAGGGTCGGAACACCCGCACGCGCACCATGCCGGCCTTGACGCCCTTGGCCCGCAGCTTGTCAACGATCATGCGGGTGGTGCCGGCCGTGGAGCCTACGACCACTATGGCTATCTCGGCATCGTCGAGCATGTAGGGGTCCATGATCCCGTACTGGCGGCCTGATAGTTCGGCGAACTCGTCGGCCACATCCTGGATCACCTTGAGGGCGCGGTCCATGGCGCGGTTCTGCGAGACCTTGTGCTCGAAGTACCAGCCGTGCAGTCCGTCGAACGGACCGACCGTGACCGGGTGCTTGGTGTCGAGCAGAGGGTTGATGGCTTTGAACGGCCCGACGAACTCCTGCACCTTCTGGTCGGACAGCATCTCCAGGGGGCCGATGGCACCGCTGATCACATACCCGTCGTACATGTGGGTCACCGGTAGGCGCACGTCCATGTGCTCGGCTATGCGTATGGCCATGATGCAGTTGTCGTAGGCCTGCTGGTGGTTCTCGCCGTAGAGCTGTATCCAGCCGGTGTCGCGCCCGCCCATGGTGTCACTGTGGTCGCAGTGGATGTTGATGGGCCCCGAGAGGGCGCGGTTGACAGTGGTCATGACTATGGGCAGCCTGTAGCTTGAAGCGATGAAGAGTAGCTCCCACATCAGGGCGTAGCCCTGGGAGGAGGTGGCTGTCATGGTACGGGCGCCGCCGGCGGCGGAGCCGATGACCGCGCTCATGGCCGAGTGCTCCGACTCCACGGTCACGAACTCCGAGGTGGCTTTGCCGTCGGCCACTATCTGGGCAAACAGCTGTACGACCTCGGTCTGTGGGGTGATGGGGTAGGCACACACCACGTCCGGGTTTATCTGGCGCATCGCCTCAGCGACGGCCTCGTTACCGGTTACGGCTAGGGTGCCGGTGTAGTCTTCGCCCACCGCGTCACTCCTTCTCTTCGATCTTCATGGTGATGCACTTGGCGGGGCACTCGTTGGCGCAGATGCCGCAGCCCTTGCAGTGCTTCAGGTCTATGCCCACCGCCTTGCCGTCCTTGATGATGATGGAGGCGTCGGGGCAGTAGAAGTAGCACAGCATGCACCCTGTGCACTTCTCGGAGTCGATATCCGGCAGCAGCGAACGCCAGCCGCCTGTCTCGAAATCGTCGGAGTTGCCGGCGGTGGGGATGGTGGCGCCCAGCTCGTGCTTGTCGGGGCCCCAGGACTGTATGTCGCTGACGTCCCACTCGGCTCTCTTGGAGGTGCTCATTCGCTCTTGACCTCCTCGTAGGCGCGGGTGATGGCCGCTAGGTTGCCCTCGACCACTTTGGGCGGGAACTTCTTGCCGAAGTCGTACCGCAGGAACTCCAACACCTTGTCTATGGGGAAGAGCTCGGTGATACGGGTGAGGGCTCCCACCATGGGGGTGTTGGGTATCGGCCGGCGGATGGTCTCGGTGGCTATGCGGGTGGCCGCTATGGTGAAGAGGCGGCCGCCCTTGAGGCCGGAGTGTTTGCGCAGCTCCGCAGGCGATGAGCTCAGTGTTCACCAGTACCACTGCGTCGTCTGGCGCACCCTTGGTGACGTCGATCGCTCCCAGGAGCGATTCGTCCAAGACCACCACGATCCCCGGATGCTCGACGCCACAGTAGAGCTGTATGGGGTCGTCGCTCACGCGGGTGAAAGCGACGATCGGGGCGCCGGAGCGCTCAGGTCCGTATTCGGGGAAGGCTTGGAAGTGCTTGCCCTGTCCCAAGGCCAGCTCGGCCACCATCTTGGCCGCGGTGACGGCGCCTTGGCCGCCCCTTGCGTGCCAGCGGATCTCGGTCAGCTTCCCCCCGAGGTCCGTGTTCGACTTTCCCTGCAGCGGTGCTTTCAGTAGGCACGCCTGCTCCTCTTCGTACGCGCGTATTGCTACTACGAAGGCCTCGGTGGGGCGCGGCACGGTCGGCGTGCACGTCGATCGTCAGAAGAGCCCGGAAAATACTGGCCGCGCTGATTGCGACCGGGGCAAACGCCATGATTATACAAGACGACAGACTGTGTGGTGCTACAATTCGGGCGCAAACACACATACCTTGCTAGGGGAGCGTATAGCTGAGAGTGTGGCCTAGGCCACAGACCCTGCG
Organism: uncultured Actinomycetes bacterium; assembly: GCA_963747275.1. Classification (GTDB taxonomy): domain Bacteria; phylum Actinomycetota; class Thermoleophilia; order RBG-16-64-13; family RBG-16-64-13; genus RBG-16-64-13. The sequence goes on from CAVVEI010000005.1 coordinate 40,457, forward strand.
AACCTGATCCGGGTAATGCCGGCGAAGGGAAGTAACGGTGAGCTTCGTAGACCTTGTTACCTCACGACCATCCATACATGCCGCCGTCGTGGCAGGTTCGAGCTTGGGCGCCAAGCTCGAACGCCACTGCGCTTAGCGCGTTCGACCTCCTGGTAGCAGTCGACGCCGGTGCCGACGCTCTTGAACAAGCAGGGCTGGTGCCCGCGCTCTTCGTCGGCGATATGGATTCTGTGACCCCTCAGACGCAGACGGCTCTGGAGAGTCGCGGAGTCGAGGTGGTACATCTGCCCACTGCCAAGGACGAGACCGACTTGGAGGCGGCGCTGCGCCTCTTGGTGGACCGGGGTGTGGGCGACATCACGGTTTACGGCGCGCTGGGAGGGCCTCGCCTTGACCATATGCTGGGCAACGTGATGCTTCTTGCCGCGCCTTGGCTCGCCGGCACTGCCGTGCGCCTGGTGGACGAGGCGCACCAAGTCTGTTTGGTGGGCGGTCACGCCGAGCTCAGCGCCGAGCCGGGAGATCTGGTGTCGCTGGTGCCGCTGACGGCCGAGGTCCGCGAAGTGAGCACCGAGGGGCTCCTGTACCCACTTGTGAGCGAGACCCTAGTGAGATCGGCCACTCGCGCGGTCAGCAACGTGATGGTGGGTCGGCCACGCGCGGGTGACACACGGCGACGGAATCCTTCTGCTCATCCACTATCGAGGCAGCCAGACATGAAGCCCTGGGTAAGCTGGCGCCGGACCATCGTGCCCCCTGCGCTCCTGGTGCTCGTCCTCGTGACCGGCTGGTACTTCGTGGCCAAGGTGAGCGGACTGGGCGCGTTCGTGCTACCGACGCCCGTAGACGTCGCGCAGGCCGGCTGGCAGACCAGGGCTCTGCTGTTGGAAGCGATGGGTACGACCCTGCTGGCTACGGGCATCGGGCTGGCACTTGCCCTGGCGGCGGGCGTGGGGCTGGCTGCGCTCATGGATTTCTGGCCGGCAGCGCGCCGGGCCCTGTACCCATTGTTGGTCGCGTCTCAGACAATACAGATACTGGCCATTGCGCCGATACTGGTGATCTGGTTCGGCTTCGGCATGACCCCCACGGTGTCCATAGTGGTGCTCTTCTGCTTTTTTCCGCTCACCATAAGCACCGCTGATGGGCTTGCGTCTTCTGATCCTGAACTTGTCGCCCTGCTCCGCACCATGGGGGCCAACAGGAAGCAGATCTGGCGTATGGTCCGGCTACCCTCGGCCTTGCCCTCGTTCTTCACCGGCCTGCGCATGGCGGTGACTTACAGCATCGTGGCTGCGACCATAGGGGAGTGGGTGGGTGGCTCTTCTGGTCTGGGGCTATACCTGCTCCGCTCCAAGAACGCGCTGGCCACCGACCAAGTGTTCGCGGCCATGTTGGTCACCACGCTACTCAGCGTGGCCCTCTTTGCGCTGGTCTACGTGATCGAGCGCATAACCCTGCCCTGGTACCACTCACTTGCCCGCAAGGAGCAGTGGGAGGGGCAGGGCATCTACTGAGCGACCAACAAGGAAGGGTCATATGAAGAGAACCTTCACCGCATCCAGGCTGGCGGCAGCGCTGCTGGCAGCCGTGCTGCTAGGCACTCTCACCGTTTCGTGCGGTTCGACGCCCGAAGGGCCGGCCTCTGCGACGCTCATGCTCGACTGGGTGCCCAACACCAATCACACCGGCGTCTTCGTGGCTCTCGAGAAGGGCTACTTCGAGGACGAAGGCTTGACGGTAGAGATCATCCAGCCGGGGGAGGTCTACCCCGAGGCGGCCGTGGCCGGCGGTGCGGCGGATTTTGGCATCAGCTTTCAGGAGTCTGTGACCTTGGCTCGGGCCGAAGGTGCCCCCATCGTCTCCATAGCGGCCGTGCTGCAGCACAATACTTCGGGCCTTGCCTCACTCGCCACCAAGGGTGTGACCGGCCCGGCGGACTTCGAAGGGCTTCGCTACGGGGCCTGGGGTGGGCCGGCTGAGATCCCGACTCTCGAGGCTTTGATGGAGTGCAGAGGGGCAGATATCAGCAAGGTCGAGGTGGTCACCACGGGCTTCTCCGACCCGCTTGCCCTTCTCGCTCAAGGACAGATCGACTTGGCCTCGATCTATTACGGTTGGCAGGGCATCCAGGCCGAGCAGATGGGCATAGAACTGGACGTGGTGATGATGCAGGACTACTTCGACTGTGTCCCCGACTTCTATACGCCTGTGGTCATAGCGGGTGAGGCCACCATCGCGGATGAGCCTGAGCTGGTCAAGGCGTTTCTGGCAGCTCTGTCGCGGGGCTACACTTTCGCGGCAGAGCATCCGGAGGAAGCCGCGGATATCCTTCTACGGTCGGCCCCTGAACTCGACGCCACGCTGGTGAAAGAGAGCCAACGATGGCTCTCCAAGTACTACCTCGCCGAAGCTCCGCGCTGGGGTGAGCAGAAGGAGAGTGTCTGGCGAGACTACTCCGCGTGGCTGGCCGAGCACGGGGTAGTGACCGACCCCGTCGCGTCCGAAGACGCTTTCACCAACCGGTTTCTGCCCTAGTGGGACGGTCTGCGGAGTGATCACACCGCGCATCGAGCTGCGCCACGTCGGCAAGACCTTCGTGGGCGCCGGTCGCACCGTCCCCGCGGTGCGCGACCTCTCTCTCAAGGTCATGCCGGGAGAGTTCGTCACCATTATCGGAGCGAGCGGCAGCGGCAAGAGTACGCTGTTCAATCTCTGCGCGGGCCTGCTTGAACCAGACGAGGGCTCGATACACATCGACGGCGCCGAACCTCGTAGCCGCCTCGGCATGCTGGGCTACATGCCGCAGCATGACCTGCTTCTGCCCTGGCGAAGCGTGCTGGACAACGTGCTCGTGCCGCAGGACATCAAGGGCGTCCCCCGCAGGGTATCTCGGCCACTGGCCCTCGAGATGTTCGCTCGCTTCGGCCTGGAGGGCTTCGAAACCGACTACCCGGTGACCCTCTCTGGGGGTATGCGCCAGCGGGCGGCTCTCTTACGCACGTGGCTCACGGGATGCGACACTCTGCTGCTGGACGAGCCCTTCGGAGCTTTGGACGCCCTCACTCGAAAGGAGCTGCAAGACTGGCTGCTGCGGGTGTGGCATGAGTTCGGCAGGACCGTGCTCTTCATCACCCATGACGTCGAGGAGGCCGTGTATCTTGCCGACCGGGTGATCGTGCTGAGTGCCCGACCGGGAACGGTCAAGCGTGAGCTGGCCGTACGACTTCCGCGCCCTCGGCGCCAGGGTATGGTCGCCGACCCGGGATTCGGGAGTCTGGTGAGAGGCCTGCTGGAGGATCTAGGGTTGGATACCTAGCGACCCGAGAGCCGCGGCCCGACGGTGTTACTTCCAGAACGAGATCTCGCTTATCACCACGCCGTACTTCTCGCTGTCCGGCAACTGTGCGAGCAGGGTGAACCATATACGGCCCGTGGCGAGCGGATCGGTCCAGTTGACTTGTTCGGCGTCACCCAGAGAGGCCACGACGACCGGAGACCCGTCTGAGGTGATCTTCTGCACCTCTCCCCTCCATCCGGTGAGGGTGTAGGTGATCCTGACCATGGTGGCACCGTCGTCCAGCGAGAAGCGAAGCCCGACGCCCTTCTTGTTGCCGAGTCCTTCGAAGACGGGAGACTTGTATGCCTCGGTGCTCCAGGACGTACCAGGATTGTTGTCCGTCAGCCTTCCGATGGTCGCATCGTTTTCGAGGTTGTCTCCATCGGGGTCCCACACCGCCATGCTGTTGATCTGTACCGCGACCGGCTCGCGACTGACTGTGACGGTGAGGTTACCGTCCTCAGACTTGATGTCGGGCAACGGGCTCTGGTCGAGAATGGTGCCCGGATCGACGAAGTACGGGAGCTCCTGCTCGTTCTTGACCAGCTTAAGGCCCGCGGCGCTTGCCAGTTGAGTAGCCTCTTCCAGGGTCATGCCGCGTACGTCCGGAGCTGGGTCAGAACCACAGGACTTGGCCGTCAAGCTGATGACGACGATCAGTGCTACCAGGGCCACCGCAGCCATCACAAGCCGCCTGCGCTTGGCCTGTCGGCGCTTTCTGGCGGCTGCGCGCGTTTGCTCGCGGGCCAAGCGTCTCTCGTCATCGGGGCCGGCGACCACTCCGCGCGAGGCCGTCTCTCCGCTACCACGCTCGCGCACGGTCTGTTGGCGGCCTGTGCGTGATCCTGACCGCGCGGGCTCCGGTGCCTCGTGTTCGGCCGAGATATCTCGTGGTCTGCGCTCTTCGCCGGTGTTGCCCCGCTTCAGCGACCACCGGTGCGACGCGGTCTCCTCGGACCTCCTCCCGGAGCCTGTAGAGCCCCAGGGCCACCAGTGCGCCTATGACTTCTTCCATGGACTCAAAGCGGTCGTCCGGGTCTTTTTCGAGGCAGCGCAGGACGATGGCATCGAGCCCGGGCGGCATCTTGGTGCGGGCGTCGGTCATGGGGGGCGGGTCGGCCTGCAGGTGCTGGCGGGCGATCTCAGGCATGTTGTTGCCGTCGAAGGGAGTATGACCGGTGAGCATCTCGTACATGACGATGCCCAGGGAGTAGATGTCGGAGCGGGCGTCCACGGGCTTGCTGCGGATCTGCTCGGGAGACATGTAGCGGGCACTACCGATGACCGCTCCCGCTCGCGTGACTCGGGTCCAGTCCGGCCCGGTGGCTATGCCGAAATCGGAGACCTTGGCGTGTCCCAGCCGGTCTATGAGGATGTTCTGCGGCTTGACGTCGCGGTGCACTATGCCCGCTGCGTGGGCCGAGGCGAGGCCTTCGGCCACTTGGCCCACCAGGAGTCCGAACGCTTCGATGCTCATGTGCCCCTCGCGTATGAGCTCCTTGAGAGATCGCCCATCGACGAACTCGAATACCAGGTAGTCGTCGTTCTCGCTCGATCCGCGGTCGAGGAGGGCGACCAGGTTGGGGTGGTCCAGCAGAGCGAGGGCGCGACCTTCCCGGTCGAAACGGGCTCGGGTGCGTGGATCTTCGTTGAGGGGCGGCTCCAACCGCTTGATGGCGACAAAGCGCTGCTGCCGCGTGTCCCAGGCCTGGTAGACAATGCACATACCACCGCGTCCGAGCACTCGGCCCAGCTGATAGCGGTTCTTTAGGAGCGGAGCCGCTCTGTCTTCGTCACCGATTAATGCCATGCGTTAGTATGAAGACGTTGAAGTCTTGGATACTTGGGTACGGAGACACTATCATAGAACGCGCGGGAACATTGGAGGTGGGGTCTTCGTGATCTACTACGTTATCCCTCGCGAGCTTGCTCATAAGTACTACAAGGAGTTCAAGAAGCGTTTCGCCGGAGTCGAGGGCGTCGAGGTCATCATCGACCGGCGGGAGTCCGACCGGCGGGCGCTTGACCGAAGGGGGCGGCAACCGGGTGGTGCGCGACCGGCGGCGCCGCCGCGCGAGCGGCTCCTTCCCCGAAGTCTGAGCTCCGTCGCTCATCCTGCCTGGTCTCCGCATGAGACTGGATCTTCACAACCACACCTCTTACTCAGCGGACGGGGGCATGTCGCCCGGTGAGCTGCTCGCGCGAAGCGAAGTCCCGCGGTCTCGACTGTATAGCGGTCACCGACCACAACACGGTGAGAGGTGCTTTGCACGCCCTCAGACTGTCGGAGGCCGACGCTTCTCTGCCTCGGGTGATACCGGGCATAGAGGTGTTCACCGAAGACGGTGAGGTCATAGGCCTCTACATACGCGAAGACATCCCCCAAGGGACCTCGCTCTCTGAGGCCGTGCGGCGCATCCGCGAGTCGGGCGGTCTCGTCTACCTGCCGCACCCCTACGACGTGTTCCGTCGGGGGGCCGTCTCGAAAGGCGTGCGGGCTGAGGCGGCCGGGTCTAGCGACGTGGTGGAGGTCGCCAACGGGAGGGCTTTGGGACCTCGGGCGGGGGCTAAGAGTTTGGGGTTGGCGGCACGCCACGGCAAAGCATGCGGGGCAGGCAGCGACGCTCACCACAAGCGGGAGGTGGGTCGCTGCTACGTTCTGATAAGCGAGTCGCCCACCAGAGAGAACCTGGTGGAGCTGATCTCCGCCGGCAAGGTGGAGAACAGACTGGGGTTGTGGGACTACCTCTTCAATTGGGGCGGCCAGGCGTCGGCCCCGATCATCCGTTTCTGGCGCAAGTCCGCAGGAGCGATTCCCAAGGAGTGATGGCCATGGGGGCGAGTGGGCCCCAGGAGCACGTGCGTGCCGACCTTTGGCGGGACTGGCGGGGTGGTCCGACCGTGCACTGTCTTCTGTGCGCCCACCACTGTCGCATCGCCCCTGGCGAGGCCGGGCTGTGCGGGGTGCGCGAGAACAAGGGTGGCGTCCTATACACCTTGGTCTACGGTCGCGCTGTGTCCATGGCGGTGGATCCGATAGAGAAGAAGCCTCTGTTCCACTTTCTCCCGGGCACTCGAAGCCTGTCCGTGGCGACGGTGGGCTGCAATTTCGCCTGTGCCTTCTGCCAGAACTCCGAGATCAGCCAGATGCCACGCGACCACGGCAGGGTGGCAGGCAGCCCGCTCACCCCGCGGCAGGTGGTCGAAGAAGCGCTGGCCGCGAACTGCGCCAGCGTCTCCTACACCTATACCGAACCGACCATCTTCTACGAGTACGCACGGGATTGCGCCCGGGCGGCTTCGGCCGCCGGGCTCAAGAACGTGTTCGTCACCAACGGCTACATGACGGCCGAGACCTTGGCCGACATCGACGGTCATCTGCATGCCGCCAATGTCGACCTGAAGGCGTTCTCCGACGAGTTCTACCGCACGCTTGTGGGGGCGCGTCTCAAGCCTGTTCTCGATTCCATCAAGCGTCTTCACGCGATGGGCGTCTGGTTGGAGGTGACCACTCTCTTGATACCAGGACGCAACGACGGGGAGGACGAGCTGGGGGCTTTGGCTTCGTTTCTTGCCGCGCTGTCGCCTGATGTGCCCTTGGCATGTGTCTCGCTTCTATCCGGCGTACCGCCTACTGGACGTGCCACCGACGCCGGTGGCCTCTCTGGAGAGGGCCTTGCGTGTGGGGCGGGAGGCGGGTCTGCGCTATGTCTACGCGGGCAACGTACCCGGACACCATTCGGAGTCGACCGCATGCCCTGGTTGTGGTGAGGTAGTGATCGAGCGCCAAGGTTTCAGAATGGTCCGCAACGGGATAGATAATGGTGGTTGTCCACGTTGCGGGGCTGGGTTGCCTGTATATCAAGAGGAGGCGCAGAGATAGGTCTCATCGGCTGTTTTGTCACCCCCCATCCGCCCATCGTGGTCCCCGAGGTGGGCGGGGCGGAGCTCAGCAACGCGGAGCCCACCGTGCGTTCCATGCAGGCGGTCCGCACCAAGGCCGCTGCGCTGCGCCCGGACACCATCGTCCTGTTGTCTCCACATGCCCCCATGATGAGTCGCAAGATGGGGGTGTCACTGGCCTCCGCATACGAGGGCGACTTGTCGTATTTCAGCGCCCCCGAGGTGGTCGTCGAAGCAGAAGCCGATGAGGGTCTGGCGAGGCATATCTTGGAGAGCGTGACTGAAAGTGACGTACCGGTCGCGGTGACCGGTTCGCCGGGGGAGACGGTGGAGTTGGACCATGGCTCGGTGGTCCCGCTGGTCTATATGCTGGGCGACATGCAGCACGCGTGCAGGCTGGTGCTGCTCTCCTTCTCGCTGCTGAGCCTGCAGGAGCACGCTCGCTTCGGTGCGATAGTGGGAGAGGTGCTGCTGGAGGTGCCGCAGCGCGTGCTGTATGTGGCCAGCAGCGATCTGAGCCATCGCTTGAAGCCGGGCGCTCCCGCGGGCTTCGACGCTCGTGGTGCCGAGTTCGACCGGCAGATCGCCGACGCCTTCGCCAAGGGTGACTGGAGGGCGATGCTCAGCATCGACCCCGACCTGGCTGAAGCGGCTGGGGAGTGCGGCTACCGGTCGCTGGCCGTGCTTTCTGGCGTGGTTGCGGCCGCACAGGCGGCCGGCGCGCGGACCGACAACCACCTCTACTCCTACGAAGGACCTTTTGGCGTAGGATATCTGGTCGGTGAGGTGGAGATAGGCGAGAGCACGATCACATCAGGGGAGCAGAATTGACAGAACCAGAGCACGATGACAAGGACTCACTGGTGGCTTTGGCCCGGCGGGCCATCGAGTCCTACGTGCGCGAGCGCGCCGTGGTCAAGCCTCCCCTACCGGCCGGGGGCGAACTCCGCCGCGCCGGCACGTTCGTGTCTTTACACATGCCCGATGGCACGCTGCGAGGCTGCATGGGCACTACCGAGCCACAGACGGGCAGCGTAGAAGAAGAGATAGTGGCCAACGCTATCACCGCGGCTACCCATGACCCCCGCTTCTACGCCGTGACCCCGCAGGAGCTGTCGAGCCTGGACATCTCGGTCGACGTCCTTGGCCCTGCGGAGGAAGTGCGAGGCTTAGAAGACATGGATCCGAAACGATACGGCATGATAGTGAGGACGCTCGACGGGCGCAGAGCCCTCTTGCTGCCCGACCTGGAGGGAGTGGATACCGCCGAACAGCAACTTCGCATAACGTGTCGTAAGGGCAGCATCGACCCCGACAGCGACCGGTACCAGCTGTACCGGTTCGAGGTCGAGAGGCACCATTGAACTCTTATGCCGACTCGGAGCGCTGCGGTATGATTGGACCCGATCCACACATGGAAACTCAAGGGGGGAATCCCCGTGCAAAGTGATAGTCCCAGTGCCGTAGCCTTCAGCGCTGCACGGCGTCGCAGGCGTCACATTCGCACCCGGCCTCGTCACATCTGGCGCTTCAGCGCTGCTCATATGGTCTGGAGCGGCGTGCTGCGAGTCCTGCAGCGAGTCGTCCATTTCAAGAAGAGCGACCGGCGGGAGTTCAAGATAGCCTTCTCGGTGCGCGACTTGCTGTCCGAAAAGAGCAGGGCGGTCAAGGCTCAGTTCGAGGCCTTGGTGCAGGCGGTGCAGAAGGCGGGCAAGTACCCGGCTCGAGAAGAAGCCGCGAGGGCGGTTCACGCCGTCATGGATGCTCTCAAGGACAAAGTGCCGCCTGACGTGCTCTCGAGGGTCGCTGAATCGCTCCAGCTGAAAGAGGTCGCCCGGCGCGGTCGCGCCGCCGCTCAAAGGCTACACGGCGAAGGCGACGATGGCGATGACCAGAACATGGCGACCGCTCAGCCCGCGACCGCCGAGCAAGAGCCCGCGGACCCAACGGAGACCACGCCCGAGCAGGTCATACACAAGCCGGCTAAGAAGTAGCCTCCACGGGCGGGTGGGCCTTAGCTCGGGTGCCACCACGTAAGGAGGCCGCTGGGCGCTTGGTCTTGCCGGGCTGCAGTACTTCGGCCAGCACCTGGTCCACGTGTCCGACATACCTGAACTCGAGGTTTTCCAACAGGTCTTCTCCCCTGATCTCTGAAACATCGGCCTCGTTGCGGTCGGGTAGGTAGACTCGGGTGATGCCCGCTGCCTTTGCGGCCAGCACCTTCTCTTTGATGCCTCCCACCGGGAGCACCTGACCGGTCAGCGTGACTTCGCCGGTCATGGCCACACTGGAATCCACCTTGCGGCCCGAGGCCATGCTGGCCAGAGCGACAGCCATGGCGACGCCGGCCGAGGGCCCGTCCTTGGGTACGGCGCCGGCGGGTACGTGAACGTGTATGTCGTTCTTCTGGAAGTACTTGGCGTCGGTCCCCAGCTTGGTGGCAGCGCCGCGAACGTAAGTGAGCGCAGCCTGCGCCGACTCCTTCATCACGTCACCCAGCTGCCCTGTCAGCAACAGACGGCCGCCTCCGGCTATGGCGCGAGCTTCTATGAACAGTATTTCCCCACCGGTGGGAGTCCAGGCGAGGCCTGTGGAGACACCCGGGTCGCTGGTGCGGCGCTTGGTCTCGCGGAATACCTTCTTCTTGCCAAGCAACTCGATCACCTTGTGCGCGCCCACTGTCAGCCGGGTCTTGCTGTCTTCGGCCACCATGCGGGCGACCTTGCGGCAGATGGCGCCGATCTGGCGCTCCAGTGACCGCACGCCGGCTTCGCGGGTATAGCTCTCTATGAGCAGACGCAGAGCCGCGTCGGTTATGGTGAGCTGGTTCTTCTTGAGGCCGTTGCGCTCCAGTTGCCGTGGCACCAGGTAGCGCCTGGCTATGTGGAGCTTGTCCTGCTCGGTGTAGCCCGCGATGGAGATTATGTCCATGCGGTCCCGCAGCGGTCCAGGGACGGTGTCCAGCATATTGGCCGTGCAGACGAACATGGCCTTGGACAAGTCGAACGGAAGATCCAGGTAGTGATCGCGAAAGGAGCTGTTCTGCTCGGGGTCAAGCACTTCGAGCATGGCGCTAGAAGGGTCGCCGCGCCAGTCGGAGCCCATCTTGTCGATCTCGTCGATCATGAAGACCGGGTTGCAGCTGCCGCAGTCGCGGACCGCTCGGATGATAGTGCCGGGCATCGCGCCGACATACGTGCGGCGATGTCCGCGTATCTCTGACTCGTCGCGCATGCCGCCCACGCTGATGCGTATGAACTTACGGCCCATCGCCCGCGCGATACTCTTGCCCAGACTGGTCTTGCCTACTCCCGGGGGTCCGGCGAAGCAAAGGATCGAGCCAGAGACCTCCTCTTTGAGCTTCTGCACCGCCAAGAACTCCAGGATACGGTCCTTGACGTCGTCCAAGTCGTAGTGGTCCTCGTCCAGCACCTGCCGGGCATGGGGGATGTCCAAGTTGTCCACCGTGCAGACGTTCCACGGCAGCGAGACTATCCAGTCCAGGTAGGTGCGTATGACCCCGTATTCCGCCGCGGCGGTGGGCAGCTTCGACAGCCGGTCCAGCTCGCGCCTGGCCTGTTTCTCGACGTCCTCGGGCAGGTTGGCTTTGTCTATCTGCTCGCGGAGCTCGTTGACCTCGGCCTGGGTCTCATCGGTCTCACCCAACTCGTCCTGGATGGCCTTGAGCTGCTGTCGCAGCACATACTCCCGCTGGTTCTTGTCCATCTCTGACTGCACCTGGTCCTGGATCTTCGATCCCAGCTCCAAGACCTCCAACTCTCGGTTGACGAAGGCCGTCAGTCTGCGCAGCCTCTTGGACAGGTGCACCTCGGAGAGCAGCTCCTGCTTCTCCTCGGTCTTGAGCCGCATGGTAGAGGCTATGAAGTAGCCCAGTGCGGCAGGGTCGTCGATGTTGGCCACCGCCATCTCGAGCTCGTCGGGCAGGTAGGGCACCAGTTGGATGACCCTGGTGTAGACCGAGACCAGGTTGCGCTGCAGGGCCTCTAGCTCGGTGCCCAATTCGACCACGTCGGGTAGTTCGTTCACGTCGGCCCACAGGTAGGGTTCTACCGCAGAGAACCGCACGATCTCCAGGCGGCTTATGCCCTGGGCGATTATGCGCAGGGTCCCGTCTGGGGCTTTGAGCATCTTCTGGATGCTGGCTAGCACTCCCACCGTGTAGACGTCGTCCGGACCTGGGACCTCGATAGAGGGGTCCTTCGACGCCACCAGCCCGACCAACTTGTCCTTGCGCAGAACGTCATCGATGAGCCGCACCGAGCGCGGCTGGCCGACCGCGAGCGGCATGACCGTCTCGGGGAAGACCACCGTGTCTTTGAGCGGCAGAATGGGCAGATGCGTGGGTGCCACCGGCGTGCTGTCTTCGGCCGGTTCGCGCGAGAAGATCACAAAGTCCTGCTTGGGACTGACCTCGGTGTCGGTGTCGACCGCGTCGCTCTCAAGCCAGGCGGGACCGAACTCGTCTTCGCGGGCGCTCACGACACGTCACCCCTCTCGCTCTCCTCGGCCTGCGATATGCGTATCTGCCGGCTTCGCGGCTTCTTCTTGGCCGGAAGCGTTATTTCGAGGTATCCGCTGTTGTAGTCTGCCGAGGCCCTGGTGATGTCCACCTCTGGTGGCAGAGAGACAAGGCGCTCGAAGCGGCCGTAAGATATCTCCATCTGGTGGTACACAGCTTCAGCCGGACGCTGGTCTTGGCGGTTGCCACAGACCCTCAGCGTGCTGCCCTCGATCTCCAGGGTGATGCGGTCTGGATTGATGCCGGGCAGTTCGAGTCTTACCACCACGGCGTCTTCACGCGGATGGTAGTAGACGTCGGCCGCTGGGCGGACCGCGGTGGTGCCTGAGCGTGGCACCCAGTCACCCCGCAGGAACTCCACGAAGAGTTGGTCCACCTCGCTGCCGAAACGCCGAAACCTGGGGTCGTCACTCCCCATCTCTCACTGCACTCCTGCCAACTGCGAGAGGACGTCGCCCAACTGCTGTATAAGCCGTCCGTATCCGGCCCAGTCGCCTGCCCTCTGGGCTTCAAGCGCTTCTAGGTACAACTGGTTGGCCTGCTCGATTAGGGCGGCCGCGTCTGGTGGTACGGTCGTCCCGCCCACCGTGGTCGTGGTGGTGCTACCGGGCTCAGAGGTGCCATCGCCCCCGGCCTCTTCACCGAAGACACGTGCCAGCGCGGCGGACACCGTGGGCTCCATAACCACCCTTGTGCCGTAGGCCACGATCACGCGCCTGAGCTGGGGGATAGTGTTCTCGATGGAGGCCTGCAGGTAGATCGGCTTGAAGTAGACCACCGATTGCCCGATGGGCACCACCAAGAGGTTGCCGCGGATGACGTTGCTACCAGCCTGGTCCCACAGTGTCAGTTGCTGCGAGATCACGGGGTCGTTGCTGATCATGGCCTCCACCTGGGCGGGGCCGTCGGTCAACCTTCCTTTGGGGAAGTCGATGAGCAACAACTCTCCGTATCTGTCTCCATCCTGACGGGCCATGAGCAAAGCCAGCATGTTGGCCTTGTTCTTTGGAGCAAAAGGCAGAAGCAGGGCCGATTCAGGCTCGGTCTCGCCGGGCAGGGCCAGCACCTGGTAGTAAGGGTCAGTCTGCGACTCGTCCTGGGCGGAGACCTCGGTGGGGATCTGCCAGGCATCCTGCTGTCCGTAGAAGATCAGAGGGTCGGTCATGTGGTACCTGGTCATGACGTCGGCCTGGACGCTGTACATGTTCTCCGGGTAGCGCATGTGCGCTCTAAGATCGGCCGGCATCTGGTCGGCAGGAGTGAACAGATCTTCGTAGATCTTGGCCCAGGTCATGGCGATAGAGTCATCGTTGTCCATGAGGTAGAAGGTGATGTCGCCGTCATAGGCGTCTATGACCACCTTGACGGAGTTGCGCACGTAGTTGGTGCCCGCGAGCAAGTGGTTGGGGACGGACCCCGAGGGACCGGACCATGGCTCTGAGTAGGGAAATAGGTCGGTGGTGGTGTAAGCGTCCCACATCCAGACCAACGAGCCGTCCTCTCGCAGCACCAGGTAGGGGTCGTAGTCATAGTTCAAGAAGGGAGCCAGGGCCCGGACCCGGTCCTGCAGGGTGCGGCGGAACATGATGCGGGAGTCACTGCTTACCGAGCCTGAGGTCAATATGCTCAGACTGCCCAAACGGAAGGTGAAAGCGGCTTGGCGCCAGAAGCCTCCCACAGGTATGCCGCCCGTGCCCTCGTAGGACGAGTACTCCTCTGAATCCTTCTCCGGATAGTCGAACTCCTGGGTGTTGGTATTCACGATAACGAAGGTGTCGCCCATCTCGCCGTAGTAGATGCGCGGCTGGGTGACATTAAGTCCGGCCGACTCTACGGGGGGCATGTCTTTGACAAGATAGACAGGACTGCCGCTGGAGCCCGCTTCGTTCACCCGGGCGAACACCAGCCCATAGCCGTGAGTGTAGGTGAGATGCTCGTTGACCCAAGTCCTCTTGTTGGGTTCGAGCTTGGCGCGGTCGAGTTCGCGGGCGCTTATGAGCACTTGGCGGAGTTTGCCGTCCAAGATATAGCGGTCTATGTCTACGTCGTTGAACGTGTAGTAGGGGGCGATGCTCTGTTGCTGTCTGAAGGCGTCCATGGCCGTCCGCGGTCCCCACACACGGATGTTCTCGATGGTGCCGGAGTTGGCGGCCACCTCAGCACCTGTGAGGTCGCTGCTGGCCTGTAGGGGTAGGGTAGAGGTGTCGTCGATGCCGAACGCCCAGCGCGTCGACTCGATGTTGTTGGCTATGAACCCCCCGTCCTTGGCGTATTCGTTGGGCTTGACCTGGAGGCTCTGGACCGCGTAGGGCACGATCTTGCCGCCCACCAGCCAGACCACCAAGATCAGGCCGATGGCCATGACCGGGATCTTCCAACCACGGAAGAACAGGTTGACCAGGAAGAGCACGGCCGCGACCAGCGAGACGACGGCCAAAGCGGCAAGGATGGGCAGTGTGAAGTTGACGTCGGTGTAGTTGGCTCCGGATACGAAACCGCCCGTGCGCGAGTAGACCAGTCCCCAGCGTCCCAAGAAGAAGTCAGCAGCTTGAGCCACCGTGATGAGCGCCAGCAGCACAGAGGCGTGTCCGTACACCGCGGGGGTCGGTCTGACCCGGTTCTTGGCCGACATCGTGAAAGCCCGGTCGCTTGCATAGAGTAGGAGGGTGCATATGAGGGCGAGCACGGCGGCAGTGGTGAAGAAACTCACGAACAACCTGAGGAAGGGCAGCGTGTAGACGTAGAACGAGGCGTCATTACCGAAGAGCGGATCGGCGTATCCGAAGCCCTCCTTGTTCATGAACAGCAGCACCTCGCGCCAGCGCCCTCCAAAAGCGATGCCTATGAGCAGGGATATCGCTATGGAGACTATGAGGATCAGACGGCCCGACCAACGCCGGCGCATGATCACCTCTAGCACCCGGCCGCTCGGGTCGCCTTCTACAGCGTGGAACTTCGGCGAGAGTCTGCGGGCCACGCGCAGGCTGCCGTAGAAGAGCGCGAAGAAGAGGACCGCGAAGATGAGCCCGACACATAGCCGGCCGATGAACGGCGTCCAGAACACCTCGGTGTGTCCCATCTCTTGATACCAGAGGTAGTCCGTCCAGAAGTAGGAGATGACGAACCAGAGCACTGCCAGGACTGCCAGCGCCGCGAGGGCCAGTATCGTCACACGCACCGGCTTCTGGACGCCCCTTATCCCGCCAGCCCTAGGGCCGGGAGTGTCGCGCTCGGTCTTTGGCGGCGTATCGCCGGTCGAGTTCATGCCTTGTGGGGTCCATCGATAGAATGCTATGACTACTGCCCTCCCTGTTGGTCGCCCACCGTTCGGGGCGAGATTCTCACGGTCATCCGAGCTTGGTTACGACTTCTTGGTGTTCTCCCAGTTGGTATACAGCCTGCCAGACGGCATCGTCGGTGGCCAGCGCCCCTATCGCCTCGTAAAGTTCGGCCAGGGGTATGCGCAGGGCGACACCGCAGGCAGCCTCCACTTCGCTTGGCGGCGGCACCTCTTCGTGGTCTATGCGGGCGCGACGAAGCACCCGCTCGGCCTTCAGTACCTGCCTGGGCGTCTCAAAAGTGAACACTGCGCTTGTTGTCTCGCTGGGCATCGATTCCTCGACCGATCCGTATGGGCCTGTGAGCTGTGCCGGCGGGCTCAAGGCCGCCCTCTAGCGGGCATGAGGGAGCAAGACTGATAGTCCGCTCCGCCGGTAGAGTGGCCTTTGTGACCTCGAGAACAGCCATCGGACTACGTTGTACCGTGTTTTGCGTTTCTAGGAACGCATCCACCGTGGCTATGGGGAAGTCTATCTTCGGAGTCTTATAATGCATGGGTATGACGATGCTTGGCTGGAGCGCATCGACGACCTCGGCCGCGCCTTCGTGGTCGAGGGTGAAATGCCCGCCCACGGGCACCAGTAGCACGTCCACCCGGCCTATCTGTTTGACGGTCGCTTCATCTAGGCTGTGGCCCAGGTCGCCCAGGTGGGCTAGGCGGAGATCACCATCGTCTAGGATGCATATGGTGTTCTTGCCCCGCAGCTCGCCGTTCGCTTCGTCGTGAGCCACCTGTACACCGGTTATGGTCACCGACCCCACTCTCTCATCCACGGGGTGCATGAAGATGCGGGGTCCGCCGGCGATGGTGTCGGTGGCGGAGTGGTCGGGGTGATCGTGGCTGGCCAGGACGACATCCGCAGGCTCGTCGATCGGAGCGTATTTTACGGCTCCGTCGTACGCTCCGGGCAGGTAGGGGTCGAGGATCACTCTTGTCTGGTCTTGCGCTTCGACTAAGAAGCAGGAATGGCCGAAGTAGGTGATTCTCATCGCGGCAGCCTCCGCCGGTCGTTTGCCGGGCTCTGCATAGGTTAGCTGATTGGGAGAAGGGGAAACAATAATGCGGACGAGACCGGACCCTCAGCGTCACCGGTCCGCCCCGTCGGCTATTATAAGACCCTACTGAGGCCGCGCGACCGGCCGGGGAGTCAACAAGGAGTGCATCATGAGTGGGACCGTGCGAGATGTCAATACTCAGGAGTTCGACCAGTTGGTGTCTACCTCCACCTTGCCCGTGATCGCCGACTTCTGGGCGCAGTGGTGCGGTCCCTGCCGCATGGTGGGTCCGGTGCTGGAGAAGTTGGCGGCGGACCATGCGGACAAGGTCGCCGTGGTCAAGGTCAACGTTGACGAGAACGGCGAGTTGGCAGCCCGCTTCGCCGTGATGAGCATCCCCACGGTCATCATGTTCAAGGACGGTCAACTGCAGAAGCAGCTGGTAGGTGCCCGGGCCCAGAAGGACTACGAGGCGGAGTTCGGCCTCTAACCTATGGCTTCATACGATCTCAAGTGCCGCGCTTGCGGCAAGGAATTCGAAGTGTTCCAGCTCGGCTTTCTCAAGCAGGAGGCCAAAGTCTGCCCGGAGTGCGGAGGAGGCGATGTGGAGCAACTCTTCACCGGTTTCGGTGGTTTCACCGGCCTGCAGACCAGCGCGCCGTCCTGCGCAGAGGGTGGGTGCTGCCGCCCCCAAAGTTGTCCCTCGTCCTCGGGTTGTGGCTACGCCGGCTAGCGTGCCGGCGCCCTAGGGCCCACCAGTCCGTCGGCCTAGCGGCCGCGAAAGGAGTCTGATGTACCCAGAGCTCTTCCGCATCGGAGATTTTGCCGTCAGCTCCTTCGGCGTGATGATGGCTCTCGCCTTTATCGTGGGCGGCTTCACCGCACGTTGGCAGTTCGGCAAGAGCGGGGGTCAGGCCCGATTTTGTCTGGGGGCTTGTGATAGCCGCCATCATAGGTGGCATTCTGGGCGCCAAGATCCACTATCTGATCATCAATCCTGAGTCTTGGCCGGAGAACCTGTGGAGCGGCAGGGGTCTGGTCTGGTTCGGGGGCATGATCGGGGGTTTGTCTGCCGCGGCGCTGGTGACGGTGTTCTCGAAGCAGAGGCTCATGGCGGTGGCCGACGGCTCAGCCTTCGCCATGGCGACCGGCTACGCGGTGGGTCGGATGGGCTGCTTCCTGGTGGGCGATGATTACGGCAAGGCGACAGATCTGCCCTGGGGCATCGCCTTCCCCAAAGGGTCCCCGCCCGTGGATTATCCCGTTCACCCCACACAGCTTTACGAGGTACTCGCTTCGCTCTTCATCTTCGCGCTCATGCTGTGGGTGATCTCTGCCGCACATCAAGCGCGAAGGCACCATGTTCTTCATTTACTTGTGCTGGCCGGCGTGGAGCGGTTCTTGGTGGAGTTCGTGCGCACCAATCCCGCTGTGGCGTTAGGCCTGACACAGCAGCAGTGGATCAGCATCGCTCTGTTTGTAGTTGGCATAGTTGGCATCTGGTGGTTTGGCACGCGCGGGCGGCTTCGCCCCGTTATGGTCGTGGCGAAGCCCGGCAAGTCGGCAAAGGCCCAGAAGTCGGCAAAGCCCAAAGATAAGCCTCAAGGGTCCGGCAAGGCCGGCAAGGAGGACTAGCGTCATGAGCTGTCTTCATCGTAATCGATCGGGATGCCTGAGGGTGGTCCTCGGGATGCTGGTGATCGCTCTGGCCGCGGTCTCGCGGGGTGCTCGACCTCCTCGGGGGGTGGCAGCCTTCCGGCCTGCTGCTCCCGACTTCTCCGGCGTCACCCTCGACGGCGAGCAGGTGTCGCTGGCCGATTAGGCCGGCAAGCCTCTGGTGTTGGTGTTCATGGCTAGTTGGTGTGGGCCTTGCCGGGAAGAGGCCCCTGAGATAGACCTCTTCTACAAAGAGAATCAAGACCGGGCGACAGTGTTGGCTGTGGCGGTGAGTGACGCCGAGGACGATATCCGGGCGCTCATCTCGACAACGGCTGGACGTTCCCGGTGATGCTCGACGGCGACAGGGCCGCTGACGCCTACGGAGTGTCCGCGATACCCACCACGGTGATAATCGACTCTGAGGGTCGCATGGCTGAACGGTTGGTGGGCGGCACGACCGCCGCTGCGCTGTCCGGCGTGATCGATGGACTTGCCCGCTGAGCTGAGTGTAGCCGCCTTCCTGATAGCCCTTGCTGGGGGTGCGGCGAGCTTCGTGAGCCCTTGCGTGCTGCCGCTGCTTGCCGGCCTATCTGTCTTTTGTGTCCGGCCTGAGCGTCGAAGAGGCAAAGAAGGGCAACCGTCGAGTGCTCTGGGGGACCTTGGCCTTTGTTCTCGGCTTTTCGGTGGTGTTTACTCTTATGGGGGCGGGGTTCTCCCTGGCGGGGTCTCTGGTCACCAACCGGCAGGTGCTCCGCTATGTGGGGGGCATCCTCCTGATTGTCCTGGGTGCGGTGTTGGTGGGTTTGACTGTGCCTGCTTTCATGAAGAGGGACGTGCGGCCCTTCTTGGCTAGGGCTCCCAGGGGTCCGGCAGGCGCATTTCTGGTGGGGGTGGCCTTCGCCTTCGGGTGGACTCCGTGCGTGGGCCCGATATTGGGTGCCATACTCACCATGGCGGCCGAAGGCGGCGATCCCGCGGCCGGGGCTTTGCTGTTGTTCGTGTACTCCATGGGCATGGGCATACCCTTTCTGGTGGCGGGGCTGTTCGTGGGGTGGGCGCTCGAGATCGTTCGCGCGCATCCGGCGCCATATGCGGCTCATACAGATCGCATGCGGCGTCGTGTTGATAGTCTATGGCGCGCTCCTGGTGGCAGGTGTCCCGCTGAGCTTCTAAGCGCGGAACTACGCCTCTAGGCCTGGCGTCCTAGCGCGGGCAGGGTCTAGATGACGGGTATAGGGGGTGTGTGATGAAGATGACCAAAGCACGCAAGACAGGGGCGATCCTCTTGGGTGTGATCATCGTCCTTGTGTTGGCGGGCGTGGCCGGAGCCTCGGGGTGCGAAGAGAAGACACCTTCTGACGCGTTGCAGCCCGACCAGTACACGACCACGACCTGGTTCCCGGGGGCGGAGAACGAAGGGGACGTCGCGGCAGGCGCAGCGGCCGAGGAGGCAGCGTCGTTCGCGCCCGAGGCGGAAGCTCGTGAGCAAGCCCAGACTTCAAAGGGGGCCTCGCTCGCGTCGCTGGAGGCGGCGGCCGGACAGAAGATAATGAAAGAGGCCGTCCTCGACCTCGAGGTCGACAAGGGGGATTTCCGGGCCAAGTTCGACAAGGCCCAGCAGATCGCGGGGTTGTTCGGTGGCTACGTGCTCAGCTCCAACTCCTCCGCCAGTGGCGAAGAGGACAAGATCGAGAGCGGCACGGTATCGATAAGAGTACCCGCGGCGTCGTTCGACAAGGTGATGACCGAGGCCAAGAAGCTGGGCGAGGTCAAGTACGAGAACACGGTCACCCAGGACGTCACCGAGGAGTACACCGACCTTCAGGCCCGCATAACCAATCAGCAGGCGTATGTCGAACGCCATCTTGGCCCTGCTCGGCAAGGCCAAGACCATCAGCGAGATACTGCAGGTGCAGCAGACCCTCGCCTATGCGCAGCAGGAACTGGAGCAGCTCAAAGGGCGCATGCAGTACCTGGAGGGGCATACCAGCTTCTCCACTCTGACCATGAACATCTACGAGGCTGGGGCTCGGGTCGAGGAACCGGGCGAGTGGGGCTTCGTGCAGGCGCTCAAGGACGCCCTTCACAATGTGGTCGATGCGTTCAGCGGGTCGTTCAGGGTCTTGGATGGATAGTGCCCTCCCTGATCACTGCTGGTCATCGTGGGCGTGATCGTCTACGCGGTCGCAAGGTCGGCGACGAAGAAGAAGGGTCAGTCGGTCAAGGACGAGGGAGACAAGACCTCCCAGTAAGCGGCTAGGGCCTTTAAGAGACGGGTACAGCGGGGGCGGCACCGGGACGGTGCCGCCCCCGCCCACTTCAGGGGCCTCTTCGTGCCCCGCGCTACTTCGGAGCCTCGTGCTTCATGACCACGGTGTATACTGAACGGCTCGCGTCACCGAGTCCGGCTGCGACTTGTCGCAGTTGTCGTCCGGGGACGCGAGTACAATTCAATATGCACCCCTGCTCCGGCAGCGAGGCCGGGGCCGTTCAGACCGTAGGAGGTGACCCAAACTGAACAGCTATGAGCTGGTTCTCATCTTGCGCACTGACGCGACAGATGAAGAACGCGCAGCGGTCGTGGACCGCACCAAAGAGATCATCACGGGTGACAAGGGCACCATCGTGAAGATCGACGAGTGGGGCAAGAAGCGTCTCGCGTACGAGATCAAGGACATGCAGGACGGCGTCTTCTACATCGTGTACTTCGAGGCGACCGCCGAGACCTTGGCCGAGGTGACCCGTGTGCTGGGCATCACCGACGTCGTTCTCAGGTTCATGCCCCTTCGCCACGAGAAGCCTTTCAGCGTCAAGGCTCCTGGGGCGACCGCCAAGGCCGAGACGAGCCGAAGAAGCCGAGGAGTAAGGAGCGGAGATGGCTCGCGGTATCGCACACGTGACCTTGGTCGGTAAGCTGACTCGCGACCCCGAGCTCCGTCAGACCCCCAACGGCGCCTCGGTGTGCCAACTGGGAGTGGCGGTCAACTCCTCGTACAAGGACTCCTCCGGCCAATGGCTCGAGAAGCCCAACTTCTTCGACGTGGTCGTCTGGGGTACCCAGGGCGAGAACTGCGCCAAGTATCTCAGCAAGGGCAGGCAGGTAGCGGTCGACGGGCGCCTGGACCAGCGGTCCTGGGAGGCCCAAGACGGCACCAAGCGCAGCAAGGTCGAGATCATCGCCGACACGGTGATGTTCATCGGCGGACAGAACGAGACACGCGAGCCGGTGGCCCGAGGCGGCAAGCAGCAGCGTCGGGCGAAGCGCCCGCCCAGGACGATTTCAAAGACATCGATTTCGGGGGCGACGACATACCGTTCTAGGCGGTCGTCTCCGATACACAGGGATAGGAGGAACAGAGCAAAGTGGGGAATCCTAAGAAGCAGACCAGGCGCATTCGGCCCGACACGGGCAACCGGCGGCGCAAGTACTGTTACTTCTGCAAAGAAGACATCGACGTGGTGGACTACAAAGACTTCGGCACTCTTCGACGCTTCATGTCCGAGCGCGGCAAGATCAAGTCTCGCCGTACCACCGGTGCATGCCGCCGGCATCAGCGGCAGGTGGCCGTGGCCATCAAGAGGGCTCGCGAGGTCGCTCTGCTGCCCTACAGCAACCGCTAGAGCCGGGCTGTCACAAGGAGTAGGCATGGAGATAATCCTATTGCAGGACGTTGACAAGCTGGGCAAGAAGGGCGACGTGGCCAACGTGGCCGAGGGCTACGCCCGCAACTTCCTTCTGCCCCGCAAGCTGGCCGAGATAGCCACCCCGTCGCGAGTGGCTGCCGCCAAGCAGACCATGGAGGAGCGCGCAGGCGGCTGCCCGGCGTGTCGCCGAGCGGGCCGACGAGACCCGAGAGATGCTGTCCAAGACCGTGCTCACCATCACGGCCGCGGTGGGCACCAGTGACCGGCTGTTCGGTTCGGTGACCAACCAGGACGTTGCCAACGCCCTCTATCAGGCGCGCAAGATCCGCATCGACAAGCACGACATCGATCTGGAAGAGCCCATCAAGACCGTGGGCACCTATATGGTCAAGGTGCGCGTGCATAGCAGCGTGGAGCCGGCGGAAGTCAAGGTGATAGTGGCCCCGGAGGAAGAGAAGGCCTAAGCTGGCCTTCAGTCCGGGGGCCTTCTGCTCGGGAGAGAGAGGCGCGCGTGGAGGCGAAGGCAGGCGGCTCCGGCAACGGCGGCCAAGTCGGCGACCAACTCGATGGCGACCGGGTGGTGCCGCAGAACCTGGACGCCGAGATATCGGTTCTGGGCGCAAGCATGCTCACGCCCAACGTCATCCCGGGCGTCAGCGAGATCGTCCGGCCGCACCAGTTCTACCGGCAGGCCCACCAGCGCATCTTCGAGGCCATCGAAGACCTCTTCTCACGCGGCGAACCGGTGGACCCCATCACCGTCTGCGAGGAGCTCGCCAATCGCGCGACGCTGGAGGCTGTGGGGGGCCGGGCCTTCGTCCACAGCCTGGTGACGGCGGTGCCGGCCGCCACCAACGCGCGCCACTATGCCGAGATAGTCAGGGAGAACTACTTCCTGCGCTCGCTCATCCGGGTGGGCGGAGAGATCACCGAGATGGGCTACCGGCGCGACGGTTCCCCCGTCGACCTCATGGACCGGGCCGAGCAGATGGTGTTCGACATCTCGCAGACCAGGGTGGTGGGAGAGTTCTCGCCGCTGGGCGAGCTCATCACCGACAACTACGCCGAGTTGGAGCGGGTGGCCACTGTCGGCCACCACACCATCGGTTGCCAGACCGGGTTTCGCGACCTGGACGACAAGATCGGGGCCTGCAGCCCGCCAACCTGGTCATCCTGGCTGCGCGTCCCTCCATGGGCAAGACGGCGCTCGCCCTCAACATCGCGCGCAACGTCGGGGTGGGGCAGGGCAAGGGGGTGGCCCTCTACAGCCTGGAGATGTCCAAGATGGAGGTGTCCACCCGGCTGATGTGCTCCGAGGCGCGGGTGGACCTGTGGAAGGTGCGCCGCGGCGTCGCTGCAGCCCAACGAATGGAGCAAGTTGGCGGGCGGTTGCACTGAGCTGAGCAGGGCGCCCATCTTCATCGACGACACGCCCTCGCTCAACCTCATGGAGATGCGGGCCAAGTCGCGCCGTCTCAAGGCCAGGGAGAAGAACCTGGGTCTCATAGTGGTGGACTACCTGCAGCTCATGGTGGGCGACACCAACGCTGAGAACAGGCAGCAGGAGATATCGCGCATCTCGCGCGGACTCAAGATCCTGGCCCGCGAGCTGGAGGTGCCGGTGCTGGCGCTGTCGCAGCTGTCGCGCCAGGTGGAGCAGCGTCAGGAGAAGAAGCCGGTGCTTTCTGACCTGAGAGAATCGGGAGCCCTCGAGCAAGATGCAGACTTGGTGCTGTTCATCTACAGGGACGAGGTCTACAACAAGGAGAATTCCACCAAGCAGGGCAGGGCCGAGATCATCATAGGCAAGCAGCGCAACGGCCCTATCGGCGAATGTGAGCTGGCCTTCAGCCCTGCCTACACGCGCTTCGGCGACCTGGATCGTCACCACCTGTCGCAGGCCGGGCTAGGGCTCAGCGCTCGGCGCTGCGAGTCACGCCGGGCCGGTGCGCCTCGCCGCGCCGTGGCCCGACCGGCCTAGTGTAAACTGACTGTAGACCGGTTCGTCGCGGCGACCGGTGAGAGGTTCGCACGCAGTCAATCATATCGGGAGGCGATGTGCCGGTTCTTGTGGTGGTTGGGGCCCAATGGGGGGACGAGGGCAAAGGCAAGGTCACCGATCTGCTCTGCGAGCAGGCCGACATGGTGGTCCGCTACCAGGGTGGCAACAATGCCGGTCACACCGTGGAGAATGAGCGGGGCAAGTTCGCCCTTCATCTGGTGCCGTCGGGCATCTTCAACCCGCGCGTTGACCGCCGTCATAGGCGGCGGGGTGGTCATCGACCCCACCGTGCTGCGCGCGGAGATCGACGATCTCGAGAGTCGCGGGGTGTCCACGGCCAATCTCAAGGTGTCCGGCAAGGCTCACCTCATCATGCCGTACCACATCATGCTCGACCACGTGCAAGAGACGCGTCTGGGCAAGGGCAAGATCGGCACCACCGGCCGCGGCATCGGGCCCGCCTACGCCGACAAGGCCTCGCGCCAAGGCGTGCGCATGCACGACGTCATCGACCCCGCGGGTCTTCGCGAGCGGGTGATGTCTACCATGAAGGCCAAGGCCGAGGTCATGGAGCGCACCTACGGCGAGGACACCAGCAGCCTGGAGGCCGACTGCGAGCGCTACATCGAGGCGGCCGAGTCGCTGCGGGCGCATGTCGACGACACCGACCTCCTGGTCTGGCGAGGCCTGCGCGAGAACAAGGCGGTGCTGCTGGAGGGAGCCCAGGGCACCCTCCTGGACCTCGATCACGGCACCTATCCGTACGTGACCTCCTCCAACCCGGTGGCGGGCTACGCCTGCGTGGGCGCCGGCATCGGGCCACTGGAGGTGAACGAGGTCTGGGGTATCACCAAGGCTTACGTCACCCGCGTGGGCTCAGGGCCCTTCCCCACCGAGCTCACCGACGAGACAGGCGAGGCCATGCGCGAGATAGGGCACGAGTTCGGCACCACCACGGGCCGGCCGCGGCGCTGCGGCTGGCTCGACCTGGTGGCGCTGCGCTACGCGGCCCGGGTCAACGGACTGACCGGTCTCTGCATCACCAAACTCGACGTGCTCAACACCATGAAGACCATCAAGGTCTGCAACTCGTATCGGTACAAGGGCGAGGTGACAGTCGAGTTGCCCCCGGTTCAGACGACGTTCGCCGAGGTCGAGCCCATCTACGAGGAGCTCCCCGGCTGGGAGAGCGACATCTCCGGGGCCACCCGCGTCCAGGACCTGCCCGAGCAGGCCATCGACTACCTCAACTACATCATGAACGCGGTGCAGGTGCCCATCTCGCTCATCTCGGTGGGTCCCAGGCGAGAGCAGCACATCAAGGTGCCGTATCCTCAGACGGTCCGTCAGCGGCACGGCGAAGAGCCGTACGGGCAGGACGGCCGTGGATAACGCGCGACCCAGCACTGCGTAGAGTAGCGGAGGCGACCGTGGCTTCTGACCGGCTGGACGTTCTGGTGGTCGGTGGAGGCGCGCGGGAGCATGCACTCGTGCGCGGCCTGGCCAAGAGCCGCCGCATCGGCCGACTGGTGGCCGCTCCCGGGCAACGCCGGCATCGCGGCAGACGCCGAGATGGTGGCCGTGGCGAGCCGAGGACGTTGCCGGCGCTGGTGGCCCTGGTCGAGCGCGAGAAGTTCGACCTCACGGTGGTCGGGCCGGAGGCCCCGCTGGTGGCGGGGTTGGCCGACCAGCTGCGGGAGCGGGGTTTCGTGGTGTTCGGTCCCGGGGCCGACGGCGCGCGCATGGAGGGCTCCAAGGCCTTCGCCAAGGAGGTCATGCAGGCGGCGGGGGTGCCGACCGGCCGCGCCGCTACCTTCACCAGCCACGCAGAGGCGCTGGCCTATCTGCGCGAGCACGGGGCTCCCGATCGTGATCAAGGCCGACGGCTTGGCCGCGGGCAAGGGTGTCATCGTGGCCAAGACCGTGCGCGAGGCCGAGGCGGCGCTGGCGGAGTGTTTCGTCGAGCGGCGCTTCGGCGAGGCGGCGGATACCGTGCTCATCGAGGAGTATCTGGAGGGCGAAGAGGTCTCGCTGCTCGCCATAGTCAGCGGCGACCAGGTGTTGCCCCTCGCGCCCGCTCAAGACTACAAGCGGGCGTTGGATGGCGACCAGGGTCCGAACACGGGGGGCATGGGCTCGTACTCGCCGGTGCCGGCGGTCGACGAGAGGCTCTACGCAGCGTCTGGTGGATGAGGCGGTGCGGCCGACGGTGGCCGAGCTGGTGAGGCGGGGCATCGACTTCAGGGGCGTGCTCTACGCGGGGCTCATGCTGACCAAGGACGGACCCAAGGTGCTCGAGTTCAACTGTCGCTTCGGCGATCCGGAGACGCAGGCCCTTCTGCCTCGCCTGGAGTCGGACCTGCTGGAGTTGCTGCTCGCGGCCGCCAAAGGGGAGCGCGCTGCCGGAGCAAGGTCGAGTGGCGCGAGGGCGCGGCCGTGGGGGTGGTCATGGCCTCGCGGGGCTATCCGGCCTCAAGCTCCAAGGGTGACGTCATCACGGGCTCGGACAGAGGCGTCGCGTCGGGAGGGCGTCGAGGTCTTTCACGCGGCCACCGCTGGGTGCTGAGCAAGGGTACTGGTCACCTCGGGCGG
This sequence comes from uncultured Actinomycetes bacterium, assembly GCA_963747275.1. Taxonomy (GTDB): domain Bacteria; phylum Actinomycetota; class Thermoleophilia; order RBG-16-64-13; family RBG-16-64-13; genus RBG-16-64-13. The sequence continues at coordinate 66,473 of CAVVEI010000005.1, forward strand.
CAGGGTGCTCACCGTGACCGGTCTGGGCGACACCTTCGCCGAGGCCCGGGCACGGGCGTACGAGGCGGTGGCCGAGATACGACTTCGAGGGCGCAGCAGCACCGCTCGGATATCGCTCTGCGGGCGGAGCAGTGGGAAGCCGGTCAACAGGCCTAGAGAGGAGCGGGAGAGAGATGGCGGACAAGCCACTGGTTGGTGTGCTGATGGGCTCGGAGTCCGACGCCCAGGTCATGGACGATGCTGTCAAAGAACTCGACCTCTCTGGGCATCGCCCACGAGGTCAAGGTGCTCTCCGCTCATCGAGACCCCGAAGGCGTGCGCGATTACGCGCTGAGCGCCGAGTCGCGGGGGCTCAAGGTGATCATCGCCGGCGCGGGCAAGGCTGCGGCGCTGCCCGGAGTCGTGGCGCGCTATGACCGACCTGCCGGTGATCGGGGTGCCCATAAAGACCAGCGACCTGGGCGGTCTGGATTCGCTTCTCTCCATGGTGCAGATGCCCTCCGGCGTGCCGGTGGCCACCGTGGCCATCAACGGCGCCCGCAACGCCGGCATCCTCGCGGCGAAGATACTGCGGGTGGCCGGGCTGGCGCCGAGCCCGCCGGCGCGGTCGAAGCGGAGGGCGGACGATGATCGAGCGCTACTCCACTCCGCGCATGGCGGCCATCTGGACCGACGAGGCGCGCATGTCGGCCTGGCTGCAGGTCGAAGTGGCCGTGTGCGAGGCCTGGGCCAGGCTGGGCAAGATCCCGCAGGAGGCCATGGAGGACATCAGGGTCAAGGCCAGCTTCGACATGGAGCGGGTGGCCGAGATCGAAGAGGTCACCCAGCACGATATGATCGCCTTCGTCAGCTGCGTGGCCGAGAACATCGGCGAGGCCTCCAAGTACCTGCACTACGGCCTCACCTCTTCAGACGTGCTCGACACCGGGCTCGCCCTGCAATTGCAGGCGGCCGGCGCGCTGCTGGAGGAGGAGACCATCCGGCTGGGCCGCATCCTGCAGCGCAGGGCCGAGGAGCATCGCGAGACCATAATGATCGGCCGCACACATGGCGTTCACGCCGAGCCCATCACCTTCGGCATGGTGTTGGGGCTGTGGGCTTTCGAGGTGCAATCGCGGCCTGGAGCGGCTGCGCGAGGCCACCAGGCAGGTGTCGGTGGGCAAGATCTCGGGCGCGGTGGGCACGTACGCCAACGTCGACCCACAGGTCGAAGAGATCACCATGGACCTGCTCGGTCTGGAGGCGGCGCCCATCTCCACGCAGATAGTCCAGCGCGACCGGCACGCCCACTTCATGGCTGCCCTGGCGCTGCTCGCCAGCACCTTGGAGAAGATCGCGCTGCAGGTGCGGCACTACCAGCGCACCGAGGTCCTGGAGGCCGAGGAGTACTTCGCTCCGGGTCAGAAGGGCTCGTCGGCCATGCCGCACAAGCGCAACCCCATCATCTCCGAGCGCATCTGCGGCCAAGCGCGCGTCATCCGCTGCAACATGCTGGCTGCCTTCGAGAACATCCCGCTGTGGCATGAGCGCGACATCAGCCACTCCAGCGCCGAACGCGTGATACTGCCCGACAGCACCATCCTGCTTGCACTACATGCTCGACAAGGCCTGTTGGCTGATCGACAAGCTGATGGTGCATCCCGATGCCATGGCCGCCAACCTGGACAAGAGCTACGGCCTGCTCTACAGCCAGAGGGTGCTGCTGACTCTGGTCAAGGCCGGCATGCTGCGCGATGACGCCTACGCGCTGGTGCAGCGTAACGCCATGAAGGCCTGGGAGGACAAGGTGCCGTTCATGAGCCTGCTGAAGGCCGACGGCGAAGTGACCAAGTGGCTCAAGACCTCGGAGATAAGGGCCTGCTTCGACCCCACCCAGCAACTGCGGCACATGAACGTGATCATGAGGCGGGTGGCCGACATGAAGTGGTAAGGGGCGGGGTCTCGGGTAGGAGCGGTCTGAGACTCGTCGGAGTCGCTACTTGCGCTTGGCCCCTTCGGTCCGCCTGGCGACGACGATGCCGGCGACTGATCAGTACCACGGTGATGCCGATCATCACCCAGAAGGCGGTGCCCTCCAGGGTCCAGGAGATGCCGCCACAGACGATCGCGGCCACCAGCAGGCCGGCGGGGAGTATGTGTTGCTTTGATCTCAGGTCTCACGAGAGGGACAGTAGAGCCGTGGGCGCGCGTTGTCAATGGTAGAATCAAGACCGAGGCGGTACTCCGCCGGTGGGTCTGCCCAGGGCGCCCGGCACCAAGCGACGACGAGGAGCGCGAAGCGTGTTCAAGGTCTCAGTCTATGTGACTCCCAAGCGCGGAGTGGTGGACCCCCAAGGCGCCGTCGTCGAGAGGGCTCTGCCCGGTCTGGGGCACACCAACGCCGGAACATCCGCGTGGGCCGCTACATCACCCTCGAGGTCCAGGGCGAGTGACCTGGACCAAGGCCAAGGCCGAGGTGGACGACATGTGCCGCCGGCTTCTGGCCAACCCCATCATCGAGGACTATCGCTTCGAGATCACCTCAGATGACGATTCGACCAAGGAGGGGAACTGAAGGTGACGGCGGGTCCGGTGCGTTTCGGGGTCGTGGTCTTTCCCGGCTCCAATTGCGACTACGACGCCTGTCACGTCCTCTCCACCTTCCCGCGAAGCCGAACCGTTCTACCTCTGGCACAAGGACCACGATCTCAAGGGCGCCGAGTGCGTGATCCTGCCCGGCGGTTTCTCCTACGGCGACTATCTGCGCACCGGCGCCGTCGCCCGCTTCAGCCCCATCATGCAGGAGGTGGACGCCTTCGCGAAGGCCGGAGGCTTGGTGCTGGGCATCTGCAACGGCTTCCAGATACTCACCGAGGCCCATCTGCTGCACGGCGCGCTGCGGCGCAACCGGGGCCTGCGCTTTCTCTGCATGCCGGTCTATCTGCGGGTGGAGCGCACCGATACGCCGTTCACCCGGCACTTCCAGGTGGGCCAGGTCATCCGGTGCCCATCAACCACAACGAGGGCAACTGGACGGCGGGTGCCGAGAGCCTTCAGGAGATCGAGCGGCAAAATCTGGTGGTGTTCCGTTACTGCGACGCGAACGGCAAGGTCACCGATGCTGCCAACCCCAACGGGTCCACCGACAACGTGGCGGGCATCGTCAGCGAGGGCGGCAACGTGCTGGGCATGATGCCGCACCCCGAGCGGGTCTGTGAGCCGATCGTGGGCGGCACCGACGGACGGGCGATCTTTCAGTCGATCATAGACACGGTGCTCGAGAGGCGGGGCGTGAGCGCGCGCGCTCGGGGTGCACGGGCCACGGCCCGCGGCGCGGCACAGGGAGGCCCGCATGCCTGAGCTCTTCGAGCAACTGGGCCTCACTCGCGGCGAGTACGAGCACATCAAAGAACTGCAGGGCCGCGAGCCCACCCATGTGGAGCTGGCCATCTTCTCGCTGATGTGGAGCGAGCACTGCGGCTACAAGCACTCCCGGCCGCTGCTCAAGCGCTTCCCCACCACCGGCGAGCGGGTGCTGCAGGGCCCGGGCGAGAACGCCGGCATCGTGGACATAGGTGGCGGCGTGGCCGTGGCCATGAAGATCGAGAGCCACAACCATCCCTCGGCGGTGGAGCCCTACCAGGGCGCGGCCACCGGGGTGGGCGGCATCATCCGCGACATCTTCGCCATGGGTTCGCGTCCCATCTGCGGACTGGACTCCCTGCGGTTCGGCGAGATCGCGCCGCTGCCGGCGCGCGGCGCGGCCCGACGCGGGCGGCCGCGGCGGCGCGACACCCCGCCCTCTGAAGCGGTCACCAACCGGCAGCGCTACCTGTTCGAGCAGGTGGTGGCCGGCATCGGCGGCTACGGCAACTGCATGGGCATCCCCACGGTGGCCGGAGAGGTGTACTTCGAAGATCCGTACGCCGGCAACTGCCTGGTGAACGCCATGACCGTGGGTCTGGTGACCAAAGACCAGATCATCCGCAGCAGCGCCGCCGGCGTGGGCAACCACGTGGTGCTTATCGGCTCCAAGACGGGCCGCGACGGCATCGGCGGGGCCAGCGTGCTGGCCAGCCAGGTGTTCGACGAGACCCTGGAAGAGAAGCGCCCGTCGGTGCAGGTGGGCGACCCGTTCACCGAGAAGAAGCTGCTGGAGTCGTGCCTGGAGATGCTGCGCGACGACCTGTTCGTGGCCCTGCAGGACCTGGGCGCGGCCGGCATCACCTCGTCGTCCAGCGAGATGGCGGCCAAGGGCGAGGTGGGCATCGACCTGCACGCCGACCGCGTGCCTCTGCGCGAGGCCGACATGGAGCCCTGGGAGATCATGATCAGCGAGAGCCAGGAGCGCATGCTGGCTATCGTGACGCCCGAGAAGTGGCCGGCGGTGAAGGCGGTCTGCGACCGTTGGGACCTGGATGCCACCATCGTGGGCGACGTCACCGACACCAAGCGGCTGCGCGTCTTCTGGCAGGGCGAGATGGTGGGCGACATGGACGCGGTGGCTCTGGCCGAGGCGCCCGTGGTGATCGTGCCGCAGGAGCGGCCGGCCCACGAAGTGGACCTGCCGCTCGACCCGGCCGACTACCCGGCCCCGGGTGTGCCTCTGGGCGACATCTTGCTCGACTTGGTGGGCTCGCCCAACATCGCCAGCCGGCGCTGGGTGTGGCAGCAGTATGACCATCAGGTGCAGCTGAACACGGTGCTGGTGCCCGGCGGCGACGCGGCGCTGCTGCGCATCAAGAAGACCGGCGCCGGCATAGCCGTCTGTACCGACGGCAACGGCCGCCAGACCTATCTCGACCCGTATCGCGGCGGCAAGGCCGCGGTATGCGAGGCGGCCCGCAATGTCTCCTGCGTGGGCGCGCTGCCCATAGCCATCACCAACTGCCTGAACTTCGGCAATCCGGACAACGGCCCCATCGCGTATCAGTTGGCTCAGGCCATCGAGGGCATGGCCCAGGCCTGCGAGGCGCTGGACACGCCGGTGATCTCCGGCAACGTGTCGCTCTACAACGAGAGCTTCGAGCAGCCCATCTATCCGACCCCGGTGGTGGGTATGTTGGGAGTCATGGACGATGTCGAGAAGCACTGCACCTACGCGTTCAAGGACGCGGGCGACGTGGTCTATCTGCTGGGCGACGCGGTGCCCACGCTGGACGGGTCTGAGTACCAGAAGCGCTGGTTCGGCGGCCCGAAGGGCCGGCCGGCGGGGCGCATCCCCGACGTGGACCTCAAGGCCGAGGTCGCGCTGCAGGCGACACTTCGCGAGGCCATCGCCGCCGGGCTGCTCAAGTCGGCGCACGACCTCTCCGACGGTGGGTTGGCTGTGGCTGTCACCGAGTGCTGCCTGGCCGGCGAAGTGGGCGCGACACTCGACCTGTCGGCGGCGCCCTGGGTCGCGGGCCGCCGGGTCCGCGCTTGGCTGCGCGCGTCCGACCTGGCGCTGTTCGGCGAGGCGCCGACGCTGGTGGTGGTCTCGGTGGCGCTGGACGCAGGCTGAGCGTCTGGAGACGCTCTGCGAGCAGCAGAGTGTGCCCTGCGCGCGCGTGGGCAAGGTGGGAGGCGACTGAGGTGGCGCTGGCGCGCCGGACTCGTCGGGCGAGGGCCTGCAGCGTGCCGCTCAAGACCTTGCACCAGACCTACGAATCGGCCTTGAGCCGGGCATTGGGGGAGTAATGCCGGCTTGGTGGCAGACTCCCGCGGACGCCGAGCAAGAGGCTCAGTCTATCTGGCGGGAGGAGTCACCTCACGACGAGTGCGGGGTGTTCGGCATCTACGCCCCTGAGATGGATGTCGCCCGTCTCACCTTCTTCGCCCTCTTCGCCTTGCAGCACCGCGGACAGGAGTCGGCGGGCATAGCCGTTACCGACGGCGCGCGCCTGGACGTTCACAAAGACATGGGCCTGGTCTCGCAGGTGTTCCAGGAGGAGATGCTGCAGTCGCTACCCGGGCGGTTGGCCATCGGCCATGTGCGCTACTCCACCACCGGTTCCAGCGAGATGCGCAATGCGCAGCCCTTCGCCCGCACGCGCAATGGCTCCTTCATCGCTCTCGCCCACAACGGCAACCTGGTGAACACTGACGATCCTGCGGGCCAATCTGGTCAAGAACGGCCAGATCTTTGAGAGCACCTCGGACACCGAGGTCATCGCGGCGCTGCTGGCCGAGCACCCCTCGCACGACATCCGGGAGGCGCTGCGCGAGGTCATCCCCCAGCTGCGCGGAGCCTTCAGCGCGGTGCTGCTGACCAACGACGAGGTCATCGGCTTTCGCGACCCCTACGGCGTGCGGCCGCTGGTGCTGGGGGAGTTCGAGGGGCGTTACTGCCTGGCCAGCGAGACCTCGGGCCTGGACATCATCGGCGCCAAACTGGTGCGCGAGATCGAGCCGGGCGAGATCTGCGTGCTCTCCGAAAGCGGATACGAGATAGAGCAGGTGGTAGCGCGCAAGCGCGAAGCCCTGTGTGTCTTCGAGTTCATCTACTTCGCTCGTCCTGACTCGGTGATGAAGGGGCAGACCCTGTACGCGGCCCGCAGCCGTATGGGGGAGGAGCTGGCGGCGGAATCGCCGGTGGAGGCCGATCTGGTCATCCCGGTGCCTGACACCGGCAACTCGGCAGCGATCGGCTACGCGGCCCGCAGCGGCATCACCTACGGTGAGGCTCTCATCAAGAACCGCTACATAGGCCGTACCTTCATCGACCCCAACGACCAGGTGCGCAAGCTGGGCATACGCATGAAGTTCAACCCGCTCACCTCTGCGCTCAAGGGCAAGCGCCTGGTGGTGGTAGACGACTCCATCGTGCGCGGCAACACCACCCGGGCGCTGGTGCGGGTGCTCTTCGAGGCGGGAGCCAAAGAGGTGCACCTGCGCATCAGCTCGCCGCCTATCGTGTACCCGTGCTTCTACGGCATCGACATGGCCGACCAGGACGAGTTCATCGCCTTCGGCAAGAGCATCGACGAGATCAGCCGGGAGTTGGGCGCCACCTCGGTCGCCTACCTGTCCTTTGAGGGTCTCATGCGGGCCACCGGGGTCGACAGATGCCGGCGACACCTTCTGCGCCGCCTGCTTCACGGGTGACTACCCCTGCGCAGGTGCCCGCCGAGCTGCGCTGCTCGAAGTTCCGCTACGAAGATGAGGCCTGCGGGGCGCTGCCCGACTGAGCGATCGGCCTATATGAGGTCGACGGCCCGTGAGGACTCATGGGCCGCCAGAGCCCCGGCAGCCGAGCAGCTGAGCCACCAAGTCTGTGGCTGCGCCGTCGCTCATGTCCCGCTCGGTGATTGGCGGCCGGTCGACCACGATCACCTTCTTGCCCGATCGGGCGGCGCGCAGGGCGGTGTGAAGCGGCCCCAGGTTGCCCCGGCCGAAGAACACGGGGGCGACTATCAGGGCATCGGCGTCTTTGGCCAGCGCGTCGAACTGCCCGCATGGCCTCTTCGGTGAAGGGCTCGAAGGGCGGCGCCGACACCACCTCTAGCCCATAGGTCTGCGCGGTGGCGTAGTCGGTGTCGAAGACGCTCACCACGCCCACGCTGGGCGTGAAGCCCCGCAGCACCATCTCCTCCAGAAGGCTGCTGGCCGCGCCTCCTCCTGCGAGCACATGCACGCGGCGCTGCTCGAGGCCTGAGGAGCTGCTCGCCGGTTCTGACCAGACCGGAGTCACGTAGGGCCTGCGGCCCTGCCGGTGCACAGAGACCCTGGTCTTGAAGACCTCCAGTACCAGTCGCGGGTCCAGTAGCTCTGCCGGGGTCCCGCGGGCGGCCACTCGACCCTGATCGAGCAGGATCAGCTCATCGCAGTATTGCGCTGCCATGTTCAGGTCGTGTAGCACCACCACCACGGTCCGGCCCGCAGTGTGGAGGGCGCGGAGCAGCTGCATCGTCTCCAGCTGATGGTTGAGGTCGAGGTTGTTCAGGGGCTCGTCCAAGAGCAGGGTGGGTGTGTCTTGAGCCAGGGTCTGGGCGATCAGCGCCCGTTGCCGCTCGCCCCCTGACAGCTGGGTGATGGGGCGTCTCGCCAGGTCGGTCAGCCCGGTGGCGCGGAGTGCGGAGGCGACCGGGTCTTGGGGCTCGGACGAGGCCTCGCCGAGGGCTACGCGCGCCTCTCTACGGCCGTGGGGATAGCGGCCCAAGGCTACCATCTCCTCAACAGTAAAGCTAAAGTCGAGGGTGAAGGATTGGGGAACGACGCCCACCAAACGCGCGACCTCGAGGGCCTTGTAGTCTTTCAGTGGCCGGCCCTGCAGCTCGACCTCACCGTGCGAAGGACGGACCGCCCCGGTGAGAACGCGCAGCAGGGTGGTCTTGCCCGAGCCGTTGGGGCCCACCAGTCCGACGAAGGAGCCGGCCCGAAGTCCAGGTCCAGAGGGCCGAGCACCTGTCGGTCGCCGAGGGTCACCCGATGTCGCGGAGTCTGTAGACAGGCGAGGCCATGCTCAGACCCCTCTGCGCGAGCGCAGCAGGAAGAGGAAGAAGGGCCCACCGATGGCCGTGGTGATTATGCCCACGGGTATCTCCGACGGGGTCATCACAGTGCGGGCCATGGTGTCGGCGAGTAGTAGCAGTACGGCCCCGAAGAGGCAGCTGGCCGGCAGCAGACGGCGGTGGTCGGGGCCTACCAGCATCCGCATTATGTGGGGCACCATGAGACCTATGAAGCCGATGAGGCCCGAGAAGGCCACGGCCGCTGCTGTGGTGAGGGCTGCGACGATCATGAGGTTCCTGCGTGTCCGCCGGCTGTCTATGCCCAACTCGCGGGCCCGCTCCTCGCCCATGAGCAGAAGGTTCATGCGGCGGGACGAGAGCATCATGTAGACGAAGCCGGCACCTACGACCGGCAGGGTGATGTATACCTTGGCCCAGGTGGCGGTGGAGAGTCCGCCCATCAACCAGACGACCACCGTGCGCAGGTCGTTCTCGGTGGCCACCATGAGAAAGGACATGAGGGCAGTCAGCGTGGATCCGACCGCCACGCCGGACAGAAGCAGCGAGGCGGCGCCGGTCTGACCGCCGAAGGTGGCCAGGCGATAGACCACGAACGCGGCCAGTGTCGCTCCGACGAAGGCCAGCAGGGGGAGGCCGTAGATGCCTAGAGCGTCCAGAGGCTTCCAGACGATGGCTATTGTCGCGCCCAGACCGGCTCCCGCGGAGACGCCGAGCAGATAGGGCTCGGCCAGCGGATTGCGAAAGATGCCCTGGAACGAGGTACCGGCGGTGGAGAGTGCGGCGCCGACGATCAGGGCGAGGGCGATGCGGGGGAGGCGAAGGTTCAACAAGAGCCGTGGTGCCCAGGCGGGGTAGTCGCCACTCGCGTCGCTGCCGTGACTCAGCAGGCCGCCGAGCGCGCGGAGGGTCTGTGCGGCCGAGAGTCCGGCCGCTCCGACCACGATGGCCACGAGCACGGTGCCGGCCAGGGCCACACATAGGCCAATCATGGTCCAGCGGTAGACTCCGCGCCTTTCACTGGCTGGCATCGCCGACGTCCTCTCCTTTGTCCAGATACTACGACCGGCGGACCCGGGCGCGGGCCGCACGGACGGCCCGCGCCCGGGTCCGGCGCCGACTCCCCGGGGAGTCGGCGCCGGAGCCGGTAGGCTACTTGGTCGCTTCTATTCCAGGATGGATAGTCTCCACCAAGGCTTTGAACCCTTCGACGATGCGCGGCGCAGCCAAGGTCAGCAGCTTGTCGTACTGATCGTCCAGGACGAACACCCGGCCCTCTTTGACGGCCGTCAGTCCCGCGAAGCGGGGGTCGGAGGTGAACTTCTCGACACCCCCGTAGAAGGCGCCCAGGATCACCATGTCGGGGTCGGCGGCCACCAGTTGCTCGGGGGTGAACGGGAAGTAACCCATGGCGACCGTACCGTCGGCCTGTGGCTGCGAGGCTACGTTGGTGGCGGAGGCCAGGCCAAGGAGTTCGTCCACGAAGGTGTCGAGCCCGCAGGTGTAGAGTGTCTCGTCCATGGCATAGAAGACAGTGGGCGACTCTCCGCTCGCGGTCACGGCCTCTGCGAGGTCGGCGATGGCTCCGCGCATCGATGGACGACTTGCGCCGCGGTCTCCTCAGCGCCTACGGCCTTGCCGGCGGTGGTGATGTTGGCATAGATGCCATCCAGGTCCTTGGGATCGAAGATGAGCACCGGCGCGCCCGCGGCCTCCACCGCGGCAAGCGCTTCTTCTTGTCCGGCGGCGCCGAACACCAGGTCGGGGCTGAGAGCCATGACGGCCTCGGTGTTCACCTGCAGATCGGCCACCTTGGGCAGGTCTAGGACCTCGGCCGGATACTCGTCCCACTTGTTAACGCCCACCACTCGGTCGCCCACCCCGAGTGCGAAGAGTATCTGCGTGGCGGCCGGAGAAGCGGATACGATGCGCTGTGGAGTCGCCGATATGGTGACGGTGCTTCCGTTGTCGTCGGTCACCGTGACCGGGAAGCTGGTCTGTGCCGGGGTGACGGTGGTTACGGAGCCATCGCCTCCAGAACCACAGCCTACGACTGCTATGGCGAGGGCGAGTATTAGGGCGCAGATGAGCGCGCCGGTGAGCGGGGACGGCCAGGCCGGTCTGCGGCGTGGCGTCGATCGTCCGTTCATACGGACTCCTTTCGGTTCGACCTATGATCACGACCCGCAAGATGGTGGAGAGCAGGTAAGCTACTCCCCGGCCGGACCATGCTTCGGTCGAACCGAGTCGGCGCCCCGACAGTGTCGGGACGGAGTCGCTCTCTCCGCGGAGAGCGTCTGCTCCTCCTTCACAGCAGGTATCTGACTCCCGGGCTCGGCTCGCTGGTCGTGCGAACGCACGACTCCTCTTGCCTCACTCGGTCACAGTGGCGGGACCGCGCCGGAATGAGAGCTCTACTAGAACTCCTTCACCGGCTTCCCTCTCGGCTCTAGTACTTCACGGAGCCTGACTGCGAAGGCACCATCCTTGCTGGAGAGACTGTAGCACTGCTGAGTGGCGACGTCCACGGAGGCACAATCGGGTCCTCGTCTGGTACGCTGATGACGTGAAAAGTCCGGTCAGCATAGCTCTCTTCTTCTTGCTCAGCGCCTTCTTCTTGTTCGCCCTGTTGGCGGCGTTGCAGCACAGCCGCAAGGCACTCGCCATAGCCATGGCGTGCCTGGCCGGAGTGGTCTGCATCATCGTCTTCTTGACGCCGGTGAGACTGCCCAACTGGTGGCCGCTCAATCATGACGAGACCACCACCACGGTCGCCGGAGCGACCACAGTCACGGTGACCGGGGTGACCACCAACACGATTGCGGGTACTACCACCGTCGCTGGTCCGACCCACACCACGACTACCACGGGGTCGACCCGATGAGCGCGGGCTCGGGTGGAGCTGGCGGGGCGGGCGCCAAGGACGAGCTCACCTACCGCTCGGCGGGAGTGGACGTGGCGGCCGGAGAAGAGGCCGTCCGCCTTATCAAGAAGGACGTCGAGAGCACCTACATCCCCGGGGTCCTGGGGTCTCTGGGAGGTTTCGCAGGTCTATTCGAGCTGCCGCGGGGTCTCGACGAACCCGTGCTGGTCAGCGGCACCGACGGAGTGGGCACCAAGATCCTCTTGGCTCAAGAGACGGGGCGCCTGAGCACCGTAGGTATCGACTTGGTGGCCATGTCGGTCAACGACGTTCTCACCGTGGGGGCCCGCCCTCTGTTCTTTCTGGACTACGTGGCCGTGGGGCGGCTCGACCCCAGCGAGATGGCTCAGCTGGTGTCTGGGGTGGCCGAGGGCTGTCGTCAGGCCGGCTGTGCGCTGATCGGGGGCGAGATGGCCGAGATGTCTGGGCTGTACGCCCCCGGTGAGTTCGACCTAGCCGGCTTCTGTGTGGCCATAGCCGAACGCAAGAAGCTCATCGATGGGTCGCGGATCGAGGCGGGCGACGTGGTCTTGGGGCTGGCCTCGAGTGGGGCCCACTCCAACGGGTTCTCGCTGATACGCAAGACTCTGGAAAAGGGCGGAGTGAAGCCTAACGATGCTCTGCCCGGCGTGCCCGGGGGGTCGGCGGCCGCCGTGCTGCTAACGCCCACGCGAATCTACGTGAAGAGCGTGTTGGCACTGCTGGAGGCGGGCGTTCCGATCAGGGGGATGGCTCACGTCACCGGAGGTGGCATAGCCGGCAATCTGTCGCGCGTCATCCCCGAGGGGATGACGGCCCGCTTGCACGTGGACAGGTGGCAGATACCAGCCGTGTTCGGGGCGTTGCAGACTCTGGGCGATATCGCGCGCCCCGAGATGTTCCTGGCCTTCAACATGGGGCTTGGCTTCTTGTTGGTACTGCCTGCGGACGCCGCGGAGCAGGCCCTCACCCTGCTCAACGATACCGGTGAGGACGCTGTGATGGTCGGTGAGATCACCACGGGCAGCGAGCGCGTGGTCATGGAAGGTCTGGAGTGAGCGGGGCATACCGCTTGGTAGTGCTGGCCTCCGGCAACGGCAGCAATCTGCAGGCCATCATAGACAAAGTGCACGGACGCGCCGCCGCGCCAGGCGGCCCGCTGGTCGAGCTGGTGTTGGTGCTGAGCGACCAGCCAGGCGTGCCGGCGCTAGACCGGGCCAGGCAAGCGGGCATCCCCACCGGGGTGTGCAGTGTGGAGGCGGCCGGCACCCGCGAGGCCCAAGAGGCGGCCATGCTGGCGGCCGTGCGCGCTGCTTCCCCCGACTTGGTGGCGCTGGCCGGCTATATGCGCATAGTGCCGCCCGACTTTGTACGCGCTTTCCCCTGGCGCATCATCAATCTGCACCCGGCCCTGCTGCCGGCCTTCCCGGGCACATCGTCCATTGAGGATGCTCTAGAGCATGGGGTCAAGGTGACCGGAGTAACGGTCCACTTCGTGGATGAGGGTCTGGACACCGGGCCCATCATCGCCCAAGAGGCGGTGCGGGTGGTCGAGGGCGACAGCGTCGATGACCTGGCGCAGCGCATCCACGCCGTCGAGCACGAACTGCTGCCGCGCACCATCCAACAACTCGCCGCCGGAATAGTCAGAGCGCCTCTTCCGGGAAGCAGGGTGGTGCAGGTAGACTGACCCGGGTGAGGACCCTATGTACTGAAGCACTTGTCGGCGGCACTGAGAGTAACGAGGAGGAGAGAGTGAAGGTCAAGCGGGCACTGGTGTCGGTATCAGACAAGAACGGTCTAGAACCCTTCGTACGCGGCCTGATCGAGCTGGGTGTGGAGGTGATCTCCACTGGAGGCACCGCCAAGTATCTGCGGGATGCCGGTCTTAAGATAACCGGCATCTCTGAGGTCACCGGGTTCCCCGAGATCATGGACGGACGGGTCAAGACCCTTCATCCGGCCATACACGGGGGCATCTTGGCTGATCGGTCGAAGCCCGAGCACCTCAAGGCCATCGCAGACTTGGGCATCGCGCCCATCGACCTGGTGGTGGTCAATCTCTACCCGTTCGAACAGACGGTGGCTCAGCGCGGAGTGACCGAGGCCGAGGCGGTAGAGAACATCGACATCGGCGGCCCCAGCATGGTGCGCTCGGCGGCCAAGAACTTCTCGGGCGTGGGCATAGTCACCGATCCTGCCGACTACGAGAGAGTCCTGGGCGAGCTCAAAGCCGGTGACGGCGAACTCTCACTGGAGACCCGCCGCGGGTTGGCCTCCAAGGCCTTCCATCACACCGCCCACTACGATTCGGCTATCGCTCGGTGGTTCGGGGAGCAGAAGGCCGACTTCCCCGAACACCTCATGATCGACCTGGTGAAAGTGCAAGAGCTGCGCTACGGAGAGAACCCGCACCAGCGTGCCTCCTGGTACTCAGAGGTGGGTCCCGGCGGCTCGATGGTCGCTGCCGTCGAACAGCTTCACGGGGGGCCGCTTTCGTTCAACAACCTGTTGGACCTTGACTCGGCCAGGCGCTGTCTGGAAGAGTTCGCTCTGCCGGCCTCCGTCATCGTCAAACACAACAACCCCTGCGGAGTGGCAGTGGCTGAGACCGTCGCTGCCGCCTACGAGAAGGCCCTATCGTGCGACCCCATCTCGGCCTTCGGTGGCGTGATCGTGTTCAACCGCCCGTTGGACGAAGCGGTGGCCAAGTTGCTCAGCACCAACTTTGTCGAAGTCTTGTGGGCGCCTGGATACTCCGATGAGGCTCTCAAGGTGCTCACAGTCAAAGAGAACATCCGCATTCTCGCCGGCCAGCAGAACCGCGACACCTGCGGCTCGTTCGACATGAAACGCATCTACGGCGGCATGCTGGTTCAGGACTGGGACTGCGAGGTCGACCAGCGCGAGAATATGACGGTGGTGAGCACCCGCACGCCCACCGAGGCGGAGTGGGGCGACCTGCTCTTCGCCTGGCGGGTAGCAAAGAACACGAAGAGCAACGCCATAATCCTGGCCAAAGACCTTATGACCGTGGGTGTGGGCGCCGGCCAGATGAGCCGGGTGGACTCGGCCAGGCTGGCGGTCAGCAGGGCACAGCACCCGTTGGCCGGTTGCGTGGTCGCGTCCGACGCCTTCTTCCCGTTCCCAGACGCTCTTGAGGTGTGTGCCGACGCGGGCGCGACTTGCGCGATCCATCCAGGAGGCTCGAAGCGCGACGACGAGTCCCTGGCGTTGGCCGAGGCGCGGGGCATGGCCATGGTCGTCACAGGGCGGCGGCACTTCCGTCACTAGCTTGTGCCCATGGGGCACGCAGGCCCCCCGTCAGCAGCGCAGTGCGATTCTTCCGGGGAGCCTGCGCACCCCACGGGACCCACTTTGTTTAGGGGGGAGGCTCCGGGTCTGTACTTAAGGCCCCTGCACGCGCTCGGGGGCGTAGACCACCTGGCCGCGTTCGACGCCTCGCATCGCCGGGCGGCGTTCAGCCCTGTCGGCCTCGCGGATCTTGGCGCGGCTGGTGCGGAAGAGCCGGGCGTAGTACTTGAAGTGCCAGGCCAGGTGGAAGAACGAGATCAGCGTCATCGCTATGCCTGCTTCCACGTGCCAAAACAGCATGTCTACAGGCATGGTGAACGGGAGCCCATACTGCAGCTGTATGGTAAGTAGTAGGCCGAAGACGCCGGTCACCAAGAAGGTGGCCATCAGAAGTACGTTCCAGATCTTGCGGTGGGTGGTGACCCTGATGGTCTTGCTCTTGTAGAGCAAGAAGCTGACGGCGTAGACCAGCAAGAACCCTATGGCTATGGGGCTGATGTAGTAGTCGGTGACGATGCTCATGCGGTATCCCTTGTCGCTTTCGATTGTTCGACCTTGCGGGCATCTTAACGAAGAGGGGATAAGACCCATGTTAAGTCGAAGTATTCGTTGACGGGAAGGCCGGCCCGGGGCTAGAATCTGAGCCCTTGCGGGGGCCGTTAGCTCAGTTGGTAGAGCACCGGACTTTTAATCCGGGTGTCGTTGGTTCGAACCCAACACGGCTCATATGAAGTGGGAGTCCGGTGCTGATCGACCGAAGGGGGCCGGGGTGAAAGGTATGGGCAAGTGCCGAAGCCGCGCGGTATTGCTCGCCGTGCTCGTATGCGTGGTCATGTTGTCGATGCTGGGGGTCGGCGCCGGCATAGCCGGGCGCGAGGGGACGCAGGTGTTCGCGGCCACCGAGACCCTCACTGCCGACCCGACGAGCACCACCGAAGCTCCCACGAGCACCACTGAGGGTTCGACCACTACAACAGAGGGCGCGACTACCACCACTGATGCCCCGGCGCCTCCGCCGGCCCCGACTCGATATCAGCAGACCGACTCGCGCATCACCTACCTGGGCTTCTGGTACGGTGCTTACATCTGGTCGGCCTCGGGGGGCAGCTTCTACGGTAGCGATGTGGCCGACGCCGCGGCGGTGGTGACCTTCGACGGCACTTCGATACGTCTGATCGCCAAGACCACTCCCTACTACGGTAAGGCCACCGTAACCTTGGACGGGGTCGACGAGTATGTGGACCTCTATAGCCCGACCATACTGCACAAGCAGGCTGTGTATCTCAAGCAAGACCTCACGCGCGGACCGCACACCTTGGTCATCACGCGCTCGGGTGAGAAGAACCTGCGGTCCAGCGGTACGGCCATAAGCCTGGACGCGCTCGACATCGCGGGCGAACTCACCCAGGCACCGACCGATCTCGGGGACGGGAGACCGAGCGGTGTGCTGCCCAAGCCTGAGTGGTTCGGCCTGACTCTGCTCAAGGGCTCTAGCGGAGAGGCAGTCGCTTGGCTGGAGCAGAGGCTCACCGATCTCTCGTATCGTCCCGGAGCCATCGATGGCTACTTCGACGGGCGGACCCGCCAGGCGGTCATCGCCTTTCAGAAGTGGGAGTGGCTTCGACGTGACGGTATCGTCGCGGGGAGCGTCTGGCATAGACTCACCACGGCGGGCCGTCCCATGCCGCGCTACCTGCAGGTGGGCAAATGGATCGAGGTGAACAAGGCGAAGCAGGTGCTCTTGTACTGCGTGGACGGCGTCGTAGTGCGGACCTTGGCGACCTCGACCGGCAGCGCCAGAGTGGGCATAGCCACCCCCTCGGGGCACTATCACATCACGCGAAAGAACACGTGGGAGCGGGTGCGGTACAAACCGCTCTATCTGACCTGGAGACTGCTTGCCATACACGGGTATCCATCGGTGCCCACCTACCCCGCCAGCCATGGATGCGTACGCATCACCTGGGCCGACATGGACGAACTCAATCCCTTGATACCAGTGGGGACGTCGGTGCGAGTGTACTAGGGGCGCCCTACTGACGGCGCGGAGCAGGACTACTGGGAGTGGCCCTGCATCTCCAGCGCTCCCTTGATCTTCTTGAGCGCTATGGCCTCGATCTGACGGATGCGCTCCCTGCTGACGTTGAAGCGCGCGCTAACTTCGGCCAGCGTGCGCGGCTGCTCACCCTTGAAGCCGAAGCGGAGTTCGATCACCTTGCGTTCGCGCTCGTCCATGGTGCCAAGGACCTTATGTAAGCCCTGCTCGGCGACGATGCGTGCTACATGATCCTCCGGGTCTGGAGTGCTCTGGCTCCGGATGAAGTCGCCCAACTCGGCGTCGCCTTCGTCACCTACGGGCGTCTCGAGGGAGGTGGTGCGCTGCGAGATCCTCCGCAACTCCCGAAGCTCCTCGGGGGCGATGTCAAGCTGCGCGGCGAGGTCGTGGTCGCGAGGTTCTTTGCCCGTCTCCTGCAGTAGCTTGCGTTCGGTGCGGGCCAGCTTGTTGATCTTTTCGATCATGTGCACCGGGATGCGGATGTTGCGGTCCTGGTTTGCGATGGCCCGGGTTATGGCCTGGCGGATCCACCAGGTGGCATAGGTGGAGAACTTGAATCCTCTACGGTAGTCGAACTTCTCGACGGCCCGAATGAGGCCGGTATTGCCCTCTTGAATGAGGTCGAGAAAGTCCATCTCCTGGGTGTAGTAGTGCTTGGCGATTGAGATGACCAGGCGCAGGTTGGACCGTATCAGGCGGTCCTTGGCGCGCTTGTCTCCCATCTCGACACTCTGGGCAAGCTCGACCTCTTCACTTCTGGAGAGGAGGGGCATAGTACCGGCTTCTCTCAAGTACAGACGAAGGGGGTCCTGAGTGATCGTCTCTATCGAGAGATCGAGAATGGGGTCGATGGTGTCGAGAGCGCCCTGGGTTACGGGGCTTTGCTCGTATATCTCTATAGAGTGGTCGAAGAGTTGAGAGTACAGGTCTTCGATTGCGTCTACAGTAAGGTCGAACTCCTCCACCAGGCCCATGATCTCGTCGCTGGTGACGTAGCCGCGTTCTTGGCCAAGGTGCACGAGGCTCTGGACGTCCGCCGATATCCGGACGTCATCTTGAAGATCGGCGATGGTCATCTCAGCTTCTCCTGATGCGTATTTGCGCACAGAAACGCCGGCCGCGAAGGCCGGCGTTTCTGCTTGCGTGACGCGAGTGACTCTTACCAGCGATTGCCGCTGAAGCCGCCGCCGCCGCCACCGCCGCCACCGCCGTAGCCACCGCCGCCCGAACGAGGCGCACGAGGCACCAGTTCTTTGGCGACGTCGACCTTGAGGGCGCGGCCGTCCATCTGGGTGCCGTCAAGGGCACTCTTGGCCTTCTGAGCTTCTTCGGCCGAGCCCATCTCCACGAAACCGAAGCCTTTGGGGCGTCCGGAATCACGGTCTGTGATGAGGTTGACCGAGGATACCTCGCCGTGAGCTTCGAAAGCGGTCCTTATGCTCGCCTCCGAAGTGTCGTAGCTGAGGTTGCCCACGTACAGTTTTGCTGAACTCACTAGATCCTCCATGTACGGAGATATATTGCGGCATGCGAGAGGGAAAGACTGGAGACAGGGCGGGGAGTCTGAGAGGCTCGGCGCTGCGCCTAAAGAAGATACCTGACTAATGCTTGACCACAGAGTAGCACAGTAAGGCGGCATGCGACAGGAGGACGTGAGGCATCCGCTCCGGGCCCACGGGTCAAGACGCCGGACTCAGCTCCAGCGGCATGCGTTTTATGACCTCTTGCAGGCTCTGCAGGGCGGCGAGGAAGTCGGTCTTCTGCTGCCCGGCAAGCCGCTCGGCCACTTCACGATAGTGCTCTATGCCGCTCATCAGGTTCTCGCGGAACTGGCTGAAGTACTTGCCCGCGCGTTTCTCTATACCCTGGGAGCAGCGGTCAAGTTCTTTGCCCACGTATTCGATGTACAGCATCAACTCGCGGATGAACATGTGCGGCCGCTGCGAGTTGGTCAGCAGCGACAGCCGGCCGTAGATGTGGCCTACCATCTCTTCCAGCGTCGCCAGCTTCGAGAAGTTGATGATGTTGGGCCCACAACAGATGGCCGGAGTCGCTTGGGCATCGATGCCCAACTTGCGGGTGGCGCCGCCCGCCAGGTCGTGGCAGATGCACGACTTGGCAAGGACGCTCTGCCGGGTGTCCTCCAGCTGCTCGGGGGTCAGTCCCTCTTGTTCAAGGCCGGCAAGCTTGGGCCTCTGGTATGCACGTGAGGCCGTGCAGATGGGCTCCTCGGTGAACTCGGTGTTGGATATGCATATGAAGCCTTTGGGGCAGGCGCTTCCGGGGTGACCGGCCTGGATGCGGGCGCGCCGCGCCCTCTCGCTGGCCGAGTCGCGCAGGTTCCAGAACGGTACGCCGAACGGAGAACTATCACTTAGGAACACGTCGTCGCCGCCGGCCTCGACAAGCATCTGCAGGTGTTCATCGTCGACGTTCGTCACTTCAGGCACCAGAAGAAAAGGCGTGCCCCAGCCCGTGCCGTCCACTTCGTAGCGTGTGAGCAGAAGCTGGTCCTCCTCGAAGGTGCCTATTCCGCCCTGAACGGTTATGCGGATGGGATGCGGCTGCTCCGATGGCTTGCGGCCCAGGTTTTCCAGCGCTTTGGCCCACAAGGGGTACATCTGAAGCGGCAGGTCGTGTCTGCACTGCCGGAACTCGTCGAGGACGGGCCCCAGGAGGTAGCCCTGCGAGGCGAAGGTATGGCCCCCGCAGTTGAGGCCTGACTCGATGCGGAACTCCGAGACCCACAGGCCACGCGAGGCGAGAAACTTGCCCTGTACCATCGCAGAGCGGAAGTCGCTCACTTTGAGGATGATCCTCTTCACGAAATCTCCCTGGGCATCGGGGAAGAAATCGTCGAATTCGCTGGCGTAGGAATAGAGACGCTGGTTCAGACCGGCTGAGAAGACCACCGAGGAACTGAGTGTGCTTCGCGCGAACCCGCGCAGCGCAGAGAGAGCGTCGCTCTGCTCGGGTTGAGGCTCTCGCCCGGCACGGCGCTGCTCTCGGTCGAGCTTGGTCATTATGTTCACATCTATGCTGCCGGGCACCACTGCGCGGCGTAGTTCGGTCTGCATCTGGGTCTTGGCGGCCGGGTCGGCAGTCGCGAGCATCTCGCGGTATTTCTTCTTGAGGGGCGATTCTGGGAGCAGTTCGTAATAGCGGGTGATCTCGGTGCTCGGGGCAAAGGGGGTCATGCGCAGGTCTTCTGTCTGTCGATCCACAAGCCTACCCAACAGATCCAGATATGCGGTGATGCGACGGGCGCGGGCGTCCTCTTCTCCGTCGGCGATCGCTTCGAACGCTTCTCCCGCTCGCTCGCAATGGAACCGCCGCATCTGCTCGACCAAGATGTCATCCACCAGCGAGACGACTGAGGAGATGCCGTACCGCGCCACCTTGAGGGGGGTGTCGACAGTGAAGCCGGTGCCCATGACAGGTATGTGAAAGCTGTGAGGAGAGCTAAGGGGACCTGCGTTTGTCACATTCTCTCCTTGTTGTGGGTCCTCCATCACGGCAGGTTACAGGATACCCCAACCTGGCCGCTCAAGAATGCGGCGCACAGGTAGGCGCTGCGGTAACATGACCCGAGCAACGGGAGAAGTGAGTCGGAGGCAGGACTTTGAGCAACAAGCCGGAGCTTCCCAAGTACACCAGGCCTTCTGCCCTGGTCGCGCTGGGCGTCATGTACAAAGAGGGCAGACACGCGTATGCGGTGGAGCGGCAGCATCGGCGCTCTGTGAAGAAGATCCGGCGGATCCTGGCCGAACAGGGCGAGGTGTCGGTGGAGTTGGCCGCAGGCAAACGCCCCGGTGGTGACGGTTGGGTTAGGCTCGACATGGTGTGGCAATGCGACGTCTACTGGGATCTCAGGCGCGGATTGCCCTTTCCTGACAACAGCGTCAAGCGCATCTACTCGTCGCACTTCTTCGAACACCTCAGCTTCAACCAAGGCCAGACGATGCTCAGGGAGTGTCTGCGGGTACTGGTAGCGGGAGGCAGCATATCGGTCTGTGTCCCCAGCGCTCGTCACTACCTAGAGGCGTATTGCCTGGGCAAGCAGCTCGACGACGAGGTCTTCATCCAGTGGAAGCCGGCCTGGAACCACACCACCAAGATCGACTGGGCCAACTACACGGCCTACATGGACGGCGACCACCAGTACATGTTCGATGAGGAGAACCTGCTGGCAGTGCTCACCAGGGCCGGATTCAAGAATGCCCGCAGGCGGGAATTCGATCCGTCTCTAGACCGGGAAGAGCGCGACTACGAGTCCATCTACGCTCTCGCGGAGAAGTAGGGCGGCCGCGGAGCGTCCAGCGCGGCGGCGCCAACGGCGATACTAGGCGAGGCACTCGATGAACTCCCCAGTGGGAGCGCGCGTCGGCCTGGTCGATGTTCTACGCGGGGTCGGGCATCGTGCGCGAGGATCCCAGGCAGAGCGAGCAGGTCGGTGAGGGAGTGGGTGAGCGTGTAGTCGGCCGCACAGGCCACCGCAGCCGACTTGGGCCGGAACGCCACTGCCTTTCCCACTGCCCGGAACATGCAGACGTCGTTGTCACCGTCGCCGACGGCCAGGGTCCGCTCGGGGATGAGGCCTGCGGAGACCTGCAGCATTCTGACTGCGTTGCCTTTGCAGCAGCGGTGTTCAGTGCAGTCGCCCGCGGCCGGTCATGGCGGGTGAGAGAATCAGTTCTCCGGTGGCCACCCTGTGATGAAAGCGCATGAGGTGTGCGACTGCGAAGTCGGCGAAAACGCGGCGGCGCACGATCTCTGCCGCGACGGCGAAGCTGTCGGTGACTATGCCGACGCGGTAGCCTGCCCGCCGCAGACCGATCGACAGCGTCGGCTGCCCCGGGCGACAGGGGTATGGAGCGGGCCGTTTCTTCAAAGGCGTCCTGGCTCACGCCTGCGAATAGCGAGGCGATGACGGTCGAGCGTTCGTCATCAGGCAACGCAGGGTTGTCCAGCAGACGCGAGAGTTCCTGCTGAGCGCCCACTCGGTCGGCTAGATCTACCACGAAACGTCCGTCCAGCAGGACGCCGTCCATATCAAAGAGCGCGAAACGGCCCTGGGCGTCGTATGCTGTCGTTGCCCTCGCAGGTGGGAGCAGTTGAGATCTAGTCCTGCGCTCCATCTCCTCCATGTCTCTGACCTGGTTGATGCTCAGACGGTCACGCTTCCAGGCGCGGTCGAGTATCACCCGGGTGATTTGTTTCGCCATCTCGCTCAAGGCTTCGAGAGACTGGTTCTCGTGATCTATCCAGCCGATGTGGGCCTCGGCGATGCGAGCGCCCCTCGTCGCGGCATCTATGAGCAGGCCTATATCGACGCCGTAGTCGTTCTCGAAGCGGATATTCCGCAGCAGCGAGCGGCGCGCCGCCACTATGCCGCCCAGCGGCTGGGTGAACCTGGCCAGCTCCGGGAAGAAAGCACTCAGGAGCGGTCGAGCGGTCAGCAGAGTGACCCTGCCCGCGCTCCGATCGAACCTCGCCTTGACCAGGTCCGCGCTGCCCTCAAGGATCGGGCCGGTCATGCGCTGAACCAGAGTCTGAACAGACCTCAAGCAGATCGCCGTCCAGAAAGAGGACTACGTCTCCGCGCGCTGCCCTCAGGCCATCCTCCATTGAAGCGCCCTTGCCGAGCAGCGTGCTGGTCATGACTTTGGCCCCCGCTTCGGAGGCCAGTTCGGCAGTGCCGTCGATAGACCCGTCGTCAATCACCAGCACCTCACGCACCGAGGGGTCGGCCTTGAGTAGACCGACAAGCGCGGCTATGGTCTTGGACTCGTTTAGTACTGGGATCAGCACTGATACGTCTGTCATGACCCCTCCGTTCTCGTTCTCGGTAGGGCTCGCAGCCGGGTTACCTCCGTTGGACGAGCTTAACCGGCTTCAGACGCACCCACAATTGGCGAAGAGATGGGGGTTGGTATATCTGTCGATAGAGCCGTTAGGCTCGTGGGATCAGACGAGACCGTTCTGGTGAGCGTATCGGATGAGCTCCGCACGACCTGACAGCCCAAGCTTCTCGAATATGTGATGCAGATGCATCTTGACCGTGCCCTCGGTAATAAGGAGTTCTTGGGCGATCTCTTTGTTGCGTCTCCCGCGCGCGGTCAAGACCAGAACCTCGATTTCCCTCGGGGTCAAGAGGGTGGTGAGTTGGCGATTTGCGTTCTCCTGGCGCAGCATGAGGCTCATCGCCTGGCTGTATGACTGCTTGTCCAGCCAGATCTCGCCGCCGGCCACCTTTCTTACCGCCTCCAGCAGCTGTTCCGGGGGTGCCTCTTTGAGGACTACGCCGGCGACCCCAAGGCGAAGACAATCCAACGCCCTTCGCTCGTCCATAGCTCCGGTGAAGATCACGACGTTGGTGGGGATTCCCTCCGCGCGCAAGCGTCTCCAGCACTGCGATGCCATCCAGCTTGGGCATGCTCAGATCGAGCAGGAGTATGTCCGGAGCATGCCGACGGACCGCTGCCAGGGCGGACTCTCCGTCGTGGCAGGCGGCGACGACCTCGACGTCGGCTTCAGCGGCGAAGCAGCCCCTCTAATGCCTCCAACACCAGAGGATGGTCGTCGCGCGAGGACTATGCGAATAGACATCTAGGGCAACACCTTGGGTAGTGTGATCACGATCTTCGATCCCGTTCTTGCCAGATTCGAGCACGTAGGTCGCCGTTCAATGGCTCGCGTCCTACGGCTGAGGGCCACAGGCTCGATGCCCATGCGTCTCCAGCTGCTCCAGAGTGTAGCGCCCCTGCACTGAGAACCCCTGGCCGTCGTCGGCTACCACCAGACGCAGGGACTTGCCCTTGCGATGTCAAGTGCGAGCTCAGCCGAGGAGGCGTGGGCGTGACGGGCGGCGTTGACCAAGGGCCTCGTGGGTGCAGGAAGTACACCTCTCTGGCCAGGCCGTCGGTGGCCGCCGAACACAGCGGCCAAGAGCTTCTCGTCGGCCCTGATCGTCGACTCGCAGCCCCCATTGCTGCAGCAGGAAATCCTGCAGTTCGGCGAGTCTACTGCCCAGGTCGAATGGTCGGAGCCCCTGTCTTCCAGGGCGCATCTCGTCTATCAGGGCCCGGAGTTCATGCCTGCCACTCGAGATCATCTTCTTCCACGTGCCCCAACTTGCCTGCGTGTCTCGGCCATCTCGGAGGGGATCTCTCGGGCCGCGGTCGCCAACTCCAGACCTGCCGCGGTGAGGGACTGCAGCAGGCCATCGTGGAGTTCGAGGGCTGTTCTCATTCGTTGGTCTTTGACGGCCGCGTCGCGTAGCCGGTCCATCACTCTGTACCGAGCCCATGCGGGCGAGTAGCTCGCTCGCGATGATCTCGGCCGTGAAGAGCGAATCGACCACCGCGGCGGGATGCTCGAGGAAGAACAGCCTGCCTTTGAACTCAACGCCGGTGAGGGGCACCGAGACAGCGTCGGTGACGGAGAACTCCGCGCGAAGTGCGGGTTCGATCCCCTCCACCTTCGAGAGACCGGATCTCCCCGTCCTTGGCCAGTACGACCATGCCGGGGCGCGAGAAGCAGATGAAGCCCGACGTCCGCGAGGTCGGGGGAGACCAAGTCTCCAAAGACATCGGGCGGCGCGGCGAGTCAGCTCGCACGCCGTCCGAGTCGGCAGTAGGCGACGAAACGGGAGGGTTCTTCGGCTTGGTCCCATATGAGCAGGCCGCGGCGGGCGCCGATGATCTGAACCGCCTCAGGCAGCGACGCTTCGATGAGGGATGGTATGTCAGTGTGGCTTGTCCGCCGCCAGTTGGCCAAGCGCTCGAGCTCACCACGCAAGGCACGCTCGAAACGCTCGAACTGCGTGAGCAGCACAGCCACGATGCCCAGGTAGACAGCTCTTACGACGAACCGGCTCAGCTCGAACTCCGGGTCGCCAAGCAAGCGGGCAGTCAGAAACCCCAGGGCCAAGAACGCCAAGATCGAAGCGGCCGCGGTCGCGATGGTGCCCCGGGTGTGCCAGCGAAGGGTCGCGACCACCATGGCGAACACGAAGTAGACGTAGAACGGGCTTGTGGAGCCCTCGGTGAAGTACATGATCACTACGAACATGGCAAGGTCGACC
This sequence comes from uncultured Actinomycetes bacterium, assembly GCA_963747275.1. Classification (GTDB taxonomy): domain Bacteria; phylum Actinomycetota; class Thermoleophilia; order RBG-16-64-13; family RBG-16-64-13; genus RBG-16-64-13. The sequence goes on from CAVVEI010000005.1 coordinate 91,261, forward strand.
ATGTGTGTGCCGAGCTGGAACCCGCGCACGGGGCGATGGACTGCGCCACACCATCGCGCCCACCACCAACGAATACAGCAGGTAGGCGCCCAACAGCGCGTAGGCGGCTGTTTGGTAGCGTCCCGGCTGGGTCTGGTCGAGATAGATGGTCAGGAACGACAGGGCGGCGAGTACGATGCGGGCTAACCCGATGACGCGCTCTGTGCGTTCGCGGTACGGGTAGTGGAGTGCCACACTCTCTTCGCTAAGACAGGCTCACCCTGAGAGGCGCAGAGAGACCGCGAGAGTGTAGCATCAGGGCCAGGAGTTCTGCGCTCCTAGACTCCGTGTAGAGCGCCGTGTGTGAGTCGACCACGGCCAGTTCGGTGTCGGTCTTGGGGGCAAGCCGGGCCTCGTCCAGGGCCACGCGCGCGGCGGTCCGCTGGGAGGCGGGATCTAGCCGTCGAGTGACGAACACCGCGATGAACGCGATGCCACCGGCGATGAAGAACGGTATCTGATAGCCCACGAAGTTGAGCACTACGCCCGCCGCCACCGGCACCAGCACTGCCGTCACATGCAGGATGGTGACGCCCATGGCCAGACTGGGAGCCACGTCGGCGGGCACCGCGATCTTGCGCAGATAGACACTGGCGCCGATGTTCGAGTATAGCGACACCACGGCGTAGAGCACGTAGAACACGCAGGCCATGTAGACGCTGTTGGCGAGGGCGTAGCCGGTGAGTGCGACGATGAAGACGAGGTTGATGGCCTGCAGCACGTAGCGCTCGCCGATCCGATCGATAAGTCTGCCCACGTACGAGGATGAGAAGATGGTGCCGAACGTCACCGCCAGGAGGACGAGCGACAGGTCGGCCACCGTGAGCTCGAAACGGTGCACCAAGACCCAGAGGCCGAAGGAGAAGAAGATCTGCTGGCGCACTCCGTCCAGCAGGTTGAGCCAGTAGAAGTAGCGGTAGTCTCTGTTCCAGACCAGCCGCTCGCGCCTGGGTGCGACCTTGCGCAGTTCGCCTTCGTGCAGATGGGGGAAGCGGACTATGGCCAGGGCGCCCGATGAGCCCGAAGATTCCGGCCACCATGAAGGTGTGCTCGTAGGACAAGAGCCCGAAGTGGAAGATGAGAAACGACCACCAGCAGGCCGGCAAAGGTGCCCGCCTGGCCGAAGGCGGTCAGACGTCCGAGCACGTGACCCACCTTGTCTTGCGTGGTGAGGGTCATGCCCAGCGAGTACTGGGTCTGCAGGATGGTGTGCATGCCGAAGCTGCCGATGAGTATCCAGGGGACGACGGTCGCGAAGCTGTCCGCGACGCCCGTGAACCCGTAGCCCACCGCGATCAGCAGCATGGCCCCGGCTGTGACCCACTGCAGCGACACTCGGTAGAGAAGGGCCATCAGCAGAATGAGAAGCAGCCCCCCGGTCTCTCTGATGGCCGTCATGTAGCCGAACTCGCGGCCCACCGAACTCGAGCACGTTCTCGAAGAAGTTGGTGATGACGCCGTTGGTCATGCTGTTGGCGAGGCCGCATGCCACTTGCAGGGTGGCGAGCATGATGAAGCCTCGACCGGCGGGGCTCTTCCAGGATGCGCGGAGGGTGCGGATCATCAGGCCGCCACCATGGCGGCTTCATTTTCTGTACTTGGCATAATGACGGCTATGTTAGGCGGGGGACGCGGTAAGATGCAAGGGCGGATGATCGCTGGAAGCACGGCAGGACGGCACGGAGGAGGATCAATGCACTGGGAGAGCATCGTATTGCTGGTGGTCATCGCTCTGGGCGGCGTCGCGGTGATCGGCAGCTACGTGGCAGGTCTGAAGGGCAAGGCTGGAGCTTCGGCTGCACTTTGGGGAGGTGTGCCTAGCCAAGATCAGGCCTGTGTACGGCGTCTCCATGATCCTATCGGCTATCGGGTTCTTGGCGGTGCTCTACTACATCTGCTTCGAACTCACGCCTGACGAAGTGATCATCGGCAGCTTCGGCTTCTACATCTTCTTCCCTATCTTCGTGTTGATCCTTGGTCCGTCGGCTCTCTGGCTGCCGCTCAGCAAGCACTATCTGCAGAAACCCGGGGTGGGCAGGTGGGCGGTCGTGCGGATCGTTCTCTTGCTGGTGGGTCTTGCCTCCATCGCCCTTGCCTGGGCGCTGTTCGCGCTCGAGGTGGACTCGCGAGACGTGGCCTTCTGGTTTGCCGCTGTGGGCGCCTGCTACTTCGCTTTTCATACCTTCGTCCTGGATGCCGACTATCTGGACGGCGCTGTTCAGGCGGCCCCAGGAGCAGGTCTGAAGTTCCAGCAGACGCGCTCCTGGTAACATATCGACATGCCCGAAGAGCCGTATCCCAGGTACCTCCACAGCTACGACAGAGAGAGACGTCGCCGGAAGAGGCGCAAGATACTCCTCCGCAGGCTCATGGCGCCTGGCTATCTTCTGCGCCTTCATCATCGCCACAGTCTTCGTGGTCAGGGCCATCGCTTTTCGCAACATGCCCGATGCTCCAGAAGCTCTCGAGTCCACCACCACAACAGAACCCGTTCTCGAGATGACAGTGGCTCCCGTGTCCTCCACCACGCCGGCGGCCTTTCGCTTCAGCACCGAAGTGTTCAAGGGAAACACCAAACTCACTTCGTACAAGCGTCCTCAGCCGATCTCGTTCGACTCGGGCAAGAAGTACACCGAGCCTGGAGGGCGTCATCACCTTTCGTGGCAACAACTACCGCGACGGGGGCAGCTACGGCGTAGTCGAGGTGGCGACCGGCGACCTGGAGATGCTCTGGCAGGTGACCACCGGATCGGTGGCGCGGAGCGAGGTGGGCGGCGGCGGGCTCTGGACCGGCAGCGGTTGGACCGGGCAGCCTCTGCTAGTCAAGTGGCCCGCAAGACGTGAAACAGAAGATGAACATGTATCTGGACAAGAAGGCCGACCCGGAGCTGGTGGAGATCATCTACCCGTGCCTGGACGGCAAGATCTACTTCTTGGACCTCAGAGACGGCTCGTGCTACCAGGCCGGTGATAAACACAGGCGGCGGGGCCATCAAAGGCACGGCAAGCCTTTATCCCAACGGAATCCCGATGCTGTTCGTGGGACAGGGAGATGCTCTGCCTGTCAGCAAGCCCGAGGGCGTGGTCAAGTACCGCGTCTATAGCCTGGTGGATCAGAAGCTTCTCTACACCTTCGGCACCGATGACCCGATCGCCTACCGCAAGGCCTGGCAGGCCTACGACGCGAGTCCCCTCATAGACGCCGAAACCGACACTCTCATCGAGCCCGGGGAGAACGGCGTCATCTACACCATCAAGCTGAACACCAAGTGGGATCCCAGCGACGGGGTCTCTGTCCATCGCTCCAGAAGAGGCGGTCAAGTTACGCTACACCGCTCCCGAGTACGCCGATGGTCCCCCGACGCCGAACGCCCCCAACAGCAGGTGGTGGGGTGTGGAGACCTCTGCCGGTGGCGTGGCGCAACTATCTCTACATGGGTGACAACGGCGGCCGGCTGATGTGCATAGACCTGAACACCATGAAGCCGGTATGGGTGCAGGACATCCTGGACGACACCAACTCGTCGCCCGTCGTTCGAAGAGTCGATAGCGGACGGCACGGCGTACATCTACATCGCTCCCTCGCTTCACATCACGGGCGCGGGTGAGCCGGCCACCGGCAAGATAAAGATCTGGAAGATCAACGCAGCTACGGGGAGAAGGTCTGGGAGTCGCCGGCGTATCAGTGCGTCTCGCGGGAGGGCATCTCGGGCGGCGTCCAGGGCACCGGCGTGCTGGGCCGCGGCGACATCTCCAATCTGGTCATATACCCGGTGGCCGGCACGCCAAGTGTGGCCCCCGGTCTGCTCGTTGCTCTGGACAAGTACACGGGACAAGAAGTCTGGCGCTTCGCCATGGCTAACTACGCTTGGAGTTCGCCGCTGGCCCTCTATACCGCCGAGGGCAAGTCGTACATAGTCATCTGCGACAGCGCGGGCATGGTCTTCCTGCTGGATGGGGCCACTGGACAGTTGTCGGCCTCGCTGAACACGACCAACCAGGGGAGCGCCATCGAGGCAACGCCCGCTGCGTACAACAACACCCTGGTGGTCGGCACCAAGGGCAAGAGGATCAACGCGATACAGATAAAGTGAATCGTCCGCTGCCCGCGACCACGCGCGTGGGGACGGCGCAGGCCTATCCTACGACCAGCGAGGACGTGGCAAACTGCGGGTCGCTCGTGGCATTGAGCCCCAGCCTGCGCAGACCGGCCTCGTCACCTGCCGTCGGCAGATGGGTGGTGTGAAACTCACACCCCGCGAGAACGGTGAGGTGCTCCACCGCCTTCTGGGCCGCCGGGTTGGCGGTGGCGCTTATGGCCAGGGCGATGAGCATCTCGTCCAGGTCGAGGCTGGCGGACTTGATGCGCAGTATGTCCTTCTTCATCGTGGCGATTGACTCCATCACGTTGGAGGTCAGTAGTGGGATGTCGTCCGGGATGCCCGAGAGCTGCTTGATGGCGTTCAGAACCGCGGCCGAGGCGGCGTGCATGAGGGGGGAGTTCTTGCCCGTGACCACCTGACCATCGGGCAGGCCGATGGCTGCGCCGCAGAAGACCCCGTTGTTGCCCTTGCCGTTCGCCTCGCATGCCGCAGCGGCCTGTCGAGCGGGCCCGACCACAGCGCGGTCATCCTCGTCCAGGCCAAGCTCCTTCATGATGAGTTCGGCCCGCTGGGAGTCTTCGCGTTCCACGAGGCCTAGCGCGAACTCACAGGCGTAGCGGAAGTGCCTGCGGACGACCTCCTGCTCGGCGGCAGCCCGCACGGCGGCATCGTCGACTATGGCAAAACCCGCTCGGTTGACACCCATGTCGGTAGGCGAGCGATAGAGCGCCGGGGCGCCGATACGCTCCAGGATGCGCGCGACCAAGGGAAAGGCCTCGATGTCGCGGTTGTAGTTGACTGCCTGCTCGCCATAGGCCGCAAGGTGGAAGGGATCTATCTGGTTGACGTCCCGAAGCTCGACCGTGGCGGCCTCGTAGGCGACGTTCACCGGGTGCTTGAGAGGGAGGTTCCAGATGGGAAAGGTCTCGAACTTGGCGTATCCGGCTGCGTTGCCCCGCTGGTGCTCGTGATAGACCTGGGAGAGGCAGGTGGCCAGCTTGCCGCTGCCCGGGCCAGGGCCGGCCACGATGACAACCGAGCGCTCTGTGGGGATGTAGTCGTTGGCCCCATAGCCCTCGTCGCTGACAATGCGGTCTACGTCGGTGGGGTAGCCCCGCGTTATGCCGTGTGTGTAGACGGGCAGGCCGCGGCGTTCGAGTCGGGCCCTAAAGACACGGGCAGAGGGCTGGTCCTCGAAGCGCGTGACGACCACGGCCCGCACCAAGAGTCCCCAGTCGCGCAGGTCGTCTATGAGCTTAAGGGCATCGACGTCATAGGGGATTCCAAAGTCCGCGCGGACTTTGCGCTTCTCTATGGCTCCCGCGTATATGCAGACAATGATCTCAGCCTGATCTTTGAGCTTCTGCAGCAGGCGGATCTTCACGTTGGGGTCGTAGCCGGGTAGCACCCGCGAGGCGTGATAGTCGAAAGCTATCTTGCCGCCAAACTCAAGGTAGAGCTTGCCCCCGATGCGGCCCGCGCGCTCCATGATGGCGCGGCTCTGCTCTTCAAGGTACCGGTCGTTGTCGAAGCCCAAGGGCTTGGTCATTCGCACTCTTGCTTCTTGCGGCGCTTTCTTCCGACCGCCGACTCCATCCGCTTGCCTCCGGTCAGGAACATCGAGAGAAAGCGCGTGCTCTCGTAGGAATCGAAGACGAGGAGCTTGACCATCAGAGTCAGCGGCACCGAGATGAGGGCGCCCACGGGCCCCAGGATCCATGCCCATACGATCAATGAGAGGAAGATAGCGAGGGTGCTGAGGCCCACGCTCCTGCTCATGAACCTTGGTGCGATCACGTTGTCGACCACGGTGTTCATGACCACCACCACCAACACCACGAGTCCGGCCCGGGTGATGCCGTTCTCGAGCAGGGTCACCACGAACGGCGGGATGACCGAGAGGACGAAACCGAAGTTGGGGATGAAGCTGAGAACGAAGAACACGATGCCCCACAGTAGGGCGAAGTCGACCCCGAAAGCAAAGTAGATGCCCGTGCTCACGCAGGCCGCGACTAGGGCGAGCCAACCTTTGGTGAAGAGGTAGGAGCGGTTGACCTCTGCGAACTCGGTGAAGCTGCGCTCGAACCGTTTGGACAAAGCCAACTTGCTGTAGACCTTGTTGGGGAACGAGTAGACCTGAGCCAGCATGAAGAGAACGATCATGACCATCAGGAACACGTTGTTGAAGGCGTCCAGAGCGGAACTGAGAACCGTGGACACCGAGCCGGTTATGCGCTCGACATCGATGAAGCTATCGAAGAACGCACTTGTGTCGACGCCGTGACCGGCGAACCAAGTCTGTATGTCGGCCAGCATGTCGCTGAGCCTGGCCCCGTAGAGGTCGAGACGGCTGGTCAGTTGCGTGGCATAGGAGGCCAATATCGCGGCCAGTGCTGCAACTATTGCCAAGACGAACAATTAGGACTATCGTGATTGCCAGCCAGCTGGGGACCTTCTTGCGCTGCATCCAGTCGGTCACCGGGCTGATGCCCATGACCACGAAGAGGGCCACCAGGATAGGGTTGATGACCCCGGCTGCGTAACGCAGCCCGAGTATCACGATCACCAGGCAGGCCAGGGTCAGCAGGAGTTGCGACGGGTTGTCTCCCTGGTCAGCCCAGGGGCGTGCCGCGGCCGGAGGCGCGCGGCGCGGACTCATCGCCGGCGGTACCGATCTCTTCTTGAGTCTGATCGTCCGGCGTATCGGGCGATGTCTTCTCGTCGGCTATCTGACCTTCTCCCCGGGGCTGACTATCTTACTGCTAGATACCATACATGAGTCCTTGTCGCCAGGCGTGCATAAGAACCGACCCTACGGGGTAACATGCAGCCTAGAGAACCGGTCACGCTGCTGTCTACCAGCCATTGGGGGGGCTATGCCGGTCGAGTTCTCGATAGACAAAGAGAACGAGCTTCTCGAGAGGACCGTGACCGGTAAGGTCACACCCGAGGAGGTCATCGCCAGTCTGGAGGCTTCCATCAGCCATCCGGACTACCTACCCGGTATGCGCTCTCTTACAGACATGAGGGACTTCGTCCTCAGTTCTACGGCGGAAGATATCAGGCAGTACGCCACCTTCTTGGGCGCACACATGGACATGATCAAGGGGATGCAGGCCGCGGTGGTCGTATCGCGAACAGTCGACTATGGGCTGACGCGCATGCTGCAGGCGATTGCCGATGATCCAACCTTCGCCATCGCCGTCTTCTATGACATCGACGAGGCAAAGCGGTGGTTGGAGGCGGTGCGGGGGGTCGGCGCTAGCGCTTCGGCCGGGGGAGAAAGTCCGACCGGACGCGAACCAGGTGCACGAGCCACCGCGGTGTGAGCGCGGCGCCCAGTGCCATCAGCTTGGCCCCTAGGCCCGGCAACACCAGCGATTTGCCGCGGACCATGCCCTTGATGGCGGCACTAGCTACACGCGCGGGGTCGGCCAGCAGGCCCATCCTGGCTGCCTTGCCCGCTGCCCCATCGGACTTACAGTAGAGTCCTGTGGCCACCGCGCCCGGGGCCACGCAACTGACGCTCACACCCCAAGGAGCCAACTCCTCGCGCACCGAGGCGGCGAAGCTGCGCAGGTAGCGCTTGGTGCCTCCGTAGAGGGCGATGCCCGGGAAGTCACACCAGGTAGAGGCGCTGGAGACGAAGAGCATGTGTCCCTTTCTGCGCCTGCGCATCTCGGCCCCAAAGTAGTGCGTCAGCAGGGAAGGGGTGGTCACGTGCAACTGCAGGCATGGCCTGCATGCGCTCCGGGTCGGTCTCCGTGACCTCGCCGAACATAAGCATGCCGGCGTTGTTGACCAGCACGTCGATCTGCACGCCGAGAGCACAGCACCTGAGAGTAGAGTGATGCGGCGGCCTCAGGCCGGGCTAGGTCAAGGGCGACGGCGTGCGTGAAGACGCTATGCTCGGCGGCCAACTGGTCGGCGGTGAGTTCCAGCTCCGACGCACGGTTGCTCACCAGCACCAGTGAATAGCCGCGTCGCGCCAACTCGCGCGCCATCTCCAGACCGATGCCGGAGCAAGCCCCGGTGACTAGTGCCCACTGCAAAGGATTCTGCCCCCTTAGGTCGAATGACTCGGCGCAAGGAAAACCAGTGACCTACACACGTGGCGCCCTCCCGTTCGGGAGGGCGCCACGCTTCTGAGCTTGGTCCTCGATTCGCCGCCGCCTCATCTTGGCGGCTCTCTCTGCTTCTAGCGGTTAGGTGCCGCGGGGCCGCTCGACGGGCCGGCACCGGCTCTGGGCGCCGCTGTGTCTCCCACCGTGACCGGTGTGATACCCGCGAGGTCGCCTATGACGTTGACCAACTGGGAGTCGCCAGGTACCACGATCTTGGCGTTCTGGCTGAGTGAGCGCTCCATGGCCTCCAGCTTGCGCAGCACCTGGGCGTTGCCTACGAAGAACTTGTCGGCAGCCTCGTTCACCAGTTTGATGGCCTCGGCCTGGCCTTCGGCCTCCAGGATGCGGGCCTGCTTGCTGACCGTCGGCCTACCTTGATGGCGGCGCGGCGCTGGCCGTCTGCCTGCGTCTCGGTCGCGGTGGCGAAGTCGACGGCCGCGATCTTCTCGTTCTCGGCCTTGACCACCTTGTTCATGGTCACCTGGACGTCTTCGGGCGGGTCGATCTCTTTGAGCTCGGTGCGCAGGATCTCGATGCCCCAGTTGGCCGTCTCGAAGAGCAGGGTGTTGCGCAGCTCTTCGTTGATGCGGCCGCGCTCGCTGTTGGCCGACTTGAGGGTCAGGGTACCGATGATGTTACGCAGCGTGGTACGGGCCAGGTTGACTATCTGCATCTCGTAGTTGAACACGTTGTACTGCGAGGCCTTGACGTTGGCCTCGTCGGCCTTGACCTTGAGATATACCTGCGCGTCCACGCGGGCGTTCAGATTGTCGTTGGTGATGATCATCTGCGGCTGGGCTTCTACCAGCATCTCGCGGATGTCCACCCGGTACATCTTCTCGATGCCGAGCGGCCAGATGATGTGGAACCCGGGGCCGGCGTAGCGCACGTACTTGCCGAAACGCTCCACCAGTCCGCGGTGGGTAGGACGGACGATCCTGATGCCTGTGAGGACTAAGGATCACGACCACGATGCGCGATGATTAGACCTACTGTTGCCCCTGTGCTCACGCGCTCCCCCTTCTCGGTCGTTGCTGGTGCGCCGAGCCTCGCGGGCGCTTGGCTCTGCACTTGTCGAACTTCCCTATGCTAAGCGCTGAGAGCGCTGGAGTCAAAGGAGTCGTAGACTGTGACCATGAAGAAGCCCGGTGCGTCTGCGCGCACGCGCTGGCTCCCTGTGGCGGCGCTCCTGCTGCTCGCGCTCATCTGGGGGTACAGCTGGGTGGTGATGAAGGTCGCGCTGGACTACGTGCAGCCCTTCACCTTCGCGGCCCTGCGCACCTTCTTGGGAGCGGTCGCTCTCATGCTGGTGCTGCCCCTGCTCAAGCGGCCGGTGCGGCCCAAGGCGCTGTGGCCCACCCTGCTCCTGGGGCTTCTGCAGACCACCGGATTCGTGGGGTTGCTCACCTGGGCCCTCGAGGGTGGCGGCGCCGGCAAGACCTCCATACTCACCTACACCATGCCCTTCTGGCTGCTGCTGATGGCCTGGGTGGTGCTGGGGGAGAAGCTCAAGGGGTTCCAGTGGGTGGCGGTGGGTCTGGCTCTGGCCGGCTTGGTGCTGATACTGGCGCCGTGGCGTCTGCAGGGTAAGACGAGCGACTTCTTGGCCATCGGGGGAGCGCTGTTCTGGGCGGCGAGCGCGGTCTACGCGAAGATCCTGCGCAGACGGCATGAGGTCGACCTGCTGTCGCTCACCGCTTGGCAGATGCTGCTGGGCTCGCTACCGCTCATCATCGTCTCCATCGCCACCTGGGAGTATTCGCCGCAGTGGACCGGTACCTTCATCGTAGCCTTGCCTTTCGTGGCGCTGCTGGGCAACGCGCTTGCCTGGGTCCTGTGGCTGTATATCCTGAACTCCTTCAGGGCGGGTACTGCGGGTCTGGCCACGCTGCTGACACCGGTGATAGGCATCTCTGCGGCCTGGATGCAGTTGGGCGAACGTCCGGGTCTGGGCGAGGGCATAGGCATGATCGCCATAGTGGCGGCGCTGCTCTTGACCGGGCTGTGGGAGTTCCTTAGAGGAAGAAGATCACGGTGACTATCGCGAAGATGGGTATCAGCACCGCGCAAGAGTAGGCCATGTAGCCGAAGAACGAGGGCATCTTGATGCCCGAGCGCTCGGCGATGCACTTCACCGTGAAGTTGGGGGCGTTGCCGATGTAGGTGTTGGCGCCCATGAAGACCGCTCCGCACGAGATCGCGGCCAGCCAGCTGCCGGCAGAAGTGGCGAGCGCACCGACGGTGGCTACTCCGACTTCACCCTGCGCCACAGAGGTGAAGGTCAGGTAGGTGGGGGCGTTGTCCAAGAACGACGAGAGGACCCCGGTGGTCCAGAAGTACTGCCAGGGGCGGGTGAAGCCTATCTCGCGCTCCGTGGGCTTCGAGCAGCGCAAGCGCCGGGGCCATGGTGGCGAAGATGCCCGCGAAGAGCACGGCCACCTCGACGAAGGGTGGCCAGCAGAAGTTGTTGCACTCCCGCGGGCCCGCGGGGGCACGAGCTTGTGCGAGAGTGAGGGCGAGCGTCGACCAGGATCACCTCACGTATGAACGGGAAGTGGATGGCATCTCCCGCCCTGGTGAGGTCATTGGAGAACAGCACCGCGACGATGACTAGGACCAGGGGGATGAGGTTGATCCAGCCCTTGAGCCTCATGGGCACGAAGTCTTCGATGTCGCTCTTGCCAGGGCCTCGCGCGGCTCCTTGCGGTAGTAGATGTAGAACTCCCAGGCCGCGTAGACGAGCAGCACCAAGCCGACTGTCAGTAGCCACTGCGGCCACAGATGGAGGGTCCAGGAGAAGGGGACTCCGCGCAGGAAGCCCAAGAAGAGGGGCGGGTCGCCCAGAGGGGTGAGCAGTCCGCCGCAGTTGCTGACCGCGAAGATGAAGAAGATGATCGGTGTGTCGCACGTACTTGCGCTCGGAGTTGGCCCTGATGCACCGGCCGTATGAGCACCATGGAGGCACCCATGGTACCGATGAGGTTGGCCAGGACCGCGCCCACGCGCCAGGTAGGTGAGGTTGTGGCGCGGGGTGGCGACAGAGTTGCCGGTGATATGGATGCCGCCCGGAGATGGTGAACAGGGCGAAGAGCAGGATTATGAACTGGATGTACTCCCTGCCCGTATGCCAGGCGAGCTCGAGACCATCGTGGCCGAAGGCGGCCAGGAGGTAGATCAGGGTGGGCACTCCCAGGATGAGAGCGACGTACGCCTTGTGCCGGTTGCGCTCGAACCAGTGGCCGCGAAGACGGGTAGGAGGGCGATAGACAGCAGCATGAGGACAAAGGGGGTGAGGGTCCACTAGCCCAATTGATGGCCGACGATGAGGCTCGCGCTCTCGTGCTCCACTTGCTGACTCCCGTTCGCTCGCCACAATGAACACGCCGCGAACGAGAACGTGTGTCTCGTACAGCATCGCCAGATCGAACTCGCACGTCGAGATCCGAGTCTCCGGCACGCCGACCGGGTTCAGGGCTCCGGCCGCAAACGCCGGGCCGTCGACGTCGATGGTGGTGCCGGCGATCGCTGTGACCTTGCGATACAGCCGATGCACCGCCGTGTCGCCGAAGTCGATCTCGACCCACGCATTCACGTAGAACCCACACGTAGTGCGAAGGATGAGCGTGTTCCCAGGGGCCAACGCCGCATGGTCGACGACCGATGTCGCAACGGAACGATGACTGGCCGAAACCTGCAGATCCCGCGCCCAACTCCCGGCGTTTGCCGCCTGCAGATCCAGAGGGTCGCGGGTTTGGCGGTGAGCGGTGTCGCCAGGTTCGTGACCGACCCGACTGCGGCAAGGGCACCGACGTTCGTGAACACGGTCGTGTAGCGGGCTTCGAAGGTGGTGGTCGCTGACACATTGGCGCCCAACGTCACCTCGCCGGTACCACGGTTGAGTCCGGTGATGGCGAACGGGCCGGCCGACGTCGTCAACCCGTTCTTCGTCATACGGAGCGAGACGGCGGAGCCGGTGCTCAACCCGCGCAACGTGGGCAGGGCGAGCACGGCCGTCGTTGGGGACGTCGCGGCACGAGTCGGTGACGAAGCCGCCGCGCAACGTCTCGGTGGCGACGGTGGCGGTGGCTGGCACGACACGCTGCACGTACAGGCGGCGACCGCCGTTCGCGAAGAAGCCCCGTGCCGCGTACGGCAGGTCGGAGTGTCCGGCGAACAGCAGGCCGCCGAAGTCGAACGGTCCGCCGTACAGGCGGACGAACTCGCCATAGTTCGTGACGAGCTGTGGGCGTCCCACGGTCGGGGCCGCGCCGGGTCACCCCGACGAAGCCGGTCGTGCTCGTGCCGACGCCTTGAATGGGGGTGACCCGGAGTTCACTTCTTCGACGTAGACACCTGGCGCCAGGTACTCGGGCATGACGATCTCCTTGCAGGTTTAAGCGAGTTCGGCGTCGAGGATCACGGTTGGATCGCGCCCCGGGTCGAGCGGATGGGACAGCGGGCCGAGCGTGGTGAATCCGGCTGCTGCGAAGGTCAGTGCGACGGCGCCGACATCGCGAACACCGGCGATCCGGTACCGGCCGTTGAGGTCGGTGACGGCTCCGGTGGAGCGAGAATCCAGCGTCGTGTGGGTGTGGGGTCATCGATGTCGACGGTCGCGGCGGTGATCGCTCCGGCGCACACGAGGACGCCATCGCCGACAACCGCGTTCACCGCGTCAACAGCGACGTGGACGACGGCGCGCCGAACGTCGCCTCCTGAATCGTCGCGCCGACGAATCGGGTGCGCTGCAGCGGCTGGCGCAAGCCGACCCGCAGGGCTGCGGCGTCAACGGCGTCGACGATCCCGAATTCACCGTCGCCGAGCGCCAGGATCGAGCCGGACACGATCGCGCCGATGGCATCGAGGTCGAGGAACGTTGCATCGCTGCGAGCCGGTGCGGTGATCGTGTGGGGTGCACCGAGTTCGCGCGGTGCGGGAGTGCACGGGCGTGCCGATTGCATGCGAGGCCGCCACGACGCTGCGTAATCCGAGCATTTGCCCCATCGGATGGGGTCCTGTGGCAGTGATCGACGTGTTCGGTATCGGCGTCCGGGGAAACGCACGTCGCCGGACAGACCTGCCAGAGCGATGGGGGTGCCGACCAGCGTGATGGTCAGCGCCGAAGAACGGCAACGCGGAGCCGGCGGGGATGATGAAGACGTTCGCGGTCTCGACCCCGGAGTCACCGACGAGGTCGATGCTGATCGTGAACGCTGTCGTCGCCAGGTCGGGGCAGACGATGTTCGGGTCGCCGGTGATCACCACCCACCCACCGGGCCGCGATGTGCACGTTTGCGTGCGGGTGTGAGGTGGTCACCGATCGGTGACCGGTGATGTGTGTGCCGCCGGTCAGCTCCGCGACCACGACCGCGTCGGCGCTCGGCGACATCGTCTGCGACGCGGTACGTGCGACCCTGCGTGACGACCTCGCGGATCATGCCATCTCCATGATCTGGCTCGGTTTCGCAACCCGTTGCGTCACGGGCTCGCCGGTGAATGCCTCGAGGTCTGAATCGATCAACACCCCGCTGACGCGGAGCCCGGGTCCAGACTCGGTGATTGGTGTGCAGACCTGACCACACGAGGTTCGTGTCGTACCACGGTCAAGGGTTCGAAGGCCGAACAGCTCGGTGCCCGTCGCCGCGAGCGAGCCTTCGAGGTGCGGGTCGGCGAGACGACGATGGTCGAACAGTGCCTGGAGGATCCGTCCGTTGACCAGCAGTGTGGTCCTCGCGTCATCGTCGACGACGCTGGCATGCATCACGACTTCGACCGGCAATGATCGGCGTGCCTGCTGATCCGTTCCGAGTCGCTGCGGGCCGCGGTTCACCTGATCGGGTTGGACGTCGATGCGATGCTCCACAGGTGAGACCACCCCGCTCACGGCGGCCAGCTCGAGTTCGCCGGCGACCGCAGATCGACCTCGATCCCCGTAGGCTCGGGTCGTCGCTCAACGTGATTGCCTCGCGCAGCACACGGCGCACGCTCAGTGCGGCATCTCGAACAGCGGTGAAGTCGGCCACGAGACGAGCGTGCACCGGCCGCAGTCACTGGTGCGTCACGGCCGCGTTGACGAGGCAATGGTGACGCGACGGTGACGCGGCAACAGCGATGATCGGCCGATGTCCTCGATTGGACCGTCAGTTCCGATCGGCAGCTCGTCGGCGGGAGCCGAACCGAGCGGCCCCGGTGGTCTGATGAGGGTGCGAATCACTCCCGAAACTGACAAATTCGGTGCTCGGGTACGGATTATGTGGCAGTGTTCGGAGGGCGAACTCCACGTCATCGGCCCGCAGAGCGTGGCCGACGTGGTCGAAGGGACGGGACTGGTCGTGGATCGTTTCCGCGATGTATACCGAGGTGACCAGGGACCTCTAAGCGGGCACAACGGTGCAAGAGAGCCATCTCGCTCAGGAGGGACCATGCAGAGCATTGTCGAACCGATCACCCCCGCCGAGACGTCCGTGCAAGCCGCAGCAACGGTGCAGCTGCTCGGAGGATTTCTCGTCAGCGACGCCATCGGACGAATCGAACTCCCGGCCAGCACGTCGCGGTTGCTGGCATTTCTGGCGATCCAAGATCGTCCGTCCGAACGCTCCTACACCGCAAGTTGTCTTTGGATGGACAAGCCGGACGATCGGGCCCAGGCCAACTTGCGATCGTGCCTGTGGCGTTTGAGTCAGGCGCGTACCCAAGTCGTGTGCCGCTCGCCGACTCACCTCTGGCTCGATCCACGAGTCGTCGTCGACCTCCACGAGATCCGACGGGTCGCCGAGACGCTGATGTCGGGCGGCAGGATCGACCCGGAGGCGTTCGACCCGAGTCTCCTGTGCGCTGAACTGCTGCCCGCGTGGTACGACGACTTCGTCGAGATGGAACGCGAGCAACTCCGCCAGATCCGTCTCCACGCGCTCGAACAGATTGCCGATCAGTTCCGCTTGGCGCAGAACTGGAGCCGCGCGCTCGGACTCGCCCTGACCGCCGTCGCCTGCGATCCGCTTCGTGAGAGTGCTCACCGCGCCGTCATCGCGATCCATCTCGACGAAGGAAACGTCTCCGAGGCGTTGCGCCAGTACCGGTCGTTGGTCGACATCTTGTCGACCGAGTTGTCGATCGCTCCATCGGCGCTGGCGAGCACGCTGGTCGCTGACTGGTTGTCCGAGCCGCTGGTGGCAACCGGCGTGTGACGCGATTTCAGCACGACCCGTCGAGAATGGCAGCGACGGATGCGATCGCCGAGACGAGTAGTTCCAAGGGATTCGCGCGCTCCGATCATCCACGACTTCGCTGACGCGGCTGTCCATGATCAGGGGTATTGAACAGACCCTGATCCTGGAGGAACGGTTGAAGTTGCACCGGTTTCGCCGACACCGCCCACTTCACGCGGGCGTTCAAGGACGCCATTGGCACGACACCGACGGCTTGGCGACGTGAGCGCGCCGGCGCACGATAGGTACACGGCAACGGTCGGTCGAGCAATCGCCGAACCGACTGGGGTCGTCGGATCCGTGCTCGCCGACCTGGGCGTCGGCGGGGTCAGGGCGCGAGTCGGATCAAGCCCGTGTACCGGTCGTCGATTCCGTCGTTCACGCAGGCGGTCCCGGGACCGCCTGCGTTCCGGTAGCTCCCCACCAGCAGGCCCCCACCCTTCACACCACTGAACGAGCCAGCGCCGTCGGTCACTCGCCAAGTTCCGACGTCGATCGGGCTGCAGCCCCGCACGATCGCGCGGAAGGTCAAACTGAATGTGTCGCCGCCGCCGCAATCGAACACCTTCGTCCCCCGGAAAGTCGTCGTCCTTCCGCGGTCGGTGCGGCTCGCATCGACGGTCGCAACGGTCGCCGAGGCGCATCCCGGAACGTTGCTGGCGATCAGCACGCCAGGTGTCCCGACCGGGAGCATCTCGCGAACGGTGAAGTCGACGAAAACCGGCGCAGCGGCAGCGGCCGGGGCCGCAACCGATACGACGCCACAGACCAAGGCCACCGCCACAAGAGCCCGTCGGATTCGCCCGGAGCTTCGGTCGTGCATCACGTACCCCCTTGATTGCCACAACATTTCATCGGAGCGAGCTGCGCTCGAGAAGACCGTAGCAGGCGGCGGAGCACCACCTCGCCGGACGCCAACCGCGCTCGCGCTCACCTGCATCGCCTGTGCGCTCCTGACCGATGTCGAAGTCCAGGCACTCGTCGGTGCGATCGTGCCCGGTGCACCGGAGAACGTTGAACCGTTGTTCTCTGGGTGTCGTTGGGAAACGGACGTGGCGGCTGTGTCGATCGACGTGATCAGTCATGGCGATGCCGAGGCCGCGCGGGCGAGCTTCGACACGTTTCTCGGTGACCACGCGATCATCCCCCCGCCTGCAATGACTGCGAACTGAATTCGCTGTGGCTTGCACCGCCATTGAACGGTGGATCACGCCAGCAGATGCTTCGCGAGGTGTGCGGCCCGTGCCGAACCGGGCGCCGCGCGCCGAGCCGATGGCGCACGGTCTCGTTCACGGAGCTGTCGTGATTCTGGGCGGGTGGTATCGGGTGGTTGAATTGGCGGCATGCCGGGCAGACCGACCGCTGCAGCTTCGATGCTGCTCCTCGGACTCTGCGCGGTCATGGCATCGTGCGAGTCCGCGCCGGCGAATTCGGGACCCAGTATCTCGGATCGGGTGGGCACGACTTCTGTCGCGACGGTCCAAGCCACAATTGCTTCATCCTCGCCGGTCGAGGCGTCTACAACGGTCGCGTCGCCTTCCTCGATCGCGCCTCGTTCAGTGACGCCGCACCGGATCGCGGTGCGAACTGCGGGCGATACTGCGGAGTTCTACGACACGGTCACCGGCGACCGGTTCATTCCGAGGGGCAACAACTACAACATCCTCCGTGAAGTCGATGATGCCCTGATGGGCCGTTTGGCTCTTGATACAACGTTGTCGACAGGTTTGTACGACGTCGACCGAGCGGAACGAGATCTGTCCCGGATGGAGGAGATGGGTTACAACATCGTGCGCATCATGCCCGAGACTTGTGGTGCCACGGGTTGCATCACCGGTCTGAGCGGCGGGGTCCGTGGCGACTACATCGACAACCTGGTGGATTTCATTGGTCGGGCGAAGTCGCATGGCATCTATACATGGATCGCGAGTAACACACTTCCTGACGTCGGCCGGTACATCGCGGTGGCGCATGGCGCCGACAACGAGGAGTTCTCGAGTGCGAACTCCGAGTTCTTGACGTCGGCCGGCCTCGCTGCGTACGAGAGCTATTTCACCGACATGATCGCGGCTCTGATCGACCGGGATGCCCCCTTCGACTACATCTTCAGCTACAGCTTGCGACAAGAGCACAGCTTCGATTCAGCCGCGCCGCCGCTCTCGCTGGCAACTGGGACGGTGGTCACCGCCAACGGTCTCACCTACGACGTGGGCGACCCTGACGACCGGATGCGCATGGTCGACGATGGTCTCCGTCACTGGATCACCCGAACTCGCGATGTGATCCGCGGGCTGGATCCGACCGCGCTGGTATCGGTCGGCTTCTTCGCTCCCAACGCGCCGAACGTGTTCAACCCTGGTGACACACGCTTGGTCAGGGCGGCCGCGGCGCTCGACTCGGATCTGGACTTCGTCGACTTCCACGTCTACCCGACCCCACCGGACGCGATGCTCGCGCAACATGTCGAGAACTTTCAGATGGAAGGCCGCGACGACATCCCGATCGTGATGGGTGAGATGGCTGCCTTCACGTGGTACGACTCTGAAGCTGAGGGAGCCAAGGCGCTCCATGACCTCCAGGTCGAATCGTGCGATGCGGGCTTCGACGGATGGCTCACGTGGAGTTGGGACATCCCGGCTCAGCCAGACATCTGGCACGCCTCAACGGGCCAAGGTCTCGTCGGCGCCGTGTTGTCACCTCGCGCTAGACCCGATCCCTGTTCGCCGGGCGTCTTCGATTTCTTCGAGTACTCACTCACCGAGCGGGCCACAGCGACAGCTTCCCGGTCGCTGCCCGATCAACCTGCCGAAGCAGCGATCGACGGAGGGAGCCCGCAGTGGGGATCGGGCGCGGACGCACCGCAGTACATCGAGATCGCACTCGAGTCACCGCGTTCGATCGACGAGATCAGGCTCACGGTCTCGCAGTTTCCCGAAGGACCGACCCGACACGAAGTCTGGGTCGGGCAGCCCGGAAGCCAGCTCGTGTTGGTACACACCTTCGACGGTCCCACCGCGGATCAAGACGTCCTCGTGTACTCGCCGGAAGAACCTCTGCAGCATGTCGACGCCGTGCGCATCGTGACGACCTCAAGCCCGTCGTGGGTGTCTTGGCGAGAGATCAACATCATCAGCCGTCGGCCACCCGACCGCTGACACCTGCTGCCGACACCTTCCGCCTCGGGCTCTCCTGTGGCCAGCCCCAGCCCGGGTGATGGAAGCTCCCAACCATCAGTGGGTGAGCTGACGGTCGCTGAGGAGATCGACCTGTTGCTGCCCGAAACGAAGGGTCAGCTCGGCCTGGTGGCCGCCTGCCTGCAGGAGGGCGTGACAGATCGGAACGAGATGGTTGCCGCTGGTGCCGCTGCGAACAACGGCGCGGTTGGCAACCTCTGCTCAACATTCGCGCCATCCGTGATGGTGATCTGCCTCCGGCCCCTAGCAACGCGAGGCTTGCGCTCGGGGCGACGCGCTCCTTTCTCAAGCGACACGGTCCAGTGCTTTCGAAGGCGACTACCGCCCACCTCGGCACGATCATGCCCGACTAGAACTCGTCGTGAACAGCGAGAGTGCGCAAGAGGAGGAGGAGCAGCAACTTCAGTCCAAAGGTGATGAACTAGAAGCGGCGCTGAGCTTGGGGGGTGTGTACGTCTACACCTTTCCGCAGTACTGGAGATCTCCGACCGTCTCGGGAACTCGCAGAACCCTCCTCAAGATCGGGATGTCCACGCGCATTGGAGAGCAGGCGCGCGGCACCGTGATGCCCGGGGAGCCGCTCATCCTCCGGGTCTACCAGAGTGCATCAAGCGAGCCACGAGATTTGGAGCGCACGTTCCACCGACTACTGAACGCGGCGGATCACACGCGGGAGAACAACAACGCCGGCGGGCGAGAGTGGTTCGAGACCAGCGTTGAATTCCTCGACACGATCCCCACCGTGCTTGGCCTGTGACCACTCCGTGACCACGATGGTCCCTGCACCCCCGTTGAGCAGGGGTGATGTAGTGGAGCTGGGGGGAATCGAACCCCCGTCCATCAGCCGGTGGACGAACTTGCTACGACCATTCCCGGTATTGCCACTGACGCTGTGACACCGACGGGTCGGCTGTCCGCTCGAGGCGGACCACGCGCCGTCTTTCCGACATGTCAGCGGTCTTTCTCGCCGTCAGCAGTCTTTCCTGCCGTCATCCCTCACTTCTGTTGCCGGGCTGTGATGGATTGGCCCCGTGCGACATTTCTGCTCACGATGACTCTTCGCTCACTCGATGTGAATCAGGCGGCGAGAGCGAACTGCTCATCGGCAATTCTTGTGGTTCCCCCGTTTAGCGAGTCTGAGGAACTCGGGTCGCAAACTCGAACAGCGTTACTGACGTCGAAACCAGTCAGCCCCGTGATCAATATGTGCAGCCTCAGAATCTGTGGCTGATCCGTGCAGGCTACTGGCGTCAACGCGCCGAGTCGACGTCGGAGTCGCGTACTTCGTCGCAACCGTGCGGCATCTGCGCCCCTGCGGTCCCGGTTTCCGGGACGCTCGGGGCGCAGATCGGGGTCGTGGGATGCACGGGGCGCAGATGCCGCGACGGTGGGGCCCAAAACCAGTTCAGCGGTGGGCGTCGCCGTACTTGTTGGCGCGGTTGAACTCGGTTTGAATCTCGCGGTCGGCGTTCGCGCTCGGCCATGTGCTGGCGCTTGTCGCCCTTGGTGCGACCTTTTGCGAGGCCGAGTTCGAGCTTCGCCCGGCCGCCCTTCCAGTAGAGGCGTAGCGGCACGATCGTGAGGCTGCCCTGGGCTACGCGTTGGTCGAGCTTGTCGATCTCGGCCCGATTGAGCAGCAGCTTGCGCTGGCGGTCCGGATCGTGGGCGCCGAAGCCGATGGCGTTCGTGTACGGCGGAATGTGGATGCCGTCGATCCACATCTCGCCACGCTGCACGCGGGCGTAGCCCTCGGCGATCTGAGCGTTGCCTTCACGCAGGCTCTTGACCTCGCTGCCGGTCAGGACCATGCCCGCCTCGTAGGTGTCGAGGATGTCGTAGTCGCGATACGCGCGCTTGTACGAG
>CAVVEI010000006.1:0-19979 GCA_963747275.1 uncultured Actinomycetes bacterium
CGACTGCGACTGCGGGAGCATGCGATTCAGAGCTAGGGGCCGCTGGACCGGGGAGGTCTACTACTCGGCTACGTTGCTGATGTGCAGAGTTCTGGCAACGAATCGAAGTCATCTGCTCCACTGTACATTCGAGCGGCGAATAGCAGCTGGGTTCCCGGTGATGACGGAATCTGCTGGGAAGAACGCATTCGTGACTACTGCCCCGGCCCCAACGACGCATCCGGACTCTATGACGGCACCCTTCATTATTGAAGCTCCGTGGCCTATCCAGACGTGATCCCCGATTTGGACTGGTACGTGGCGTTCGGAGCCCGCTAGGTCGTGCCAGTCTGAATCCGATATGAACACTCTGGGCCCCACAATAGAGTCGGCTCCGATTCGAACATACTCCTCCACAAGCACCAGTCCATCGCCTGTGATGCCGCTTGCGGTTGAGGTCTGGCGGCCTCCGATTTCCAGAGTTGCGCCGCGTCCAACTCTAACGTGAACGCCGGGCCCGACCGCAAAGTCACCGAGCACCCTCAGCGTGGCTCCATCGCCACAGTCCAGGGAGCTGGGTGACCTGTCACCAATCGACCAGTCGCATGAGATGACCCCGCTCATCTCGACGCACGCCTTGCGGCAAGGGGCAACGATGAACTGCGCATGGGGACCGACCCTTACACGTACGGGGAAGCACCTTCCCGTCAGCCTCCTGGTCGACCTGAAGCTCTTGATCAGACAGAGGAGTATCCCTGCCAAGTCCCAGCGATTGGAGGAGAGGAGCCAATGTCCAAGAGAGCCATCAGGGAACACCCACTTGAGGAAGCGTGTCATGCTTCTCGCCGCGCCTTGAGGAAGTCATCGTATTCCCGGTAGTAGTCGTCCTCGTCATACCTGTGGGAGGCAAGCACCATGCAGACCGCGCCAGAAGTGAAGCCGGCCAGTTCCCGCCAGATCATGGGGCAGATGTAGAGGCCGACGCGCGGGTTGTTCAATCGCACCGTGGTCTTGTCACGGCCATCATCGAGGTGGACCTCCAGGCTACCAGTCGGCGCGAAGAGAAGCTGCTCCAGCTCCTTGTGGGCGTGACCCCCCCGCTCTGCGCCGGCCGGGACGTCATATAGGTAGTAGACCCGACGGATTTCGAAGGGGACTCCCGCCTCGGGCTCGATGACAGCGAGCTTGCCTCGATAGTCCGGGAATATGGGGAATTCGATCAGGTGGCAGCGGGAGATGGACATCAGGCCGGTGCTCCCTTGCTGGTACGCCCACGACCGTAGTCCCGGCGGGTACATCCTTCGTCACCACTGCGCCCGCGCCCACGGTGGCACCCTCTCCGATGACCACACCCGGAAGCAGGATAGCCCCCCCTCCCACGGCTGCTCCTTGCTCGAGGATGGGACCTCTCGCGTCACGCGCATCGTAGTCGACGCGGCCCAAGGAGTTGTCGTTGACTGTGCCGACAAGACAACTTATGAACACATCGGGGCCGATCTTGCTGTTCCCGGTGATGTGGCTTAGGTCCATGATACTTGGCGCCGTCCTCGATCTTTGAATCGTAGTTGACCGTGACGTAGCGTCCCAGTACGCAGCGGTCGCCGATGCGGTTCCCTTCGCGGATGGATACCCCGTCACCGATCATGGTGTCGGCACCGATCTGCACGTCGGTGTAGATGACGCTGTGGCTGCCGATGCACGTTCTTGCCCCGATTCGCACCAGAGAGGCAGCACCGGGCTCCCGGGACACCGCGCGGCTCCTGGACGGCAAGCGGCCAAGGTGAGCTCCGGGCAAGATCTCGGCCGCATCGCCTATCTCGATCGGCCCCTCGAGGACCGCGTGCGGATGAATGGTCACTCCTGCTCCGATGGTAGCGTCGGGACCGATGACCGCGAAAGGGTGAATCGTGACGTCAGCGCCTATTCTGGCGGTACCTACAACGGCGAGAGGGCTGATGCTCATAGTGTCCTTCCTTCGTCCTGTCGAAGCCCAGTCCCTATAGGTAGGCTATCGTGCTTCTTCGTAGGCTGCAAGGAGGACGCCCCTCAACGTCTTCCCGACTGAGCTAGAATCAAGCACAAGGGAGTGTGCTTCGCTATGCGTGAGTGGTCACTCCTGGACCAAGGCGCGCGGGCGACGCAGCTGGGAGGCGAGATCGGCAGATACGGGACCTACCCGGGCAACTACAGCCTACGTCGGGGCAGCCTCACACAGGAGTTGAAGAGCATCGCCAGGCCCCTCAAGCGAGGCAGCCTCTCCGGCGTGGTGCGGGCCGTGCCGCCAGCGCTTGGCAATCTGTGGAATCGCTATGTGACGGCGCGGCGGCCAGCCCGTTTCCTCTGCAGTTGCTGCGGGCACACTGCTCGATCCTTCATCCACCTGGGCGATCACAAGGGGCCCATCTGGAACTCGGCCTGTCAGGTGTGCGATTCGCGTGGCCGACACCGCGGGTTGGCGTTGGTTATCCCCAGGATTCTGACCGCGCGACCGGATCTCCGACGCACTCTCCACTTCGCTCCGGAAGAAGTCTTGGCCAAGCTCCTCCTCTCGTTCGTGCAGATAGACTTGCGCACGACCGACTTGCAGGAGCCGGGGTGTGACTTCCCTGGTGAGGACATCCAGCAGCTGTCGTTCGCGGATGGCTGCTACGATTTGGTGGTGTGCAACCAGGTGCTCGAGCATGTGCCAGACGACGGGGCGGCTATCAGCGAGTTGGCGCGCATCCTCTCGCCGCATGGGGTAGCGATCATCACCGTGCCTTGCGACTGGCAGAAGGCCGAGACGGAGCCTTTTCGTCGCGTGCGTCCTGGAGGGCACTATCGTCACTACGGGCGGGATATCGCGGATCGACTGGCGTGCAACTTCAAGTCAGTTCAGGTTCTCGACATGCACCAGCTGGATGCCGCGCCTGATGGTCTGAGGCGTGGGATCCGGAAGAGTGAGATGGTGTTCGTGTGTGGCAAGCAAGAGTCCGGCGGGTTCGACATCACGAGCGAGTGGAGCGAGGAGCCGCGGTATGGTGCTTTCGGTTGTCGAGACTGACCCTACGATCCTTGGCCGGCCTTCCCATGTCGCCGCCGACCCGCAGAGGGTCGGCGTCGTTCTACCCGCTCACAACGAGAGCCGCCTTCCATCGCTACGGTCATAGGCTCGCTGCCTGCCCCGTGGACAGGATCTACCTGGTGGACGACTGCAGCACCGACGACACTCCCCGGGTAGCCGCGCGCCATGGGCGATGAGCGTCTGACGTACATCGGCAAGAGAAGAACTTGGGAGTCGGCGGAGCAGTGGTCTCCGGGTACCGCCGCGCACTCGCCGACGGCTGCGACTCATCGTCAAGATGGACGCCGACGGCCAGATGGACGCGGGCGAGATACAGAACGGATTACTTGCGCCCCTGCTGTGCGGAGCGGCCGACTACGTCAAGGGGAGTCGCTTCTACGTCGCTCGCGGGAGCAGTGCCATGCCGGTGCTGCGCAGGCTGGGTAGCGTGGCGCTCTCTTTCATGACCAAAGCCGCGACCGGGTATTGGCACGTCTTCGATTCCCAATGCGGCTTCACCGCCGTCAGGGCCTCCTATCTGCGGCTGATGCCGTTCGATTGTCTGGCTAAGGACTACTTCTTCGAGAACAGCATGCTGCTGTGGCTCAATGTTTACAGCGCCCGAGTGGTCGACATGCCCGTCACCGCGCTCTACGGGCAGGAGGTTTCGGGGGTCAGCTACTGGCGCGTGCTCTTCACCTTCCCCCCCCGGCCTGTTCGTCGGCTGGTTGCGAAGGTTCGTTCTCAAGTACTGTCTGGTCGACTTCGGCGCGATCGCGGCGCTGGTGTTCTTCGGGGCAGCACTCGCGCTGTTCGGTCTCATCTTCGGTTCGGTTCGCTGGGCGCAGGCGGTACAGAACGGGGTCGCAGCTACCACCGGCACGGTAATGCTCGCGGCGCTACCTCTCATCTTGGGCATGCAGCTGCTGCTTCAGGCCCTTCTGCTGGAGATCTCCAACTCCCCGGGCTCGGACACCAGCAATATCCTCAGACACGAGTGGGCGTCGGGCCAGTCTCCAGACGGACGGCGGGGAGCGGCCGAGGAGCGCTAGCGGCCCCCGTCGCTAGAGAGCGGCCGGGGACTCCTGCTGGCGCGCGGCCCGAGCCGCGCGCTTCGAGCGCACCCAATCGAAGAGCTTCAACCACCCGACGGCCGCCAGGAGCAACATGACCGGCATGACTGGGAACACATACCTGGGCAGGATGAGTATCGCCGCGTATGCCAGTCCGACGATGACAGGCAGCGTCGCCAGTAGCAGAGTCTTTCTGTCTCTTCTGCCCAACCAGACGCCAGCGGCGGCCGGTATGAGCACGAACACGAGTTGGGCTGCCTGAAGGCCTCTCACGGCGAGCTTTGACAGTGAGGGGCGAGTCTCAGCGAGGCTCGAGAACGAGGGATACGTCGGGGTGGCGAAAGAGCGGGCTATGGCCTGGATGCGCCCCCAGATCAGCGTGGCAGGCTCCTCGCGGAGCTGGTTCCTTACGCGCGTCTCGGCCACTTCTTGCCAGTGTGCGTTGGCCTCGAGTTCCTGCTCGGGGGTTCGCAGTTCTTCCTTCAGTTCCATGCCTTCGATCTGCTCGTCATATTGGCGGTCGCCGAACATCTCGTAGGTGCCGCGCACCATGGTGAAGCCGTCGCTGGTGGTGAAAGGCACGAACCGGTTGTATATGCGCTCGCTCCTGACCCACCACGGGGTCATGCACAGACAGAAGATGACAACGGCGACTCCGGCCAGCGCCAGTATCCGCCGAAAGCGCACCTTCTTCAGTAGGAGGAGGAACGGCATCACGCCCCACACTAAACCCGCAGGTCTCACGTACGCCGAAAGCGCGAGCAGCAGGCCGAAAGAGTATGCGTTCGTCCAAGAGGCTTCCTGGAGGAGGCGGATACCGAACAGCACGACCAGGCAGAGGAGGAAGGTGTAGA
This sequence comes from uncultured Actinomycetes bacterium, assembly GCA_963747275.1. GTDB lineage: Bacteria > Actinomycetota > Thermoleophilia > RBG-16-64-13 > RBG-16-64-13 > RBG-16-64-13. The sequence continues at coordinate 4,950 of CAVVEI010000006.1, forward strand.
GGACCTCGGTGAGCACATACTCGTTCGCAAGGATGAAGGGAGGGTAGAGACCCGCGAGTACTGCGGAGACGATGCCGAGTCTTCGTCCCTGTACGCGAAGAGCTATGCGATAGATTACGACGATCGTCAGGACGCTGAGGAAGACGTGGAGTATGCGAACGGCCGCAAGATTGCTGGGGTCGGAGCCGAACAGCCAGTACACGATGCTAAGGAAGAACGAGTAGCCAGGCATCACCCAAGCGCTGGGATTCAGTGAATCGTTTAGCACAAAAGTGCCCGACTCCATGTACCAGTGGGCGATCTTGTCGTAGTTGGCAGCATCCTTGACCATGGGATGCGGCGAGACCAGCAGGACCCAGGCTATGCGAAAGACGAGTATCGCAGCGAATAGGAGCACCACAGGAAGATCCAGGCTGCGGAAGAGCTTGGCCACCCTTGACAACAAGAACCCTCCAGTCTCGAGGCGTCAGGTATGCACGAGGGTAACACGTGTTCTGCCCAGGAGGCGCCGGGCTCTCAGCAGGGCTTCGTCGGCAACCCTGATAAGCTTGGTCTGGCCGGAACGTGAGGCGACGATGGTGAGGTGGCATGCAGCGAGGGCGGTGGTGGTCTCAGGGTAATGCGCGTGCTGTCATGTTCCCCGACCTCGAGCGGGAAGCGCGCATATTCAGCAGGTACCTCGTGGGCGAAGACGTCTCCGAAGGTCCCCTTTCTCTCTACAAGCGAGCCCATGGCACGGATGAGTTTCCTCTGGACCACGCAGAGGAGAGACTCCTGAGGCTCATATATCGGCACCCGCGCCTGCTGGGCATAGTGGACGGGGGGCTCGCGGTGGCGAGGAGAGAGTCGACCATCCGTAAGAAGCTCTTCTACATGCTCGGCATTCTGGAAGCGACACCCGAATTCGCTGACCACTACTTGTTTCCGGCGAGGCCCCGACTTCGAGGGCTACCCACCCTCGTGCTGTTCGGCTCGCGTGGGGTGGCGCGGATGCTCATCGGCTACGTCATCGTGAGGCTGCTTTGACCTTCGAATTCGACCGCATAGTCGTCGGTTCAGGACCGAGCGGCGCCATGGCGGCTCAGACGCTTCTGGAAGCTGGCGTGAGCGTGGCCATGGTGGATGTCGGCATAGAGGGGAAGGACTACGAGTCCGCTTGCCGCCGGGTGACTTCGAGCATGTCCGGAGGACTCGATCCTGGCCAGAGCGGCTATCTTCTGGGCGAGGCTCTTGAGGCAGTGCCTTGGGGCCAGGTGAGAGTCGGCGCCCAACTCACTCCGGCGCGTAGGCATCTGATCGCGGAGACTTCGCGACTCACACCGCTGGTCTCCGATACCTTCACGCCAATGGAGAGTCTGGCCTACGGTGGCCTGGGGGCCGGCTGGGGCCTCGGGTCGTACGCGTATTCTGACGCCGAGCTACGGAAGGCGGGGCTGCGGGTGGACGTGATGAGGCAGAGCTATCAGGTGGTCAGCGATCGGATCGGTATCTCGGCCGGCGAGGATGACATAAGGGAGCAGGTGGTGGGCGCGCTGGACAATCTCCAGCCGGCCCTGGAGATGGACAATGCCACCAGGATGATTGGGAGAGAAGTACTTACGCGCTAGGAAGAAGCTGAACCGGCTGGGGGTGACTTGGGGCAGCCCGCCCATGGCCTACTTGTCGCAGGCTCGGGGCGACCGATGCGGGGCGACGTATGAAGACATGGACTTCTATACCGACCGCGACCGAGCCGCCTACAGGCCTTGGCTCACGGTCGACGAGCTGAGGCGGAGGGCAAGCTTCACATACCTACCTGGGTACCTGGCTGTGGAGTTCTCAGAGAAAGACGGCGGGGTGTCGCTCATAATCAGGGATGTCAAGACCGGCGAGACGCGCACCCTTCATGCACGAGCAATACTCCTGGCTGGAGGTGCGCTCAGTACTGCTCGTCTCGTGATGCGATCGCTAGGAATCAGCCGCTTGCCGCTTCTATGCAATCCGTATGCCTACATGCCCTGCCTGAACCTGCAGATGATGGGCATCCCGCTAGACCGTCACAAGACGAGCATGGGGCAGGCCGTCATGATCTACGATCCCGGAAAAGACCACGCGGAGCTCGTCGTGGTGGGACTCTACACCTACAGGTCGCTCCTGCTGTACAAAATGGTCAAGGAGATCCCCTTCGACTTCGCCGACGGGCTGAAGCTGATGCAGGTGCTGCAGTCGGCTCTGGTAGTCGCCGGGATCCACCACCCAGATGCTCCGTCCGATCGAAAGTACCTTCAACTGCGGCCCGATGCTGTTTCCTTCACCGGCGATTCGCTGTTCGCCCACTATCAACTGGGCCAAGAAGAGGAGGCGACTGTGGCCGCGCGCGAGCGAGCAGTCCGGAAGGCTCTGAGGAAGATCGGGTGTATGCCCATCAAGCGCATCGACCCCGGGCCTGGTTCTAGCATCCACTACGCTGGGACGGTCCCGTTCAGCTCGGACGAGCGACCGGGAACGACACACTTCGACGGTCGCCTTCATGGCTGTCGTAGTGTCTTCGTGGCGGATGGTTCAGGGTTCAACTTCCTTCCCGCAAAAGGCGTGACCTTGAGCCTTATGGCCAACGCGCATGCGGTCGCGCGCGGCACTGTAGTGGGGGCCTGACTTGCCAGCACGCATCGCCATCACCGGAGCCAATGGCTTCATCGGCGGCCACCTGACCCGTCACTTCTCCGAGCGGGGCTTCGGCGTGGTCGCCCTCGTGCACACGATGCCGGCTGAAGAGCGACCGGGTGTTGAGTACCGGCCCTATGAGTTGAGCGGAACCGTCAGCGAAACCGAGCTGCGGGGCTGCGACTGCCTTATCCACTGTGCCTACGCGAAGCTTTCCGACGCGGCGGAGGGTGACGAGGTCAACATCGAGGGCACCCGCAGTCTGTATCGCGCTGCTCAATCGGCCGGGGTGCGGAAGTTCATCTACCTTTCGAGTCTCTCTGCCCACGAGGAGGCCCGCTCGCACTACGGGATGGTGAAGCTGAAGACCGAGGCGATGCTTGACACCAAGACCGATCTCATCTTGCGGCCAGGACTCGTTATCGGCCACGGCGGACTCTTTCAGGCCATAGCCGGATATGTGCGGGGCTCGAGGTTTGTGCCGTTGGTCGACGGGGGAAGGAGCCAGGTGCAGTGCATCGCGGCGGACGACCTAGCCAGATGCATCGAAGTCGCAATCGGCCGCGACATGGTCGGTGAGTTCGCGTTGGCGGCGGGCGACCCCATAAGCATCAGCGAGCTGTATGGCTGCATAAGCCACAAGGCACACAGGAAGGTGGTTTCTGTTCCCGTGCCGTTCTGGCTGGCCGATGCCGGCCTCGCGACTCTGGAGTTGCTGCATATCAAGACCCCGGTGACTCGGGAGAGCCTGTTGGGTCTCAAGCAGAACCGAGTCTGGGATGTCGAGGGAGTCACTGCCACTTTCGGATTCGAGTTGAAGGCCTGCCGGCAGGCGATCGAGCAGCTTGACTGAGGCCCCATCCGCCAGCATCTATTTGGTATTGTTGAAGCGAGTCCGCTCGTGTATCCGCACGTACCCGCGAGGGGGTGGCCTGGCGTGATAGTGCTGCTCGCCATCTTCAATGCCGTTCTCATGATTATCGGCCAGACCCTGTGGAAGCTGGGGGTCAACGGCAAAGAGGTCCACAGTGTGGGCCAGCTCCTGCGCCTCTTTCTGGGCCCATACATCATCGCGGGACTTCTCGTGTACGTATGTGCTTCTGCGCTGTGGATCTACGTATTGAACAAGGCTGAGCTTACGTATGCGTATCCCATCCAGGCGGTCGCCTTCATCTTCGCCCTGATCGTGGGCGCAACCATCTTCAAAGAGCAGATCACTGTCTGGAAGATCGCCGGTGTCCTGGTGATCTGCCTTGGAGTCTTCCTCGTCACCCGCCGTTAATCAGTGCTGATGTGGGTTCGCGCCGCCTATCGGCCAAACACGCTGCCTGAGGCCGTCGTCATGGCTCGGGAGCACTACGGGCAGTCATGGGTCTCTGACCCCGACTTTCTGCGCTGGCAGTACGAGGAGAATCCCTCTGGTCCGGCAATCGGCCAACTTGCTCGCGACGCTCAGAACGGCCAGCTTGCAGGACAGTACCTGGTCATCCCGATGAGGTTCGATCTCGGCGGTGAAGAATCGCGGTGTGTACTGTCGCTCAACACTCTTACCAGGGAGGCATACCGCGGCCAGGGTGTGTTCACCGGATTGGCCGAGGCCACCTATCAGGAGTGCCGAAGCCAGGGTTTCGTCTTCTGCTACGGCCTCCCGAACCGCAACTCGACTCACGGGCTCACGCAGACACTGGGCTTCGCTGTCCTGGGGCGGGTCCCCCTACTTCTGCGGCCGCTCGATGCCCGCGCGTTGGTGCGGGGGCGTTGGGGCCCCGTATTGGGGGCCTTGGCCGCGCCGGTCGGCCTCATGTGCCGACTCCGCGAGCGGCCGACCGCTGGATACGAGGTGGTACGAATAGGAGTGTCTGACCTTGCCGACCTTCAGATGTTCTGGGCGGGTGTGCGCGGCAAGTACCCAGTCATGGGGGTCCGCGACGCCAGCTTCATGCGTTGGCGCTACTTCGATATCCCGCTGCGTGAGTACGTGGTCTACGGCTTGCGCGTGGTGGGCGGCTCGGGGCTGCTCGGCTACGCGATCGGACGCTGCATGGAAGTTGCGGGAATATCCTCAGGCATGGTCGTCGATATGCTCGTGGCGAAGGGCGTCCCCGTGGAAGCGGGGAAGTCGTTGGTCTCCCACCTTCTGAAGGACCTTGCAGGTCAAGGTGCCAGTCTGGCCGGATCGCTGATGTTGCCCCACACGGAGGAATACCGGATCCTGCGGGCGAGTGGCTTCTTCAGGTGCCCTCGCGCGCTCGAGCCACAGCCTTTCCCATTGTGTCTGCTGCCGCTTACTGAAGCGGGGGACAGCGGTCGTGGCCCCCTGACCGACCTGGCGAGGTGGTTCTTCACCATGGGCGACTACGATGTCGTCTAGCCTCGGCGCGGCGGAATGCGTTCGCAACATCCTTACTGTGGACCTGGAGGAATGGTTTCACAGCAATCTGCATGGCTGGACCTTCAGCGATGAGGGCAGGTATGAGTCGCGGGTGGTGGGCAACACGCAGCGCCTGCTGGAGTTGTTCGCCGAGTACGACGCCACTGCGACTTTCTTCGTTCTTGGCAGCGTTGCAGACGCTCACCCGGGGCTTGTCCGCGATATCGCGGCCGCTGGACACGAAATCGCGACTCACGGCTACCGGCATCGTCTGGTCTGCGAGCAGACGCCGGAGCAGTTCAAGCAGGACGTAGGCCGGGCCAAGGCGGAGTTGGAGGACATTGCGGGGCGGCGAGTCAAGGGGTACCGCGCCCCCTCCTGGTCGGTGGACGAGAGAACGCTGTGGGCCCTGGAGTTGCTTGAGGAACTCGGCTTCACCTACGACGCCAGCGTCTTTCCTATGCGTACCTATCTATATGGGATGTCATCGGCGCCTCGCTTCCCCTACCGGCCGACAGTCGGCGGGCGCACTCTCGAGATACTTGAGGTCCCCGCCTCCACCGTGCGCCTTCTAGGGCGAAACCTGCCGTTCGCGGGTGGCTTCTACTTCCGAGCTCTTCCGTTCGCAATATTCTCCGGCGGAGTGAGGTCTGTGAACCGGGAGGGTCAACCGGCGGTGGTCTATCTGCATCCCCGGGAGATCGACCCCGGACAGCCTCGTTTGCCGCTCGGGCTGAAGGAGAGATTCATCCACGACTACGGTGTACGCCGGTGCGAACGCAAGCTCACCCGGGCCCTGGATCGTTTCGAATTCAGCTCCATCGAGGAGTGTTTGCACATCTGAGCGGCGGTCGCCGCCCCCTACCCCCGCACCTTCTCATACAGCCCCCTGAGCTTGCCGAGCGTCGAATCGCTCTTCGCCAGGTAGGGCAGGTGCGAGGCCTCGAGCGCCCGCTGGAACTCTAGCTCTGAGAGCCCCAACTCTTCTTTGAGCAGGCGCGCGATGGCGTCTTCGTTCTTCTGCAGGTAGAGGACGTGCTCCTGCATCTTGGCCATCGCCTCGTCCCGGGTGATCTGCCCGTCTCTTATCAGGCTGGAGAGCTTGGCCGTGAGTTCGGTCACCCCGAAATGCTTGAGCTTAAGATATTCCTTGGCGTCGCTCATGAGGCAGTCGGTGTGCTGCTCGCCGAAAGACCCTTGCCAGCCGAGCTCTGAGGTGAGCTCTTTGAGGAAGACCTCCTCTTTCCAGGGCAGGTAGGTGGGGAGTTGCAGGAAGAAAGGCGTGCCGGTGAGCTGGCCCACTATCCGGCGCGCGCGGCTGGTGTACTCGAAACGGTCGAAGTCGTGATGCGGGAACGAGGCCCGCAGGAGGTTGCGGAAGTAGCCCGCCGCGCAGGTGAAGAACTCCCTGGGCGAGCTGGCCTCGGTGCGATTGGACTGTCCGGAGACGATCAAGCCGATGCCGTAGCTTCGGGCGAGGCGATAGAGTGTGCTGCGTATGCCTACGTTGCACACCGAGCAGAACTCGCCGGCGTGCACCACGGCCGCCTGGTAAAGAGTCTGCAGGTAGTCCCGGCTGTTGCCCAAGACCACGTGCCCCAGCGACAGGGCGTCGACGGTGCTGGCGATGTTGTGCCGGGCGCGGTCGGTGAGAAAGCCGTTGTCGAAGGTGCAGGCCAGAGGGTTCATGCCCCGCCTCTTGAGTATCAACGCCGCGTAGCAGGAGTCCTTGCCGCCGCTCAGGCCTATCAGGCAGTCGTAAGGGGTGGTCTTGCCCCTGTGCTTGCTAAGAATCGCTTCCAGTCTCTGCTCTTGCTGAGTGAAGTCGAGAGCTCCCCACTTCTCGCGCCAACGCAAACAGTAGTTGCACTCGCCGGAGGCGTCGAAGGTGACGCCGGGGTATGACGCCGGCAGTATGCAGGTGCGACAGCGCTGCATCTCGTTGGACACGTCTTGGCCTCCTACGTGTTGGCGAGTCTATCGGTCATATTAGGGCAGCCGTGCCCTCATGACCAGGAGCGGGGCAGTGGGGTAGCTTGATGGACAACCGCGCCTCTCGGACGCGAGTCAGACAGCCTTTGCCCATCGCGGTGTTGTTGGCACGGGTTGCGTCTGACAAAATGCCTGGTCTTGAGTTCTCACGCCTGTTTGGAGCAACTAATGACCGACACATCCGTCAGCCCCACCGGCCAAGCCTTCCCCCTCCCGGCCCCGGCCGACTACGCAGCTGAGTGCGAGCGCATCTCGGCTCTGGCCCTGGCGGCTAGGGCCGAGGGCAAAGAAGTGGTCGTCGTCATGGGTGTGGGCTTCGTGGGCGCCGTGATGGCGGCCATCATCGCCGATGCTACCGACGAGGCGGGGCGGCCGACCAAGTTCGTGGTGGGCTGTCAGCGGCCCAGTACGCGCAGCTACTGGAAGATCCCCCTGCTGAACCAGGGCGTGTCGCCGGTCAAGGCCGAGGACCCTGAGGTGGACGCCATGATCGCGCGCTGCGTGCGCGACAAGAAGACGCTCACCGCCACCTACAACAGCGAATGCCTGGCGCTGGCCGACTGCGTGGTGGTAGACGTGCAGTGCGACTACACCAAGCAGAGCCTGGGCGACATGAAGACCGGCGAGGTGGAGATGGCGGCTCTGGAGGCCACCATGCGCACCATCGGGGAGAAGATCCGGCCGGACTGCCTGGTGGTCATCGAGACCACCGTGGCCCCGGGGACCACGGAGTTCGTGGCCTATCCTCTCCTTAAGAAGGCCTTTCTGGCTCGGGGTATCGAGTCCGCGCCGCTGTCTGGCCCACAGCTACGAGCGGGTCATGCCCGGCAAGCAGTACGTGGCCTCTATCCGCGACTTCTGGCGGGTGTGCTCGGGCTGCGACGACCAGGCGACCAAGCGGGTGGTCAAGTTCTTGAACGAGGTTCTTGAATACCAAGGACTACCCGCTGACGGTCATGGACCGGCCCATAGAGAGCGAGACCGCCAAGATAGTCGAGAACTCTTATCGCGCCACCATCCTCGCCTTCATGGACGAGTGGAGCCTCTTTGCCGAGCGCAACGGAGTCGACCTGACCAAGGTGATCAAGGCGATAAAGGTGCGCCCGACCCACAGCAACATGATGTTCCCCGGACCGGGCATAGGCGGCTACTGCCTGCCCAAGGACGGCGGCCTGGGCGCCTGGGCCTACAAGCACATACTGGGCTTCGAAGACGATATCTTCAGGCTCACCACCGCGGCCATAGATATCAACGACACCCGGGCCCTCCACGTGGCCGAGCTGACCCGCGACGCCCTGCGCAACCAGGGTCGCTCCATCGCGGGAGCCCGCGTGCTGCTCTGCGGGGCCAGCTATCGCGAGGATGTGGGCGACACCCGCTACAGCGGCTCGGAGCTGGTGGTGCGCAAGCTCACCGAGATGGGCGCCGAGCTGAGCGTCCACGATCCGTATGTGGAGCACTGGTACGAGCTCGAGACCCCCGACACCTATCCGTCGGCGGGCAACTCCCTGGCGCGCTTCTTCCGCAACCAGCAAGACCTGCCCAAGCTGCGCGTGCAGACAGACCTGGCCGCGGCCCTGCAAGGGCGTCGAAGCGGTGATATTCGCGGTGCGGCACTCGCCCTATCTGGCCCTGGAACCCGAGCAGGTGGTGGAGTGGGCGGGTGGCACGCCGGCGGTGATCGACTGCTTCGGCATCTTGGACGACGCCAAGATCCGCCGCTACTTCGAACTGGGCTGCGAGGTGAAGGCTCTGGGCCGGGGCCACGTGCAGCGCATCAAAGACAGGTACGGTGGGCGCAAGGCTGGCGGCTAGGCGAGGTGCCGCGACCGGCGGGCCTCGCGCTCGACCTGCGCACATGTGCAGTGCCTTGAGTCACTGATGCTCCCGTGCTGGCTATACTTCGGCTATCCCAACGGGGGAGTGGACTATGATTACGAAGGTTCAGAAGTGGGGCAATAGCCAAGGACTGCGGCTGAGCAAGGAACTGCTTGCGGATGTGCATGTGCAAGTCGGTGATTCAGTCTCTGTTCGCGTCCAAGAAGGTTCGATTATCGTCACCCCGGCCAATCGTGTCCGTGGTGGTCACGACTTGGAGGAGCTTGCGGCACGTGTGCCCAAGGACTATCAGCCTGGGGAGTTCGACTGGGGCCGGCCGACGGGCCGCGAGGTCTGGTAGTTGCCATCCTACATTCCTCGCAAGGGAGACCTCGTGGCGGTGGACTTCGATCCGCAGTCAGGGCATGAGCAGAAAGGCCGGCGTCCTGCGCTCGTCATAAGCAACGATCTCTTCAACGAGGCGACCGGCCTCTGCATCGCGTGTCCCGTTACGAACACCCGTCGCGACTATCCGTTTCACGTCATGATTCCCGACGGGCTTGAGGTGACCGGCGTTGTGATGGTGGAGCAGGTCAAATCCCTCGACTTCCGCGCGCGTGGTGTCAAACGCATCGGTGCGGCCCCAGATTCGGTGCTCGAAGAGGTGTTGTCGATTCTGGACGCTTGCGTGTACTGAACTCGGCGCGCACGGCGGGTCGTTCGCCAGACTCAGACCAAAGGCGCACACGGTACGCGTCGTGCGTAGGCTACCCTGAGGTTTGCGATCAGCAGCCGGTCAAATATGCGGACATTTGAAGCGCATGCTGACAAACCGACCCACGGAGGATAGAATGGCATTCAGCAGTCTAGGCCAGGAGCTTCTGATGCCAAGCCTTCGCGTAGGTCGCCGCGGACAGATAACCATCCCCAGCAAGTTGAGGCGCGAGTTGCGTCTCGAAGAGGGAGAACATCTTATGGCGCAGGTGCGCGATGGGGAGTTGGTCCTGCGGCCGGCCGGCCGGTCGATCTTTCAACTACGCGGCAGCGTTCCCGTCGCTGGCCCCCAAGACTTCACGGCCATCCGTGCAGAGGTGACAGCGGGTCGAGCCAAGAGGCTGGCCGGTGACGCCGAGTGACGACTGCGCCCTTGTTCGTCGATACGAACGTCTTCTTGCGGTTTCTGACAAACGATGTGCCGGAGCAGGCCGCCGCGGCGGAGGCTCTCTTCAGGCGTGCGGCGGCAGGTGAGGCAAGACTTACAACCAACTCCTTGGTGTTGGCTGAACTCGTCTGGGTCCTTGAATCGTACTACCGGCTATCCCGGAGCGAGGTGCGCGAGCGCGTGCTTGCTGTCGCCCACATGGAAGGGCTACACGTGCCCGAGGTGGACATGGTCACCGAAGCCGCGTTCGTGTACGAGACCTCTCGAGTGGACTTCATCGACGCCTACAACGCCTGCTGGATGAGACAACACAAGCTGACACGGGTGGCGACCTTTGACGAGACCCACTTCGCCCGGCTTGAGTGGGTGTCCATCGAAAAGATCCTGGCGCCTTAAGTCCGCCAGGCCTCCAGCAGCGCGGCGCCCCACACCTTCACCTCTGAGCGGACCTTGTCTGCCGACATCGTCCGGCGCAGCCGGCCCCAAGCCCACATGGGGTAGTTGCTGAGATAGGCCAGCGTGGCTCCGAGGCGGGCCAGCAGCAGGATGGCGTGGCCGTAGTGCTTGCGCGTGTAGCGCACCCGGCCGGCCGCCAGCCAACGCCAGCGCAGATCGCCGTCGGGCAAGGTGCCGCCCCCCACGTGGGTGAGCTCGACCTCGGGCACGTAGAGCACCCTGCCTCCCAGGTCGTGCAGGCGCCGGCAGAGGTCCACCTCTTCGGAGAACAAGAAGAACGTCTCGTCGAAGCCTTGCAGCCGGTCGAACAGCTTGCGCGAGGCCGCGAGAGCGGCGCCGGTGACCCAGTCGACCTCGATGGTCTGGTCGATCTTCCAGTCGGGCAGGTAGTTGTTCAGGCGGACGGTCAAGTCCCACGAGCGTCTCACCATGGTGGAGAACATCCAGACCAGGTGGAAGCGGCCCGGGGAAGCCCAGGGCCGAGCGCTGCATGACGCCGTCAGGCCCCACCAACTTGAATCCCAGCAGGGTGTCGTCGCTCACCTCGCTCAAGAGCTCGACTATGCGGTCTATGTTGCGCTCGCGAAAGATCAGGTCGCTGTTGCAGACGAAGATGTGGGTGCCCGTGGCCTGGGCGATGCCGGCGTTGGCGGCTGTGCCGTAGCCCTTATTGGGCAGGCCTTCCAGCACCCTGACCTCGGGAAAGCGTGACTTGAGCATCTCCAGGCGTGCCGTCGGTGGAGCTCATCTCGACCACTATCACCTCGTAGGGCTGGGTGGGCGGATGGGTCTCCAGACTGAGGAGTAGGTTCTCCAGATGCCCCTTGGTGTTGAGGCTGGGGATCACCAGGCTGAGCAACGAGCGCCGCCTAGCGTCCGTAGGTGTCGTGAAGGCGCACTATGTCGTCTTCGCCCAGGTAGTCGCCCGACTGCACCTCGATTATCTCGAGCGGCTCGGTGCCCGGGTTGGTCGAGGCGGTGCGGGGTGCCCACGGGTATATAGGTCGACTCGTTCTCGGAGAGGCGCGAGACCGTGTCGCCGCAGGTGACCTCGGCGGTGCCGCGCACCACCACCCAGTGCTCCGCCCGCCGGGTGTGATACTGCAGGCTTAGACTTGCTCCGGGCGAGACCATGATGCGCTTCACCTGAAAGCGCTCACCGCTGTCCAGCGATTCGTAGAAGCCCCAGGGGCGATAGACGCGCTTGTGAAATAGGGTGAGCTCCTCGTTCTGGTCGCACACCGAGGCGACGAGGCTCTTTAGGTCGTGCACCTTGTCGCGCGGGGCCACGAGCACGGCGTCGGCCGTCTCTACCACCACCAGGTCGTCGGCGCCGAGCACGGTGACCAGGCGCGAGGCCGCGTGCACCAAGCTACCCCGGGTGTCTTCGAGTATCACGTTGCCGCGGGCGGCGTTGCCTGCCTCGTCTTTCTCGGTTGCGGCCCACAGCGAAGCCCAGCCGCCTATGTCCGACCAACCGACGTCAAGGGGCACCACCACGGCCGCGATGGCCGCGCCCGGGGCTGCGGGGTCGCCCGCGCCCGGGGCTGCGCCGCGCGCCGAGGCCGCGACCAGCTTCTCCATGACCGCGTAGTCGATGGAGTCAGACGGGCAGGCGGCGAACACCTCTTTGTCCAGGCGGATGAAGCGGCCGTCGTCGTTCGCGCCCGCCAAGGCCAGGCGGCACGAATCGCCCATGGCGGGCTGCAGCTCATCGAGCGCCGCCAGCCACACCGAGCGCTTCATCATGAAGATGCCGCTGTTCCACAGGTAGTCGCCTGCTGCCAGGTAGGTCTCGGCGGTGGCGGCGTCAGGCTTCTCCACATAACCGGCCAGCAAATGCGCCGTGGGGGCGCCGGGGACCGGGTCGCCCACGTGCAGATAGCCGTAGCCCGTGTCGGCATGGTCGGGCACGACGCCGAAGGTGACTATGCGGCCGGCCTCCGCCTGCTGGGCTCCTTCGGCCACAGCGGTATGAAAGCCGGGCAGGTCGGTGATCAGATGGTCTGAGGGCATGACAAGCAGCACCGAGTCGTCGGACAGGTCGGCGGTCAGGAGTGCCGCCAGAGTGAGGGCTGGGGCGGTGTTGTGCCCGACGGGCTCCAAGACTATGCGGGGTTCGTCAATGCCCGCCTCGCTGAGTTGGTCGCTCACTATGAAGCGGTACTCTTCGCTGGTGACCACCACGGGGTCGGCCACCACGGCCGGACCGGGCATCTGCCGCAGGCGCACGGCGGTCTCTTGAAGCAGCGAGAGCGGACCAGCCAGAGGCAACAGTTGCTTGGGGTGGTGCCGGCGCGAAGCAGGCCAGAGCCTCGTGCCCGACCCTCCCGCGAGTATGACCGGCTGGATCATGCCTGCTCCGCTGTCTCCGCTGAGGTCCAATCGAGTACGGGGATTATTATCCCCGGACGGGTCAAATGGGCGTGAGGCGAGACCGCGTGGTCCATGTGAGCTTCGAAGGCCACCGCATGGTCTATGAGCAGGGTGCGGTCGGCGCCGTACATGCCCACACGGGGCCGCACCAGGTACCGTCCGCCGTTGAGCAGGCCCGGCGGTATGCGACACTCCAGCGCGTTGTAGCCCACCGATAGCACCGGCCACTTCTCGGGCTCACCGTCGGTGTGAATCGACCACAACACCACGGCTCCGTCGCTGTTGACCAACTCGAAGCCGATCATTATGTTGTTCTGCACCCGGCTGATGTCGAACTCCAGCCTTATGGTGACAGGCTCGGCGGTGCTGATGATGCTGGCGGGCTGTCCCAAGGGGTCCAAGACGTGAAGGCCCCGCAGTGTGGCCAAATGGGCGCAGGGGCCCTCGCCGCGGCCCCAGGTTATCGAAGCACCGGTCTCGGCGAGGCGCTCCAGATAGGCGTCTATGACCTCGCCCACCTCGCCGCGATTGATCACCTGCCCGGCGCTCAGCTCAACGGCGTGGGTGCAGAGACTGCGCACTGCCTGCATGTTGTGGCTGACGAAGAGGACGGTGCGGCCGTGGCCGGCCACGTCTTCCATCTTGCCCAGGCACTTGCGCTGAAAGGCCACGTCGCCGACGGCCAGCACCTCGTCTACCACCAAGATCTCGGGGTCGAGGTGCGCGGCCACCGAGAAGGCCAGCCGCACGTACATGCCGCTCGAATAGCGCTTCACCTGGGTATCTAAGAAGCGGCTTATCTCGCTGAACTCCACGATCTCATCGAACTTGCGCTTTATCTCGACGCGCGACATGCCGAGGATGGCGCCGTTGAGCATTATGTTCTCGCGCCCGGTGAGCTCGGGATGAAAGCCGGTGCCTACCTCCAGCAGGCTGCCCACTCGACCCCTTATCTCCACCCGGCCCTCAGTAGGCTCGGTGATGTGGCTAAGGACCTTGAGCAGCGTGCTCTTGCCCGCGCCGTTGCGGCCGATGATGCCCAGGGTCTCCCCCTGTTTGACCTCCAGATTCAAGTGCCTGAGAGCCCAGAGCACTTCGGACCTGCCTGAGGAGATGCCGGGGTGACGTAGGCGCTCTATGGGCCGTCTGATGCCCGTGACTATGGCGTCACGCAGGGTGGGGTGTTTGCCTCGGCCCACGCCGATGCGGTACATCTTGCCCAGGTCCACCGTGCGGAGGGCGAAGTCGGTCATGCTCTACACCACGTCTGCAAAGGTGCGCTCCATGCGTTTGAAGAAGATGAGGCCGGTGATCAGCAGCACCACCACCATGCCCAGTGAGTACCAGAAGTGCGAGGTGTCGAAGCTCTGCCCCAGCAGGGCCCAGCGAAAGCCGTCTATGGCCCCGGTCATGGGGTTGAGCGAGACGATCACCTTCAGGGTCTCGTTGCTGAACTTGCTCAGTGGGTAGATGACCGTGCTCAAGAACATGAGAGTCGACACCAAGAAGGGCAGTATGCTGCTCACGTCGCGGTAGAGGACGTTAAGGGCTCCGAGCCAGAGACCGGCCCCCAGCGCCGTGAGAAGGGCCAGGACTATGAAGAGCGGAAAGAACACCAGATGCCAACCGGGCACTATGGCGTAGGCCGCCATCATGGCAGCGATTATGACCAGGGCTATCATCAGGTCTATCAGACCGGTGAACATGGCCGACATAGGTATGACCAGCCGCGGAAAGTAGACCTTGGTCAGCAGTGAGGCCTGCGACACCAGGCTGGTGGTGGCGCGGGTGAGCGAACTGGTGAAGTACTGCCACAACACCACGCCGGTCAGGCTGAAGACCATGTAGGGCACCCTGCTGTCTGGGCTCTGTACGCCCAAGGTCTTATTGAAGAGCAGGGTGAAGACCACCATCTGCACGAGTGGCTGTATGACCACCCAGGCTGCGCCCAGCACTGCCTGCTTGTAGCGCACTTTTACGTCGCGCCACGACAGAAAGAAGATGAGCTCGCGGTACTTCCAGAGCTCGCGCAGGTTGAGGACTACCCAGCCACGGCGGGGCTCATAGACCGTCAGCTCTGGGGCGCGGTCCTCTCCTCGTACCAGCGCTTCTTCCATTCAGCGAAGTCCTTGGTCTCGTGTTTGATCCGCCGCCACCACTCGGGGTTGTCCCGGTACCAGCGGACGGTCTCGCGGAGCC
The DNA here is from genome assembly GCA_963747275.1 of uncultured Actinomycetes bacterium. Classification (GTDB taxonomy): domain Bacteria; phylum Actinomycetota; class Thermoleophilia; order RBG-16-64-13; family RBG-16-64-13; genus RBG-16-64-13. Next base: position 19,967 of record CAVVEI010000006.1, read on the forward strand.
CGCTCCCGAAGTC
>CAVVEI010000007.1:0-8333 GCA_963747275.1 uncultured Actinomycetes bacterium
CCGCGATGCGGGCCGGCCCCTCACTGAGGTGGTGGAGTTGCCCGATGGGCGGTCGCTCACCGTGGAGACAGCGCCGCTCCGGTCCGCCGGCAAGGAAGAGGGCCACACGCTCTTTGTTATCCGCGACGAGACCCAGAGGCGCAAGACCGAGGCTATGCGCCGCGATTTCGTGGCCAACGCCTCCCACGAACTCAAGACTCCGCTGGCCGGTCTCTCGTTGCTCACCGATACTCTCGCGGTCACCTTGGATGACGACCGAGAGAAGGCCGCCCAATGCGTCGACCGGCTGCGCCAGGAGACCCAACGGCTCATCAACCTCGTAGGCGACCTGCTGACCCTTTCGCAGCTCGAAGAGCCGCAACCCGCCGGCGCGGCTGCGCGCGCCGCCCTTGACCTCGCCGCCCTGGCCCGGGAGACCGTCGACGACCTGCGGCCGCTGGCCGAAGCCAAAGGCCACACGCTGACGGTGGAAGCCCCGGGCGAACTCGTCCTGCAGGGCGACGAGGCGGCCCTAGGCACGCTCATCCGCAACCTGCTCGACAACGCCATCCGCTACACCGACGAGGGCGGCCACATCACCCTGCGCCTGCAGACGGCAGAGGATTCTACCGGTCACTCCTCCGCCCTGCTCACGGTCGAAGACGACGGGCCCGGAATACCCGCCGCCGACCAATCCCGCATCTTCGAGCGCTTCTACCGGGTGGACAAAGCTCGCTCCCGCGACACCGGCGGAACCGGCTTGGGCCTCAGCATCGTGAAGCATGTGGCCGAGAGCCATGGGGGCCGCGTGGAGATCGAGAGCACCTTGGGCGTGGGCTCAAGATTCACCGTCACCCTGCCGCGGTAGCTGCAACTCTGGTTGCTGTGCGCTCAGAGGCTTGGCTCGACCTCCCGAGCCCACCATCCGCAGTAGTCTGGCTGCCAACTCCTGCAGGCGCCTGACCTCCTCCTCCACGAGCCTGGTACCCCGCGCCGATTGTTCACCGGCTATGTCGATGCTACCGACGGCCTGGCGTATCTGTTCCATGCCCGCCAATTGCTGCCGGCTGGACGCCGAGATCTTGGCAGCGGACTTGGCGGTCTCGCTCGCGGCCTCCGCGAGCATCAGGGAGGCGTTCTCGGCATGTGATACTTCTTGACTACCAGCTTCGATGTCTGAGCGCCCCTGTTGTGCAGCCTGAACGGCTGACCTGCCTGCTTTGTCGATCTCGACCAGCATTTCCTGCACTCGCCTAACTGCTCCCTTGGACTGCTCAGCCAGACCCTTGACCTCCTGGGCCACCACCGCGAAGCCCCGCCCTTGGTCCCCCGCCTTCGCGGCCTCGATAGAAGCGTTGATCGACAGAATATTGGACTGCTCCGCGAGATCGTTGACCGTATCCATGATGCCGCCGACCGCTTGAGCCTGCTCGCTCAGTCGGTCGATAGCATCTGCAATTGCGTCCATCTGATCCTGAAGGCGAGCGTAGGCGTCGATCGTCCCACGTGCCTGCTGGCGGCTGGACTCAGCTACGCAGGCTACATTCTGAGAACTGTCGGCCAGTTGCCCCGCGCTCTCCTGTGACAATACGGCAGTCTGCTTGACCTCTTCGACTGTGGCGGTAGTCTCACTGGTAGCCGCCGCGGTCTGCGCGGCGCTGCCTGCAACCTGAGAAGCGACTGCCAGCATCTTGGCCGCCGAACCCTGGATGTCTGCCGATATGAGTTGTAGATGTCCGCCGATAGTCCGGGGGGTCCTGACGCTCATGACCAGGCCAGCCAGAACGACCAACCCCGCCACCGAACAGAGCAGGATCCACATGGCGTCAGCGCTCATCGCGAGTCGCCCTGCTTCGACGATCGCTGTCTGCCGTTCTTTCTCGTAGTAGGCAGCTGCGGCGACGTCCAATTGCTCGCCGACAGGTATCACCTCTTCGACGAGATGGATTCGAGCTCGCTCCGGGTTGACGACCTTGTAGGCAAGGGCCTTCCTCACCGAAGTGTCGTACTCATCGATGAGCAACCGCACGTGCTCTATGGCGGCCATACGCGCGGACTCTACCCCCTCCGGATCTCGATCATGAAGGGCCGCGGCCTCATCCAAGGCGGCGAGCGCAGCTCTCCGCCTGACCTCCATCTGGCTCACCGCCTTGGAGCTGTCGGTCTTGCTCCCCACAACACCCATCACGCCGTTATTCCCCATCGCTTTCGCGGCCAGCGCGATCCGGCTCGCGGAGTCCGACTGGGCTAGGACAGAGTCGCTGAAGTCGCGTATATCGCGACGAAGGGGCGCCAGCACCAATGCCGCTGCGACGAGCATCGCAACGATCAGCACCAGGATGCCCGCGTAGCCCGCGCCTATCCTCTGCCCGATAGTCATGCTCACCCGGCGGTCCGCCAGGCTAAGCCAGATGTTCTTCATCCAATCGTCTTACGGTGACCGGCCAGCAGCACCCAGATACCATGGGCGGCCAACAAGCCCAGCCAAGCCGCGACTGGGATCCAGAACCACCATCCCCGCGAGTGGTGCGCCCAGTTGATCATCACGAGGTTCACCGCCCCCACCAGGAACAGTATGGCGTGCAGATAGAACCAGTCACTGCTACCCAGGAGCTCCGCCCCCGCGAACGGTTGCGGGCCCGGAGGCCTCCTGCGCGCGAAAAGACCCATGGTCCTATGCCGCCAACTGCGTCTGGTCACCCGTCTCCGACGGGATGACAACCGGTCCGACCGCTTCTCGACCGCCGATCGCGGCTCCGCAGTGCAGACACCTCGAACCCCGGTCATCGGGGCCTGACCGATCACCGCACGGCAGGTTGGCGTCAGACTCGAATTGGCGGCGCACAGGCATAGCGACCGGGACCATGGCTACTGTCCCCATCTCCGAGATAACGTACCTGTTGCGGGTAGATAGACCTACCTTGATCACCTTCCGACCTCCCTGGAATCGGCGAGTCTCTGCCTGCAGTGTAGGGAGGTCGGCGCAGGTCTGTGTTAGCGGACGGTAAACGGAGGCGAAATCTACAGCATCACAAGGGCCGAGCGGCCGGAACGGAGGCCGGCAAACGACTCTACGCCGGCAACAGCACCGTAAGAGTGGAGCCTGCGTCCACTTCGCTCTCTATATAGAGGTGCCCGCCGGCGCGCTCGACCAGGCGTTTGGTTATAGTCAGGCCCAGCCCGCTGCCCTCTAGGCCCCGGGTCTCCGGGCGCTTCTCGCGAAAGAACTCGGTGAGCACCAAGTCGAGGTTCTCCTTGGCTATGCCGACGCCGGTGTCCTCGACCTCTATGCGCACCCATTCATCCAAACGGCGCGCCCTCACGGTCACGGTGCCTCCGTCGCGGTTGTACTTCACCGCATTGCCCACCAGGTTGGAGAGCATCAAGTCGAGGTCGCCATCGGGCAGCAGCACCGGGGGCAGATCGGGTTGCAGTTCGGTGCGTGCCTCGATGTTGCGGGCGGCGAGCCGCTCGGCCTCAAGACTCAGCGCCGCGTCGACGGCAGGCCGGACCTCCTGCAACTGAGGCTCGCCCTGAGCCTGCTCGCTGCGAGACAGCGACAGCAGGTCACCGATGAGCTGCACCAGGTTGTCGATGCGGTCCTCGGCCCTGTGCAACATGGGCAGGTAGCTGTCCAGTTCGGGCCCCAGACTCTTGTCGGTGGCCACCTCGACTATGGCGCGTACGGCCCCCAGGGGAGACTTCATCTCGTGCACCATCGTGCGGATGAAGCGCTCCTTCTCCATGGCCAGGCGCCGGACTTGCGAGATGTCTGAGAGCGTGAGAATGCGCCCTTGCGCTGTTCCGTCCTCAGCTCTGAAGGTGACGATGCTGGTCATATAGGTCGCCTCGCCTAGGGCGAGCTGGCCGACGGTGCGGTCCTTGAGGGGGGCGGCCAGGGGCTCGGCCAGCGTCGCCAGCGGACCCTCCCTGAGCAGCTCGGCGGCGGGCCGGCGGAGTGCCTCTTCTTCCGGCACGCCCAAGAGGGCGGTCATCGCCCGGTTGGCCAGAACCACGTCACCAGCGCGGTTGACCACCATGACCGCGTCGCGCAGCGACGAGACCAGAGAGTGGGTCTGGGTCTTCTCCTCGGCCAGAGCCAGCAGGCCGGCCTCGTGCTCTTTGCGCAACCGCTCCGCCTCGTCGCGTGCCTGCTTGTGCCGCAGTAGGGTCTCGACCACGCCCAGCAGGTCGTCGGGCAAGAAGGGCTTGGGTAGAAAGAAGTCCACCCCCTGGCGGGTAGCGGCTATCGCGGTGTCGATGTTGGCGTACGCAGTGATCATGCAGGTCATCAACTGCAGGCCTTCGCTCTTGATGGTCTGCAGTATGGTGAGGCCGTCTACGTCGGGCAGACGGTAGTCGAGCAGCCCGACGTCGAACTCCTGGGCGCGCAGTAGCGCTAACGCTTCTTCCCCCGTGGCGGCCTCGGCCACCTCGTATCCCTCGAGCTCGAGTATCTGCCGGATGCCGGAGCGCACCCCGTACTCGTCGTCGACCACCAGGACGCGGGCGGCGCTCATGTCTTGTCGGCCTCTGTGTGTCCGGCTACCTGGCTACCGAGATACTCCTCGGCTATGCCCAGCAGTTGCTTGCCGGTGGCCGGCTTGTCGACAAAACGGTCGAGGTGGGTCCATGCCAAGAGACCTTGACCTTCTTGATCGAAACGCTGCCCGGTCTCCCGGGCCACCCCGCTCAGCATTATCAGAGGCACCTTGGCGAAACGCTCGCTCTTGCGGATCTCGTAGGCGAGCCTGAACCCGCTGTCGTAACGTTCCATCATCAGGTCTATGAAGACGATGTCTGGGGTGTCGGTCTCGAGAAAGTCCAGGGCTTCCTGACTGCTTTCCACGGTGTGCACGGTGTGGCCGCGGCTGCCGAAGAAGGCCGACTGGGCGTCTAGAAAGTCCCGGTCATCGTCTACGAAGAGCATGCTCCAGTGACTCATCTGAGGCTCCTTTCGCCGCCTGCGCGGACCATGGGTATCTCGACGTGAAAGGTGGTACCTGCGCCGGGCTCTGAATCGAACCAGACGTTGCCTTGATGCATCTTGACTATGCCGTATGAGATGGGGAGGCCCAGGCCCGTGCCTTTGCCGATGCTCTTGGTGGTGAAGAACGGCTGAAAGACCTTGTCCTTGGCCCCAGCGCCTATGCCGCAACCCTGGTCGGACACACTGAAGCGGACGCGGCCTGTCTCGGCCTGAGGCCGGGCGGTGACCCGCACCTCGCCGGAGCGGCCCTCCATCGCCTCCACCCCGTTCTTGATGAGGTTCACCAGCACCTGCGTCATCTGATCGCGGTCCAGGTCGGCCCGCAGGCCGGGCGTGACGTCCACCGCTATCTCGACCTCCCTATCAGGACCCGGCGGCAGGTTGCAGGCGGCGCCGTCGGCGGCCGCGGCCACCAGCTCCTCCACCGACACCGACTCTATGCGCACCCGACTCTGCCGCGCAAAGTCGAGCAGATTGCCGATGATCTTCTTGCAGCGCTCTGACTCCTCCGACATGAGCCTCAGATCGTGACCCAGGTCATCGCGGTCTTGCAGCTTGCGCTGCAGGATGTGCGAGTAGAGCAGGATGGTGCTCAGGGGATTGTTGAGCTCGTGCGCCACTCCGGCCGCCATCTGGCCCATCGAGGCGAGCTTCTCGCTGTTGATGAGATGACGGTGCACGTCGCGCAGGTTGCTCCACGGTACGTTGAGCTCGTTACAGACGCGCTCCGACTGGTCGATTATGAAGGGCAGACACATGGCCTCTTCGGCCATGCCCTCATACACCGCCTTAGCCTTGGCCCGGCACGTGGGATAGCCACAGGCACCACAGTTGAGTTCGTCTTCGGGGAAGAACTTGTTGGTGTGGGCCAAGATCTCGCGTATCTCCTCTTCGGTCGGGCCCACGGACCTCTGATCGTATGACACGAAGCGGCGCGTAAGAGAGACCGGCGCTGCGCCGGGCTGGTAGAGAGGTAGGTCGCCCTTCTGCTGCCGGCGCTGGCTGGTCGCGGCGAACTCCGTCACGCGGCGCCTGCGAGTCATGCCGGGCTCAGCGCTGCCCGCCCCAGGCCCGGCATAGCAGCCCCGGCACATGAGGGCCTCCACCAAGAGGGAGTCGTCGGCGCTGCCCGCGGACAGACTGTCCAGAGTCTCCACGGTCTCGTCTTTGCCGCTGACCACCACCAGGCGCGGGTCGACGATGCCCTCCCCTATGCCCGCACTCTCGAACATGCCCCCCGGGACAGGGTAGATGCGCGCCTTGCCCGCATGCGGCGGGTCGAAGTCACTGGCCGGCGCCAGCGCCGGGTCGGCCCCCCTCGCGGCCAGAACACGCTGCAGTTCGACAAGGGTGAGCACCTCGTCTACGACTCCCACCACTTCTGAGTCGAGGATCTCGGCCTTCTTGGCCACGCAGGGCCCTATGAAGACACAGCGCACGTGTTGACCGTAGCGCTCCTTGACCTCCAGAGCGGTGGCGACCATCGGCGAGACGATGGGCATTATGCTGTCGGTCAGCTCGGGGTGATATTTGCGCACATACTCGACCACCGCGGGGCAGGCACTGGCGATGTGCAGACCGGTGGGGTGGGCGGCCAGATAGTCATGGCAGGCCAGGTTCACCTGGTCGGCTCCGAACGCCACCTCTACCACGTACGTGAAGCCCGCCTTGCGGAGCGCTCCCACCACCTGTTCCGGTGGCGCGGTGAACCCCGCGGGAAACGACGGAGCTAAGAGGGCGGCGGCGACCCCCCTGTCTAGCAGTGCTAGGGCGCCCTCGATGCTGCTCTTGTAGGCTTTGGCATCCTGAGAGCAGACCATGGTGCAGTTGCCGCAGCTTATGCAACGCTCGGCGACCACCGAGGCCTGGCCGTCCTCGATCCGGATCGCTTTGGCGGGGCAGTCGCGCACGCACGTGTAGCACCGGCGGCAGTTCTGCTTGATGGTGGTGATGATGCCTGTCATGTCCGTTTCAGCTCACTTGGCCGCACCGGCGTCCGCGTGAAGCGAACCGCTCCGGTCGACGTAGGTGCGGTGGAGAAGCTCGTGTGAGACCTCGCCCAGAGGCCGGCCCAGGTATTCCTCATAGAGAGCGGCCACACTCCGGTTCTCGTGCGACGCGCGTACCTCTGCCTGCTCGTCTGTCTGGGCCAGGTGGTCCAGACGCCTGCGCACCTCGCGCGTGCCACCGCCGTACGGCTGACCGCCGCCACCGGCGCAACCGCCAGGGCAAGACATCACCTCGACAAAATGCATGCCCAGGATCTCTTCCTCGAGGGCCGCGCCCAGAGAGCCGAGACCGTTCACCACTCCCAGCTTGAGGGTCGTGTCGCCCACCTCCAGCGTGAAGCTCTTCAACCCGTCCAGGCCGCGGGCCTCGGTGAGCGGACCTTCGGGCACCTCAGCCCCCACCATGGTGGCCGCCGTCCTCACAGCCGCCTCCATCACTCCACCTGTGCCGCCGAACAGCCTGGCAGCGCCGGTGGCCTCAGCGAAAGGAGCGTCCAGCGGCGAGCGGTCCGCGAAAGCCTCGAAGTCTATGCCAAAGCGCTCCCATAGGGCGCTGAGTTCGCGAGTGGTGAGTACGAAGTCCACGTCGCCCAAGTCCTGGGCCTCATACTTCTTGGCCGTGCAGGGCATCAATGAAACGATCACCAGACGCTTGTCACCCAGACCGGCGCGCTCCGGATACACCTCTCTAATCAGCGCTCCTGCCATCTGCTGGGGCGACTTGCAGGTAGACAGGTGGGGGATCAGGTCCGGCCGGTGTAGCTCGACATAGTTCACCCAGGCCGGAGAACAGCTGGTGAACATCGGGAGCGGCCCACCGTTCTGGAGTCTCTCCACCAGTTCTGTGGCTTCCTCCATGATGGTGAGGTCGGCCGCGAAGGCCGTGTCGTATACCGCCGCCACCCCGATGCGTCTGAGAGCCGCGGTGAGGTGCTCAAGCATCACAGGTACCGTGGGTGCCTTGCTGCGGGCAGCCGCCAGGGTGGCCGGCACGGCCGGGGCGATCTGCGCCACCACGACGGTGTCGGGGTCGGCCAGGGCGGCGACTACGCCGTCGACGTGACTCCGCTCCATCAGTGCGCCCGTGGGGCACACGCGCACGCACTGCCCACAGTAGGTGCAGCCGGAGACGTTGATGCCCTTGTAGAAGCCGGGCCCCACCTGAGTGCGGAAGCCGCGGTCGATGAAGTCTATGGCGCCGATGCCTTGTATGTCGTGACACATGGTCACGCAACGCCCGCATAGCACGCATTTATTGGGGTCGCGCCAGATGGCCGGCGATGAGATGTCGAGCGGCTGGTCCTTCTTCATGCCGGTGTACTGCTTAGGCCGGGCGCCGACCTCGCGTGAGAGCT
>CAVVEI010000008.1:0-21598 GCA_963747275.1 uncultured Actinomycetes bacterium
GCAGCGCCGAGAAGACGTCTGGGCCTCCCTGAGTCTTCTCCCTCCTGAATCGCCGCGCCTACACCCGCGACGGCACAGGCCACAGTGGCGACGATCTGAGAAGGAGCGACGACGCCACCAGCGCAATCACCACAAGCAATGCCCCGGCCAGGAAGCGCCAGGACTGTCCTTCTCGGCCGCGAGCAACAGCCTGAGTGCCCACATACCCAGGAAGCCGAGTGCAGTGCCCGCAACGATGGTTACCACGACTTCCCAAAGAGCGGACCACACGCTCCAGTCGGTGGTGACGGACGCCGCAAGAAAGGGGGCTGCTGCTGCATACAGGAGCACGACGAGCAGATTATCTGCCGCCGCTAAGGTGGCCAAGAGATTGCTGAGCCTTCCCTTGTCACCAAGCGCATTCTTTATGGCAAGAACAGTCGCAGGCGCGCCTGCCATTGCTAGGATACCCAGGGTGACCGCTTCTCGCCCTGGGACCCCGGTCAGCATGAGGGTGCCAACAATCACGGCCGCCAAGGGCAAGAGTACGGACAGAATTGTGGTCGTGATGGGAAAGGTGTTACGCCCCAGCAGAGCGCGGGGCGCAAGATACTCGCCCAGCATGAAGGCCACGAACCCAAGCAGAAGGTGTGGGACGAAGGCGCTCCGCGCGAGCAAGTCTGTATTCAAGACACCCAGTAGCTGCGGACCGAGCACGATGCCGACGCACAAGTAGACCAGAACTTCAGGCAGTTTCCATCGCGCGAGTACCCGGGCAAGCAGCAACGCGACTATTGACACCCCAGATATCGCCAGAAGCCCCAGCCACGTCGAATCCATGGAGTTCACCTCAGCTCGGGATGTCAGGACCAACCACGCTTGCGTATTGTCTCAAGGAGCCGACGCGAGACACAAGGCAGCGTGTGGTGCGCCCGGTGTCGTCATGCTCGGCGAAAGACCGTCACTTGAAGCGTCGCGGTCGAATGGTGGGCCAAGGTAGATCAGACGATATTGGCTTTGGGTATTCCGTCGAGGGCACGCCAAATCGGCCTCTGAATAGAACGCGCCTTGACAGTTGACCCACCACCAGAGTTCGATCCCCCTGTAACGCTAACGTTCTAGCGCGTCAGCCGCGCCCGCTGGCCATGGTACTCCATGCATAAGCCAGCGCAGGAGTCGGTCTGCACGCGCTTGTTAGCCACATCGCCCGCGCTTCCTTCAACCGCTACGCCTCCATGCCGGAGTCGAAGTAGTCACTGTCCAACCGAGCCAGCAATAGCGTCTTGGTCACGGTGACACCGACACGATGCCGAACCATAAGCCGGGCAAGCTCCGGACCGTCGATGAGAACGATGTGCTTCTTGATGGACCTGGCGAAGTCGATTGCCGGCCCGGTGAACTTGTCGGTCGTGAAGAAGACACCCTTGTCCGTGCCGTGCTCATCAAGCGAACCGGCGAACTCGCGGATCAGCTTCACATCGACGGGCGAGTTGTAGCGCTTGGCCTGGACGACGACCTGATCAAGGCCGAGTGTGTCTTCCTTAATCACGCCGTCAAGACCACCGTCGTGGCTATGAGCCGTAATGGTCGCACGCTCCGGGTCAGAGCCGCCGTAGCCCATGGCCGTCAGAACCTCAAGAACGATGCGCTCGAAGCGGAGCGGGTCGACGGCTCGTAGCCGCTCAAGAATCTCAGCCGCAACATGGTCTCGCAAGTCTTCGTACGCGGCTTGGAGGCGCTCTTCGGGAGTCGCAACCTCCTCGTCCACAGTGTCCGGCTCCTGAGACTTGGGAGCACTGCGACCCGTGAACTCCACATATCCGGGATAGCGCTCTAGCGTCTTGATGGTGATCTTGGCGGGAGCCTCGTCAAGCAAAGCCCGGCCGCTGTCGGCGATGACGTACTGACCACGGCCGGGAGAAGCAATCACGCCGGCGCGCTTCATGTAGTGGAGCGCCCACAGAATCCGGTTGCGGTAGCGAGGCATCGCGCCGCTAGGCAGCATCTCCGCTTGGTCCTCTTCAGAAACGCCAAGCTGGGCAGCCACCCTGTCGCTAACCTCTTGCGGACGATGGATGTTGCCGTCGACCAGCGTCTGGAGCACCGGAAGCATCAGAGAGTCGAAACTGGGAACCGCCATGTGCATTCCTCCCCCATGTGACGCTGTGTCTTTCCCGAGTGTACCTGACACCTGGGACGGTACGCGGGTCCGATTACCGCCGCGGCAAGTAGGTTGACCGCCTATCTAACCCAAACGCAGTATGGCTCTGCCAGTCGCGCCACTGCCACTATTCCGCGGTAACGAGACTTCATGCAATCGGGATGCGCCGACATATCCTTCTGCACGGCACATGCGGTGGAAAGCCCAAGAACGAACTTGAGTGGCTTTTCAATGTTGGCAGCGTCGGCGTAGCCCCACAGATCGAGGGTGTGGCCCACATCTGTCGTCAGTGCATCGAAGACCAGCGCGGCGGCGGAAGCGTCTATCTGTCCAGTGACCGGGCCGATTCCGGTTGGAAGTGGAAACCACGTGGCACGGTCGGGCGAGTACTCAGACGCAGATTCCGATTCTTTGGTAGGGCGCGCGCCGCCAGGGGTGGCGGGGTCGACGAAAATGGCATAGCCCTGCGCGGAGTTGCACATTGCCTGGACCTGGACAGGTCGCGCCTTCGCTGACTTTGCGACCCAGAAGGTGCGGCCAGTTTGCGTACAATCCTCGATCTTGCGCCCGAAGATTGTGGCCGCATCCTCACCAGCGTGCGCGCCCATCACGCTGATGACACACATCGATGCGCGGAGAGCTTCATCGACTAACGACATGAACCCCATTCCTCGAGTGTGGCTAACGTCTCTGCGCTTCAGCGGCGCCCGTTGGCCATGGTACTCCATGCATTAGCCAGCGCAGGAAGTCCGTCTGCAAGCGCTTGTTAGCCTGCACCCGCCACCTGAGAAATGAGACTCGTCTGTCATTGGCACCTACCCCCGCCTCTTAAGTCGACTCGGAGCTAGATCCCGGTCTCACCGGTGAACGCGGGGCTGGGGCCACCCACCGAACCCACGATCTGAAGACCAGCCGGGGCCAGGTTATTCGGCCACCACAGAGCCCCGTAGAACACCGAGAGAGACGACCACCACCCCTGTCAGGCTAACGTTCTAGCGCGTCAGCCGCGCCCGTTGGCCATGGTACTCCATGCAGTGGGCAACGCCGGAAGTCGGCCTGCACGCGCTTGTTAGACGTGCCGGAGTAATGGGCGTTCTCATAGCGCGAGACCTCATCGTTCTCCACGGTCCCCTGCGATCAGATAGCCGCCCGCATTTGGAATCTGTAGCGCCTGACTACAGTCATGGACGCTCAGTTTCCGCCCGGTCCGTCGAACGCTCTGCGCGTCAGCAGCGCCCGCCGGCCATGGTACTCCATGCGATATGCCGGCGCAGAGTCTTTTGCACGCGCTTGTTAGCAGTCACCTGGCGCCTGAGAAATGAGATGCGTCTGTCAAAGCCCACCGATTCCCGCCCCCCAAGTCAAGTCTGACGCGATCCCGGTCTCCCTCGATGAACACAGGATCAGGCCCCCCACCGACCCCACGCTCGAGGTACCAGCCTGGGCCATGTTACTCGGCCACCACGGAACCCCGTAGAACACCAGAGAGAAGGACCACCACCCTGTACTGCTAACGTCTCTGCGCGTCAGCAGCGCCCGCCGGCCATGGTACTCCATGCGATATGCCGGCGCAGGAGTCTGTTTGCACGCGCTTGTTAGCAGTCACCTGGCGCCTGAGAAATGAGATGCGTCTGTCAAAGCCCACCGATTCCCGCCCCCCAAGTCAAGTCTGACGCGATCCCGGTCTCCCTCGATGAACACAGGATAAGAGCCCCCCACCGACCCCACGCTCGAGGTACCAGCCTGGGCCATGTTACTCGGCCACCACGGAACCCCGTAGAACACCAGAGAGAAGGACCACCACCCTTGTACTGCTAACGTCTCTGCGCTTCAGCGGCTCCCGCTGGCCATGGTACTCCATGCATTAGCCAGCGCAGGAAGTCCGTCTGCTAGCGCTTGTTAGCCTGCACCCGCCACCTGAGAAATGAGACTCGTCTGTCATAGACACCGATGCCCGCCTCTTAAGTCCGACGTCCAGCTAGATCCCGGTCTCACCGGTGAACACGGGGCTGGGGCCACCGACCGAACCCACGATCTGAAGACCAGCCGGGGCCAGGTTATTCGGCCACCACAGAGCCCCGTGAACACCAGACGAGACGACCAACCACCCCTGTCAGGCTAACGTCTCTGCGCTTCAGCGGCTCCCGCTGGCCATGGTACTCCATGCATTAGCCAGCGCAGGAAGTCCGTCTGCTAGCGCTTGTTAGCCTGCACCCGCCACCTGAGAAATGAACTCGTCTGTCATTGGCACCTACCCCCGCCTCTTAAGTCCGTTCCAGCTAGGTCCCGGTCTCACCGGTGAACACGGGGCTGGGGCCACCCCCGAACCCACGATCTGAAGACCAGCCGGGGCCAGGTTATTCGGCCACCACATGGCCCCGGTGAACGCCAGACGAGACGAGAACCACCCTTGTCAGGCTAACGTTCTAGCGCGTCAGCCGCGCCCGTTGGCCATGGTACTCCATGCACTAGCCAACGCAGGATGTCGGCTGCACGCGCTTGTTAGGCGGTCGCCTGCACTGAACACTCACATGCGTCGTCGATGACACCTGTCCGCCCCAAGCGAACTCATCACCGGTCTCAACGATGAACGTCCTGGCAGCTCTCCTTCTCCGCGCTCTAGACCAGCCTGGGCCACGTCATTCGACGACACAGACCCCGGAGAACACGAACCCGCTCAGACCTGTAGCTAACGTCTCTGCGGGTCAGCTGCGCCCGTTGCCCATGGTACTCCATGCATTAGGCAACGCAGGATGTCGGCTGCACCGGCTTGTTAGAAGGCACCGTACCACCTGAATACCGAACCGTGGTCGCTCGATCGAGCCCCAGATCGACCCAGCAACCCGCCCCGTACGCCACCCTCCTTCGCGCGCCTGAGATCACGAAAGACCCCCGGACGCGAACAAGACCTGGACCAGAAGCATCGAACAGTCATAGACCATATCTGCGAGGCCAAGGACCCGGCGGCTCTGAGCCGCCCCGGATGATTGCCTCGAAGACCACACGCCTTCGTGCTTCAGCCACCAGACTTGGGACCCCCAGTACCGCTAACGTCTCTGCGCTTCAGCGGCTCCCGCTGGCCATGGTACCCCATGCATTAGCCAGCGCAGGAAGTCCGTCTGCTAGCGCTTGTTAGCCTGCACCCGCCACCTGAGAAATGATACTCGTCTGTCATTGGCGCCTACGCCCGCCTCTTGAGTCGGTTCCAGCTAGATCCCGGTCTCACCGGTGAACACGGGGCTGGGGCCACCACCGAACCCACGATCTGAAGACCAGCCGGGGCCAGGTTATTCGGCCACCACAGAGCCCCGTGGACACGGTGAGGAGACGAGAACCACCCTTGTCAGGCTAACGTCTCTGCGCTTCAGCGGCTCCCGCTGGCCATGGTACTCCATGCATTAGCCAGCGCAGGAAGTCCGTCTGCTAGCGCTTGTTAGCCTGCACCCGCCACCTGAGAAATGATACTCGTCTGTCATTGGCGCCTACGCCCGCCTCTTGAGTCGAGTCCAGCTAGATCCCGGTCTCACCGGTGAACACGGGGCTGGGGCCACCACCGAACCCACGATCTGAAGACCAGCCGGGGCCAGGTTATTCGGCCACCACAGAGCCCCGTAGAACCGGCGAGGAGACGAGAACCACCCTTGTCAGGCTAACGTTCTAGCGCGTCAGCCGCGCCCGTTGGCCATGGTACTCCATGCAGTAGCCAACGCAGGATGTCGGCTGCACGCGCTTGTTAGGCCGGCCTCCGGCGTACACTGAAGACACCGCTCAACCTGGGAGTCCGCGTACGTCTGCGAGCGCAACTCTACGGCTCCCGCCTCCAAGTCTCAACGCGGCGGCCGAGTCGTCCGAAGCGTCTAACCGAACACGATGAACGCGAGATCGACGACGGCCAAGACTCACGATCTGCCAGAGCGACCTGAGACAACGAATCCGCGAGCCACAGTGAACACACCGAGCAACGCTGCGTATCCCGCCTCATTGACAACTCCACCGTAGGCCTAACGTTCTAGCGCGTCAGCGGCGCCCGTTGCGCCATGGTACTCCATGCGAATAGGCAGCGCAGGAAGTCGGACTGCACGCGCTTGTTAGGCGCTCTGCCTCGCGACCCCGACCCCATTGCGCCTTCCAGAAACGTCGGGGATCTCGCCTCGGCGGCTCAGACGCCGAGAGCGCCAGATGAGAACATCACTCGTCGCGGCCGGCTCTGCTGTAAGCGGCTCCCCGAAAGATGGCGAAGAGACGTTGCGAGGATAGCGCCTCAGATGACACCCTTGCTCGCGACCTGCGCGAGAGCCCTCCACGGACACGGGGCCACGAAAGACACCGCGACAGGGGACGGACGCTTGGTGGAGCGTCGCAGGCGCCCGCGGCTCTTGCGACTTTGCGCCACCACGGCCACGTGATCGACCACCGGACCCCCCGACCCTTGCCTGTAGTTCTAACGTTCTAGCGCGTCAGCAGCGCCCGCTGGCCATGGTACTCCATGCGATATGCCGGCGCAGGAGTCTGTTTGCACGCGCTTGTTAGGCACTGCCCCAGTTGCCGTGGACCACACCCCCGTGTGGGCAGCAAATCCCGTGTGGCAACCCGACCTTGCAGACTCGCGAGGCAAGCTCAGTATCCCAAGTAGAGCCTTTCCACACTCTCAGGGCCTAGGACGTCGAGAAACGCCTCAACGAGTTGCCCTCGGGGCATCGTAAGCGTGGAGACTTCCAGAGCATGACTCTCGCCAAGACGGGTTGTGATTGTCAGATACGTCACTGTGTTGGCTCTCTCGACCGCAACCGTAAGGTCATGCCTGGGCCAACAGACGACCAGCCTCTTGACCTCGAATCCGAAGAGTCTCGGAGCAAAGTCGAAGGCGTAGATAGACTCAGAGCCAACGGCCAGGAGAACAGGGTCGGGAAGAACTCCAGGACTGACCCGTGACTCGCGTACACACGCATTCGGCTTCAACACCTGGGGACCGAGTACCTCAGCAATCTCCGACATCGATGTGCGAGTACGACTCCATGTTAGGGCTGCGAGGATTTCTTCCTGACAATGAGGTTGGACAAGGCCGATGGTCTTCGCCGCTCTCTTCACCACCCGCTTGTCCATTGCCCCACCTCGCTCGTGACACAGCACCCATACGACCTTCGCAAACCGTGCTTCCTTGGCTATGCCTAACAATACTTATCTAGTCCGCGCTAACCGACTGCGGTAGCCAGTCGGTGTCTGCATAGTATCGAACTCACGTGACGTGTCGCTCTCGGATCTGCCTTGACGTGCCCATGCGGACATTGGTGGCTCCCCCGACGGCCGAGGTTATGCAGACTGTATATGTGGCCGTGCGGCGGGTCAAGCCGTTGGTCTCCGACCGCACTCACAGAGAGAGCAGCCGGTCGCGTGTTACCATCGACGGGCATGGCGGCGAGTACAAGGGGAGTCAAAGTGATCTTCGATCGTGAACACGAGTGCATGAGCCGCGAGAGCATGCGGCGCCTCCAGGGAGAGCGTTTGGTCGCTCTGGTCGACCGGGTCTATAAGCGGGTGCCTTTCTATCGAGACCTCTTCGACGAAGCCGGTATCGCCCCCGAGAGCGTCCGGGGTCTGGACGATCTCGCGCGGTTACCTTTCACGCGCAAGTACAACCTGCGCGACAACTACCCCTTCGGCTTGTTCGCGACGCCGCTGAAAGAAGTGGTGCGCATACACGCCTCGTCGGGTACCACCGGCAAGCCGACCACAGTGGGCTACACACAGAACGACATAGACATGTGGGCTCACTGCGCCGCCCGCACGCTGGCCGGGTGTCGGGACCACCGACGACGACGTGGTGCAGGTGGCCTACGGCTACGGGCTCTTCACCGGCGGCTTGGGCATGCACTACGGTGCTGAGCTGCTCGGGGCCTCGGTCATACCTATCTCTGGCAGCAACACTCAGCGCCAGATCATGTTGATGCAAGACTTCGGCACCACGGTGCTCTGCTGCACACCCAGCTTCGCCCTGTACGTCTGGGATGTGGCCCAGCAGCTGGGGGTAGACGTCACCAAGCTGCCGCTCAAGGTGGGCGTCTTTGGGGCGGAGCCGTGGTCGGAGGCCATGCGCAAAGACATCGAGGCCAAGTGGAACATCAAGGCCTGCGACATCTATGGCCTGAGTGAGATCGTCGGGCCGGGTGTGTCTTGCGAGTGCGTAGCGGCGCAGAAGGGTCTGCACATTAACGAAGACCACTTCTTGCCCGAGATCATCGATCCCGATACCGGCGAGGTGCTGCCGGAGGGCTCCGTGGGCGAGTTGGTGTTCACCACCCTGACTAAAGAAGCCTTCCCGCTGGTGCGCTATCGCACGGGCGACATCTGCAGCTTGGACTACGAGCCCTGCGTCTGCGGCCGCACCCTGGTCCGTATGGCCCGCGTGTCGGGGCGCACCGACGACATGCTCATAATCCGCGGGGTCAACGTCTTCCCCAGCCAGGTGGAGTCGGTACTGCTCATGTCTCCGCAGGTCGAGCCGCACTACCGTCTTATCGTCAGCCGCAAGGGCGCCATGGACAACCTCGAGGTGCAGGTAGAGATCAGGCCCGCCCTCTATCACGAGGTCTCGGAGGCCATCCTCTCGCTCAGCGACGTTACCATGTTCACCGAGCACGACACTTTGGTACATCTTAAGGACGATATCCAGAAGAACATCAAAGACATCATAGGGGTCAATACGAAGGTCACCTTCAAGGAGCCTGGCTCCATCGAGAGAAGCGAGGGCAAGGCTCAGCGTGTGGTCGACCTGCGCAAGGAGCAGGCGCAATAGGAGGTCCTGAAGATGCCCGACGAAGGTCACGCGAACGACGGCACTTTTCCGTCGGCGCAGGAGGACCGGCATCATGCCGGCCTCGACCCTGAGACGGCCCAGACGAGTTCGCCCGCCTACAAGCTGGGCTATGCCGACCTGGACTTCATGATGCGCGATGAGCTGCGGCCCGCCCGCCTGCAGCTGGAGTACCTGAAGCCCGAGATCATGCAGCGCGACCGCGGTGTGACTTCTACCGTGGTGGTCTTCGGCAGCGCCCGCATATGCGACGCGACACAGGCCGCCGCCAAGGTCGACGAGGCTCAGCGTGCGGTAGAGGCCGACCCGAAAGACGCGGCCGCGGCGCAGCGTCTGAAGACAGCTCAGGGCCCTTGCCGACAAGCGCCGGTACTACGACGAGGCGCGCAGACTGTCGCAACTCATCTCTGCTCCTTTTGGCGACTCCGGAGTTCTCGCGCACCAATGGGCTGTCACGCCCCAGACGCAGAGTGGTGGTGGTGACAGGAGGTGGCCCCGGCGTCATGGAGGCCGCCAATCGCGGTGCCGACGACGTGGGCGCAGAGAGTGTGGGCCTGAACATCGTGCTGCCCTTCGAGCAGGCACCGAATGCTTACGTGACGCCGCATCTCTGCTTCAACTTTCACTACTTCGCCCTCAGAAAGATGCACTTCATGATGAGGGCCAAGGCGTTGGTCGTGTTCCCGGGCGGTTTCGGCACCCTGGACGAACTCTTCGAGGTACTGTGTCTTATCCAGACCAAGAAGATCAAGCCCATACCGGTGTTGCTCTTCGGACGCGACTACTGGGAGCGAATAATCGACTTCAACGGCCTAGCCGAGGAGGGCGTCATCGACGCTGACGGACCTCGAGATAGTTCCGGTACGTGGAGTCGGCTGAAGAGGCCTGGCAGATCCTGGAGCCGGCCCTCGAACAATGAACACTACCGCTGCAGAGATAATCGGCGTGGTGGTGCTGGTTCTGGTCAACGCCTTCTTCGTGGTCGCGGAGTTCGCAATCGTCAAGGTCCGCGACACCCGCATCGCCGAACTCAAGGCGGCGGGCAGCCGCCGGGCCTCGGTGGCAGACCAGATCGTCAACAATCTGGATGCGTATCTGTCTGCGACCCAATTGGGCGTGACGGTCGCCAGTATGGGCTTGGGTTGGCTGGGCGCCGAGGCCTTCTCCGATGTCTTCGGCGTAAGGCTCAATCCCTTCTTCGCAGCGGCTTTGGCTTTCGTACTGGTCACCTTTCTCACCATCATCTTCGGAGAGTTGGTGCCCAAGTCGGTGGCCATCCGCAAAGCCGAGCGGGCTACCCTGCTGGTTGCCGTGCCCCTGCGTTGGTGGTATCTGGTCACCCGGCCCGTCACCTGGCTCATGTACATAGCGGCGGCAGGTATTCTGCACGTGTTCCGCATCAAGCCGGCCTCGGAGCGCGATCTGGCCCACTCAGAAGAAGAGCTGCGCATGATCCTGGAGGCCAGCCAAGAGGTGGGCCACATAGACGAGGTAGAGCAGACCCTTATGCGCAGGGCGCTCACCTTCGGCGACCAGACGGTGAGCGACATCATGGTCCCTCGCACCGAGATGGCCGCGTTGCCCACTTCTCTCACTGTGGCCCAAGCCATAGCGGAAGTTGCTGAGACCAACCACACTCGCTATCCGGCCTACGAGGACGACATAGACAACGTGGTCGGCTACGTTCACGTCAAAGACCTTTACCGCGCGCCGCGCGACGCCGACCTGCGGCGCCTGCTGCGCCCGATAGGCTTCATAGCCGAGTCGTCCAACATCGAGTTGGCTCTCCAGCGCTTTCAGAGCACCCGGACCCCTCTCGCCCTGGTGGTTGACGAGCATGGGGGCACGGCCGGCATAGTCACCGTGCAAGACATAGTCGAGCAACTCATAGGCGAGATGCAAGACGAGTTCGACCAAGAGGCACCGGTGGTACAAGAGGTCGGCGGCGGCAGCTACTCGGTCGACGGCGCCGCCCGAGTGGACGAGCTAGAAGACACCCTGGACCTCCTGTTGCCTGAGGAGGGCTTCCCGACCCTTGGCGGACGCGTGTTCGAGAAGCTTCAACGACGCCCGCGAGTGGGTGATGAGGTGCGGCTGGGTGACTACCTGGCCAGAGTCACAGAGGTGGACGGCATGCGCATCTGTAGGGTGCTCATGACCCATGCCGAACTGAGCGAGAACGACGTCGAGGCGGAGGAGATGCAGGGTCCCGGCTACGCTGCCGACGACCGGGAGCACTGATGGTGTCGGTCCAGATCCCCGTCGATTCGGACGCTCTGCGCGCGAATATCGATCGGACCGCCCAGCCGGTGGTCATACCCGACAAGTACGGCCCGCTTATCGAGACGGTGGATAGGTATCTGGGCGTCAAAGGACCGCTCACCGACACCCTTAGCGAGTACTTTCACACCTACCGCAACATCGACCTGCTGATCGATGGCTTCCAGGTGATCCTGCTCCGCAACTGGAGCTACTTTGAACGCTCTCCCGACCGCGCCAGGGCGTTCGCGCTGCTCTCTGAGCTGGTCATTGACCTGCTACGTGGTCCGCTGACCCCCCAACAGGCGTCTCTACTCTTGAGACAGCTTCTCACCTGGTGCACGGCGGTGCTCTCGGGCCCGCAGTCCGATGCCTACGACAAGCCTCTCCTGAAGGTGGCCGACTGTCTGGCCGAGTTCATCCCCCGTCAGACTCTGGCAGCCCTGGAGAGGGACAACTTGCTGCGCAACCTGCTGAAGTTAGCTGCCACGCGACCCAAGCTGGCCGGTGTCTTCGCCGGACTCTACAGGTCGCTGCTACTGGCGGGCTACGAGCGGGTGGCGCAACGCCTGTTGGTGCCGGAGTGGTCCATGTCCGAGGGGGCCGAACTCACCGACCGCGAGTCGGTGGCTTCGAGCTTCGCCGGTCTGTCACGCGAGCGCATCCAGGCCCTTATAACCAGAGCCCGTGTGGCCGACCTCGACAGACTCCTATCTGACGAGCTGCCCACCTTCTCGAGCGTCATCGATGAGGTGATAGACCAGGTGTTCCGCATAGGCAACCTGGAAGACAGGTTCGCGGTCTGCCTATATTTCTTGAAGGACGACACCCTAGGCTACCGGCAGAACGAAGTGATGGTCGACCTGCTGGCCGTGGTGCGGCAGATGATGGCGCCCGACAGCCACATGGACGTCGACGTGGTACTGAGCAGGCTCACTCGCTTCTTCAGGGAGCGCGACAACCAGTTCTTGCTCATGCGCTTTCAGTGCTACGAGGCCATCGGGGTGGCGATCGGCGAGGCCAGCAACACGGCCGCCGCCGACCATCTGATCGAAGACGTTCTCTACTGGCGGTTCCAGTACCCCGACATCAAGGGTGCCACCGACGAGTGGGAGACGGTGGTCAACCCGTACCACCTGCCCAAGATCCGTTGCTGGATGCACATAATCGAGTCCAACCCCGCCTTGTACGAGAGGCTCGCGGCGGCCCTCAACGTCCAGCTGAGACTGGGCGGGGTCTACATAGCCGACACCGACCTCTTTCAGCGCGACGTCACCCGCTTCTTGAACGCCGACATCAGACCCATCTACTTCGTGGCCAAGCAGCTGTTGCGCGCCTTTCCCGTCTACTTCAACGACGTCGGGGCCGAAGGCGAGCTGAGGGCGGTCTCCACCGAGCTTGACGAGATCTGCGGACGCCACGACTCGCTGATGCACTACCTGCGCAAGCAGTCTCACGCCGAGTCGTCCAACAGGCTGGTGGCCTTCTCGCGCGCGGTCTTGACCTACTGGGTGACCCTGGAGACCAACGGACTCACCCCCTATCTGTCGACCAATGCCCTGGCCTCGGTGCAGGCAGAGAGAGAATGGGCCGAGGGACCGCACGACGTTCTCATGACCCTGCGACCGGCGCTTTGCCCTGAAGACCAGGGCGACCCCGACACCTTCATCGCTCGCTTGGTTCAGGTATCCATATCCGACCTCGAAGGGCTTATTTCGCAGGAGCCCGCTTCAGTCGAGGCCGGTCTGTCGGCAGGCCGGCGCCTGGTGCTCATGGTCCGCACCCATCAGCTGCTGGCCCAGAAGTACTCTCTTTCGGCAGACGGGGTCAGCCACGCGGTCAGCCACAACCTGCAACTGCAGGCCTCCACCCGTTCGTCTTTCGCCAAGGCCCTGGAGGGATGGCAGAAGAAGCCGTCTCCCAGCACCAGAGAGCGCCTGCTCGAGGCCGCGCTCGACCTCCTGGACAAGCTCAGAGACGTGGTCCTTAGCCCGGCCGCTTCGGTGGCCACCGAGAACATCTATCAGAAGCGTCATATCGCCGCCGGCATCCCCTCTATGTACGGCACCTACACCGAGCCTAAGTTCGACGCACTGGGGCTCTCGTTCCGCGTCGAGAACCTTGTGGCACGATTGCTTGAGGATCTTGTCGCGGAGGGGGTCGACCCCTACATCACCCGCGACTCCTTGAGGGGTATGGCCTCTACTATCCGTCGCTTTGAACGCGCGCTGTCGGCTGACGGGGTGGACTCCCGCAACCTGGCGGCCAACGTCCGTCTGCTTGAATCCAGCTTCAGCAGCCAGAATTTCACCTTCCACCAATACCAGAACGTCTTTCAGTTCATCGCCGGGTCGGTGGCCGAACTCTCCCGCAACTCCATCCTCAGTCACGACCAGGTGCTCCATACGGTGCTGGAGCACGACCCACGCCAATGCGAGGCCAGGAGCATGTCCCTGGATGCGGTCGCCGAGATGGTGCTGCGCGAGGTGCTGGTCTCTGCACTGGGCATGCAGACCCTTGACCGCTACGTCTCCGCTGCCTTACGACAGATGGCCATACTTACCGGCCGGCTGACCAACGCGGCGCTGACACGCATGATGAACTACGACCCCGAGCGCCTGATCTCGCATATCTATGGCGCCAAGCCGGGTACCGACGATCAGATGACGTTGGGGTTCAAGGGGCTGGGGCTGAAGCAGATGGCCTCATACAACCACCACGTCCCTCCGGGCTTCATCCTGACCACCGAGCTCTTCGGTGCCATGCCGGCGATGGCCTATCGTCCCCTCTTCGATGACACTCTGGACCGCTTGGGCACGGCCATAAACCGTCTGCAGAAGGACACGGGGCTGCGACTGGGTGACCCGGACAGGCTGCTGACACTCTCCATAAGGTCCGGCGCGGCCATCTCTTTGCCGGGTCTTATGACCACCTTTGTCAATGTCGGGCTGAACGACAGGCTGGCGGAGGCCTTGGCGCGCAAACCGGGGTTTGAGTGGGCCGCCTGGGACTCCTACCGTCGCTTCCTGCAGACCTGGGCCATGGCCTATGGCGTCGACCGTGACTTCTTTGACAACCTCATGACCGAGTTCAAGCATCGCTCGGGCATCGAGCGCAAGCTGGACTTCCCGCCCGAACAGATGCGCGAACTGGCCCTGGAATACAAGTCCCGCGCCAAAGACTTGGGGGTGAGGTTCGTCGATGACCCCTTCCGTCAGGTAGTGGGCTGCGTCCGCAAGGTGCTCAGCTCTTGGGATTCGCCCGAGGCCAAACTGTACAGGCGCTATGTCGGTCTCGCAGCCGAATGGGGTACGGCGGTGGTCATTCAAAGGATGGTGTTCGGCAACCTCAGCCGGCAGTCAGGATCGGGGGTCACCTTCACGCGCAACCCGCTGGAACCGTACAGCAGCCAGGTACGGCTGTTCGGCGACTTCACCGTCCGCAGCCAAGGGGAGGATCTGGTGGGCGGCCTGGTGTTCCCGTGGCCCATATCGGAGGCCCAACGCATCGGCAGCCCGACCTACCACGGCATCGAACACTCGCTCGAAAAGGACTTCCCCTCGGTCTACCAGGCCCTCCTCAAAGTGGCCCGCGACCTGGTGGGCAGCAGAGAGCACGAGCCACAGGAGATTGAGTTCACCTTCGAGTCAGCCTCGGGCGAAGACCTGTACGTGCTGCAGAAGCGCCCCATGGTGCACGAGCAACAAGACGACGCTCCGTACTTCGACGTCACTTCGCCCTTGTTCGGCCCTTCGGCGGGGGTGGGCATGGGCGTGTCAGGCGGCGCCTACTCTGGTCGGGTAGCCATCGATATGGGACAGATCGACAAGCTCCTCGCGAGTTCGCCGGATGATCCCATCCTTCTTCTCCGCCCCGACACGGTGCCTGAGGATATCGCCATGATCACCCGCGTCGCCGGATTGCTGACCGCGCGCGGAGGAGCTACTTCACACGCCGCCGTCACCGCCAAACGTCTTGGCAAGACCGCGGTAGTGGACTGTCGAGCACTGGAGGTGCTCGAGAACCTGGGTACAGCCCGTCTGGCGGGAGTGGAGCTCAAGACCGGTGATTGGCTCTCCATAGACGGTCGAACGGGTAACATGTTCCTGGGGCACGTGCCGCTCAAGAGCAAGGCGCCTCTCCCTGCAGAACGATAGGGCAGAACGACCACAAGTAGACTCTAGAAAGGGACCTTTGATGAGTGCTCCGCGGACGCTTGGCATCAACGGCTTGGGTCGCATCGGCAAGCTGACCCTCTGGCACCACTTGGCACACGATGACTTCGACCGCATCGTGGTCAACCTGGGTCGGCCCGTCGGCACGTCGCTCGGGTCCGTGGTCGAGTACATGTCCAAGGACAGCACTTACGGGCCCTTGCACCGCTATCTAGGCGGTTGCCTGGCGAGTCCTGACACGAAGGTCGTGGACGAGAACAAGGGCCTCATAAGCGCGCATGGCAAAGAGATCGTGGTGCTGCGCGACGCCCGCAACCCCAAAGAGATACCCTGGCGCGACAACGGGGTGAGCTTGGTGGTCGACTGCACCGGCAAGTTTCAAGATCCGCACGCCGAGGCCGAAGACCCCAAGGGCTCACTTCGCGGCCATCTGGCTGCCGGCGCACGTGCCGTGGTGCAGAGTTCTCCTTTCAAGAGCAAGAGTGAGGGTGTCGGCCTGCCCGACGACTCCGCCTTTCTCATCTACGGCATCAACCACCTGGATTACGACCCGGGCAAGCACAAGCTGGTCTCGGCGGCCTCCTGCACCACCACAGCTCTGGCTCACATGATGCGCCCGCTCCTGGTGCGCGACCTTACTCACCGCATGATCACGGCCGGCATGAGCACTGTGCACGCCTCTACGGCCAGCCAGCCCACCATCGACGCCGTGCCCAAGGCCGGAGCCAAGGACCTACGCAAGACCCGCGGTGCCATGGGCAACATAGTCATCACCTCCACCAACGCAGCCAAGGCGCTGGAGCAGGTCATGCCCGAGATAGCCAACATCGGCTTCATGGCCGACTCGGTGCGCATACCCACCGTGACGGCCAGTCTGATAATCCTCAACGTCACCTTTCAGACCGAGATGCTCCCCGACGGCACCGTGTCTGTGGACCGAGACGCCATCAACACCATCTACCGTGAGGCCTCCGAGGGCGAGGCCCGCGACTTGGTCAAGTACAGCGAAGAGCAGAACGTCTCGACCGACATGATCGGCGAGGACGCGGCCGTGGTCATCGAGGGCGTCGAGACCCACACCCGCACCGGGTTCGTCGACCTGCAAGCTCAGCCAGGGCGTCGAGCGGGTGCCGCTGACGCACGTGAAGGTCTTCGGCTGGTACGACAACGAGATGGGCAGCTACACCCACCGCCTGGGGCAACTGACCAGCCACGTGGCCAAGAGCCTCTGAGCCAGGCTCCGCGGAGACCCGGCTAGACTTCAGGCACCACCAAGAACTCCACGTCCACCCGTGCGGGCAACGAGTCCTGCGCGCGCTGCGTGATGCGCAGCAGCTGCCATGGTACGCGAGTGGCCGAAGCGCTCCGGTCCGGCGGACCCGGGGTTGAGATAGAGCACACCCTCGCGCTCCTGGCTCTCCATGCGATGAGTGTGACCGCTTACCACCACCCGGAACCCTGGCTGCTGCGCTCGCGCCAGCGTCTCACGCAGATGGCCCACGATATGACCTACCAGTATGCGCACACCACCCAACTCGACCTCGGCTTCCGCCGGCAGCCCTGCGGCCCAGGCTTCCAAGTCGCAGTTGCCCCGAACGACCGTCACGGGCGCCAAAGCCCGGAGCCCGGCCAACACTTGAGGAGACCCCACATCGCCTGCGTGGATGATGTGGTCGACGCCCTGCAGCGTCCGGAGTACCCGCGGATAGAGATGACCGTGAGTGTCAGAGAGTACTCCCACGACTATCGCTCCTGGGTCCGCCGTGACCTCGCGGGCTGCCGTACCCTCGCCGTCCGAAACGCTTCCCATCAGTCGAGATCGTCCACGAACAAGTCGTCGCCCAGATCGTTGCCCAAGGGCAGTCGGCCGTGGTCGCGTGCGTAACGCGCCAACAGCTCCGTCTCGCGCTGCGTGTAGAGCGGTTCGCGCTCGAACCGGCACCAGGCCGCCTCGGCTGCCGCTGGCTCCGCCAGCACCCCGGCAACACCCTGTGCCAGGTCGACCACACCTGCGATGCGAAGCACCTGCCCGGCCGCGTCCAGCACGGTGAGAACGCCCGGCGCCGAGGGCAGAGCGGCCAGCTCGTCGGGCACCTTCAGCCTTGGCTCCTCAGCCGGGGGAAGTATCTGGACCGGTAGCTGATGTCTCTCGCGGCGCGCGGCCAGCCAAGCCACGCCCGCAGTCCCGGGGGCCGTCAGGGCCCCGGTGGGACATACCAGCACGCACAGCCCGCAGAAGGTACAGCCCGAGTCACGCAATGTGCCCCGCTTCGGTAGGGCGACCCCTCCAGCCATCTCTAGCGCGTCACCTGCCTCGCCGGAGTCGGTGCACAAGCGCACGCACCGGCCACAGCCCACACACAGCCCTACTTCGCGACGGATCCTGCCCTCCACCGTCGCTGCTCGCGACACCCTGACCGCTCGCCGCGGGATCAGCACTTGTGGGTCGACGAACGCCACCACCTTGCCCAACTCGCAGCGCCCCAGTTCGTCACAGCACCGCGCCTCCATAGGGTGGCCGTGCACGCATTGATCCCGGTTGCAGCCGTCGCGCTCCGGACAACTCAGACAGACATGTGGATGCCGCGCCAGAATGACGGCCAGCCGCTCGGCGCGCAGCATCCGCAGCTCGGGTTCGTCTGTGGCCACGCTGACCTCGGCCGTGACGGCGATGGAACAGGCCAGCGCGATGGTGCCATCGGCCACGCGCACTGCGCACAGGCCGCAGGGGACTCCCTGCCGCACCGTCCTCGCAAGCGCAACCACAGCCCGTGGCCGGATGAAAGCAGAGACGCGGCACGTATCGCCCGGCGACATCACAGGCCTCGAGGAGAGTGCGGCCGGCCTGGAGGCTCACGGCCAGCCCGTCTACATACGCGGTCACCATGCCGGTCATCACCAACTGTGCTTCAGAGCGCCCCCCGGGCAGGCGCGGGTGCACGGCAGCTCCCTGTCTGGGCCTTCGCCCGCAACTTGACCTTTGCAGGTGGAGCACAGTTCGCGCAGCCTCTTGCGCGCGCCCTCCACCACAAGAGCCACGTAGTCGTCGTAGTCATCCATCTCCACCGCGAAGACGCCCTGCGGACAGGCACCGACGCAGCCGCGATCGCTGCAGGTCGTACAGACATCACCATCGATGGTGATGTAGTAGAAGCCCGAACCGTCCTCGTAGCCGAAGTTAGCTATCACGGTTCTCTTTGCGGTAGAGCGAATGGGCAAAGAGCGCGGCGCCCAGGGCGCCCGCGATCTGCGGGTCGAGCACCGAATCGGCAGGCAGCTTGACCGCCTGTACGCCCACCAACCGCTCGATGCGTTTCGTGACCCCGATGTTCTTGCCGATGCCCCCGGTGATAAAGAAGTCCGGCTCCACCTTCATGCGCTCGATCAGGCCGGCGACCCGTTGGGCCATAGCCGCGCAGTAGGCTGCGAGCACCCGCTCGACGCTCCAACCCGCCCGCAGCAGAGTGGTGGCCTCTGACTTGGCAAACACCGTGCAGACATTGCTGACCGGCGGCGGCTCTTCGTCGATGTCGAAGGAGCGCACGCCTATGTCCTCTATGGGCACCGACAGCACGTCGGCGATGACCTCCATACCTCGGCCCGTGCCCGCGGCGCACTTGTCGTTCATTATGAAGTTGAGCACCTTGCCGCGCTCGTCGCAGTGGATCACCTTGCAGTCCTGCCCGCCCATGTCCAAGATGGTGCGGATGCTCGGACCAGCCATGAAGTTGGCCCCCCTGGCGTGGCAGGCTATCTCGGTGATGGTGCGCTGAGCGAAGGGCACGTTGACCCTGCCGTAGCCCGTGCCCACGCAGTAGCCCACGTCATCAAGCGTTACGCCGACCGCATCGCCGGCTCCCTTGAAGACGCGCAGCGCGCTGTCGGGGCTGGAAGAACCCGTGCGGGTGGAGAAGAAGGATAGCGGCTTGCCATCGGCCAACAGAACGGCCTGCGAACTCACCGACCCGACATCGATACCTACCGTGACCACCGAAGCATCGCGCCAGTCAAGGCCCGATGCCTGCCAGGAGGTGTCACTCCACCTCCAGTAGTCACCCTCGCACGAATCTTTGATGCTAGTAGCCGTATCCGCCGTAGTGATAGTGATAGCCTCGCCTGTAGTAGTGGCTACGCCGCATCTTCACACCGCCGGCCACCACACCGATGACCCGCGCTCCGGTGCGATCAAGCACCTCCCTGACCCCCTCCAACTCGCCCCGGGTGCTCGAGTGCAACCTCGCGACCAGTATGACCGCGTCTGTTCTGGGGGCCAAAGCAACCGCGTCAGAGACCGGCAGCACGGGTGGGGTGTCTATGAGCACATAGTCGGCCAGGCCCTCCAGCTCGGAGATGACGTCCTCCATCCTGCTCGATTGGAGCAACTCCGTGGGGTTGGGCGGCAGCGGCCCCGAGGTGATGCAGTAGAGGTTCTTTCTCAGCACCAAGGGAGGCTGGCCATTCTCCCCCCGGCGGGCCCGCGCGGGTATGAGAGGGTCCATGGCCACCAACTGCATGACGCCGGGCACCGAGGAGGTACCGGCGAGAAGGTTGGAGAGACCCTTTTCGTTGTCCAGCCCTAGATACTTGTGAACCATCGGGCGCCGCAGGTCGGCCTCCAGAATGATGACCCGCTTTCCGGACATGGCCAGGGCGATGCCCAGGTTGACGGTGGTGACGGTCTTGCCCTCCAGCGGAAGTCCGCTGGTAACAAGGATCTTGCGCAGGTCGCCATCGACGTTGAAGTACTGCAGAGTCGAGCGTAGCGTACGGAACGACTCCAAGAGAGGCGAGCGGTCTCCGGCAAAACCGACTATATCCAGCGATCTCTTGCCTCTTCCGGTGCTCTTCCAAGACCGCCCCACGATAGGCACTCCGGCCAGAACAGGCACGCCCGCTACCTTCTCCAGCGTCCTCTCGTCCTTTATGCGCTTGTCGAGATACTCCAGCAAGAAAGCGAGACCGACGCCCAACACGAGACCCAACACAAGGGCCAGAGTGATGTCTCGCTTGGTCTGTGGGGTAAAGGGTGCTCCGGGCTCCGAGGCGTGAGTGAGTAGCTTGAAGTCGCCGTCCAGCGTGGCTTCGAGGATGCGCAGAGACTCGTGCTTGTCCTGCAACAGCAGACCGTAGCTTGAGGCGAGCTGCGTCTCTGTCATAGAGTTGAGCTTGCTCTGGATCAAGTCCGTGGCTTCGGCCACGAGCGCTCGCGCCGAGATCTTTCTGTAGACGATGAACTGGTCGGCGAACGCGTTGGCTATGGCCGCGGCCTTCTTGGGATCAGCGTTGACCACAGTGATGGTGACCAAGTCGCTGCCATCAGCGCTGGCGGCGCTGGGCATGCCGGCCAACTGCTCGACCGAGAAGATCCTGCCCCGGCAGGCTGGTCTCATCGAGCTGCTTCGCCACACCTTCGGCTATCGACTTGTTCCTGCCGACAGCTGTGATGGCTGTACTTATGGTGCGGTTGCGGTCGTAGTCGTACGAGAATATCTCGAAGCCGACGATGGCGCTGTTGATGTTGGTCTTGTCGTAGATGAGCTCTGCCGACGCTCTGTAGAGGGGCGTCGTCCTAAGCGAAGAGAGAAGGACAGCCAGAAACACGACAACGACGCACAGAAGCACGACCCAGGCGCGTTCTCTCAGTATCCTCAGGTAGTCCTCGAGCCTGACGCTCTCGTGCCTATCCTGCTGCACTTCAGCCATTGTCTCCCACCAACGATAGTCGGATGCTTGCACTCTCTTCGTCGGCAAGCCTCACGGTTTCAGGCGGCTAAGTTTACTATAGTCATACGTCCTCAGACTCCCCTTCGACTCCCTGTGGCCGGCGGCGTCCGTCGACGGCCAGCCCTAGCCACTTCACGGCCAGCCGTCCGGGGCGCAGGACGGGGTAGAGCCACTCCAGACGAGGCGGGAGTGAGACCGCCGCCCAGTCCTCAGGAGTGGGGGCAAAGAACCGCGCACCCAGATGTCTCAAGCCGTCCAGACGGCGATCCTCGCTGGCGAAGTGCCAGCGGATCAATTCCCATCTGCGGCGTGGGGCACCTCGAGACCCGGTTGACAGTCCCGACGGCCGCAGTGATCGGACCAGGGTACTTGCCGCCCCATCACGCGCTACGGCCTGCGAGATCGGAGCGGGCAGCTCCAGTCCGAACACCCTGCAGGCATGCGCCATCGCGGCCACCGCGCGACGCTCACAACCGGCGACTCGTGCCG
>CAVVEI010000009.1:0-23186 GCA_963747275.1 uncultured Actinomycetes bacterium
CAGACACTTGATTGCGGTGTTCCTTCTCGTCCATCGGGGTTGAGTGTGCCCCGGTGGAGAGGCGGTCAAACGCCCTCGCGCGCCCCACGCCTGTTTGCCCCGAGAGCGCGGTGCGACTCCTCTCAGAGTGAAGTGATCACTCTCACCCCATAAGCCATGATCGCTGAGGTATGCCCGCGGAGTGGTCGAGAGCCTGCGAACGCGGTCGGAGCGGGTATGCCCGCGATCCCTAATGGGTCTTGGTGCGGAGGTTGCGCGTCTTGTCGATGGCCTGCAACTTGGCCAGGGCTTTGGCCTCGATCTGGCGGATGCGCTCGCGGGTGACCCCGAAACGCTTGGCCACTTCTTCCAGCGTGCGCGGGTGCTCGCCCTTGAGGCCGAAGCGCAACTCGATGACTTTGCGCTCCCGGTCGGGGAGCATGGCCGAGCCTCGTTGACACCGTCGCGCTCCAGCTGAAGGGCCACAGCATCAAGGAGCGCACCGCGTCTTCGTCCTCGATGAAGTCGCCCAACTCGGAGTCCTCTTCTTCACCTATGGGCGTCTCGAGCGAGACCGTGGTCTGGCTGATGCGCAGTATCTCGCGAATCTCGACGTCGGTCATGCTCATCTCGGCGGCGATCTCCTCGGGCAAGGGCTCGCGGCCCATGTTCTGCAGGAGTTGACGCTGCAAGCGCGTGAGCTTGTTGATCGTCTCCACGAGGTGCACCGGAATGCGGATGGTGCGCGCCTGGTCGGCGATGCTGCGGCTGATGGCCTGGCGAATCCACCAGGTGGCATACGTGCTGAACTTGAAGCCGCGCCACGCATTGAACTTCTCGATGGCGCGCAGCAGGCCCATGTTGCCTTCCTGGATCAGGTCCATGAACGAGATGCCGCGCCCGATGTAGCGCTTGGCGATGGACACCACCAGCCGCAGGTTGGCCTCGGTGAGCTCATGCTTGGCCTTTATGTCGCCACGTTCGATGCGCTTGGCCAGCGAGACTTCTTGCTGGGCGGTGAGCAACTTCACGCGGCCGATCTCTTTGAGGTACATCCGGACGGGGTCGGTGGTAGGCACGTCGACACTCAGATCAAGCTCGTCCGCTCCGCGCCGCCACTTCGCCTGTTCGGGCTGATCGTCTGACTCAAGCTCGTCGTCGAGATCTATGGCGCTCTCGTCCACTACCTCGATACCCTGGTCCAATAGCGCGGTGTACATGTACTCGATCTGCTCGGTAGTGAGGTCGAGTTCGGAGAGCACCTCGGCGATCTCCTCTGTGCTGACAAAGCCACGTCCGCGTCCGAGTTCGATGAGCCCGTCGATCTCTTCGAGGTTGACTATCCAGCCGCCTTCGGGCGCGGGGGCGTCTGTCATCTTATGGGGTCCGCGGCTTTGGGCAGCCGTCGCCGAGCCATCTGGTCCCATAGTCACGCATGTGTTCTATGAGAGGGATCAGGTCGAGGCCCATCTCGGTGAGCGAGTACTCCACCCTGGGAGGCACCTCAGCGAAGCTCTTGCGCGTGACTATGCCGGCTTTCTCCAGGCTCTTGAGCCGCTCAGAGAGCGTCTTGGGGCTGATGCCGGTAAGAGACCGTTCAAGGATGCTGAAGCGGTTGATGCCGGCGGCGAGGTCGCGCAGGATGAGCAGAGTCCACTTGCCTGAGATGATGTCCGCAGTCTTGAGGACAGGGCACGACTCTGAGTGCGCAACTGGGGAGTGCACTTCGCCGGCACCTCTCAAGTGACTGGTATTGCCTGACCACCCCTTGGCACCGGCTTGGTACCGGGTCCCAAAGGTAAGGCAAGGTACCAGACAACACTTGAGTTTTCAACCTCGCAAGGACGCATTTCTGGCAGTTTTGCGGGGTTTTCGCGAGGTCGGGCCTGGCGCCCGGCGGACCTGCGAGGTGGTGCCGGCCCTATCCGGCGAGGTGCTTGCGCAAGAGTTCGCCCGTCATCTGCGGATTGGCCTGCCCGCGGGTCTCTCTCATTATCTGACCCACGAAGAAGCCCAAGGCCTTCTCCTTGCCCTGTCGGAACTCCTCTGCCGGACCGGGGTTGTCGCCTACCACGCGGATGACTATGGCCTCCAGTTCGCCCGCATCAGAGATCTGGCCCAGCCCCTTCTCGGCCACTATCTCGGCCGCGCTCTGGCCGGTGGCAGTCATGGCCTCGAAGACCTCCTTGGCCATTTTGCCCGACAACGTGCCGTCGCTCACCAACCCCAGCATCTCAGAGAGCTTGGTGACGCTCACCGGACAGCGGTCGGCCGCCAAACCGGCCGCATTGAGACAGGCCAGGACTTCGCCCAGCACCCAGTTGGCCGAGAGACGGGCATCGCCAGTCGGCATCGGCCAGGGCCTCGAAGTAGTCACCCAACGGCTTGTCGGTGGAGAGCAGCGCGGCATCCTTGGCCGTTAGGCCGTAGTCACGCGCCAGCCTCTCCTTGCGCGCGGCCGGCAACTCGGGCAGCGCTGCCCGCACCCGGTCTACATAGGCCTGGTCGAGCTCCAGGGGGGTCAGATCGGGTTCGGGGAAGTAGCGGTAGTCGTGAGCCTCTTCTTTGCTGCGTAGGGTATGTACGGCTCCGGTGGCCGGGTCGAAGTGCACCGTCTCTTGGACTATGCGCTCGCCCGACTCGAGCGCGTCCAACTGTCGCTCGATCTCGGCCTCCACTCCGCGCTGCAAGAAGCGGAACGAGTTCATGTTCTTGAGTTCGGTCTTGGTACCCAGAGGCTCCCCGGGTCTGCGGAGCGAGACGTTCGCGTCGCAGCGCATGGAGCCCTCTTCCATGTTGACGTCAGAGACGCCCAGTTGTTGGACGATGTCCCGCAGTTGCGTGGCGTAGGCGCGCGCCTGCTCGGGAGTGCGCATATCGGGCTCGCTGACTATCTCTATGAGCGGAGTACCGCAACGGTTGAAGTCGGCCAGCGAGTAGTCGGCCCCGTCGATGCGGCCCGAGGCACCGCCGGCATGCACCAGCTTGCCGGCGTCCTCTTCCATATGCACCCTGGTGATGCCCACCCGGTAGCTGCTGCCATCCTCCAACTCCACGTCCAGGTGGCCGCCGACGCCCAGGGGCAGGTCGTACTGAGAGATCTGATAGGCCTTGGGATTGTCAGGATAAAAGTAGTTCTTGCGGTGGAAGATGGTGCGCGGAGCTATCTCGCAGCCAAGCGCCAAGGCGATGCGAGTGGCGTACTCCACCGCCGTCTCGTTGAGAACGGGCAGCACGCCTGGATGCCCCAGGCACAGCGGACACACCTGCGTGTTGGGCTCTTCACCGAACGTCACCTCGCAGCCGCAGAACATCTTGGTGCGGGTGTTCAGCTGCACGTGCACCTCAAGGCCTATGACAGCTTCGTAGCCATCTCTCATGACGCCGCCCCCGCTACCGGTGCCGGGCCGCCCGCGTCCAGTGGGGCCGCCACGTCCACCTTGAGCGTCTGCTCGACGGCGTGGGCTGCGTCGAAGAGTCCGCGCTCGCAGAAGTGGGGGCCGATGATCTGTAGACCTACCGGCAGACCGTCGGAGAACCCGGCGGGGACGCTGATGCCCGGCAGCGCCGCCAGGTTGACCGGGATGGTGCAGAGGTCGGAGAGATACATGGCCAGCGGGTCGGCCATGCGCTCGCCTATCTTGAAGGCCACCGTGGGGGAGGTGGGCGAGATCAAGAAGTCGAACCGCCCGAAGGCCTTGGCAAAGTCTTGGATTATGAGGGTGCGGGTCCGCTGCGCTTGGGCGTAGTAGGCGTCGTAGTACCCGGCGGAGAGGGCGTAGGTGCCTATCATGATGCGTCGCTTAACCTCGGGGCCGAAGCCCTCGCTACGGGTGCGCACGTACATTTCAGTAGAGGTCCGATGCGTCGGCAGCGCGGTGGCCGTAACGCACCCCGTCGAAACGGGCCAGGTTGGAGCTGGCCTCCGACGGCGCGATGAGGTAGTAGGCGGCCACGCCCCGCTCGACGCTGGGCAGACTCACCTCTTCGCAGATGCCACCCAAAGCCTCGATGCCGGCGACCGCCGAGGCGAAGACGTCACGCACACCGGGCTCGGCAGCGTCGCCGAGGTACTCCTTGATGATGCCGAACCGCAGTCCTTTGAGGTCGGTGCTCTCAGGCGTGCCGGCCGGATCGGTCAGACCCGTGCTGGTGGAGTCGCGAGGGTCTTTGCCGGCGACAAGGTCGAGTAGCGCCGCGGCGTCCTTGGTGTCGCGCGTCAGGGGGCCGATCTGGTCCAGGGAGCTCGCGAAGGCGATGAGCCCATAACGGCTGACGGCGCCGTACGTGGGCTTCATGCCCACCACGCCACACAGCGAGGCGGGTTGGCGGATGGAGCCACCCGTGTCGCTGCCCAGAGCCCAGGGCGCCTCGGAGGCGGCGACACAGGCGGCGGAGCCGCCACTGGAGCCGCCCGGCACCCGACCCAAGTCCCAGGGGTTGTGTGTGACCTGATAGGCGGAGTTCTCGGTGGAGCTGCCCATGGCGAACTCGTCCATGTTGAGCTTGCCCAAGAAGATGAGCCCGGCCTGCCGCAGCTTGGCGACCACGGTGGCGTCGTACGGAGGCACGTAGCCTTTGAGTATGCGGGAGGCACAGGTCGTCTCCATGCCCTTGACGCAGAGGACGTCCTTGAGACCTATCGGCACGCCTTCCCAGGGAAGCCGCTCACCTTTCGGCTTGGCGTCCACCGAGCGGGCGGCGCTGAGCGCGCCCGCCCCGTCCACCAGCAGATACGCCTTCACCTGGCCGTCCACGGCGGCGATGCGGTCCAGGTACGCCTGCGTCAGTTCGACAGCCGAGACCTGCCCGGCAGCGAGCAGTGCGCGGCACTTATGGGCTGTGAGCCCCGTGACGTCTATCGCCGTCCCACTGCCCGTCGAACCCACTGCGGCCTAGCCTATCCGGGGCACCACGAACTGCCCCCGCTCGACTTGCGGGCCGTTGCCCACCGCCTCTTCGTGAGTCAGCCCAGGCACCGGCTCATCCGCACGGAGCACGTTCTTGAGCGGTACCGCGTGCGAGGTTGGCTCCAGAGCTGAGAGATCCAGCTCCCCCAGCTGCTCTACGTAGTCGATGATCTTGCTCAGCTCAGGCTGCAGACGGGCAAGCTCGTCTTCGTCAAAGCGCAGACGCGCGAGGCGCGCGACATGTTCGACTTCTTGGCGCGAGATCATGATGGCCTGGATTATAGCCAAAAATAAATGGGCGCCCTGGCAAGGCGCCCGAGAGGAGAAAGAAGAGCCTCGTGTGGAAGGCCCTCGCCCCTACTATCGGCGCCGGGGTCTATTGCTTTAGCAAGAGCCTTCTTGGCAAAAGAAAAGCCCCGCCGAAGCGGGGCTTCTGTCCTCAGCTAGAGATCGCTCTCTAAATGGGTCAAACGGGCGCGACATTCGCCGCTTGAAGGCCTTTTGGACCTTGGACTACGTCGAAAGTAACAGCCTGTCCCTCCGCAAGCGTCCTGAAACCCTCTACTTGGACTTCACTGAAGTGTACGAAGAGATCTTCACCCTCCGGCTGCTCAATGAATCCGTAGCCCTTTTCGGGACTAAACCACTTGACAGTCCCCTCAGCCAACCCTACAACCTCCATGTACTCGGGGCGACGTTATTCGGCCCACCCCACTCAAAACACGCGGTCCGGCAATTCCGGGCACGCGGCGCCACAATAGCTGAACCTGAGGGCTGGGTCAAGGCTGAAAAAGGCGGAATTTGGAAAACTTGCTAGCCGTCGATATCGCGCAGCGCCTGGGCATCACGATAGTGCTTCAGACGATTGAGAGTCTTGGCTTCTACTTGGCGGATCCGCTCCCTGGTGACACCAAACCGATCGCCCACTTCTTCAAGCGTGCGAGGGCGTTCGCCCTTGAGCCCGAAGCGTAGCTCAAGCACTTTGCGGTCGCGCGCGGGCAGGCTGTCTAGAACCTTGAATAGTTCCTCGCGGCGAAGCTGGCGGAACACGACCTCCAGAGGCTGGTCGGCATCGGTGTCGGCTATGAAGTCGCCCAGCTCCGAGTCGTCCTCGTCGCCCACGGGCGTCTCCAGAGACACCGGCTCCTGTGCCGCTTTCTGTATCTCCCTCACTTTGTTGACCGTGAGCCCCAGCGCGTCGGCCATCTCTTTCACCGTGGGCTCGCGCCCACTCTTCTGCAGGAGCTCGCGTTGGATGCGATTGAGCTTGTTCATCGTCTCCACGGCGTGCACGGGCACCCGGATGGTGCGGGCCTGGTCGGCGATGGCCCGAGTGACGGCCTGCCGTATCCACCAGGTGGCATAGGTGGAGAACTTGTAGCCCAGCGTGTAATCGAACTTCTCGACTGCCCTTATGAGGCCCAGATTGCCTTCTTGAATGAGGTCCAAGAACAGGAGCCCCCGCCCCATGTAGCGCTTGGCTATAGAGACCACCAGGCGCAGGTTGGCCTCGGTGAGCTTGCGCTTGGCCTCCATGTCCTGCTTCTCCACCCGTTTCGCGAGGTCGATCTCCTGCTGAGAGGTGAGCAGCGGCACCTTGCCTATCTCCCGCAGATACATGCGCACCGGGTCATCGACGGTGTGGTCTATGGTCACGTCCAGAAGACTCAAGAATTCTTCTTCTTCAGAGAAGTCATCAGGCTCCTCTGACTCCTCTTCGACCACCTCCACGCCCATGTCGCCCAGTAGTGAGTAGATGAACTCCGCGTCGTCCGGAGGCAGGTCGGCCTCGTGAATGAGGGCGTTCACCTCGTCAAGACTCACAGAACCCTGCTCCTTGGCCCGCTCGAGGGCGCCCTGCACGACGTCGACCGTGACGTCGTGCGTGCTCTCGCTGTCAACCGTAGGCATGTCGGGGTCAGTCAGCATCGGGGTCCAACTTGTTTATGCTTGCCCTTATGGTGTTGAGCAGCTGCGCAAAATGCAGATGGAGCTCCCGCGCCTCCACTGCCTCATCGCCACCCTCGAGCTTGCCCTGGAGTGCATTCACCTGACGAACGTAGTACTGCTCTTGCAGGCGCAGATGCAGGAGCTCGAGTGCCGCCGCCGCAGGTTTGCCGCGGTCGGCCTCCATGACCAACCGAGCGAACAAGGGGGCGGATTCTGCCCCGCCACTCGCCCTGGCTCTCAGTTCCGCCATGGCAGCCTCGCGGCCTCCCGGGCCTTCTACCAGCTTAAGTGCCTCCCTCAATCCCACGAACACATCGCGATTGTTAGGATCGACGAAATGCTCGGGAGTGACCACCTCGAACACCGAGACCGCCCACTCCGGATCGCACACTGAGGCAATGAGAAAGTCCCGCTCGTCAACGCCTTCATTACCCAGCACCCTACGAGCGAGAGGCGTCTGCGCACCGGTCTGCGCTCTAGCGGCCGTTGCGCGTCCACGATTGGGCGGTGTCCCTCCCTGCAGCAGCAGCGACACACTCTCCGGCGTCAGTCGCAGCCGGTCGGCCAAGAGAGGTATTTCTTCCTCGCGCTCCTTGACCGAGGTGGCGCCCGCCATGATGCGCCGCACCTCTTCGAACACCCGCACCCGCCCATCAGCCGTAGAGGTATCCCCCTTGGCCAAAGCCTGACGGAGCTCGAAGCCGAGCAGCGAGATCTTGCCCTTGATGACCGCGTCCACTGCTTGTTGGCCACCCGCGACCGCCACGTCGGCCGGGTCTTTTCCCGCGGGCAGCACCGCACACATGGGTCGCAGTGAATGCCCGCGAGCCAGCTGCCCCGAGCGCAGCATGGCCTCGGTGCCCGCCCTGTCGGCGTCGAACATGAAGGTCACGTTCTTGGCAAAACGCATCATCAGGGCGATCTGAGCATCGGTGAGCGCGGTGCCCATAGAGGCCACCACGTTCGCGGTGCCCGCCTGGGCCAGAGCCAGAACGTCTGTGTATCCTTCTACCACGATCACCTCGTCCGAGTCGGCCACAGCCTTTCTCGCTTGATACAGCCCGTACAGCAGGCGCCCCTTCTGGTACAGAGGCCCCTCGGGGGAGTTCAGGTACTTGGGAGCCTCGTCGGTGAGCGTCCTCCCGCCAAAGCCCACTACTCTGCCCCGATGGTCGACCAGGGGGAACATGAGCCGCCCGCGAAAACGGTCGTACGTCTTGCCGTTCTGGCGCACCAAGAGACCCGTATCCTCGAGCTCGCGGTCGGTGAACCCCTCTTTGACGGCCCGGGCGTGAAGCCCCCTCCATCCAGGAGGCGAGTAGCCCACCCGGTAGGTCTCGCAGATGGCCTTGGCGAGGCCCCGCTTCTCCAGGTAGTCCCTAGCCCCTTGGCCCTCCTTCGATTCCCAAAGTAGGTACTGGTAAAACTTAGCGGTGCGGTCCAAGAGTTGAAGCAGTCGTGAGTCCCGCTCTTTGCGGCCTGCATCCGGTCCGCCGCCCTCTTCGTACTTGAGGGGCACACCGAAGCGCTCACCAAGCTGCTCGATGGCCTCAGAGAAGGTCAGGTTCTCGATCTTCTCCAAGAACCGGACGACGTCCCCGCCCTCGCCACAACCGAAGCAGTAGTAGAGACCCTTGTCGGCACTGACTGTGAACGAGGGGGTCTTCTCTTGATGAAACGGGCAGAGACCCAGATGAGTGGACCCGCGTTTGCGCAGGCTGGTGTACCCACCCACGATCTCTACGATGCCCGCAGCCGAGAGCACCTGCTGCACGCTCTCGTCCTTGATGAAGGGGCTCACAGGTCGCCCCAGCACTTGGGCATGAACAGCTCCAGATGGAGCCTTTGCGCGTAACGATCGGTCATACCGGCCACGTAGTCGGCCACGGCCCGTACCAGCTCGATGCGGTCGCCCTCCGGGCCGCCGGCCCGCGGCGGCGATGGCAGCGCCTCGGGATGATCAAGGTAGTAGCGCATGAGCTGAGTGAGCAGCTGTCGCACCCGCTCACCTCCTGCCCGCTCTAGAGCCCGCGGATAGACGGTGGCGAAGAGGAACTCGCGCAGTTCGGCCATGGCGGCGCCGACCGCCGGAGTCTGAACGATGCCGGGCGCCACCGCTGCCGGCGTGTCGGGGTCGCTGGGAGCAGCCGCGTCACCGCGGCCCGCGCCGCGGCCGGCCGGTGCCGCCGATGCGCTCTCTTCGGCCTCAGCGCTGGCGTCCACCAGGTCGTGCACCAAGCGGTCTATGCGCTCGCTGCCCGTCTCGCCCAGCAGAGCGATCGGACCGGCGGGCAGATCGTCCATGGTGATCAGCCCCGCTCGGAGTGCGTCATCGATGTCATGGTTGACGTAGGCGATGCGGTCGGCCCAGTGGACTATCTCGGCCTCCAGGGTGGCGGGGCTGGCGTTGTCGCCAGAGTGGTGACGGATGCCATCGACCACTTCCCAGGTCAGGTTGAGCCCCTGACCGTCGTTCTCCAACGTCTCGACCACCCGGGCGCTCTGCTCGTTGTGCTGAAAGCCGCCCAGCCCCATCTCGCGAAGCACCTCGTCGAGAACCCCTTCACCTGCGTGGCCGAAGGGAGTGTGACCCAGATCGTGGCCGAGCGCGATAGCCTCGGCCAGGTCTTCGTTGAGACGTAGCGCCCGCGCGGCAGTACGCGCAATGCCTGACACCTCAAGCGTGTGAGTCAGGCGGGTACGGTAGTGGTCGCCCTCAGGCGAGATGAAGACTTGGGTCTTGTGCTTGAGGCGCCGGAACGACTTGCTGTGGACTATGCGGTCGCGGTCGCGCTGATAGGGTGTGCGGAGCGAACAGGGTTCTTCAGGTCGCTCCCTGCCTCGAGAAGCTGCCGACCGCTGCGCGCGCGGCGACAGACCCGCCTCGTACAGGTCGGCAGACAACTGGACTCGCCCTGCACTCTCCTTCTTCACTCGGTACACCCTCCCGGCAGTCCGCAGCAGGCTCAAGGCTCGCACGCATTCCGCTGGTCAGTCTACAACTTCCGGAGGAAGGGTGGAGCGCCCCAAGAGCCCACCCATGCCCGCGCTGCGGCAGCCGGGCGGGAGTGTCACGGGGCGCGCCGCGCAGTGCGCGGCGCGCCCCGGAAGGTCTCGCTCAGATCAGGTCAGTCGCCGGCCTTGGCCGCGGTCTTCTCTTCGAGCACCGCCTGCGCCGCCGCCAGGCGCGCCAGCGGCACGCGGTACGGCGAGCAACTCACATAGTTGAGCCCCGCGCGATGGCAGAACTTCACACTCGTGGGCTCACCGCCGTGCTCGCCGCAGATGCCCGTCTTGAGCTCGGGCTTGACCGAGCGGCCCTTCTGCACCGCCATGGCGATCAGCTGGCCCACGCCCGTCTGATCCAGCTTCTCGAAGGGGTTGCTCTTCAAGAGGTCGGTGGCCAGGTAGTGGGTCAGAAACTTGCCCTCGGCGTCGTCGCGCGAGAAGGCCAGAGTCATCTGGGTGAGATCGTTGGTGCCGAAGCTGAAGAAGTCAGCGTACTCGGCTATCTCGTTGGCCGTCAGAGCGGCGCGCGGCACCTCGATCATGGTGCCCACCGTGTAGTCGATCTTGACGCCCCTCTCCTTGAGCACGGCGTCGGCCGTCTCGACGGTGAGGGCGCGCATGCGCTTGAGCTCTTCTTGGAAGCCTACCAGCGGGATCATTATCTCCACATGCGGCTGCTTGCCCGTGGAGGCCATGACGTCGGCGGCGGCCTCGATGATGGCGCGCACCTGCATAGCGTAGATCTCGGGCCACTGGATACCAAGGCGGCAGCCGCGGGTGCCAAGCATGGGGTTCGACTCGGCCAGGGACTTGACCGTGGACACCAACTCCTCCTGCGCCTCTAACTCCTTGCCCGCAGCCTTGGTCAGCCGCATCTTCTCCAACTCCACCATGACTTCGGTGTAGTTGGGCAGGAACTCATGGAGCGGCGGGTCGAGCAAGCGGATGGTCACCGGCAGGCCTTCCATGGCCCTAAAGATGCCGTCGAAGTCTTCGCGCTGGAAGGGCAGCAGCTTGGCTAGATGCACCTCGCGCTCGGCGGTATCGGCAGCCATGATCATGTTGCGCACGTGCGGCAGACGATCCTGCTGCATGAACATGTGCTCTGTACGGCAGAGGCCTATGCCCTCGGCGCCGAATTCGCGGGCCTGGCGGGCATCCTCGGGGGTGTCGGCGTTGGTGCGCACCTTGAGGCGGCGTACCGCATCGGCCCAGCCGAGCACCGTGTTGACGTTCTCGTTCAGTCCCGCGGCCACCAACTTGGCCTGACCCAGGATCACCCGGCCGGTGGCGCCGTCCATGCTGATCCACTCGCCGGCCTTGATCACCTTGTCGCCGATGCTGAACTGGCGGACCTTCTCGTCGATCTTCATCTCTTGCACGCCGGCGATGCACGGCTTGCCCATGCCGCGCGCGACCACGGCCGCGTGCGAGGTCATACCGCCATGGCTGGTGATGACGCCCTGGGAGTGCATGAGACCGTGGATGTCGTCGGGGTTGGTCTCCCAGCGCACCAGGATGACCGGCTGGCCCTTGGAGCCCAGCTCCTCGGCCTCATCGGCGTCGAACACAACGATGCCCACGCCGGCGCCCGGCGAGGCGCCCAGGCCGGTGGCAATGACGTGAAGCTCCTGCTCGGGATCAAGGCGCGGGTGAAGCAGCTGGTCGAGCTGGGCCGCGTCGACACGCATCAGCGCCTCGTCCTTGCTGATCATGCCCTCGGCCACCATATCTACAGCCATCTTCAAGGCTGCCGGCGCGGTGCGCTTGCCGCTGCGAGTCTGGAGCATGAAGAGCTTGCTGTCCTCGATCGTGAACTCCACGTCCTGCATGTCGCGGTAGTGTTTCTCGAGCGTGTCGCGGATGGCGTACAGCTGCTCCAGAGCCGCCGGCATGACGCCGCGCAGTTCCTCCAGCGGACGGGGCACGCGCACACCGGCCACCACGTCTTCGCCTTGCGCGTTCATGAGGAACTCGCCGTAGAAGAAGTTCTCACCGGTGGAAGGGTCGCGGGTGAAGGCCACGCCCGTACCCGAGGTCTCGCCCTTGTTGCCGAACACCATGCTCTGCAGGTTGACGGCGGTGCCCAGATCGTCAGGGATGCCCTGGGTGCGCCGGTAGACCTTGGCGCGGTTGTTGTCCCAGCTCTTGAACACGGCCGCGGTGGCCATGTGCATCTGCTTGACGGCATCGTTGGGAAACTGCTCGCCGGCGTGCTCGCCCAGGATCTTCTTGAAGCGCACCGTCAGGTCGCGCAGGTCATCGGCCGTAAGATCAGTGTCGAGGTCGGCGCCGACCTCGGCCTTCTTCTCAGTGAGTGCATCCTCGAACGCCTGCGAGTCGACCCCCATGACCACGTCGCCGAACATGCTTATGAAGCGGCGGTAGGAGTCGTAGGCGAAGCGCGGGTTGCCGGTGAGCTTGACCATGCCCTCGACGGTCTCGTCGTTAAGGCCCAGGTTGAGGACGGTGTCCATCATGCCCGGCATGGAGAACACGGCGCCGGACCGGACCGACAGCAGCAGCGGGTTCTTGGGATCGCCCAGCGTCTTGCCGGTCAGCTTCTCGAGGCCGCGCAGATGCTCTTCCATCTCCTTGTCGAGGCCGTCGGGATACTTGCCATTGGCGGAGTAGTAGACACAGGCAGCGGTAGTCACGGTGAAACCTTGAGGCACGGGGATGCCCAGGCCGGTCATCTCCGCCAGGTTGGCGCCCTTGCCCCCCAGGAGGGGCTTCATAGAGGCGTTGCCCTCGGAGAAATCGTATACGTACTTGGTAGAACTCATCAGCCAGGCTCCCTTCGAGTCTGCTCCATTTGCTGCGATTTCTTGCCCTCCCCCAAAGACCTCGTATGATACCAAGCCGGGCCTCGTTTGCGCGGCTGAGACGGCGCGCACCTCGCGCGACACCGACAAGCGGCATCTTCTTGCTGCGCCTAGTGCGCGACAGTCGCGCGCGTTGGTCGACGCGTGGCTTCGTCTTTGGTAGCGTAGTCTTCAGCGAGGAGGTCCGCGCACCGAGGACGGTCGATGAAGATCCTCAAGTACGATGCCGTGATCATAGGAGCGGGACAGGCCGGCGTGCCTCTGGCAAAGGAACTGGCAGAGTTCGGATGGCACACTGCGCTCGTCGAAAGCGTCCACGTGGGTGGAACGTGTGTAAACGAGGGCTGCACCCCGAGCAAGACCCTGGCAGCCTCGGCGCGGGTCGGCTACCTCGCCCGCCGGGCCGGCGAATATGGCATCGTCACGGGCGACGTGTCTGTGGACATGGCTGCCGTGTATCGCCGCAAGCAGGCCATCGTCGACAGTTGGCGTGACGGTAGCCAGAAGCAGCTGGAATCTACCCCGAACCTGGACCTACTCATGGGGGAAGCGGCTTTCACGGGTCCGCACCGGCTCGGCGTACACATGCAAGACGGCGCGACGATGCACGTCGAGTCCGCCCGCATCTTCATCAACACGGGCTGCCGCCCCGCGGTGCCCGCGCTGCCTGGTCTCGAGAGCGTACCGCATCTGGACTCCACAACGATCATGGACCTCCAATCCGTACCCGAGCACCTGCTCATCCTCGGTGGTGGGTATGTGGCCGCGGAGTTCGCCCAGATGTTCCGGCGCTTCGGAAGCCGGGTCACCTTGATACAGAACCGCGATAGGCTGCTGCCCCGCGAAGACGCCGATGTCGCCGAAGCCCTGGCCGGCATCCTGCGGGAGGACGGCATTGCACTGCACCTGTCGGCCAGTACGCTCTCGGTCACCCACGGCCCAGGCAGTATCGTGGTTGCGGAAGTGAAGCAGGCCTCAGGCACGACGCGAATAGATTGTTCGCACTTGCTGGTCGCCACCGGGCGAGTTCCCAACACCGAAAGGCTCGACCTTGCCGCGGCGGGGATCGACGTCGACGAGGGAGGCTTCATACCGGTGAACGATCGGCTGGAGACCGCGGCAGGGGGCGTGTACGCGTTGGGAGACGTCAAGGGCGGACCGGCCTTCACGCACATCTCCTACGACGACTTCCGCATCGTGCGAGACAACCTCCTCCGAGGCGGATCAAGGACCACCCGCGACCGCCTGGTGCCGTACACGGTCTTCACCGACCCGGAACTAGGGAGGGTCGGCCTCTCCGAGCGAGAGGCAGTGGAGCAGGGTGTCAAGGCTCTTGTCTACAGCATGCCAATGAGGTACGTAGGCAGAGCTCTCGAGACCGGCGAAGCGCGCGGTTTGCTCAAGGTGATCGTCGATGCCGACGAAGACCGTATACTCGGTTGCGCGGTCTTGGGCATCGCGGGAGGGGAGGTCATGTCTGTGCTTCAAATGGCCATGTTGGGCGGCGTAACGGCCTCTCAGCTTCACGATGCCGTGTTCGCTCACCCTGTCGTCGCTGAAGCGTTCAACAACCTGCTCATGCCCGGGGGAGGCCGGCCACCGGCCGGGTAGCTCCCTACCCGCGGATGAAGTGGGCAACGGGTCAACCCTTCGAGAAGGAGCTCCAATGAGAAGAGGGCCGATACTTATCGTTTGCATCTGCGCCGCTGTCCTGGCCACCGCTTTGTCC
Source organism: uncultured Actinomycetes bacterium (assembly GCA_963747275.1). Taxonomy (GTDB): domain Bacteria; phylum Actinomycetota; class Thermoleophilia; order RBG-16-64-13; family RBG-16-64-13; genus RBG-16-64-13. Next base: position 14,403 of record CAVVEI010000009.1, read on the forward strand.
GGTTGCGGCGACGAACCGTCAGTGGCGACCACTCCCGCAGTCTCGTCTGTGCAGGGTCCGGCCGTGCGCGTCGGCTCACTCCTCGATTCCGAAGGCACGCTCCTCGGCTCGATGGTCATCCAAATGCTCGAGGCCAACGGCATCAGCACGCAGGACAAGACCAAGCTCGGCACTCCAGAAGTCGTGCGGGCAGCATTGCTGGCCGGTGAGATCGATGCGACCATCGACTATACGGGCTCGGGACAGTACTACCACGCGGGCGAGGAGGGGGACCCCAAGTGGAAGAACGCAACGCAGGCCTACGAAGCCACAAAGCAGCTCGACAAGGAGGCCAACGATCTTGTGTGGCTCGTTCCCGCCCCCGCCAACAACAGCGAGTTCATAGCCACGACCAAGAGCTTGGCCGAGGCTGAGGGCATAACCACTATGTCGGACTTCGCCGACTATGTGAACCGGGGCGGCGCCGTCAAGCTCATCGCCGCTCAGAGCTGGATCGATAACCCACTGGGCCTCAGGGGATACGAGACGGCCTATGGATTCACTCTGAAGAACGACCAGCTCGTATCACTCTCCACTGGCAACACAGCCGAGATGCTTCTGGCGCTCGCCAAAGGTACCGACGGTGTCAACTTCTCGCTGGCATACGGCACTGACGGGCAGCTCGACGAACTTGACCTGTTGATCATCACCGATACCAAGGATATCCCCCCGGTCTACGAACCTGCGGCCGTCTTCAGAGGGCAGATCATTGCCGCATACCCCCAGATCGCTGCGATACTCTCGCCGGTCTTCCTAAGCCTCGACCAGGCCAAGCTACAGGGGTTGAACGCCCGCGTCGCCTTCGGCGGCGAGGATCCCCGGGCCGTGGCCACCTCGTATTTGGAGGCAAATGGGTTCCTCCCGAAGTAGCTCGCGCACCACTTCGCGGCCTAACGGCGGTGGTCTTTGGGCGGATCGGGCCGCCTCGATAGCGGTCGGCCTGGCCGGCAGCCTGATCGGCACGGCTACTCTGTTGGCGGGTCCTTTCGTGTGGTTCCGGCCCAACCGCGTCTTGGAGGGCGAATCGGAGGAGGCAGTCGTTGCTCTGGGAGCGCTCGGATGGGTCGTGCTCGCCCTCTGGCTGCTCGCAGCTCTGGCCCTTTTCGTTTCGAGCCGGGCCAGAGTTCGAGGACCATCCGCTGCGGCCCGTGTGGTATTGGTCACTGCGGCCCTGCTGTTGATCCTCGCCCAGACCAGCCGGTCCGGCGCCGCTTTCGCGCTCAGCGAGGGACAGGCGGCCCGCACTTCCTTCGGATGGGTCTTCTACGTCTTCCTATTCGCCGTCTACTTGGTATGCCACGCGGCCGTGACCGACATCCGCAGTGGCCCGGCGCGATGGACTCTCGTAGCCCTCCCCCTGGCCGGCGTGGTGCTCCTCGCTGCCTTGGGAGGAATGAGCGACCTGGGCATCGTCCGCGAGTGGGCCCTCACTCGGTCCACCTTCACTCGGGAGTTGGTGCGCCATCTCTTCTACGCTTCGGGGGCCACCATCGGTGCAATAGTCATCGGGGTGCCTCTGGGTATCTTGTCCGTGCGCCGTCCTCGGGTGCGATCGATCGTCATGGGTGCGCTCAATCTGGGGCAGGTACTTCCCGTGCTGGCTTTCATCGGCATCATGATGCCTATAATCGGGGCCATCACCGCCCGTTGGACCGGACTCAGGTCGCTTGGTATCGCCGGCATCGGCTGGGCGCCGGTCATGGTGGTGCTGCTCGTCTACGCGATCTTCCCCGTCACCCGCAATACCCTGGTGGCGATCCGCCAACTCGATCCAGATCTTCTCGACGCCGCGAGAGGCATGGGCATGGGACGCAGCCGGTCGCTCCTAGAGGTGGAGTTGCCGCTGGCCTTTCCGGTGGTGCTGGCCGGCATTCGAATCGCCCTGGTGCAGAGCACGGGAGGAGCCATCATCGCAGCGTTCGTCGGTGGTGGCGGGCTTGGCACCTTTCTATTCCTCGGCCTGGAGCAAACCAGCATGGACCTGGTATTGGTGGGCGTCCTACCCATCGCGGCTATGGCCCTGCTCTTCGACGCCCTGCTGAGAGTCGTGGAGCGAGTCGCCGGAAGAGGTAGCACGTCAGACCTGGCTTCGAGCACCGCATGATCGAGTTGCGACATGTCACCAAGCGTTTCGGCGCCACAGTGGCCGTAGACGACGTTTCGCTAACCATCCCCGAGGGCGAGCTAACCATAATCCTTGGACCCAGCGGCTGCGGCAAGACCACCCTGCTGAGAACGATCAACCGCATGGTCGACATCGACTCCGGAGATGTTCTGGTCGACGGACGGCCCGTCCGGGCGGTCTCTCCGGAGGAGCTGCGCCGTCATATCGGATACGCCATCCAAAGTGTCGGGCTCTTCCCCCACATGACGGTGAGCCGCAATATCGCCACTGTGCCGCGCCTGCTCCATTGGAAGCGAGCACGCATCGAGAGCCGGGTGGCAGAACTGCTCGAGATGGTGGGCCTCGACCCCGCCTCGTATGCCACCAAGCGCCCCCACGAACTCTCCGGCGGTGAGGCCCAGCGGGTGGGAGTGGCGCGAGCGCTTGCGGCCGACCCTCCTATGCTACTCATGGACGAACCCTTCGGTGCCTTGGACCCCATCAGTCGGGAACGCCTGCAGCGCGAGTTCGCCGACCTCCACCGCCGGCTGAGAAAGACGGTGGTCTTCGTAACGCACGACATCGAAGAGGCCGTCCTGCTGAGCGACCGGATCGTACTCATGCGGATGGGGCGCATCGAACAGGTGGGCGCACCGGAAGAGCTTTGGCGTTCGCCTCAGAAGCAGTTCGTACGCGACTTCTTCGGAGATGAGTTCGGCCTACGCATACTCTCTCGACACCGGGTGACCGACCTGACTCTGGGGCCGCACCCGGCGGGCAACGCCCCTCGAGTGCGGCCCGACACGAACCTTCGTGACGCGCTCGCCACCATGGTGACCGAGTGCACAGACACCTTGGCCGTCATGGATGAAGGGCGAGTGGTCGGCGGGCTCACCTTCTGCGAGATAGTCAGTCAGCTCAGGCGGGCTAGGTGAGTCGGATCACATGAAACGTACGGACCGGACAGACTGGGGGCAGAACCGAGTTCTCGGCGTCCGGCGTCACTGGAAGAGTGTCGTCGCTCTCTCCGTCCTTCTGCTCGCATGGACCTTCTGCACTCCCTGGGTGGAGCGGCTGCTGGGAGTGGTATTCACCGGCGATGACCGTCTGATCTACGACCGCACGCCCCTATGGAGACTGCTGCTGGAGCATCTCCAGCTGGTCGCGGCAAGTGGAGTGACGGCCGTCGTCATCGGCGTGTCTATAGGAATCCTGATCATGAGCCCCCTGGGCAGACCCTTTCGCGACCTCGTGCTTCGTCTCGCCAATCTCGGCCAATCGGTGCCTTCGGTGGCCATCATGGCCATAGCCGTACCGGCGGTGGGATACGGTTCGGAGCCCGTGCTCCTCGCACTGGTCGTCTACAGCATCCTTCCGGTCATGGTGAACTTCGTGGCGGGCATAGATGCTGTACCCGATGCCTTGGTCGAAGCCGGCAAGGGCATGGGAATGACCCGCAGAGAACGACTAGTACAAGTGCAGCTTCCCATCGCGCTACCGATCATCATGATCGGCATACGCACCATGCTGGTCATACTGGTGAGCGCAGCGACACTGGGGGCGGCCGTCGGCGCCGGCGGCCTGGGCGTGCCTATCATGTCGGGCCTAGCCTCCTTCGACAACGCCGTCGTCACCTACGGCGCGGTGCCCGCCATACTGCTTGCCCTCCTCATCGACCGGGCGCTCTAACGCCCTCACTCCCGGAGTCGCGACGGTCGACCTCAGACCCCCACCCGGGGGATCGTGTACACACGAGCCTTTGCGAAGAATTCGTTCTCCCCCTCGAATGCGGCGTACTCCTCTCTGATATAGAAGTTCACAGCGTCACAGGTCATCTCACTCGCCAGCGTCACCCTCCAGGCGACCGCCCCCCCACTGGAACTGGTCTCGCGCGTGCAGCGCACACTTGCCGACAACGGGTCGTGCTCGACGATGCTGTATTCATCGAGGTAGACGTCGCGATAGCGCACGCCATCGGGCAATACCTGTGCGTGAGTCTCGCTGTCTCGAATCAGATGCTGGCCAGAGGTCTCGTGCACGTGCACCCGCGAGCGTTCGTCTCGCCGTGGCTCCTGTAGTCCTTGCGGTAGCTCACTCGATGACGTGACTACGCGACCGTGACCTTGCTCGGCGCCAACCGCCGCGCCCACCAACGGCAACAACAGCACGCTCGGGCCGTCCACAGCAATGGCAAGGGATACCGGACTAGGAGACGGCCAGGCATGGGGCCAGTAAGTCGGGGAGAGCGCCAGTCTGACGCGGTGTCCGGGCGGAAAACGGTGCCCGCAGGCCCGAGTGTGGAAACAGACCTGGTAGTCCCTGCCACGCTCCAGAGGCTCGAAGTGTTCGTGCCCGTCGCGATGTGTGAGGTTCAACATGCCCCAACTGACGAGTAGCGAGGAACCATCGGCGGCCACATCCTCCACGCGGACTGCGACGAGCGCAAGTGGCTTGTCGGCGCTCAACTCCAGACGCACCACCGGGAAGCCGACGACCTCCAGTGGCTCATCGAGAGGCGGAGTCGTGAAGCATAGCGAGCGCTCGTCGTCGGGGCGTTGATTGCCGGCGATCTCATCGGGGAGCCCGTTGGCACACCACACGCCCGCCTCCACCCCGCACTCCTGTCGCCCCCTGATGCGTAGATGCGACGGCGCTCCAGCGTCGGAGCCGTCGTCGACGGCCGCAAGACCGGCCCCACCGGTCAACGTCAGACGAATGTTGGCGCTCTCCGGCGGGGGCCAGGCGGCTAAGTTGAGCCATCGCCCGGGACGCTCGGCATAGAAGGTCGCCGGCGCTACGTGGTCCTGTATCCAGACACGCATCAGCGGTTCGGACATGATGCCTGTGTCGATTCCCTTGAGCCACTGGTCCCACCAGCGGACCGCCTCCTCCAGGAAGTCGATCTTCGGACCCGGGACACCCTTGTAGGGCATCATGTGTCCCCAGGGACCGATGATCCCCAGCCGCGGCACGCGCAGATGGGCGAGCAGCCGGGGTACGGCGTTGACGTAGGCATCGGCCCAGCCGCCCACGACCATCACCGGACACTCGATCGCCCCGTAGTCCTCGGCCACCGAACCATGCTTCCAGAATGCGTCGCGCAGGCAGTGCGTCACCCAGTCGCGCGACAGTTCTGGCGCCCGCTCCAGCCGTTCCTGCCACATGCCTCGCCAGCGTTCGCCGACCAGACGAGGGTCGGGTGGCTGGAGGGTGTAGGTCAGCATCGAGGCAGACCACTTGAGCATATCCGAGCCGAGTAGACAGCCTCCCATGTAGTGACAATCGTCCAAATAGCGGTCGTCGGTGGAGGCTACTGAGATAACGGCCTTGAGCTGGGAGGGCCGGCGGGCGGCAATCTGCAGACCGTTGAAGCCGCCCCAGGAATAGCCGATCATGCCCACCGCCCCGTTGCACCACGGCTGTCTCTCGAGCCAGGCCAGCACCTCAAGGGCGTCGTCCTGCTCTTGAGAGAGGTACTCCCCATGTAACACCCCATCGGAGTCGCCGGTGCCTCTCAGATCCACCCGCACTGCTGCGTATCCATGCGCGGCGAAGTAGGGATGACGGCTCAAGTCGTCGAGCACGGTGCCGTCGGACTTGCGGTAGGGCAGATACTCGAGCACAGCGGGCACAGGCTCTCTGGCGGCATTGGCGGGCATCCATACACGCGCAGCCAACCGCGTCCCATCTCGGAGGGGTATCCACACGTTGTGGAGCAGTTCGACGGAGTAGGTGATTCCCGGCAGGCCCATGTAGCGCCGCGCTACCGCTGTCTCCGGCCGAGGAAGGGCATCGTTCTCAGCGTGTTGTGTTGCATAGCAGTTCCCTCCAAGCATCGGCCGACTGCTGCGACCCAGCACCTTCTGACACCGTGACGATTCCCCATCGGAAGCTCCCAGACACCTGGCCTATAGAGCACGAGCATACGCACATACCCTCTCAGGTCAGTCTACCTTGTGGCGTATTGCTCGATACCCTTCCGCACGGCCTGGTAGTGGTCTATGCTTGGGCTTCTGGCAAACACGCGCAGGACGTTGCAGAAAGGGGGTCGGGCATGCCCGAGCCGACACTGGAGAGAGCTCGGGAGCGACGCGACTACGAGAGGAGCGCGTCCATCATCTCGGCGGCGCTCGGCGTAGTCGGCAGCTCAGATCTGGCTATGCGCGGTCTGGCCGCCGCGGTCAAGCGGGTGGTCAAGACTCCACAGCAGACCATGACTGCTGATTGGCTGAAGAACTATGTAGCACCAGGCAGCCCCGGCAATACTTTCTTCAAGAATGTTCGTCATCTTCATCCCAACGTACGCAAGCGCTACGTCGCCGGGGTGATTGCCAACCTCTTCTACAGAGATCCTGAGTTCAGCGAGTCGCTCCTGAAAGAGCGGGGTATCTGGTCGCCTATCTGCATGCTGATCAGCCCCTCCATGCGCTGCAACCTCAAGTGTGTGGGTTGCTACGCGTCCGAGTACGACGACGAAGAAGAGCTTACCGAAGCAGAGGTAGAGAGCATCATCAAACAGGGCGAAGACATCGGGTGCCGGTTCTTCATCATGTTGGGCGGAGAGCCCTTCGTGTGGAAGCCACTGCTCGATGTGGCCGAAAGGCATCATCAGTCACAGTTCATGGTGTACACCAACGGCACCATGATCAACGACCGGTTGGCCGACCGCATAGTCGAACTGGGCAACGTGTCCCCTGTCATGAGCATCGAGGGCTCCCGCGAGTCAACCGATGCCCGCCGGGGCCAGGGCACCTATGACCGCATCATGGCGGCCATGGACCGCCTACGCGAGCGTGGAGCCTTCTTCGCCTACTCCTGCACCGCCACCAGCAGCAACATCGACGAGATCGTCTCCGACGAGTTTGCCGACCTCATGGTGGCAAAGGGCGCGGCCTACGGCTGGTACTTCTTGTACATGCCGGTCGGTCGCGATCCTGACCTTAGCCTCATGCCCAGTCCCGAGCAGCGCCTGCAGCTGCATGAGGGCGTGGTGCACATACGCAACACCCGTCCGTTGCTTACCGTCGACTTCTGGGGCGACGGACCCCTCACCGGAGGGTGTCTGTCTGGAGGTCGCAAGTATCTGCACATCAACAATAAGGGTGACGTGGAGCCCTGCGTCTTCGCCCACTTCGCCGCCGACAACATCAAAGATAAGTCACTGGTCGACTGCCTCTGCTCGGACTTCTTCAAAGATCTCCGCAGGTTGCAGCCCTTCAGTAGTAACTTGATGCGGCCGTGCCCCATAATCGACCAGCCGGCGGTGCTCAAGTATGCGGTGGAGCGCAACGGAGCCTATCCCACCCACGAGGGCGCGATGAGTCTGTTCGACGAACTGAAGCCCGGGTTGCACGAGTACGCGGACAAGGCCAAAGAGGTGCTCGATCCCATCTGGGAGAACGACATGCCCTGGGTGCATCAGTGGCTCACCACCGACTCGCAGTACCAGAATTGCCTGGACCGCGATGGGGACGCCGAGGACGTCATCGCCCGCGAGACCGGCACGCCCGAGCGCGAGAAGGTGGGCACTCCGGCGTAGCTGGGCCAGCACAATGGCAGCATCTTAGGGAGGGCCGGGGCAACCCGGCCCTCTTCTCAATTGCGCCTGAGGACCTTCTACCCTTCGGGAGTCGTCAGAGATCCTCTTCCGATACCCCGGATGCTTTGAGTAGGTGATTCAGCAGGCCGGCCCTTAGCGGACGATTCTCATGGATGGGGACAGATAGCCGCACGGGACTACTCTCTTTGCCATAGATGTGGTGACTACCGCTGACCCGCAGCAGCACCCAACCCGCACGCTCAGCCGCCTTCGCGAACTGGCGCCCAGAGACGGTCTTCATACGGCGATTTCTACTACCCGGTCGCTCGCTTCGTCCGGCTCGGTCACATCCACCGAGAGACAGCCCACTACAGCCTCGCGAAGGTTATCGAGAAGCTCGGCGTAGGTATCTGCCTGCGTGCAGCATCCAGGTATGGCGGGAACCTCAGCCCAGAAACCACCTTCTTCGGCCTCATGCACGATCGCCTTCAGCTTCAAGGCCCCTCCTTAACTTGAATCCACGCTGCCTAGAGTATAGTCCCCCGAGGCGCGACCATGGCCCGAACGGGCTTAGGCCTGCACCAGCTCCAAAGCGGCCACGCTGCGCACCAGCCGCGCGATGGCGGCCAGTTGGCGAAGACGGTTGAGCTTGACCTCTTCTTCTTTGGCCATGACCAACACGTCGTCGAAGTAGCGGTCCAGCGTCGGGCGCAGAGCCGCAAGCTCACCTAGCGCATCGCCGAGGCGACCTGCCTCTACCGCCGCGTCGACTTTGGCCGCGGCCTCGGTGTAGGAAGCGAAGAGCGTCTTCTCTACCTCTACCTCAAAGAGCGCCGCATCCACGCCACCGTCGGTCTTGGCGGCCGCCTCAGCCTCCGCGTCGGGGGGTAGCTTCTTGGCCAGGTTGGCCGGACGGGTGAACACGCTCACCGAGTCGTCCCACCCGGCGCCTGCGCGGAATGCGTGCAGCGCTTGGGCACGCGCCTTGAGGTCCAAGAGCTCGCCCGCAGGCGCGCAGCACCGCCTCCACCGTGTCGCGCGCCAGGCCATCGTCGGTGAGGGCTTTGGCCAGACGCTCGAGCACGAAGGCAGTGGCGTCTGT
>CAVVEI010000010.1:0-14608 GCA_963747275.1 uncultured Actinomycetes bacterium
GGATTCTACTTTGCGTGCAATATCCGATCTGTCGAAAACGGCACCGGCTCACAGAACGCGTGCGATACTCCGAGCCATGAGTGCAGACATCTCTCCTTCAGATGCTCGCCGTCTCGCCCGCATCGGTGCCTGGCTGGTCGGCGGCACTCTGGTCTACAACGTCATCGAGGCCGGCATCGCGCTCTGGGCCGGAGCGGAAGCGGGTAGCATCGCCCTGCTCGGCTTCGGGCTCGACAGCGTTATCGAGATAGCCGCGGCCGCAGTCATGCTCTGGCGGCTTCTGGTCGAGGCCCGCACTGAGGACACAGGGCGCATCGAGCGGGCGGAGAGCAGGGTGCACCGGTTCATCGGGATCACGTTCCTGCTACTGGCCGTTTACGTAGTCACCCAGTCGGTCATCACCTTGGCCACGGTCGACCCGCCACAGGAGAGCTTGGTGGGAATAGTCCTAGCCGCGGCTTCTCTCGTAGTAATGCCCCTGATCAGCTGGGGCAAGCTGCGGGTGGCCAAGAGACTCATGAGCGAGGCCCTGCGCGCCGAGGCCAAGGAGACCTTGGCCTGCGCCTATCTCTCCTTGACCCTGTTGGTTGGCCTGCTACTCAATGCGGTGGCAGGCTGGTGGTGGGCCGACCCCGCGGTGGCGCTGCTCATGGTGCCCTGGCTGATCAGAGAAGGGGTCGAGGCGCTGCGGGGAGAGGCCTGACCATGCGGGCGAGTACCTCGCGAAACCGCTCCCGGTCATCGTCGGTGAACGGGGTCGGACCCGTAGTCCGGCCCCCCGCCCTGCGGTGACGCTGCTCGGCGTGCCGCACCGCCAGCTCGGCATCGATAAGCGCCGGCAGGTACTCACGACCGCGTGGACTGAGAGCGCGGCATCCGCGACTGAGCGCCATCGCCGCCAACCCGATATCGGCCGTGACCACGACGTCGCCCGGCGAGAGCCGGGGCACCATGGCGAAGTCGGCCGAGTCTCGCCCCGACATCACCTGCAGTATCTCTACCCCCGGACGTCCAGCGTATTTGGAGAGGTTCTGCGAGCCGTTGGCCACCAACACCACCGGCAGCGAATGCGCCCGTGCTGTCGTCAGCGCCTCACGGGTGACGGGGCAGGCATCGGCGTCTATGAAGATAGTGGGCATGAGTCACTATCTCATGCCCACGTCCGACCCAGGAGCGCCTCGGCACCGCGCCGTGGGAGAATGGCAGGACCAACGGTCAAAGCCCCACGACTCGCTCGCAGGGGACGACAGGAGCGCCGAACAACGAACTCGAGTAAGTCACCACGAGCCCCGGCGCACGCGGCGGCGCCCGTCTCCGCCGGGTGGCCGCCGGCGTCCGCGACCGCGCCAAGCAGTCGCTCGGCGGGGTGGTCATCGAGGCCCGCTACCTGGTGGCGAAGCGCAGGCTGAAGCGGTCTGCTCTCCTCGCCGATCGGTGCCGCCGTGTACATCCACCTCTTCTATACAGACAAGTGGGGGCTGTTTGCGCGCAAGCTGGCCAACCTGCAAGCCGCGCCGTTCGACCTCTTCGTCACCCTCCCAAGTCAGCGGCGGCGGTTCGCGGCGACCGTGCGGGCAGACTTTCCGGACGCTCACATCATGATCGTGCCAAATCGCGGCCGAGGCACCCTGCCGTTCATCAAGCTCGCCCGGGTCTTGCAGAGGCACCGGTACGACTCGGTGCTCAAGCTCCACTGCAAGAGCTCGGCCTCTAATCAGGCGACCGACGCCTACCTGGCTGTGGTGCTCGACCGTCTGCTGCCGGAGTCACCGGCGCTGATGCGCGAGATGGTCGAGCGGGTCTCGTCTGGCGCGGCCGACCTCGTCGGACCTTCGGAGGTCTATCTGCCGCTCGACGTCGCCTTCGCCAGCAACAGGCGTCGCTTCGAGACGCTACTCGACAAGCTATGCGGCCCAGCCCCCACCCAACAGGTCTTGGACCATCCGGCCGGGTATGGCTTCTTTGCCGGCAGCATGTTCTGGGCCCGACTCGACACGCTGGTGCCCCTGATGCGGTTGCGCGCTTGGCACTTCGAGCCGGAGAGTGGCCAGATCAACGGCACCTTGCCCCACGCCCTGGAGCGTGTCTTCTCGCTGCTGCCGCGGTTGCGGGGAGGACAGGTGTTCGAGGCCTTTGACGGCGGTATCCGCCCCCGCGAGCCAGCGTCGGCTAATGTACTCTGGTGGTGGAGCCCCACGACTCCCCTCCCCGGGGGCAAGATACCTTGAGCGAAGGACCCAAGTGAGAGATACGCTCGCTCGTCTTAAGAAGCTCGACCGCCCGATAAGGGTGGCCCTCATAGGCATCGGCTCGGCGGGCAAGGGCCTCTTCTATCAGTGCGGCATCACTCCGGGCATCGAGTGCGTAGGCATCGCCGACCTTGATTTGGCCAAGGCCGTCAAGACCGCCGAGACCTTCGGGCGCCCCTACCGAGTGGTCGAGCGGCCAGGCGAGCTCGAGGACGCCGTCGCGGCGGGTCTGCTGGCCATCTGCCAAGACGGTGAGCTGCTGGCGCGGTGCGCGTCGGCCGACGTGCTCATAGACGCCTCCTCGGCCATCGCGCAGGGTGGAGCGTTCGCCCTGGCCGGCATAGAGACCGGCAAAGATCTGGTGATGATGAACTCCGAGGCCGACCTCATCTTCGGGCCACACCTCATGCGCCTCGCGCAAGAGCGCGGGCTGGTATACACCAGCTGCGACGGCGACCAGCCCGCCTGCGTACGCCGGCTCATAGACGATGTGACGCTCTGGGGCTTCGAGTTGGTCATGGCCGGCAACGTCAAGGGCTACCTGGACCGCTACGCCGACCCGACCAGCATCATCCCCGAGGCCGAGAAACGCTTCTTAGACCCCAAGATGTGCGCCAGCTACACCGACGGCACCAAGCTCTCGGTGGAGATGGCCCTGGTCGCCAACGCCTACGACCTGGCGGTGACTGTGCCCGGCATGCAGGGCCCCCGCGCCGGCAAGATCACCGACGTCTTCGACCTGTTCGATCTCCCGGCCATCCGCGCGGGCGGCAGGCCGGTGGTGGACTACGTGCTGGGGTCTAAGCCCCCTGGCGGGGTCTTCGTGATCGGCTACTGCGACGACCCTTACCAGCGGAGCATGCTGGGCTGGTTCCCCTCCGACATCGGCAAGGGCCCCTTCTACGTCTTCGAGCGGCCTTACCACCTGGTGCATATCGAGGCGATGAAGTGCATCGTGGAGGCCCATTTGGACCGCGACCCGCTGCTGCAGCCCACGCACGGCTTCAAGACCAACGTCTACGCCTACGCCAAGCGCGACCTGCGCAGAGGCGAGAGACTGGACGGCCTGGGAGGCTACGCCTGTTACGGCCTCATAGAGAGCTGCGCCGACAACGCGCAGCGCTCGGGCCTGCCCATCTGCCTGGCCGAGGACGTGGTGCTCGCCCGCGACGTGGCCAAGGACCAGAAGCTACTCCTGGACGACGTCGTCTATGACCCCGGACGCTTGGACTTCAGGCTGTACGAGTTGGCGGCGCGAAAGTAGCTCATCATCAGCTGCCAGCGGGGCCGCGCCCGCCTTGGCCCCACCGTCCGCCGGCGTTCGGGCCGCCTTTGGCATCCGCTAGGGAGCCAGCACCCACGTGTCATCGAGAGCGACGCAGCCGCCCTCCCCTCCGAAGAGGAAGATCTTGCCGCTGGCGGGATCACAAGCCATGGCGTGACTGTCGCGAGCAGGCGGTACGTCGCCGGCAGCTGGCAGCTCGCTCCAGGTGTTGGCGGCAGGATCATAGGCCCAGAGATCATTCAGGGTGTTCATAGCCTGGTTCATCCCTCCAAAGAGGATGATCTTGCCGCTTCCCGGGTTGTAGACCATGCTGTGGCCCAAGCGAGCGCAAGGCACGTCGCCGGTCGGATGTAGCTCAGTCCAGGTGTTGGCCGACGGGTCGTAGGCCCACAGATCGTTCAGGGTGGTGTTCGCCCGGTCCACCCCTCCGAAGAGGATCACCTTCTCACTGTCCGGGTCGTAGACCATGGTGTGGCATGTGCGTGCACAGGGCACGTCACCAGCAGGATGCAGCTCGGTCCAGATGTTGGTGGCCGGTTCATAGGCCCACGTGTCATCGTATGCGGTCGCCCCGTCACACCCGCCAAAGAGAACCACCTGGGCGAGTGACGCTACGTAGACCATGCCGTGGTCGCGCCGCGGGGAGGGGATATCAGAGGAGGAGCCTCAGCTCGGTCCAGGTGTTTGCGGCAGGGTCGTAGGCCCACAGATCGTTCATGGCCTGCGACTCCCCACCCCAACCTCCAAAGATCAAGGCTCTGCCGCTGCCCGGGTCGTAGACCACGTCGAGCATGCCTCGCACAGAAGGCACGTCCCCGGCGGGGTTCAGTTCGGTCCAGGTGTTGGCCGACGGGTCGTAGGCCCAGGTGTCGTTGAACTGGACCGTCCCGTTTGTGTCCCAGCCCCCGAAAAGGATCATCTTGCCCAGCCCTGGATCGTGTACAACAACGTGGGCGAAGCGCCCAAAAGGTGTCTTGCCACCAGGTTGGAGAAGAGTCCAATCAACGGCCTCAGCCGTCGTCGTGCTGGGGACTGCTTTGCCGCCACACCCTCCAGCGGCCAGGAGAAGACCAAGAAGACACCCCAGCAACACCGTGAGAACAACCGCCGACTTCTTCATGGCGCGCTCCCCTCTGTCGTGCACTTGGCCCCGTTTCACGGAACTCACTTTCAGCATAGCACCGGCGTTCAACTTGCCGGGTCGCCAACGAGCAGAAGGCCCGGTTACCCGGGCCTTCTGTATAGCAGTCGTTGAGCGAGTCTCTATCCTTGCGAGGTCGGTCCTACGGCGTCTGTACTATGTCGAAGGCGTCGACGTTGATGGAGGTGCCGGTCGAGCGCGAGTTCTTGGTACCCGCCCACTCGATGATCACGTAGTGCGCTCCGTCGCTCAAGAGCCCGGTGTTAAAGACGGTCTTCTTGAAAGTGCTGACGGCGCTGTACAGGTCAACGAGCACCGGGGTGCCGCCGTCCACGGTCACCCAAGCTTGGCCGTAGTAGGAGTTGGTGCGGGCGACCCAGGCCAGATAGTTGCCGGTGAAGTTGATGGTCACGTTATGACCGACAGTGTTCGCCGACTTGCACCCGCCGCCGGAGAACGAGTAGTTGCCGGTGGTCGCGGTCCAGGCGGAGCCCACCCAGGTGCAAAGGGCGAGGTCGGTCTCCTGGATGCGCGGGGTCATCTGTGGTGCCTGGGCGGGCCACCCGATGATGTCCAGGGCATCTACGTTGATGGAGCCACCAGTCGTCGACGCGGGGTTAGTGTTCGCGACGCGTTTGATGGTGATGGTGTGGGTGCCGTAGCTCAGACCGGTCTTCTCATACACCGCGACCTTGTAGGAGGTCGTGGGGCGGTAGAAGTCGATGAAGTTGCCGGGGTCGGCGGGATCACCGGGCACCGGCAGTGCCCCGTCAATTCGCACCTCGGCCATGCCATAGCTGGCGGCGGTCTTGGCGTAGAGCTTGAAGGAGGTGCCGGTGAACTTGAACGTCGCCCCCGCCCCGAGCTGCGAGGTGGCGATAAGACTGCCACCCGAGGCCGAGGCGTTCACTCCGTACGCCCACGCGCCCACAAAGGTGAACCGAGTGTCGCCCTGCTCATAGCGCCAGGTGATGGGCTGGATGTCGGGCGGGTCGGTGAGCGACCCAAGCACATCGAAGCAATCCACGTTAACCGAGCTTGAGTAGGAGGCGTAGTTCTTCTCCCCCGTCCAGTAGATGGTGAGCGTGTGCGACATGTCAGGCAAGAGACCGGTGTTGTAGACCTTCTGCTTGTACTGGTCATAGGAGGCGTAGAGGTCCACGGGGACCGGCGTGCCGCCGTCTAAGACCAGTCTGGCCTTGCCGCCTCCGGGGCCCTTCTTGGCGTAGAGGGCCAGGTACTTGCCGCTGAAGCTGATGGTGAGGGCCGAGCCGGCCGTCTTGGTGCTCTTGAGGCTGTATCCAGAGGCGTAGGAGGTGCTCGTGGTGCTCCAGGTGCCGGTGGTCTCCACCAAGGTGTTGTCTTGCTGCACTTCGGGCCCGGGGCCTCGGCCTGCTCCAGGTAGCCGATCAGCTCCAGAGAGTCCACGTTGATGGAGGTGCCCGTGCACTTGATTATGACCGTGTGTTCAGCCAAGTCGAGACCGGCCTTCGTGTAGACCACCTGCTTGTTGGCGGTGGAGGCCGCGTAGAAGTCGGCGAAGTTGGCCGGGTCGGAGGGGTCCCCCGGCACCGGCAGGGCGCCGTCTATAAGCACTTCGGCCTTGCCGTACGAGGCGGCCTTCGTACCTTTGAGCGTGAAGGAGGTACCGGTGAACTTGACTATCGCCGCGGCCCCTGCCTGCGAGGTCGAGATGCGGCTGCCACCTGAGTACGACGCGCTCGCCGCCGTGGACCAGCTACCCAGGTAGGTGATCTTGGTATCGGTCTGCTGATAGCTCCACCAAACGGGGTCTGGCCGGCTGGCGCTGGTCAGCGTGCCGAGTACGTCTACCGCATCCAGGTTGATCGCCGTGCTGTAAGCGTAGGTGTTCTTAACCCCCGCCCAGTAGATTCTGACGGTATGCAGGCCGTCCTCGAGCAGACCGGTGTTGAAGACCCGCTGCTTGTACTGGTCGTAGGCCTTGTACATATCCACGTACACCGGCGACTGGTCATCTACGCACACCTGGGCTATGCCGCAGCCAGGACCCTTCTTGGCATACAGACCCAGATAGGTACCGTCGAAGGTGATGCTCGCGGCGGCTCCGGGCGCGTTCACGCTGGCGAAACCGTAGCCTGAGGCCAGTGTGCTGTAGTTGGCCGCCCAGTTGCTGGTCTTGTAGATGCTGGCGTCGTTCTCCTGATAGCGCGGCACCGGGCTGCTGGCCTGGGTCAGGGTCCCCCAAACGACTACATTACTCAGGCTGATCGCGTATCCGGAGGAGTCGGGGTTCTTCTGCCCGCTGTTGCAGATGGTCAAGGTATGCGGCCCGTCGGACAGCCCGTCAACCATGAACCCGTTTATCGGGTACCGGGAGTAGCCCGGACCCCACTCAGGGTCCCAGTAGTAGTCGATTTCCTCGACAGGCCCCCCATCCACGCTGTAGGTGGCTATGCCGTAATTGGGTCCGCCAGCCCCCGACACAGAGAACGCGGGCCCGGTGAATGCGATCTGGATCAAGTCTCCGGGCTTGGTCGAGTACTTGTGGTAGTAGGTCTCCTTGTACTCAGGGTCGTAGAGGGTTCCATTGCTCCAGGTACCCGAGTAGGCGATCAGGGGACTCGACGCGGCGACATAGTCGGTCGGATCGGCGGCAACCGCGATATCGTCGATGTGTACTCCGTCCGCGGTAACCGAACTGTTGGTCACAAGGCGAAAGCGGAGCTTGAAATTGCTGGTCCGAAGAGATACTGGGACATCAGCAAACTCGTAGTAGATGTCGTCGTAGTAGTTATCCCGGAGCGTGACCCCAGCATAGTCCCAGCTCGCGCCGCCGTTGCCGGAGAATTCCAGGTACACGTAGTCCCCGTACTCCAGCCGGCAATCGTAGCTGAACACCACGAACACAGACTGATCCGGCGTTGCAGCAGTCAGATCTATGACGGGGCTGGTGAGTGCCGAGTTAGCGTTGTTGGCGTAGTTGCCGGCAGGGCTGTCGCTCCAGGCGTTGTTGGGCCCCCAACCAAAGGGGTCCCATGAGGTTATGCCCCAAGGAGAGGTTGCGGTCCATCCGCCGACGCCGGACTCCACGTCCTCGTAGAACACGGTGGGGCCGGCAGTGCTGAGCTGCATGCCGTCGCTAGTGGTCGATCCCGCCAGTAGTGAGGCCCAGGGTTCGATGGTGGTCCAATCGCCCCTGTGTACCTGGCTGCGACCGGTGTTCGTCTCGTCCGAGTCTGCCAGCGCCATCGCGGGCAGCAGAACGGTCGCCATCGCGACCAAGAACGAAACGGTGATGATCCTCAACAAGCGTCGACGGACCGAGCTTCCCTGCTGCGACATGCCTACTCCCCCTTGCTGATAGCCTGACAACAGACCGCGATGCATCAGAAGCGACCGGCGTGACTCGCCTTCCTTTCAGAAGACGCACCAAGTCGATCGCTTTGAAGCCGAAGGGGCTGCCCAGAAGGCCAGCGTAGAAATGCCCCCCCTCGCGTTGCCCAGCATATTCTGGTCAATGGACCGTCTGTCAACTAGCGCGGGCACCGGACGGGCCTTCTGTGTGCGCCGTCACCGGGGTCCTTTCCTAGTGAAACCAACCCCGCCACCAGAAGTACACCAACTCGGCGACTGCAATGATCGCCAGAATGACCATGACCAAGGCGAAGCCGTACGTCGTGTCGCCGCCCGGTAGGCCTCCCACGTTCATACCCAACAGACCCGTTATCAGGCCGAGGGGAAGGGCGACCACCGACACTATGGTGAGAACGCGCAGGCGCCTCTCTACCCGGTCGCTCTGCGTCATCTGGTAGTAGCTGAAGAGATCGTTCACCCGATTCTCCAGGCGGTAGGTGCCCCTTTGCGCGAGCTCCAACTCCGACACTAGGTCCTGAAGGTATGCGTCGCGGTGGGTCTCCTTCAGCACCGCATTGTCCAGCGCCCGCAGTCCGGAAACACCGTAGAGTTGGTCTTCGGTCAGCGAAGCCAGTCGGTCCACGCGCCAGCGCAGGCTGGTCAACTCCGCTGGTTGGACCCCGTCCGCATCTTCGGTGAGAGCACGGGCAAGGCGCAAGGCTTGGTCCCGGACGTCGATCTGCGCCTTGACGCTCAAATCCGCCAGCTCGTCGAGGATCAGATACAGCAGTTGCGCAAGGTGGTCCACGGTCCCCTCATTGCCGCTCGTCAACTCGCGCGCCAGCTCCTCGACTGCCGGCAATGCATCGCGATGGATGGTGAGGAGCACCCCGGGCAGAAGTATGAACCTTACGAAGGCCAGCTGTTCGGCTTCAGCCCCCAGAGTAGCTGGAAGCGCCAGCATGATCGCCGCATCTACGGACGCCGCTCCGGGCACCTCCTTTGCTTCCAAACAGTGCTTGAGCACGTGGGCATCGAGCGCTAGAGGCTCGAGCAGAGCGCCCAGCTCGGATGGTTGGGAATCCTCTACGTCAAGCCAGAGGCCGCCCGGGGCGGTGGCAACCCTGTCTTGCCATGATGCCTGAGCTGCGCTTGGCTTGAGTCCGTGTTCATCGAGCCGGTACCACGCTACCTTCATCCTTGACCCCTGGAGACTACCCCCACCACGTCGATCTCGACCAAGAACTCGGGCTTGGCGAGACCCACCTGCATGAAGGTGCTCGCGGGCGGGTCTTCCACCAGCGCGGGGGCGTGCTTCTGGTAGTACTCGAGTTCGGTCTTGCGCATGCGCGGATAGTCCTCGAGGTTCTTGAGCAGCATCACCGTCTTGATGACGTTGTTCATGCTGCTGCCGGCCTCTTCCATGGCGTGCCGCACTTTGTCGAGAGCGATGATCATCTGCTCCTCGAAGACGTCGGTCTCGACCTTGACGGTCTCGTCGTTCTGGCCCTGGCACCCCGAGACGAAGATGAGGTTGCCGGCCACCACCGAGTTCGCGAACTTGGGCGACTCCGCCGGGACATTCGGGTACGACAGCTTCTTGCCACCCCAGTACGCAGGGTAGAACTTGACCTCTTCAGCCATCTTGGTGCCTCCTTGCCGGTTGCGCGCTGCGGCCCGACACGCGGCGGGCCGGCCCGTGTACACGATGATACGACTTGGTGCCACAGACACCCAGTTCTCGTTTGATAACCTGGCACGAGTAAGCGCGAAAACCAGACTGCCGGCGGTGATCCTTGAAAGCACGCAGACCTAATTCTGATGCTAGGGCTGTGTCTCGTCGCAATGACCGGTCTGGTGGCGTGTGGCGAGGGGGCGCAGACGGAGCAACAGGACACCCAGGTCACAGTGACAGCGGCGCGGAACTGGTGAGAGTCCCTGATATCTACGGGATGCTCGATCCAGACCCGGTCATCAGGGCGGCGGGGCTGGTGCCTGAGGGCATCCCTATTCATGGTCCTATCGAGCCCGACGCAGCAGACTTCATGCAGGCATACCGGCAAGAGCCGGCAGCCGGGAGCATGGTGCCCAAAGGGTCGACGGTGACCTACCACTACTGGTGGGAGCAAGGCTAGGCTGCGCGCCCCCTCACCGGGCCACACGGCTACCCAGCTGGCTGCCCTACGCCGCCTTGGTGGGCATCGGGCTCATCGTCATGATCGCCCTCTTGATTTCGGCCCTAGGGGGTCCCAGTGGTTCAACAGGCGACAGTGGTGCTGCGGAAGTTGCAGCGCCGACATGGTCCACGATTGCCACATCGAGCCAGGCCAGGCCCATTGAGATGTTGAGCGCCGGCTCGGGGCCGTGGCGAGTGCTGATAATCGGAGGCATACACGGGAACGAGCAAGGAGCTCCGATAGCCAGGGAGTTCGCAAGCTACGTGGAGCTGAATCCAGACGCGGTCCCTGCCGGAACCCAACTGCGCGTGCTAACGGACGTCAACCCCGACGGCAGGGAGGCCCGGACTCGTGGAAACGCCAGGTCGGTGGACCTCAACCGCAATTTTCCCACGCTGAATTGGCAAGGCCGCCTGGATTCCAGAGACCCGGCATCAGGGAGCTGCACTGGTGGCTCGGCCCCGGGCTCGGAGCCGGAGACTCAGGCCATGGAAGGTTCTCGATGACCTCGGCGTCCACCCACCAGATGTCATCCTTAAGCGCGAAGAAGACGTATTCGCCGTCCGGCGAGACGTAGCCCCCGCCCGCCAGAGGGTCGAACCCGTGCTTGGTCAGATCGATCCCTTCTCCCCAGGTGCCGTCAGCCTGTCTGAAGCTCACGAACAGGTGGCTGCCACCGTCGACGTCGAACAACATGTAGCTGCCGTCGGGAGCCACACCGGGATGAGCCTGCACTCCGTAGTAGGGCTGTATGTCCAGGCGCTCGTAGCCTTTGAAGGCGCCGGCATCGGTGTCCACTCTGGCGAGGTAGGTCTTGCGAAAGCCGTGGTCCGACATGTCGGTGACATAGATGTCGCCGGCGCGTGTGGAGCTCATGAACATGCCCTGCCCTGCGTATTCGGGCTCGCTCCAGCCGTCCGCCGTCCGGCGCACGAAGTAGTACTCAGGAGTCGCCGCCGGCCCCGACGCCTTTCTCTGCCAGTCGAAATACAAGGACTGGTCGTCGAAGGTCAGATGGGGCTCGCTGGCCGAGTACTCGCCCGTGAAGGCGCAGGGCTCCGGTGATGTCCACACGCCGTCGGCGAGCGTGGTCACGAACATCTGCGAGGGTGAGTCGCCAAAGTACCGGTAGAAGTAGTACTCGGTCCCGTCCGGGGAAAAGGTGCCGCACCACTCCATCCAGCGGGAATCGGAGACCACGCCGGGGCAAAGACCTGGGGTTCCGCCCCGGGAGGCGTCTGCCCCAGATAGGGTCCGCTCAGCCCCGTGTCCGGCCGGCGGCTGGACGGCACTACCCGAACTGTCGCAGCCGGTGATCGCTCCACCCAACAGCATGATGGCGGCGAGCCAAGCGCACACAAACAAGCTCCTAGCCATACGCCCCTCCTCAGTCCTACAGCGCCTCTGGGTAGATGAGGCGCCAGAGGCCGTCTACCTCGACCCAGTGTTGGGCGGAGCGGCCGGTATACACCTTGCCATTGTCGCGGCGACTGGGGTCGGTCACTTGGTACTCGGTGGTCCTGGCGATCTCCGCGACATTGGTGTAGGTCTTGCCCGTCCACGTGGACGTCCACGAATCGCGCATGAGCACGTCCCCGATGGTGTAAGAGAGCAATCGGCTGCTCTGGTCGAGCTTGATGAAGCGTTGCAGGGTCAGGAGCGCCTGTTCGTCGGGATGGATGTACGCGTACTTGACCTCGTGCTGGTTGTGTCAGACTCGCCTCCAGGTACCGGCGGTAGGTCTCCTGGGGGGTCAGGGAGAGCTCGACCGTCACCGCGGAGTCACCCGCCGTCAGCGTGACCGTAGACTCGTAGTCCTCGTGGTCTGGGCTCGTCACGTTAAGCACGTGATCGCCAGGAGCCAGTCCCCTGAAAGTCCAGGGTGACGTTAAGACCGCGGCGCCGTCCAGGACCATGGTCATGGTCGTGATCGCGACCGGTTCGAGCGCCTTCTCGGCCACGCTCACCACGAGCGACGCAGTCGGGCATCTCCACGACCAGCGGTGCCGCGCCGTCCCCAAGGTCGGCTGTGAACTCCTGCGGTTCGAAACCCTCCAGAGACACAGTCCCCTGCAGTTGTTCACCGCTCAGCCCTTCGATGGTGAAGCTGCCGCCAGAGCCGGAGACCGCCGTCTTGCCACCCACGGCGATGGTCGCGCCCGCGATCCCATCACCAGTGCTCGAACTCACCACCTGGCCACTCAGAGTCGACGCGCAACCCAAAGCGCAAGTGGCAATCAGAATAATCAGGCCGATCAAGGCTAGGCGCGGTATGGCCTTCGCACACCCTCCCGCTCGATGACGCAGGTTCACGGAATCGAGGTCGTCGAAGACGCCGCGGGGTTCGCGCTCTTCACCCCAGCTCTGAGCGCGGCAAGCGCATTGTTGTAGTCCTGGGCGCTCGCCTTGCGAAACGTGACCGAAGCAAGGGAGCCGTCAGGCTGGGAAAAGTCAAGAATGAACCCTTCTCCCTCAGTCCTGCCGAAGGCCTGGGTCACTCCTTCGAAGGTCCACATATACATCGGAGCCGTTGATCTGGCCGGTTGCTGCCGTCGTCTGCACCGCTATCGTCTGAGTAGGCGGCCGGCCCTCGACGTTCGCCATGTGCGCGACCCCGGCGGTCGCAGTCCCGGTCTGGTTCCATTGGATGAAGATCACACTCAGAGGAGTCGTGGCAAGGTAACCACTGCCCACAGGAGGCGCCAAGGTGGTACCAGTAGGGCCGTCTTTTCCGCCGACCCCGGGCAGGTTGCCCGTGAAGTAAAGAACCGCCACCACGATCGCGAGCAGCACAACCAGGTAGAAGAGCCGACGCCAGAGTCTCCTGGACTTCTTTGCCGGGACCTGAGGGCTCTTCTCTTCAGACATCGCTCACCCCTGTCGCCACTCGATGTGTCTGCCGCGCACTCCAAAGCGTCGCTCCAATTAAACGCTCTCGCGAGTCCGAAGTCTACGCGTCTCCCCCGAAGCAGGCCACTTCACTCGTGCGGGAGGATCGTGACTTCCCGGTCACCTTGAGAGTCGCGCGCGCCCGAGTACGCGACTTTGGAGTGACGACTATCTGCACATCCCGATCAAGCGCGTTCAAATAGCGAATCAGACGCTCGATCGAGAATCCGTCCAGCCTACCGGCGAGTAGCTCCGAAACCTTCGGCTGACCGGTGCCGAGGATCCCAGCGGCCTCGACTTGGGTGAGGTGACGATGGGTCACGATGCTTGCGATCTGATGGGCAAGCGCCGCCTTGGCCTGCAGTTCATCCGCGTTGGCAAGACCGAGGTCGGCAAAGACGTTACCGCCGCTTACCGTATGTTCAGGCGTCTTGGCGTCCATCTCAAGCACCTTCCTTCCTGCTAGTTCTCGCTTCATGAATCTGCTCCGCCATCCTGAGCCGCGCCACGATGAGGTCGATGTCTTGTCGAGGAGTGGCGATGCCCTTCTTCGACTTCTTCTGAAACGCGTGCAGGATGGCATCGACGTGCTTGCCACCACATTGAGCTTGGAAGATGGCGAACCCCATGACTTGCCTAACCGACTCCGGGAACTCCTTGAGGTCGTCAAGGGATGAGGCGACCCAGAAGACGTCCTTGGTGGAGCCCATTTCCATGAAGCATTATCCCATATATGGGATAGCCACAACAAGATGGCGGTTGGGAGATCGATGAGACAGGTCATCGCGGAACTGACGCCGTCGGGACACTAGTGCCCCCAGAGCCCCTCTCACTGCACACTGGCTCCCGGGGTGGACCAAGTCCTGCCCAAAGCAAGAGGCCCGGTTTCCCGGGCCTCTCTAAATGGTAGCGGGGGCAGGATTTGAACCTGCGACCTTCGGGTTATGAGCCTATGAGGCTCGGTCCATGTTGGTTCTTGTTGGTGGCACTTGGTTTGCCTAAACCGCGCCTGTCGCTATTCGGAGAGGCTGAACGGCGGGTACTGGTCGGTGATCAGCAGCGCGGAGTATGCGGAGACCCTCAGCGACCAACGCTGCACCCCGACCACGTAGTCAAAGAGACCCCGTGGATACCTGCCGGTGAAGAGGATGGCGAACCAAGCGATGATGATCGAGACCACGACGCCTATCCACAGGAAGAGGAGCACGAAGTAGTGGGGGATGGCCAAGAACCACTTGACCAGCGGAAGACCGCGGCTGAGCTGCTTGGCATCAGGATAGGCAAAGTCGAGATGGACTGCCTGCTCCTCGTCGGTGGAGGGGTATTCATCCCGGAGCAGGGCGCCATAGGCCCAGACCCGCGCCATGAACCGCGAGAGTTGGAGATTCCAGTCGAACCACCAGCGCGGGTACTTCTGACGAAAGAGCAGCGTCAGCAGGACGGGAAGAAACAGAATTCCACCCATGGCCCACGACCACGAGTATTCGGCACCGTGCACCGTGATACTGCCGGAGGTCAAGAGAGCAACCAT
>CAVVEI010000011.1:0-21304 GCA_963747275.1 uncultured Actinomycetes bacterium
GATAGAGTGGAGCCGGCACCCTCTTCGCTCTCGACGTACAGATGCCCCGCCCGTTGGGCTAGAATCCTACTGTCACTTCAAAACGCAAAGGGAGCCTCTCATCGACAGACCCCAGCCCCTGACCCTGGACACCGAACTCGGCCGCCATCGCTGGCAGATGCTCCTGCTCAGCTCTCTGGGCATGTTCATGGGCACCCTGCTCACCACCATAGTGGCCGTGGCGCTGCCCAAGCATATGGCCCCCGACCTGGGGCTCAGCTACTCCCAGGCCCTCTGGGTGCAGGCCATCTATCCGCTTACCATGGCCATCTGCCTTATACCGGTGGGACGCCTGGCTCAGAAGGCCGGCCTGCTGCGCTTCTATCTGCTGGGCGTGGGCAGTGTTCGGAGTCTTCTCCATCGCGTGCGGACTGGCGTTCTCCGGACCGTTCTTGGTGGCCATGCGCTGCCTGCAGGCTACAGGTGGAGCCATCATGGCCGCCACCTCCATGGCGTTGGTCACCAGCGTCTTCCCGCCCCAAGAACGGGGACGCGGGCTGGGCTTCAACGCCATGGCCGGCTACCTGGGCTTGACGGTGGGCCCACCGCTGGGCGGGGTGATAGTCAGCCACGTCAGCTGGCGCTGGATCTTCTTCGTCAACGTGCCGCTGGTGCTGGTAACCATCATCTGGGGTTGGTTCTTCGTGGGCGCCGAGCGGCGCGACCGCGCGGCCGCCGGACAGACCACGGCCTTCCGTGGAGGCACCCGCCTCGACCTGGTCGGGCACCGTCACTCTTGGGGCTGGCTCTGACGTGCCTCATGGTGCCACTCATCTCGGTGCCCTTCTGGGGCTGGACCAGCCCGATCACCTTAGGACTGCTCGGCGGGCCTTCGTCGTGCTGCTGGCCACCTTCGTGCTGGTGGAGTTGCGCGTGCACGACCCGGTGCTCGACCTGAACCTGGTGCGCAAGAACCGCGTCTTCGCGGCCGGCACCGTCGCGGCGCTGCTCAACTACGCGGCCGTCTACGGAGTGACCACCCTTACCGCGGCCTTTCTGGAGATCGTCGAGGGCTACTCGGCCCAGCGCGCCGGACTGGTGCTGCTGGCGTCGCCCGTGTTCATAGTGGCGCTGTCGCCGGTGTTCGGCAGGCTCTCCGACCGTATCGGCCAGCGCATACCGGCGACCGGCGGCATGCTGCTTGGCCGCCGTGGGCACGGTCCAGTTGGGGCTGTTGCCCTCGCCGGCGCCGCTGTGGCGCATCATCGTCGCCCTCAGCTTCGTGGGCCTGGGCATGGCCGCCTTCAGTTCGCCCAACACCTCCTCGGTGATGGGGGCGGTGAAGCGCGACGAGCTCAGCCTGGCCTCGGGCTTTCTTGGGACCATGCGCACCGCCGGCCAGGGAGTCTCGGTGGGGCTTCTGGGCGCTATCGCCGCCTCCAGCCTCGGTCCCACCGGTGGGCGGGTGCTCTTTCTTGGGAGAGGAGGCGAGCGCCGCGGCGGCCGAGAACTTCTCCGGTGGCTACCGCACGGCCATGCTGGTGGCAGCCGGGCTGGCCTTCGCCGGAGCTCTGGTCTCCTTGGTCAGAGGACCTCGGGGAAGACTCGGACAGCTCACGCGGCGATCAACCAGTCGACCGCCCGGCTCAGACCACGCAGTAGCATCTTGCCAGGGCTCTCGGCCTCGACGGCCGCAGCGCCCACCCGGCTTGGTCCGGGGACCACAGCGCCCACTCCGGCCTGCCCCGCAGCCGACGCTCCGACGGGCCGCACTCCCGCGACACCCAGCGGAGCCGCGCAGTGCCGGCACGTCGTCCAGGCCACCTCCACCGGTCTGCTGCAGCGCGGACATAGCGCCTGCTTGGTACCGCCCTCGCGCCCCGCCACGGCGGCCGGACCTGAGCCAGAGCAG
Organism: uncultured Actinomycetes bacterium; assembly: GCA_963747275.1. GTDB lineage: Bacteria > Actinomycetota > Thermoleophilia > RBG-16-64-13 > RBG-16-64-13 > RBG-16-64-13. The sequence continues at coordinate 1,892 of CAVVEI010000011.1, forward strand.
TCCTCTGAAGCCAAAGGCGCACCCCCCGAAGAGCGCCGCTTCGACAGACCACAACCAGATGCCCACTTCATCGCCCTGAGCGGTCGCGACCCCAAGACACGCCAGCGACCCCAAGGCGAAGATCGAGCAGAAGCCCACTCCACCTGAGTATCCGAACCCGATCTTGCGAGTCAGATAGCCGACACACCAGACGAGGCTCAGAAAGACGAGGGCCATACCGACCCATTCCGTACGCCGTCTCCGAGTCGGTGATGGGGTCGTCCGCCGTACCGGCCACTATCGCAGCCGACAGAGAACAGTCCCAGAAACAGGCCCAGATAGAAGCCGAACTTGGCCGGTGTCAGGTCGGCCCGACGGGCCTTGATCTCTTGCGCCTGGCCGGCGCGCGGCGCGTTGCTCGCAGCCCCCACGCCGTCGCAGCCGGCACCGGGGGCGCCTGATGCGTCCGCGCCTCTAAGGCACTCAGCGGCAGCACTACCGAACCGCACGCCGGGCAAACCTCCGACACGTCATGGCGCACCGAGGCGCCGCACATAGGGCAATACACCGCGAACGGACCCCCTCAAGACGGATGAGAACGAGCGCCCAACATCATAGGCGGTTTTGAGTGCCGGTCAAGCCTACTTGAAGAGAAGCTCGTATCCCGCCGCTTCCCAGGCCACGAAACCCCCGTCCAGATTGTAGAGGTTGGTGTAGCCCGCCTTTGCCCACACCTCTATCGAGATGCGACTCATGCGGTCGCTGCGGCAATACACGACTATCTTGGAGGTCTTGTCGGCAGGTAGCTCGCCCAGCTGCTCCGCGGCCTTGTCATACGGCAGAAATAGGTCGGTCTGTTCGAGCTCACCCTCGTAGGGGATGTGCGTGTTGATGAGCAAGAAGTCCTTGTTCTCGAGCATCTGGGCAAGCTCTTGTGGGGTTATGTCCACGTAGGCACCCGCGCCATCGGCCGTGATCACCACCTTGCCTAAGCCGAGTGGTCCCGGACTACCTGCTGCTGGAATCATGATGCCCCCTCCAAGTACGCCCCCCGTGGCCACCGGGGAGGTGGTCGTGTCGGGCGCGACAGTCGTATCCGGTCCGCCGGGCGACGGGACGTGCTAGATACGGTCGCGCGTCGACTGCCGCTCCTCCCGTGGAACAGGACACCACCGACAAAGCCGCAATGACGAACGCGATCAACAGCGCGGACCGGCCACCGAATCTTCTAGCTGCGTTCACGGTCTTCCCTCCTGCAGAAGACGGTCACTCTCACCGAGTTGTTGCCCGGGCACCGCTATGGCCAAACCCGGCCCACATCGCACACGGGTACAATGTGCACATGACTCTCTACGGGGGCATAGAGACCGGTGGCACAAACACCGCCTGCCTTATCGGCACTGGGCCTGGCGAGATCGTCGCCGAGACACGCTTCGCTACCACCACACCGGCGGAGACCATCGCGCACATCATCGACTTCTTCAGTCATCACGCCGCCGAACATCCGGTCAGCGCGGTCGGCATAGGCTCGTTCGGACCTGTCGACCTCGACCGGCGACTCACCCACCTACGGCTTCATCACCACCACGCCCAAACCCGGCTGGACACGGACAGACCTGTGCGGACCACTCGAAGCGGCCCTCGGCGTACCCGTCGCCTTTGATACCGATGTCAACGCGGCCGCCCTGGGCGAGTACCTGTGGAGCGAACTCGACGAAGTCGCGGCCGCGGTCGGTGGCACGCCGCAGGCCGCCGGCAGACCCGAACCGCCCGACCCGCTGCTGTACCTCACGGTGGGCACCGGCATCGGCTTGGGCGCGATAGTCCACGGACGCCCGTACACGGCCTTGTCCATCCTGAGGCGGGCACATGATGTTGCCCCACGACCGCTCGGCCGACCCCTTCGCCGGCGCCTGCCCTTATCACGGTGATTGCTGGGAGGGTCTGGCCTCGGGCACGGCCATCGAGCGACGCTGGGGCCAAGGCGGCGAGACTCTGCCGCCGGAGCATCCGGCCTGGCAGCTAGAAGCGCGTTACCTCGGTCTGGGCATCGCCAACCTCATCTACTGCTTCTCGCCGCGGAGAGTGGTGGTCGGCGGCGGGGTCATGCGAGTGCCGGGCTTACTCGAGCGCGTGCGCCGCGAGACGCAGGCGATCATCGGCGGATACCTGGAGTCTGAGGCGCTGGGCCAGGGAATCGACCGACTCATCGTGCCGCCCGCGCTGGGCACCCGCTCGGGCGTGCTGGGAGCCTTGGCGTTGGCGGCCCGGAGGTCATAGGCTTCTGCCCAGGCTATAATGACCGCCATGCTACGTACCGTTCGCACATGTCTCGTCGCCAGTGCGCTGGCGCTTCTATTCGCTAGGTTGCAGTTCTGGCGCGACACCGGACCTCATAGGCGCAGGCGCCGAAGAGGCGGCCGCTCGCGCCCGTGACGCCGGCCTGCAGTTGGTCACCGTCGAAGAGGTGCCGTGCTTTCTGACCGCGGGCGCAGGCACCGTTCTGGCACAAGACCCCTTGCCCGGACGTGAAGTCGGCGGACGGCACCATCAAGGTCACGGTCAGCCGCGACCCCATACCCGTACAGATCAACAGGATCATGACCTACGACCCCGCCGGCAACGAGAGAGAGAACGACTCACAGCTGCCCAACCTGACCGACGGCAACGCCAGCACGTCGTGGTCTTCTGAGAGATATGTATCCCCCGTTTTCGCGGGCCTCGGACTCAAGACCGGAGTCGGGCTGAGGTTCTGGCTTGCCGAACCAGCGACCATGATCAAGATCAGCCACTCCCTCATGGGTTGGAAGGGAGAGGTGCAGAAGATCGAAGAAGGCGGGCTGGAGGTAGCGGTCGCCCAACTCGGTGACGCCGAGCAGGTCCGCTGGCTCGAGCCCCTCTCCAGCGGACGCATCTGGTTCTATCAGATGGCACCCATGCCCGACGGCGACAGAAACGGCGTCACAATAGAAGAGATCGCCTTCTACAGATAGCGCAGGCATTCTGTCCCCATGCACAGGCTCCCCTTCCACGACATCCTCTACAACGACTCGCAGCTGGGGCCCTACCCGGACCATCTGCTCAAGCGAGTCGACGCGCCCACCAACCAGATACCAGGGCCGGTAGAGCGGCGCTCGGAGCGCGAGAACGTCTACGGCAAGTCGCTCATGGGCGACTTCGGCGAAGACATGCAGCGGGAGTTCAAGCGGCTCTCGGAGCGGTATCCCATCGTGGCCGCCATCCACGACCTGGAGACGCACATAGCCGCCTACGGCAAGAAGCGCACGCCCGTCGCCGCCAACAAGGCGCCACTACCCGACGACCCCCGGGTGATGAGCCGCCACCTCAAGGCACTCGGCTACTACCTGGGCGCCGACCAAGTGCGCATCGGGCCGCTGGCCCCTGAGGCCGTCTACAGCGAGAGCACGTCATGGGCCAGCCCCATCGAGGCACCGTACAAGTACGCGATCGTCTTCGCCTGCCGCAAAGACCCGCGCTCCATGAGCGCCTCCAACGGTTGGGACGACATAGTCAGCCCCCTCAGCCACCAGGTCTACCAGAAGCTGGCCGTGATCACCGAAGTCACCGCCGGCTACCTGCGGCGGCTGGGCATCGACGCGGTGCCGTCGTACTTTCGCAGCTACGTGACCCTCATGCCCCGGCATCGTCCTGGACGCGGGCATGGGCGAGATCTCGCGCATGGGCATAGTCCTCAACCCCTTCTTCGGCTGCCACTGCAAGTACGCCGCCGTTCTCACCGACCTCGAGTTGGAGGTGGACGGCTGCGTGGACTTCGGCCTGCAGGAGTACTGTCGCAAGTGCACCATCTGCGCGCAGCAGTGCCCCTCGCAGGCCATCCCGCGCGGCCGGCAGACCCTGCACAACGGCTACTACACCTGGAAGCTCGACGCCCGGGCCTGCTCCGACTTCGGCATACTTGAACAAAGAGGGCACCGTCTGCGGCCGCTGCACCAAGGTCTGCCCCTGGAACCGGCCCGACATGGGCCCGCGCGACTTCGCCGACTGGGATGGCGACCTGGAGTGGCTGCACCAGACGGTGGACGAGCAGCGCGAGCGCAACCTGGCGAACGGCTACGTCGACCCGCGCGAGCGCACCGACAAGTGGTGGTTCCGCCTGGAGGACTTGGGCGGCGAGGTCATCACCCCCACCGGCAAGAACTCGGAGAAGATCTGCCGGGAGTATCCCGTCCAGGAATAGTGGCACGGCCGCGCAGTCGTCCAGGCGCGCCGCCAGCCGGGCCGCGACCCCGAGCGCTCACTTGTCTTCGAGCAACTGCTCGACCTCGGCCATGCGGCCTTCGGCCAGCTCCTCCGAGATGTAGACCTTGCCGCACTTGGGGCAGACGGGGACCTCGTGAGCGACCGTGTGTCCCATGTACTCGAACACCACCTTCTTGAGCACCAACTCTCGGTCGCACTTCACGCACCGCAGCTGTCCCCTCCTCCGCGCTCACTCGAGCCTTCACCTCTTGCTCAAAGCGCATGCGGTGGTAGTAGGCCCGGAGTATCTCGTACGCACCGGGCGCGGTCTGCCGGTAGCGCACCCAGTAGGTGAGCACGGGCTTGATGAGGCTGCAGACGTAGGTGTCGTCTGCTTGTCGTGGAGCTTGTCTCCGGACTCCTCCGCCGACCAGATGGCCTCTTTGAGGTCGGCGGCCGAGATCAGCTTCTCGTCGAGCTGCTGCTGCAGCTCATCAGCTATCGCCAGCGTCAGAGCGTCCCACGGCGTGTGACTCCGGCCGAAAGTCCACGTCTTGGATCTGCTCTCATCAACTCCCTCTTGACCATCAGGCTGTTGTCCCGCTTCTGCTGCAGGCTCGGGACCCGGGCACCCGGGTCAAGGCCGAAGACCAGGTCCAGGATGTGGGCGCAGGCCTTGCCCCGCGAGACGAACACCTCTTTGCAGTTCGCACAATAGACTATGTAGGGCTTTTCGCTCGCCTCGGCCCTGTGCCGGGTCATCTCCTCGTACAGACTGGGATTCGCGACGCGGATGTGGCCACCGTGACCGCAACACCGGTTGTGCTCTTTGAGCTCCTCCAGGGTGATGCCCGCCTTCGTGGCCAACGCCCTGACTCCCGACTCGGTCGCCGGTGTCGCCCCGGGCCGCAGCACGGATCGAACACCGCCGCCTCGGCAAAGGGCCCGACCGGGGTGACCTTCTCGTCTTGCGCGAGCAGCTCGTAGAGCGAGACTCGGGGTATTTCGGGCAGCAGGGCGCGAAAGAGACCCATGCAGCTGGCGCAGGCCATCACCAGAGTGGGCCGGCCCAGATCGCTCCAGGTCTGTCCTGGTCGCGGTCGAGGTTCGCCCGCAGGCGCGCCTCGTCGCCCGCCCAGTAAGCCGGTGCCCCGCAGCATCCCAAGAAGACCCCGGCCCGGCGGGTCTGCTTGAGGTACTCGTACGAGCGGAGCACGTACGCAGGGTTCGACGCACCCAGCTGGCAACCCGGATAGAACGCGTATTCACAGGTGCTCTTCCCTCGCGGAGCGGAGGCGAAGGCACCCTCGGTGGTGGCGAAGTCCATCTCGCGCAGCCAGAAGTCGTGCAGTGCGGCCGGGTGGACACCGGCGCTCATGCGCGCGGCCCGTGAGAACTGCAGCAGCGCCCCCACGTCCACGTCCACGGGACACACCGACTTGCAGTAGCCGCAGATGTTGCAGGAGTAGGTCTCCCGGGTGAGCGAGCGGCTGGAGAGCGGGGGGCTGGCCCCCATGTCCGTGTACACCTCGTCGGCGATCTTGTGAGGGTCCTTGCGGAAGGCCTTGAGCATCTCGCAGGCGTCTATGCACGTGTCGCAGTCGCACAGCAGGCAGCGGGCAGCCTCCTGCTTGGCCTCTTGCTCGGTATAGCCCTCGGGACCCGAAGGCTGCACCAGCCGCGCCGAGGTCACGCCTTCGTGCGCCAGAAAGCGTCTGCAGCCGTCTTCGTCCGCCTGGTCGCGTGCGCGCCCGAGCTTGCCGGTCTGCAGGAAGGCCTCTATGACCTTGGCCGCCTCGGCCCCCTGGGCGATGCCCTGCATGGTGCCCGCGCCGCACAGCGCGCCGCCGGCGAACACCTTGGGCAGCCCGGTGCTGAACCGGGCGCTGTCCCAGCCCGCGCAGAGCCCGAAGGTGTCGCCGCCGGCGCCCGTGGCCACATACACCGCGTCGAAGTCGGCCACTTCGGCTAGGTCTTTCACTTCGCTGCCGTAGCGCAGGTCGATCTGCACGGCCGAGAACTGCAGAGCCAGGTCGGCGTCGAACTCCGCGAAACGCGGGTGCGAGCGCAAGGCCCCGCCCCAGCCGTCCTCCTTCTCAAAGACCGTCACCTGGTATCGCTTCTGAGCCAGATGGAGCGCGCAGGAGAGTCCTGCCGGCCCCGCGCCCACCACGGCTACCCGCTGGTTCTTGGGGGGGATGACGTACGACTGAGGCTTCTGCTCCTTGACGAGGCGCAGGCAGGCGGCTTCGAGATCGCGCAGCGCGAGAGGCTCGTCGCCAAGCACCACGCGCTGGCAGCACTCCCGGCAGGGCTGCTCGCAGAGAACGCTCACTATGGCCGGAAAGACGGTGGCGTCTCGCAGCACCTTGTAGGCCGCGCCCCAGCTGCCCTTGGCCATCTTGGCCAGCAGCGACCGTATGTCCATGCCAAAGGGACACGCGTACGAGCAGGAGGCCGGCTCCCCTCGAAAGCAACTCGCCGTGTAGGCTGTGGCGTCCTCTGGCTTCACGGGCCTTAGTCCTCATGTTGGCGTCCTCTGCAGGCCGGCCTACAGCGGGTTGGCTTTGATCATCTCCAGTTCTTCCTCAAAGTCGGTGCCCAGGTAGTACTTGGGAGGCGTCAGATCCTCGCCGCGCTGCTTGGCCTCCCACCCGGCCTTCACCTTCTCGGGTGTCGCGGGCAGGGAGTAGATGCGCACGCCGCAGGCATTGTTGATGGCGTTTATCACGGCCATGTGGTTGGAGCTCTGGAACACCTCGGAGCATCCGCACGACCCATGGGGTCCGGCCGGACGAGGCGTCTCGAGGAACACGACGTTGATGTCGTCGGGGATCACGTCGACGGCGGGTATGCCGCAGCCGATCATGTTGCCGTGCTTGTCCTCGGCGTCGTAGTCCTCGCTCAGGGCGAAGCCGATGGAGTGGGAGAGTCCGCCGTAGCCTTGACCCTCGACCGAGAGCAGGTTGCCCACCACGCCCACGTCACCCACCCAGGTGAACCTGAGCACTTGGGTCTTGCCGGTCTTGACGTCCACCTCCACCAGGGCGAGGTTGACCCCGTACATGTAGGTGGGGTTCTTCTCGCCGTGGCCGGTGTTGGGATCGAGGCCCGGAGGCAGCCCGATGTTGAACTGGTCGTAGTGGCCCACATACTTGGTGGGTATGCCCTCGGCCACCATCTCCTCGTAGGTGCGGTAGCTGCCGTCCGGCCTTGCGCATGGCCTCCATCAGCTTGTTGGCCCCGTCGATGGTCGCGTTGCCGGCCATGTAGTGGGAGCGGCTGGCCGCGGCCAGGTTGGTGTCGGGGCAGGTCTTGCTGTCGTTCATCACCAGTCGCACCTGCTCCGGCTTCACGCCCATGGCAGCCAGCGCCTTGACGGTGTGGGTGAGCGTGCCTATGTCGCCGCCCTGGCCCATGTCCTCCCAGGTGTTGAAGTGGGTTATGGTGCCGTCGGGGTTCAGCTCCAGGGCCACCTCGGCCGAGTCGAACATGCCTATGGTGATGATGAAGCCGCCCAGGCCTATGCCCACGCCCACATGCCGGCCCTCAGCCTTGGCCGCTTCGGCCTCGGCCTTGTACTTGTCGTAGATGGGTTTGGCCATCTCCAGCAGTTTGGGATACACGTAGTCGTGATAGGGGGCGCTGTTGATGGTCAGGTCGCCCGGCCGCGCCGCGTTCTTGTAGCGGAACTCCCAGGGGTCTATGCCCGCCTTCTCCGCAGCCAGGTCTATGAGGGCCTCTGTGGTGGTGTACACCTGAGGCGAGCCGAAACCGCGATAGGCCGTGTTGAAGGCGTGGTTGGTGGTGCCCCCGCGGGCGAGGGCCTTGAAGTTGGGGATGTTGTAGCCGTGGAAGCCCTACCGAGACCAGGTTCATGAAGATGGGCACGGTACCGTAGGCGCCCTTGGTCCAAGGCTATGTCGTACTCGGCGGCGATGATCTTGCCGTCTGAGTCACAGGCCAGCCGGCCGTTGGAGTAGGTGGCCGACCTCTTGCCGGTGGTGTGGTTGAACTCGTCGTAGCTCAGGCTCAAGGTGCAGGGCATGTCCAGGTTCTGAGCGGCCGTGGCCACCAGCGCATGGATGTTCGGGAGCGATCGAGTATCCGAACGAGCCGCCGACGCAGTTCAAGATCATGCGGATGTTCTCTGGGGGAAGGCCGCAGGCCTGAGCCACAAGCCCCGAGTTCTCGGAGAGGTTCTGGCACTTGCACTGTATGGTCATCATGCCGTCGACGCCCCAGTAGGCCTGCACCACGTCGGGCTCTATGGGCAGGTGGGGCTCGTGCTGGGAGTGGAAGCTGCCCTCCACCACCACCGGCGCCGTCTCGAACAGCTCGGCGGTGTCCTCGCCTTTGAAGACCGGCTGCTCCAAATACCAGTTGGGCAGGGTCTCGTGGAGTTGGATGGCGTTGGGCATGACCGCCTCGGGGAAGGTCATGTACGAGGGCAGCACCTCCAGGTCCTGCTTGACCTTCTTGGCGGCCTCGCGGGCGTGCTCCTCGGTGTCCGCCGCTACCAGCGCGACCACGTCGCCCCGCCGGTTGATCTTCTTGCCCGCTATGACCGGGAACTCCGTGACCCCTTTGCCCTTCTGCCGGGGCACGTGCGCCGGCCCGGCCACGTTGTTGCTGCCCTTCACGTCGGCAGCGGTCAGCACCCTGATGACACCGGGCATCTTCTCGGCCTCGGAGGTGTCGATCTTGTTGATGCGGCGTGGTGGGCGGCGGCCAGCACGACTGCCAGGTGAGCGACCCCCTCCGGCATCTGCAGGGCCACGTCTCTGCCGTAGTCGGCCAGTCCGGTCACCTTGGCAAGAGCAGTCGGCCGCGGGTGCTTGGACCCGTAGATGTCCTCTTCGCTCTCGAAGTCGTAGGTGATGTCGGCCATGGTGGCCTCGCCCCGCATCACCTTGGCGGCCGCCATCACCGCGTCCACCAGCGGCTTGTATCCGGTGCAGCGGCAGATGTTGTGGTGAGCCTTGAACCAGTCGCGCACCTCTTCCCGGGTGGGAGAGGGGTTCTCGGCCAACAGTCCGTACGACGAGACTATGAAGCCCGGCGAGCAGAAGCCGCACTGCGCCCCGCCGTAGGTGATCCAGGCCTGCTGCAGACGGATGCAGATGCTGCGGCGTGCCGATGCCCTCGATGGTGGTGATCTCGCTGTGCTCGGGCACCCGCTTCATCTTCTTGGTGCACGAGCGGACCACCTCACCGTTCAGTATCACCGAACAGGCACCGCACACCCCCGTGCCGCAGCCGATCTTGACCCCTGTGAGACCCATGCGCCGAAGGACTTCTGCGAGCGAGTCCTTCTCGGGGTCGCACAGAACAAATCTCTCGACTCCATTGATCTTGAAGCCCAGTCTCGCGAGTCTCATGCTTGCACTCCGTCTCGTGTCAGCACACTTGAGTTCGCCCCCCGGTCACCTGCGCGATGCGCCTATATAGTCTAGCGCACGTTACAAACACCACGCCATGTCTATACAGGCTAGTCTCGTGGGTAGAGGCGCGCTCCCGAGCGACTGGTGAGATTCCAGAGACAGAAGGGCACCAGCCCACGCTGCGGCACGAGCACGTGCACGCAGCAGCGGCGGACCCGCTCCAGGTCTATGGACCACGCGTCCTGGAACAACATGCCCGATACGCAGAGGATCCTGTCCGCCTGCTCCATGAAGCGACTGAACCCGTCCCGTCCCCGTCCGGTTGCGCGCGGTCAGGCGAGCGGGCGGTCCGCCTAGCGCTCCACTGTCGCGAGGTGGCCTGCGATGGCCCGGCGAGCGGCACCCTCCGCTGCAGGCCCGCCGCACGAGCGCTCAGACTGCACCAACTCCAGACCCGCCTTGTTCGCGCACCCAGTACCGCGCCCGAAAGGAACAGCGCACGTGTTCGCAACAGCTGGGCGCGAAGTCGGTCGCGCGCACGCTGCCGGCCGTCTGCTGCTCCAAGAGTCGCAAGAGCTCGGGCAGCGTCAGCCGGGCACGGTCGCCCGCGGCGAACCGGCCGAAGTAGCTCACCGGCTGAAGGTGGACGCCCCGCACCACTCCCGGCCAGCTGGTGGCCAGACTCACCAGATCGCCCAACTCGTGGTCGTTCACCCCAGGCACCACCGTGGGCACCAGCACCACCGCCAGGCCGGCCTGGGCACAGCGCTCCAAGGCCGCCATCTTCTGAGCCAGCAGGGGCCGCCCTCTCAGGGCGCGATAGGTGGAGTCACTCAGGCCGTCGAACTGCAGAAATACCGAGACCAGACCGGCTTCACGCAGCTGCTCCGCGTATCCGGCCTCGGCCGCGAGGCGCAGGCCGTTGGTGTTCAACTGGACGAAGGTGAACCCTATCCCCCTGGCGGTGCGGATGATCTCCGGCAGGTCGTCGCGCATGGTGGGCTCCCCGCCCGACAGTTGCAGGTTGACCGCGCCCTGGGCGTCGAAGAGCTCGCTCAGCATGCCCTGCATCTGTGCGAGCGATGGGTCGGGCTCGGCAGCATCCGGAGTCGACTCCGGCGAAGCACAGAGGAGCAGGCCAGATCGCACCTGCGGGTCACCTCGAGGAGGGCGGTGCAGGTGTGCTGCCCGTGCCGCTCGCAGAGTCCGCAGGCTCCCGGGGCAGGTCGGCTCGCACCGTCGCCGCGGTCCCTCACCGCCGTGAGTCCCCAGGGATTCTCCGCACCAAGACTCCATGGAGGGAGGTCCGACCCATATGGGGGTCTGCCACTCTCCGTGCTCGGGGCACTCGCCCCTCAACCACACCGTGTCGCCCTGCGAGAGCAAGCGCGCCGAGACCCTGGCCAGGCAGACCGGGCAGAGACTCTCAGTTCGGTCGCTTTCGCACCCTTGCGGAGTTAACATTCTGCCACTATCTCACAGGCAGAACTTGTGCCCGAGAGCAGCCGTGAGCGACCCAGGGGAGGCGAAGAGCCGTGAACAAGAGCGATCACGCCGCACAACGGTTCAGATCGGGATTCAACTGTGCGCAGTGCGTTCTGGGAGAGTTCGCCGAAGAACTGGGGCTTGATCTCGACCTGGCCGACCAGGTGGCCAGCGGCTTCGGCGGTGGCATGGGAGGTACGGGCGGCGAGTGCGGAGCCGTGACGGGCGCCGTCATGGTCATCGGCCTCGCGTTCTGCGGCCCGGCTCGACGCAGCCCCGCCGTCGAAAGACCACATCAACGAGCTTGTGCAGACCTTCGTCAAGCGCTTTCAGAGAGAGCGCGGCTCCACTCTGTGCCGCGACCTGCTCGGCTGCGACATCAGCAGCCCCGAGGGCCTGGCCGAGGCCCAGAGCCAAGGACTGTTCGCGACAACGTGTCCTGACTTGGTGAGAAACGCGATCGAGATACTGCAAGAGCTGTTCCCAGAAGAGCTCTCATGACCCTTGACGGGCAAGCCATGACGACACCGTGCACACCTCTCGAACCCTGGATTGCCCGCCAAATAGGCAGGCCGGACATGCCACTGGACAACGGCGCCCTGCGCGCTCACCAGCTGGCGAAGCTCAACGAGACCTCTGGCCAGAGTGCAGGCCGACAGCAGACACTACAGGCGCTCACTGGGCTCGGCGCCGATAGCACTGAGCGACCTGAGCGAGCTCGCCCAGCTACCCTTCACCACCGCCGATGACCTCAGAGCCGCGCCCCTGGATTTCGTGTGTCTACCGCAACACGAGGTAGAACGGATCGTCACCCTGCCCACCTCCGGCACCACCGGCTTACCCAAGAGGATCTTCTGCAGCGCCCGCGACCAGGAGTCGACCACCGACTTCTTTCACCACGGCATGTCGACCCTGGTCGGACCCTGGCGACCGGGTGCTGATACTGCTCCCGGGCAGCCTGCCCGGGAGTGTGGGAGCCCTGCTCCGCGAAGGTCTGGCGCGCATGGAGGTGGAGGGCATCCCCCACGGGCCGGTGAGCGATGCTGCTCATACCCTGCGGGTGATGGAGAGCGAGCGGGTGACGGCGCTGGTGGGCATACCCATACAGGTCTTGTCTTTGATCAAGACAGCCCAAGCGGACGGGCTCTCGGCCCCCCGCGGGCTGAAGGCCGTGCTGCTGAGCACCGACCGCCTGCCCCATGTCGTGACCCAGATGATCGAAGAGCGATGGGGCTGCGAGGTCTATGATCACTACGGCACCACCGAGATGGGGCTGGGCGGAGGTGTGGACTGCCGGGCGCGAGCCGGCTACCACCTCAGAGAGGCCGACCTGTTGTTCGAGATCGTCGAGCCCACCACGGGGCAGCCTGTGCCCGAAGGAGAACACGGAGAGGTGGTCTTCAGCACGCTCACCCGCGAGGCCATGCCTTTGCTCCGCTACCGCACCGGCGACCTGGGGCGTTTCGTGCCCGGTCCCTGCCCGTGCGGGACCACCCTCAAGCGGTTGGCGCACATCGACGAGCGGGTCACAGGGCCCGTCACCCTGCCCGGCGGGCAGAGGTTGCGCCAGGCTGACTTCGACGAGGCGCTCCTGCCGCTGGACGGCCTGGTCGACTTCAAGGTGCGGTACGGCTGCGACCGCGGCCAGGCCAGGCTTGTCATAAGCATCCGCCCAGACCGAGCCCGGTCTGGGCCCGGCAAAGACCAGATGATGCGCTGCGCTCGCCGGCGTCGAGTCACTGGCCGAACGAGATGCGCCGAGGCACAGTGACTAGTAGACCTGGCGGACTGGGAGGACGGAGCCCAGGTCGGCTCCGGTACCTCTAAGCGCAAGATAGAGAGGCTGCAGGAGGTCCCAGCGTGAACTATGAACTCGCCCAAGCCGGCGTCGCCCTCCTCGAGCAAGGCGAAGACTTCGCCTGGGTGACCATCATCGACACCCACGGGTCTTCACCCAGACACACCGGGGCCGCGATGCTGGTCAAAGCCGATGGTTCGTTTGTGGGCACCATCGGCGGCGGCCCCTTGGAGGCAGACTGCATAGCCCGGGCGGTGGAGGTTGTGAAGACCCGCAGGCATACCCTGGTGCAGTTCGACTCCGCCGAGCTGGGCATGGCCTGCGGCGGCGGCGGGCAGGTGCTCATAGAGTACGTCGAGGCCGGCGGCCAGGCGGCCAAGCAGGTGTTCGGCGCCGTGCTGCGGCTGTGCAGGGAGGGTCGCCGAGGCTGGCTGCTGACCACCGTGCCCCGGGAGCAAGACCTGGGCGCCCCGGTCGACTCGCTGCCTCGTCGACTCGAAGGCCGCTGACCGACCACCCCGCGGACCTTCACGTCCAGGCGGTCGGCACCGACGGCAAGGCGTACGTCTTCGGAGCCGGGCACTGCGGCCACAGTCTCGTGCGCATACTCTCTGGAGTGGGCTTCTACACCGTGATCATCGACGACCGGCCCCAGTTCGCGAGACCAGGAGCGCTTTCCTACTGCCGACCGCATAGAGGTGCCGCCTTCGTTCGAAGGGGTGGTCGCGACCCTGGACGTCGACCAAGACAGCTATCTGGTCATCGTCACGCGGGGCCACGCGCACGACAAGACCGTGCTTGCGCAGGCCCTCAGGACTCCCGCGGCGTACATAGGCATGATAGGTAGCAGGCGCAAGATCGCGGAGACCTATCGCGCTCCTGGGCGAGGAGGGGTTCTCGGCCGAAGACCTGGCACGCGTGCACGCCCCTATCGGCCTCTCCATAGGCGCAGAGACTCCCGAGGAGATAGCCGTCAGCATCGCCGCCGAACTCATCCAGGTACGGTCGGCCAAGCAGGCTGAGTCGGGCGTGGGCGGCCCGCGCAGCTGAGATGCCAGGCCAGATGAGCGCCTCCGCGAACATTGCGGCCATCGTGCTGGCCGCTGGCAGATCGTCGCGCATGGGTTCCAGCAAGCCCGCGCTCCCGCTGGGTGATCGCCCGGTGCTGGAGCGAGTGGTGCAGGCCATCGCCCAGGCAGGGGTGCACGACATCGTGGTGGTGACCGGGCACGACAGCCAGAGCCTAGCCCCACTTCTGGCGAGCCTCCCAGCCCGCGGTGTCGAGAACCCCGGCTACGATGCCGGCATGTTCTCCTCGGTGCTGGCCGGGGCGGCAGCCCTGCCCGCGGCAGTGCAGTGCTTCTTCATCCTGCCTGCCGACTACCCCCTGGTCGGGTCCGCAAGTCCTTACCACCCTGCTTGCCGCTGCCGCCGAGACGGCCAAGGGCATAGTCCACCCCACCTGCTGCGGACACCGCGGCCACCCTCCCCTGCTCTCCGGCAGGTACAGAGAACTGCTGCTGCAGAGCGCCCGAGGCGACGACCTGAAGACCTTTCTGCAGAGACACGCCCCCGACACCCTGGAGGTCGAGGTCGAGGACCTCTCCGTACTCATCGACATGGACTCCGAGGACGACTACCGGCGCGTGTGCCGGCTGGCCGCCGCCACCCTGTCGCGCGAAGACGCCCTGTATCTGCACTCGCTCCTGCAGACTCCCGACCTCGTATTGCGACACTGCCAGGCCGTTTCTGCCGTCGGTGAAGCCCTAGCCCGCGAGCTGCAGGTAGTCGTGCCCTCGCTTGACGTCGAACTGGTGAGCGTCGGCGGCCTGCTGCATGACCTCGCGCGGACGCAGAGGCATCACGACGTGATAGGCGGCAAGCTGCTGCGCAACCTCGGGCTGGCCCGTTTGGCGTCGGTGCTGGAGACCCATATGGTCATACCCGCCGCTCTGCTTGCTGAGGCCGAGGTGAGAGAGGAGCATCTGGTCTACTTGGCCGACAAGCTGGTCCGAAGGGACGAGGTCGTCGGGCTGGAGGCAAGAGAGGCTCACAGGCTGGCCGATCTGCGCGAAGAGGGCGCCGACGCCGAGTTGCTCGCAGAGGCACGCGCCCGGATGGACGCCGCCCGACAGATCCAAGAGAAGGTGGAGACAGTCCTCGGGACTTCGGTCAAGGAGTTGCTGAGGGGAGTGGGCCTGTGGACAGCCTGATCTACCTGGTGCGGCACACCGAGCCGGCCCTGCCCGACGATCGCTGGCGCTTCATCGGCCGGTCCGACCCGCCGCTCAGCCCGCAGGGGATCGCCCACGCCCGCGAACTGGCCAGACGTCTGCGCACGGTCCGCTTCGATCTCATCCACAGCAGCGACCTGCAGAGGTGTCTGCTGACCGCGCAGATCATCGCCGAAGCCGGCGAAGGCGCCGCGGTCGGCGAGAGGCGCCCGGGTCGCGACGGGGCCCCCTATCCATCCGCGACGCGCGGCTGCGAGAGATCGACGCCGGCCTTTGGGAAGGGCTCACTCGGCAGGAGGCCGCCGACCGCTTTCCCCAGGAACACGCGGCGCGGGAGAGAGACATCGTCCACTATCCGTTCCCAGGCGGCGAGAGCTTCGCCCAGTTGCGCGAGCGTGTAGTCCCGGCCCTGCGCGACATAGCGGCCTCGGGCGGTGAGAGGGTGCTTGTGGTCGCGCACAAGGGCGTCAACCGAGTGCTTCTGTGCGAGCTGCTCGGTCTGCCGCTAGAGCGGCTGTTCTCGATAAGCCAGGACTACGGCGCCGTCAACGTCGTCGCGGTCGACTCCGTCCGCTTAGTCTACTTGTAGGTCGACTTGCCTTCGTAGAGCGGGTTCATCACCACCGAGAAGTGGAATATCGGGCGACGTACCTCCAGTACACGCATGGGGTTGTGCACGGCGCCGGCAGGTATCCATATCATGGTCGAGCGCGTAAGCCGGTGCGCCTCCCCGTTGATGGAGAACTCTATGACCCCGCCCAGCTCGTAGGGGTCGTCGGGGTCGCTGCCGTAGAAACCTATCAGCTCGCCGTGATCGTGGTCGTGCTCCGTGAAGATGGGGTCTCGGGGAGGCACAGCGAAGTACCAGGCGGTGTTCATCTGAAAGGCGCCTTCGCAGACGTTGCTGTCCATCCAAAGTATCCGCTTGGCGAACTGCTGGTAGAGCGCCTTGAACTCCGGGCGTGCCCATGCCGGGCGGCTCCTGCAGTTGTTGCACGAAGCAGTGTGCCGTATTCTCCGCCGTTGTTGTTGTCGTAGACCATCGGTGACTACTCCTTGGGCATATCCCAGTCGATGAAACGCCAATAGGGTGCATTGACCCGCTTGCGGTAGACCTCCATGTCCACGTCGCGCCAGTCGTAGAAGCCCACGCCTGTCTTCGCCCCCAGGTCACCGCGGGCCACCCTGTCTTTGATGGCGGGGGGAGCCTCTTTGATGTCGCTGAGCGAGGGGAACACCGCGTTGCAGGTGTGCATGTTAAGGGTCAGGTCGCCGTTGTCGAAGTGCTCGAAGATGCCTATCGAGGTGTAGCGGGGGCAGAAGGCGTAGTTGAGGCAGGTGTCGACGTCTCTGGGGTCGGCTATGCCGCTCTCCACCAGGTTGAGGGCCTCCCTCCACAGCGCGAACTGCAGGCGATTGCCTATGAACCCGGGGGCGGGCTTCTTGAGTATCACCGGCTTGCGGTCCAGGGATTCAAGAACGGCCTTGGCAAACGCAAGCACGCCGGGATCGGTAGCAGACCCGCCACAGAGCTCGAAGAAGGGCACCATGTGGGCCGGGTTGAACGGGTGCGTGACTATTATGCGGTCCTTGTACTTGGTGGCCTTCTCGGCAAGAACGTCGGGCACTATGGACGAGCTCACCGAGCAGATGGCCTTGATCTGAGGGCAGGTCTGCTCGATGCGGGCGTAGATCTCGTGCTTGAGGTCTTTGTTCTCGGTGACGCACTCAAAGATGAGGTCGCAGTCGGCCAGGTCTGCGTAGTCGTCGGAGTACTTGAGATACCTGGAGCAGATCTCCAGCTGATTCTGCGGCATTCGCCCCTCGTCGATGATCTGGCGAAAGTAGCCGTCGTATGACTTCTTGAACTCCGGCAGCATCTCTGTGCGGTTGTCCACGCAGGTGGTGCGGTAACCGTGGCCCGTGGTGAGAACGGCCAGGCTATTGCCGATCATTCCCGCCCCGATTATGCCGATGTGTTCTACACCTTCAAGCTTCATGGCGAGTTTCCGTTTCTCCGCGTTACTTGAGCGGCCGAAGTTTCAATATCTCTCTGGCTTCGTCAGGTGTCGCGACGTCCATCTCCAACTCATGGATTATGCGCACCATCCGCTCCACCAGTTGCGCGTTGCTGTTGGCCAACTGACCGTACGAGTAGTAGATGTTGTCCTCCATGCCGACCCTCACGTTGCCACCCTTGAGTAGGCCATAGGTCACGCCCTGGAGCTGATGCGCGCCTATGGCCATGGTCGACCAGTTGACGTAGCGGTCCTTGGGCAACAGGCTGATCATGAAGTCCAAGTTGGGCTGGCTGAACGAGATGGCCCCCTGGCTGACCTTGTTCATGCCCATGACGAAAGTCATGGAGGGCGGATCGGCGATCACCCCGGCCGGCACCAGGACGCTGAAGACGTCCTCGACGCTCGAGGGGTTGAAGACCTCCAGTTCGGGCTTGATGCCCAGGTCCATCATCTTCTGCGCGTTCTTGAGCAGCCACTCGCGCTCCCACCTGTAGATGAAAGACATATCGCCCCACACGGTGGTTATCAGCGAGCAGTCCAGCGAACACATCTCGGGCAGACACGACTTGTCCTTCATGTCGAGCAGGGCCACGCCGTCGTCGGCTTCTGAGTCGGGCTTGGTGGCCGGCGCCGTAGAGTTCTGGATGACGATGGGGCACTTCGCCCGTATGCCCGTGTTGATCTCGGCAAAGATCTCGGGGTCGTTGCTGGAGTTGCCGGCCTTGTCACGAGCATGCACGTGGACGATGGCGGCCCCCGCGTTGTAGCAGTCGTACGCTGACGAGACCACCTCCGAGGGTTGCTCAGGCAGACTAGGGTTGGCGGCTTTGCCCTGAAAGTTGCCCGTCTGGGCAACGGTGATTATCACCTTTCTCTTGCCGGCCAACGCCCACTCCTTTCTTTGCTCTCGCCCGGCGGGCAGAGCTCCTAGCGCTTGGTGCTCGCGCTGGATGAGGTCTTCTTGGCAGTCTTCTTGGCTGTCTTCTTGGCGGTCTGCTTGGTCTTGGCCTTCTTGGCCTTCTTGGCCTTCTTGGCTTGGGCGGTCTTGCGCGCCGCCGCCTTCTTGGCCTTGGCCGCTTTGCTGGCCGCGGCCTTCTTCTCTCTCGCTGCC
This sequence comes from uncultured Actinomycetes bacterium, assembly GCA_963747275.1. Classification (GTDB taxonomy): domain Bacteria; phylum Actinomycetota; class Thermoleophilia; order RBG-16-64-13; family RBG-16-64-13; genus RBG-16-64-13. The sequence continues at coordinate 20,125 of CAVVEI010000011.1, forward strand.
TTCTTCGCGGCCGCCTTCCTTGCCGTCGCCGTCTTCTTGGCCGTCTTCTTGGCCGTCTTCTTGGCCGACGACTTGGAGGCCTGCGAGGGCTTCTTCTTGCCGGCGGTGGAGGTGGACTCCGTCCCGGAGGTCTCCTTCAGCAACTTCGACACCAGATCGACGATGGATTTCAGGGTGCTGTTCAACCCCGCCTCCTCACGACTCGATTGTGGTCTCTTGTCAAGCACTTCAAGAGTACCAACGAGAGCGCGTCAATATGCGGCGGTTGAGACTCTTGCGCAGAAGGCGGAGGGGGACCGGGCGCGGCCCGGCGACAAGGCCTAGTAGACGTTCGCCACGACGGTCGCCGCCGCGTGAGCCGTCGTGTCGACGTAGCCACCGAAGTCGGTGGTCCAGTAGTAGCCGAAGTCAGACCCGCTGTTGTACACCAGCGATATGCCTATGACCTTGAAGTCGGCGGCAAGCAGGTTGGCGTTGTGAGTCGCAGAAGCCTTGAGGGCCTCCATCGCAGCGGCGGCCGTCTCCTGGCCGGCGGCCAAGTTCTCGCCCATGATGGTGACGTAGTCGTAGCCACAATCGATCATGCGCTCTGCTGGGTCGGTGCCGGTGGCGAAGTAGTCGGAGCGCGTGCCCTTGAGCGCCCGGTCGGCTACCGCTCGAGGCGCGATAGTAGCCGGTGTAGTGGTTCACGAAGTTGTAGGTGGCCATATCAGAGGAATGCCTGTCGCAGGCCACTGTGAGAACGTCGGAGAGCAGTAGCGGCTCAAGGCCTTTGCTCACACGGTATTCGTTGAGCAGCAGGATGAACTCGAGTTCGGCAGCGGAGTAGTCGACGCTGGGACCGGCGGGGACTGTGACTTCGGTGGTGGTTGGAGCCACTGAGGGTGCCGGCGCTGGAGCGGCCGCAGCATCAGCAGGCGCTGCTGCAGGGCCGGAGACCGGGGCGAGGGTCAGCTCGGTCGCGTCGGCCGATGTCGCCATGGCGGCAACGAAGAAGCCGACCGCCACTATGAGCGCCACCAGCGGGATCAGAACAAGGTACTGCGCGCTTGCTCGACCGCTTGCGTGACGCTGGTGTTTTGAACAGACCGCTCACTGTCTCCCGCCGACTCCTGTGTCTGGATCTCTGACCGAGAACCAGAACAGTTATCGACAGGAAGACTTAAGCGCTTGAGTGCAT
>CAVVEI010000012.1:0-152763 GCA_963747275.1 uncultured Actinomycetes bacterium
CTACCCAGAAGTCCGCCCCGCAGAGCTGCACCATCCCGAAAGGAGGCTCCAACTTGGCCAGGCCGGTCAAGGCGCCGTTCGTCCTGGGCACGTAGGTGCGCAGCATGTAGTCGGTGGGATCGTCGATGAGGTCGTCATACTCTTCCGGTCGCATCCACTCCTTCTCTACGTACTGGAAGCTGGCGCTCTCCGGCACCCCGTGACCCGGCCAGCTGAAGAGCTTGTAGTCAAGAGCATCGAGGATCGGCCCGGCACCGGCGGCCGCGATGGCCGACCCCGGCATGGCATCGGGCTCAAGGGTGCGGGCATAGCTCACCCCAGGCCTCAGCGGCCTTCTTCTGGTCATACATGACTTCACGAGGGGTGTACCCTGCCCGGTCGGCAGGGTAGAACTGATTGAGGGTGCATACCGGGACGCGGTCCGGCGCCTTCTCAAGAAGGATGGCATCCTTCAGCCTTGTCGCCCTCGCCTTGTACCCGGCCTCAGCCGAGGGGTCGACGAAAGGCATCCCGGGGTTTGTATAGATCTGAAAGCGCTGCTTCAGCTTCTCGTCTGCAGTCAATTCGCTCCACGACCGCTCGATATCCATTCTCATCTCCCTGCTCGAGTCCGGCCACCGGGGCACGTCCTAGTTGAGAGTCCTCACAAACACGAACTCGCGGCCCTTGATCTGGTATTCGACCAAGAAGCCGTAGACGCCTTCGAGGGTGTCCTCCGCACCGCCGGCCTGCGTCATGGTCTCCAGCGGGATGACGAAGACGCTCTAGAAGAAAAGCCCCGCCTTTCGATGGGGCTTTCTTATGGTAGCGGGGGCAGGTTTGAACCTGCGACCTTCGGGTTGTGGGCGAGCGTGCCGACAGCGAGATGACTTGCTCAGCGTCCTACTTGCCTCGCACCCTTCGGCGCCGGCTTCTCCACCTCTTTGAGGTGAAGCACTTCCGGCCCTCCATATGCTGTGTATACAACGGCTTTCACGAATGCTCTCCCCCTTTGGCCTTGTTCGCAACGTCTGCGCCGCGCCCCTCGCTATTCGGAGAGGCTGAACGGCGGGTACTGGTCGGTGATCAGCAGCGTGGCGTACGCCTAGACCCGCAGCGACCAGCGCTGCACGCCGACCACGTAGTCGAAGAGACCCCGTGGGTACCTGCCGGTGAAGAGGATGGCGAACCAGGCGATGATGATCGGAGACCACGGCGCCTATCCACAGGAAGAAGAGCACGATGTAGTGGGGGATGGCCAGGAACCACTTGACCAGCGGAAGCCCGCGACTGAGCTGCGTGGCGTCGGGATAGGGAAAGTCGAGATGGACTGCCTGCTCCTCGTCGGTGGAGGGGTATTCATCCCGGAGTAGCGCGGCGTAGACCCAGACGCGCGCCAGGAACCGCGAGAGCTGGAGGTTCCAGTCGAACCACCAACGCGGGTACTTCTGACGAAAGAGCAGCATCAGCAGGAGGGGAAGGAAGAGGATCCCACCCATGGCCCACGACCACGAGTATTCGGTGCCGTGCACCGATGATGCTGCCCGAGGTCAGGAGGGCCGGCGATGACGCCGATGGGGATGATCCACAGGAAGCGGAAGAAGGTCGTGAGCCTGTTGAGAGGCCTGTCCGGGTAGTCGACGCGGAAGGTCAAGGGATAGCCTGGTCGCGGTGTGGATAGGGCGGCGCTGTCGGCTTGGCGGCCTGTTGGCTCCATGAGCCCTCCTGTTCGGGTGCGGGCGGGTGCCCTTTCTCTTGGTCTGCCCTTCCAGCGTACCGAGCGACAGGAGCAAGAGAAACGGGCGGATGCAGGGAATGATGGCCCGCTACATGGCGAGTCTTTCGCTGGCCGATTGGGGGGGGGACGGCGGCGCGCGGCGCCTGCCGGCGTCAGCCCGATAGCTCCCGCCCCACTCCGAGCAGGGCGAGGAGCCGATCCGGCGGGTCGTTCTTGCTGACGAACGCGTCGCAGCCGGCCCGCAGTGACTCGCCGCGCGACTCCGGTCTGCCGCTCATCGCGATCATCCGGCAGCCTGGCGCTCTCTGCTTCGACTCCCTGACGAACTCCGCCGCGGTCCCACCGGCGTAGCCCCCCTGGGGAAGCTCCCAGTCGAGCAGGACCACGTCGACGCCCGCGCCCGTCAAGGGCCGCGAGGGCCTGGCCCAGGTCGCCCGCCTCGAGGACGTCTCCCTCGCCCAGTTCTTCGAGGAGCAGGCGAAGAGCCGCTCGGATCTCGTCGTTGTCATCTGCAATAAGAGTCCTCATGGGTCAACTGTGCCTCAGAGCGGCCCTGGCGCCCAGCGGCAAGTGGCCGGTTTGAAGCCTGGCCGGCTGGCTAGTTGCGCGGCCCTAGGAGGCTGCTGGGGCCGTGTCCCCGGGCGACCAGGTGACGGAGACCTTGGTCCCCTTCCCCCGGCGCGGAACAGATCGGTCAGAGGTCGCCTCGACCGCCTCGGCCCGCTCCCTCATGATCCCCAGGCCCAAGCTGGCCGAACCCGGCCGCCGCCGGGTCAAAACCCGCTCCATCGTCTTCCACGTCAGCAGGAGCCCTCCACCGGGTCTCCGAGCGAGCACAAGCGACACGGTCGCCTGTCGGGCGCCGGAGTGCTTGGCTACATTGTTGAGAGCCTCCTGGGCGATGCGGTAGAGGGCGAGCCGACGTCGGTCGGCAGCTCTCCGGAGTCGTCGGTGATCACCTCGACCGGGATGCGGGCGCGGCCCGTGACCGCCTCGCCGAGCTGCTTGAGCAGGTCGCTAAGCTTCGCCTCGGCCAGAGCCGGCGGGCCGAAGCTCGAGGAGCAGGGTGCGCATCTCGGCCAGCGCTCCTCGGGTCAGCTGGCGCAGCTCGTCCAGCCGTTGCGCCCCCTGGACCGGATCTCTCGCGTAGATCCGGGGCAGGACCTCGGCGATCAGGCTCACGGAGAAGAGGGTCTGACTGACGGCGTCATGCAGGTCGCGGGCCAGGCGGTTCCTTTCCGCTGCGGCGGCAGACTCCTCCGCGTGTTCGTAGAGACGAGCGTTGTCGACGGCCATTCCGATCTGATTGCCGAGGGCGGCGAGCGAGGACAGTTGTTCGGGAGAAGAATCCGGTTCCCGGCGGGTGAGGAGCATCAGAGCTCCAAAGACCGTCCCCTTCGCGTTCACCGGGATCTGGATCATAGAGCGCCAGCCGGCCGGCTCCAACAGACCGCGGAGTTCCTCGGAAATGGAGCCCATCGGGAGGGGCGCCGGCTGCCCCTCGAGCGCTGTCAGCCGCTGCTCTAGGTACTCAGGGGGACGGGTGCGGATGCTGGCGAGCACGTCGGCGGGCAGGTTTCGCGACGCGATCAGACGGACCTCGCCTCCCTGTCCCTCTCTCTCGGGGAGCATGAAGGCCACTCCCGCCTCGAAGCCCAGGTCGGCCATTATCTCGCCGAGCGCGTCGTCGAGGATCCGTTCCAGGTCGAGGGACTGGCTGACGACCGCGGCGACAGCGTTGAGCGTGGCGAGTTCCTGGGTTCGGGCGGCCACCCGCTTGTCCAGCTCGGCGTACGAGTCGCGAAGCTGCGCGGACATGATGTTGAACTGCTCCGCGAGCTCCTGCAGCTCATCATGCGTGGTGATGCTCACTGAATGCTCGAAGTCGCCTGCCGCCACCTTTCGGGCGGCTCCGGTGAGCGCCTGCACCGGGCGCGTCACCCGGCGGACGCCGAACCACACCACCAGCGATGGGACCAACAGCCCGAGAACAAGTAGCACAAGGAGAAAGGTGCGGTATCCCTGGAAAGGGCGAATGAGGGTGGACCAGTCTTCTACCGCGATGAGGCCCCAGTTTGTCCCGGGAACGGGGGCATAGGCGGCGACGACGTCCCTCTGGTTGAGATCGCGAGTGCGCTGAGCGCCCGTCTGGCCGGATACCACGTCCTGGACGATCTTCTGAGACATCAAGTCCGTGCCTACCAGAGCCGCATCTGGGTGTTGGATCACCCGGCCGTTCCCATCGACGACGTATACGTCTCCACTCACGCCCACACGGAGTTTGGCGATATCACCGTAGAGCGCGCTCACCGAGGTCGCTCCCACGCGGAACATGCCCGCCAGGACGCCGTTGAACTCTCCCCCGGGTCCGGTGATAGGCACAGCGACAGTCACCACGCGCGCGCCCTCCACTCCGTCGAGGCCGATGTCCGAGTAGACCGGTCGTGACGAGCGCAAGAGCTGGGCGAAGTAGGGACGGGACGACCAGTCCTGACCGACATCATCGGGCCGGGCCGGCCAGGCGGCGACGAATGTGCCGTGGGAATCGAGGATGATCGTCCCGGCATCGAAGATGGAGAGCTTGTTCGAGGCGGCGGCCAGCGCCTTCGTCTTGTTGAGCCGGCTGGTTCCCCGCGACATCCGCTTGCCGCGTCAGGCCTTCAAGATCCAAGGCGAACTGGTTGATCTCGGCGGCCAGGCTCGCGGCCGACAGGCGAGCGAGTTCCTGATTGCGCTGTATGGCCTGCTGCTCTGTCACGCTGCCATACGCGTACACTGCGACCAGCGCCACGGCAAAGAGGATGACCGCGGTCGGCACAAAGGACCAGGCGAGTATCCTTCTTCGCAAACGACTGCGCGTGAAGAAGAGCTCTCATGCGGCGACCTGAACCGGCGCCTTAACTCACTGCCCGGCGTTCGTCTGAGCCGCTTCGATCTGCCGGCTCACGTCGTGCAAGATGTCGACCGGAGCTTGACCGAGGGTGAAGATCTTTGTGAAGGCGTCGCCGAGCAGGCCGGTGGCTTCGTCCATGTTGCTGGGGAAGACCTCCTGGACGACCGAGTAGCCTTCGCGGTGCGCGGCGGCGAACACGTCGAGATCGATGTCTTTGGCCTTCTCCGGGTACTGCTCCCTCACGAATCGCTGCCAATCCGGGACGAGCGAGAGCCGAGCCGGCTGCAGCAGGTTCGCCTCCGCCATGGCCAGCCCGTACTCCTTGCTCACGAGAAACTTCACGAGCTCCCAGGCCTCCTGGGGATGGCGCGTCTGCGAGTAGATGCCGAAGCCGTCGGTCGTGCTCAGCGTCACCCGCTTCGCCGGCCCCGCCGGCATGGGCGCCACGCCGATACGGAAGTCGGCGTTTTCCAGGATGTTCTTGAGCGCCCAGGAGCCGTCTTCGACCATGGCCAGTTTGCCCCCGTAGAAAGCCGCCTGGGTCCCCACGTTGTTCACGTCCGTGAACGTGGCCATCACCTTGTCGTCCCACATGCGGGCGCGCACCCACTCGAGTGCCGCCAGCGCCTCGGGGCTGTCGATGACACACTTGGTCGGATCGTTGGGATCTACGATGTGACCGCCCCAGGCGTTGATGTGGACCTGCAGCCGGTCCCACCCGATATCGATCATGCTGCCCCAGATGTCGGTGTTGCCGTCGCCGTTGGTATCACGAGTCAGCTTCTTCATAGCCGCGAGGTAGTCGTCGTGGGTCCAGGAGGCGTCGGGATAGGCGACCCCGTACGTGTCGAAGATGTCCTTGTTGTAGTAGAGCACCAGGGTGCCCTGGTACTTCGGCACGCCGAACTGGCGCCCACTCGCGTCGAAGAAGGCCTTGTACTGGGCCGGATCCCAGTCGGCGACGATGGCCGGGTCCAGGTCGGTCTCCACGTACTTACGCAGGTCGAGCACGTAGCCTTTCTCATTCCATGCGGGGAAGAACTCGCAGCACCCCTGGAAGACGTCGGCTGCGTTACCGGCCTGCATGTCGAGGGGCATCTGGTCGGCGAGGTTCTCCGGGTCCGGCGTGTAGAAGACGCTGAGGTTCGGGTGCTCCGTCTGGAAGATCGTCAGCTCTTTCTGAGCCATAGGAGGGAACCACTCGGTCCTCCAGTCCTGGTACACGAGTTGCACCCTCTGCTCCGTCGAGGACGACTCGGAAGGGCTGCTGCCGCACCCCGCCACGACGAGGCCGGTCGTCACGAATGCGCAGGCGAGCAGGGCTGCCCCCGCCAGGCGACAGGCCATCGCACCGTGCGTCTGCGGAACCGGTCCGACTTCATTTGACCAACCCCCCGTGGATGGCCATCGACGCGGCCTCGGTGCGGCTGGCGGCCCCGAGCTTCATCAAGATGTTGCTGACGTGGAACTTCACCGTCGACCGGCTTACGAACAGCTTCTTGGCGATCTCCGGATTGCTCAGGCCGTCGACCATCAACTGGAGTATCTCGAGCTCACGCTCGGTGAGGCCCGGGCCGGGCTCGGCAGGATGGGTTGTAGCCCGTATCAGTACCTCGGCCGCCTCTGGCGCCAGGGTCGGGCGACCGGCGTGCGCCGCGCGGATGGCGTTGGCCAACTCGTCCGCGGAGACGTTCTTCAGCAGGTAGCCGATGGCTCCGGCTTTGAGCGCCCCCTGCACAAGCTCCTCTTCCTTGTAGCTGGTGAGCGCGATCACCTGCACGTGTGGGCAGGCCTCCCGGATGAGCCGGGTGGCCTCTGAGCCGTCCACCTCCGGCATCACCAGGTCCATCAGCACCACGTCCGGCCGAAGATCCGGGCACTTGCGCACGGCCTCCAGGCCGCCGCTCGCCTCACCCACGAACTCCAGGTCGTCGTAGGCCATCAAGAACGCCGACAATCCACTCCGAACCACCGCGTGGTCGTCGACGATCATCACTCGAACAGTCCCCTGTTCCATCCTCTCCTCCCCCGGTCTCCCCGCTGCGGATGTCTCCCACGCCCCGAGCAACGTTCGACCCTAAGGGTAGCGTGCCGGGCGCGGTTATTTAAGCGCCCAAGCCCGTCGCAGAAACCTCTCCATCCGGCCAGGTACAAGACCGGCCAGTCAGACGTCCGAAGACTCTCCTCCCGCCTGATTCGGTCAGGCCCGCAACCGACGAACATGAAGACAGGCACATAGCGCAAGACCGGAGGCGGAGCGATGAGGATCTTCAGGAACGTGTTTCGCAGGAAGATGAGGGCTTTCTTGACCATATTCGGCATCACCATCGGGGTGTTCGCCCTGGTCGTGATGGGCAGCATGGCCGAGAAGATCAACCTGATGGTCAGCGGCGGCACCCGCTACTACAGCGACAAAGTCGTCATCACCGACGCCTCCACCCCAACCGGCGGCTTCAGCACCACGCCTATCGCGGTGAGCCGCATCCAGGAGATCGAGGACGTTCCCGGTGTGGCGCGGGCAAGCGCCAGCATCTATCTGCTACTGGACGAGGAAAGTGCCATGTCCATGAACGGCATAGTCGGCAGCGACCTCCGCAGCCAGGGCTACGAGACGTTCGAGTTGCGGATGGCCGAAGGCCGAGACCTCACCTCCAGCGACCGGGGCGTGGCCGTCGTCGGTTGCGATATCGCCAAAGCGCTGGGCGCCAAGGTCGGTGGCACCGTGAACCTGAGGGGCACGCCCTTCGAGGTCGTCGGCCTCTACGACAAGACCCTCACCGCTCCCGACAATACCGTGGCCATCAGCCTGTACGATGCCCAGCAACTGCTGTACACGCAGTTGCCCAAGATAGTGCAAGAGCAGGTGGACCCGGATGATCTGGCCACCTCCATCATGGCCTACCCCGCTGCCGGCGTCGACGCCGACCAGCTCGCCTCGACCATCGAGGGGACGGTCTCCAACGTGACCGCGTCCGGGCCGCAGGCCTTCATCGCTCAGTTCAAGAGCGCAACCAAGATCTTCAACAGCATCATCTTCGGCGTGGCGTTCATCTCCCTACTGGTCGGCGGGCTGTCGGTGGTCAACACCATGACCATGTCGGTGCTCGAGCGGACCCGGGAGATCGGCATCCGAAAGGCCATCGGCGCCTCTCACCGGCAGATCGTGGGTCAGTTTCTGGGCGAGTCGGCGCTCATCGGCTTCCTCGGTGGCGCCACCGGCCTCGTGCTGGGCTGGATCGCCGCGGTGGTCGTCAACGCGCTCATGGAGCAGAGCGGCACCGTCCTGTTCCTGGTGACCCCGCGCCTGGCGATCGGGGCTGTCGCCTTCGCGATGGTCCTCGGAGTGGCCAGCGGGTTCTACCCCTCCTTCCACGCGGCGCGGCTCAAGCCGGTTCTGGCCCTCAGGTACGAGTGAGCAGCGACACCGACATGACTACCAAGAACATAGAAGGGACGAAGACAATGAAGACCATCGTAAGCGTACGCGGACTCGAGAAGCGTTATCAACTGGGCAAAGACAACTACGTCGACGCTCTGCGCGGCGCCTCGGTAGACGTCGGCGCCGGCGAGATGGTGGCCATCATGGGACCGTCGGGATGTGGGAAGTCGACGATGCTTCACATGATGGGATGCCTGGACGAGCCGGGTTCCGGCGAGGTGTGGCTGAGCGGCCGCCGGGTCGACAACCTCAGCACCCGGGCGACGACCAACCTGCTCCGCGAGGAGATCGGCTTCATCTTCCAGGGCTTCAACCTGGTGTCCTCCATGACGGCCCTCGACAACGTCGCTCTTGCCTCGCAGTACGCGGGCAAGTCGCGGCGAGAAGCGCAGAAGCTGGCACGCGAGGCCCTGGAGGCCGTAGGCCTAGGCGACCGCGCCGGCCACCGGCCCGTCGGAGCTCTCCGGGGGGCAGCAGCAGCGGGCGGCGATCGCCCGGGCACTGGTCAACCGGCCGGCGGTCATCATGGGCGACGAGCCCACCGGCAACCTGGACAGCGCCAGCTCGGCGGAAGTCATCGACATGATGCGGGAGATCAACCTGCTCACCGGCACCACGTTCATCCTGGTCACTCACGACCCCGACGTGGCCGAGGCCTGCGACCGCGTTATCCACATGCGCGACGGCGTCGTCACCGACGATACGGTCCGGAGCGAGTTCGCTGGGGCGCCCGAAGGCGCCGACCGCGAGCTCGCGGCAGTGGCCTGAAAGGGGGCGTGATGAAGAAGATCGGTCTTGAGATCATCGCCCGGGCGTGCGCCCGTCATCCGTGGAGGACCCTGACGGCATGGGCTGTCGTCCTCGCATGCGCGGCGGCGGTCACGGTGCTCTACCTGGGCGGTGCGCTCAGCAACGAGGACAGTTTCACCAACGATCCGGAATCGTTCCGCGCCACGGAGCTCGTCAACCAGGCTTTCCCCAGCGACAACCACTCCCGCGAGCTGGTCATCGTCCGGTCGGCCGATCTCACCGTCGACGATCAACAGTTCCGCGAGCAGGTGCAGGCCGTGAGCGCCCGGGTGCTGGCCCTCGGCCCCACCGTGGTGCAGGCCGGTATCGACTACACCACCGATGACTCGCCGGTGCTCGTCTCTACCGACCGGCACGCGGCCCTCTTGATCTTCAGCATGGCCGAGGCCGAGGACGCCGGAGTAGAAAACGCCGAGGCTCTCGCCACCGCGGCTCACGACGCCTCCGCCTCCTCGGGTTTCGAGGTGCTCGTCACCGGGGAGGCCAGCATCAACTCCGACTTCGGAGCCACCGCCGAGAGCGACCTGCGCACGGGTGAGATGTTCGGCGTGGGGATAGCCCTGATCATCCTGGTGCTGGTGTTCGGCGCCATAGTCACCGCGGTCGTTCCGCTGATCATGGCTATGGGCTCCATCCTTCTGGCCCTGGGCATCACCGCCCTATTGGGCCAAGTCATGGAGCTCTCGTTCTTCATCACCAACATGATCACCATGATCGGCCTGGCCATGGGCATCGACTACTCCCTCTTCGTGATCTCCCGCTACCGGGAGGAGAGGGCGGCCGGACTGGACAAGATCGACGCCATCGGCCGGGCGGGCTCTACGGCCAACCGGTCGGTGCTCTTCAGCGCTCTGGCCGTCATCCTGGCGCTGGGTGGGCTGTTCCTGGTGCCGTCGACCCTGTTCCACAGCATGGCGGTGGGCGCGATCATCGCCGTCTTCACCAGCTCTGCTGGGCGCCATCACCCTGCTGCCGGCACTGCTGGGCGCCATGGGTGACAGAGTGAACGCTCTGCGGGTGCCCTTCCTGCGCAAGACCATGAACGGCGGCGACCGCCCCGGCGGCTTCTGGGATCGCGCCAGCCGCGGCGTCATGCGCCGGCCGGTCGACGAGCCTCGTGCTCGCGGTGGCCGTGCTTGGCGCCATCGCCGGACTGTACTTCTCCATAGACCTAGGCTCGGCCGGCGTGGATACTCTGCCCACCTCCATGGAGTCCCGCCAGGGCTTCGAGGCCCTGCAGAACGAGTTTCCCGGCGCCTCCATGCAGCCGGTGGACGTCACCATAGCCGGCGCCGCCGACTCTTCGCCCGTCACGCAGGGCATCGACAGACTGCGGACCATCCTGGCCGATGACCAGGCGTTCGTGGGAGCCGGCACCACCCGGACGAGCCCCGGCGGCGAGCTCACCGTGCTCTCCCTTGTCGTCCTGGGCGACCCGAACGGCACGACGGCACAGGCGGCCGTGAGGACCCTGCGCTCCGACTACCTGCCCGCGGCGTTCGCCGGCACAGGGCTGGTCGCCGGCACCGACGTCCTGACCACCGGCCAGACCTCGTACGTGGTCGACTACCTCGACACCATCAACGGAGCCACGCCCTGGGTCTTCCTCCTCGTGCTGGGGCTGTCGTTCGTGCTCCTGCTGGTGGTCTTCCGCTCGCTGATAGTGCCGCTCAAAGCCATCGTCATGAACCTGCTCTCGGTGGGGGCCGCCTACGGCCTCATGGTGGCGGTGTTCCAGAAGGGATGGGGAGCGGACCTTCTTGGACTTGCAGAAAGTGGACTTCGTCGAGGCCTGGGTGCCCCTCTTCCTGTTCGCGATACTGTTCGGCACCTCCATGGACTACCACGTGTTCCTGCTCAGCCGCATCCGCGAGCGCTTCGACCAGACCGGCGACAACCGCGAGTCGGTGGCGTTCGGCGTGCGGCGGACCGGCGGGATCATCACCGGGGCTGCGCTGATCATGGTGGCGGTGTTCGGCGGATTCGCCGCCGGTGATCTGGTGATGTTCCAGCAACTCGGCTTCGGACTGGCGGTAGCGGTGTTCCTCGACGCCACCATCGTGCGGTCGGTGTTGGTGCCGGCGGCCATGCGCCTGCTGGGAACCGCCAACTGGTGGTTCCCCCGGTGGCTGAGTTGGCTGCCCGACGTGCGGGTAGAAGCCGGCGAGCGGCCCACGGAGGCCGGGCAGACCGGCGGCGCCGCGCCGCAGCCCGTGCCGCAGCTGGCCGGTGGTGCGTCTTGGCCCGAGCCGCAAACGGCCGAGGTCAGGGCCAGAGTCGCCGAGCACCGCCCGATCGACGCCGCCGGTAGCGACTGACGGCCGACGCAACGCCGGGCCGACCAGCATTGCCGGCGTGGGCCGCCTGCGGCCAATGGCACTCAGGCTACACTGTTCCCAGTAGCAGAAAGGCCCGGATATCCGGGCCTTTCTTATGGTAGCGGGGGCAGGATTTGAACCTGCGACCTTCGGGTTATGAGCCCGACGAGCTACCGGACTGCTCCACCCCGCGCCGAGTGAGCGGGGAGTATAGCACAGCGATTCCCGCCTACTTCCTTGGTCTTATGGCCTTGCCGGCCCGGACGCGCTAGAATCCCGCTCCCGGGGAAACGGGGCAGAGATGCAGGAAAAAGCCCGCGCGTCGCGCAAGTGTTATGGACGTGCTGCCGATAACCCTCGGGAGGGACATATCGGATGCCATTGATACGACAGACTAGCGCAACCTACACCGCGCAGCGGGCGCGTACGCGCCGCGGCGCTTTTTGCCGCCTGGCGCCGGCCCGGCCGGCCGGCGCGCGTGCTGCTCTTGAGCCTACTGTTGGGCACCTCTGCTGGGCGTGGCCGCACTGGTGTCGGACGCGCATGCTGCCCCGAGCGCCCGGTCCCAGATCAACTCCCTGGAGGCGAAGGCCGACGAGTTGCAGGCGCAGATAGCCGAGCTCGACGTGCAGCTGGAGGCGAGCGTCGAGTCCTACAACCAGTTCGCGTCCAGCTCGACGAGCTCACCGTGACCATGATGTCGCTCCGTCAGCAGCAGGAGGAGGCGGAGAACGACTACCGCTACCGCCTCAAGCTCTACGAAGAGCGCCTCTGCGACCTCTACAAGGCCGGCGGCCGGGACAAGATGGTGGAGATGATCCTGGACGCCCAGGACGTGGTCGACTTCCTGGACCGCGCCCGTCTGGCCGCCGAGCTGGCCGATCAGGACAGGCGCCTCATGGATAACCTCACCCGCGCTTCGGACCGGCTGGATGCCGTCCTAGGGCGAGGTCGACCAGGCCAAGAGCGAGCAGCTGCTCGTCCGCGAGCAGATGAAGACTGAGAGCGACCGCATCGACGCCACCCTCGCCACCCGCCAGAGCGCCCTGGCCGGTGTGGACGCAGAGCTCGCGGCCCTCATCGAGGCCGAGCGGCAGCGCCAGGCCGAGGAGCAGGAGAGACTGCGGCAGGCGCTCACCGCTATGCTCAACGGCGGGCAGGTCTACAGCGGCGCACTCCCCCAGACCGATAGCGAGCTGCTCAACCAGTTCTTGCAGACTGCCGCCGCCTACATAGGCATCACCTACGTTTGGGGCGGCGACAGGCCCTCCACCGGCATGGACTGCTCGGGCTACACCCAGTTCGTCTACGGACAGCACGGGGTCGATCTGCCTCATTACTCCGGCTACCAGGCGGTGATGGGGCTCCCGGTCGATCTGGCCAGCATCCGGCCGGGCGATCTGCTGGCCTTCGGGTTCCCCGTGCATCACGTCGGCATCTACATCGGGCGACGACTTGTTCTTGCACGCCGCCGGCACCGGCAGTGACGTGCGCATAGGCCGGCTGAGCGACCGTGACGACATTGCCGCCATACGCCGCTTCAACCTCAAGCCGCGCTCGGGCGACCCCCTGTTCAAGTAGAGGCGGCCCCTCGCGCGGCGCCCTGGCGCGCCAGCTAGTACAATCGGGGCATGTCCACAGCCACCATCATCATGGTCGTCCTCATCTGCCTGGGTTCGGCGCTGGGCATCGCCGGCTTGGCCGTGGCGGGCTACCACGCATGGCGGCTCATGAAGACGGCTCGGGCGGCGGGCATCAAGTCGCGGTCGCACGCGCAGCAGATAGCCGGCCGCGCCGCACGTCTGGGCCCACGCGCGGCCGAGTTGGCGGCCAAACAGAAGGCCGTGGCCGAAAGACTCGAACGCCTCTCAGCCACGGCCCGCAGGTTCCGCTTGTTCCGCTCAGCGGCGACCGCCGCCGGGTACCGGCCGGGCGCGTCGTCGGGCAGTCGTTAGACCGCCACTACCTCGGTTATCTCGGGTATGTCTTCGCGCAGTACCCGCTCCACACCCATGCGCAGAGTCATCTGCGACATCGGGCAGCTTCCGCAGGCGCCCACCAGCTTGACCTTGACCACGCCCTTCTCTTCGTCGACGTCGACCAACTCGACGTTGCCGCCGTCGTTCTCCAGAGCCGGGCGGATACGATCCAGTGACTTCTCGACTCTATCTCTCACGTTCTGCTCCTCGCTCTGAGCCGCGTGCCTCAGACCTTGATTATGGTCGCGATACCCTGGCCACCACCTATGCACATGGTGGCTAGACCGTAGGTACCCCCTTCTTGCTTCAAAGCATGCACGAGGGTGGTAAGGATGCGGGCGCCCGAGGCTCCGATGGGATGGCCCAGGGCGATGGCCCCACCGTAGAGGTTCACCTTGCTCATGTCGAAGCCCAGCTCCTGCGCCACGGCGCCGGCCTGGGCGGCGAAGGCCTCGTTGGCCTCGATGACATCCATTTGCTCCAGCTTGAGGCCGGTCTTCTCAAGCACCTTCTTGGTGGCGTAGTAGGGGCCCATGCCCATGTAGGCGGGGTCGAGGGCGGCGGTAGCGTAGCCCACGATGGTGGCCAAGGGCTTGAGGCCCTTCTTCTCGGCCCACTCAGCGGAAGCGACCACGAAGGCGCCGGCGGCGTCGTTGATGCCGGAGGCGTTACCGGCGGTGACGGTGCCGCCTTCTTTCTTGAAGGCGGTGGGCAGCTTGCCCAGACCCTCAAGGGTGGTCTCGGCACGGACGTGCTCGTCAGTGTCGAACACTATCGGGTCGCCCTTGCGCTGCGGAATGACCACGGGCACGATCTCGGCCTTGAACTTGCCGTTCTTGATGGCCGCGCCGGCCTTCTGCTGGCTCTCGAAGCCGATCTTGTCCTGCATCTCACGCGTGATGCCGTACTTCTCGGCCACGTTCTCGGCCGTGACACCCATGTGGATGTTGTTCATGGCGCACTGCAGACCGTCCAGGATCATCTCGTCCTGCAGAGTCCCGTCGCCCATGCGGTAACCCTTGCGGGCGCTGGGCACCAGGTACGGCGCCATGCTCATGTTCTCCATACCGCCGGCCACGATGACCTCGGCGTCGCCGGCCTTGATGGCATTGGCGGCCTCGTGCACCGACTTCATGCCCGAGCCGCAGACGATGTTGAGGGTCCAGGCCGGCACATCCTGCGGCAGACCCGCCAAGAGCGACGCCTTGCGGGCGGGGTTCTGGCCCTGCCCTGCGGTGAGCACGTTGCCCATTATGACTTCTTGCACGTCGGTCGGCTCTATGCCGGCCCGCTTGATGGCCTCGGCTATGGCGATGGAGCCCAGCTGGGTGGCGGGTATGTCGGCCAGCGTGCCCAGGTAGCGCCCGACCGGGGTGCGCGCGGCGCTGAGGATCACAACATCTCGAGACAAGGGGGATCTCCTTTCATAACCACACGTGCTTCTGGCGCACGAAATGTACTGGGAGAAGATACCACCCCCCGGCCGCCCACCTACCTGCCGTGGCAGTCCTTGAACTTGACAGGATTGCCGTCGGTCTTCTTACTGCCGCAGGGACAGGGGGCATTTCTGCCCACGTTGGCCTTCAAGTATGACCGATGCTCCGCGACGAAATCGGGGCAGCCAAGCGAAGGAGTCCGAAAGGACATACAGGACTTGCCGTCGACGTTTGACAATGCCATGTCACCAAGAGTAATAACGTCCATCCCAATGAGTACGTCGCACATCAGAAGTGGAGCCTGGGTCACGAGGGCGCCGGCAATCATGACGCCGTTGGGTACCTTGAAGTTGACCACGTAGGTGGGACTCGTGGCTATTCCACCAGCGTGGCAGACCTCCACATCACCCACCGCGGGGAGACCCAGCGTCTGAGCAATGCTTGCGGAGATGACGCTCCTTGTGGCACCCGTGTCCCAAATTGCCTTCGCTGATTGAACACGAGGCAGCGGGGAAGGCGGACGAGCCGGGTCGTATGCTTCACAGACCTTGACGTCGGTGATGACTCGGTTCCACAACCCGTCCGCCCTCACAGTGAAGGCCCGGAACGGAGCTGCGAGCTGGCTCATCTCGCCGCTAGGACCTCAGCCGACGCGATGCTGACCGAATAGGCTCCAGGACCAGCCTCGCACCTCTGGATCATGAATGTGCCGGGCTCGAACTTGGCCTTAGCCTCGAGGTACGCCTCAAGAGGAGTCTCCGCGACGTACACGACCTCGTGGTCCCGCAGAACCAGTGTCTTGCCGCTATGCTTCTTCACCAGTTCGACTTGGTGCGATTTGAAGTAATCGAGTTCCGTCTGGAACATACTCGTCTCCATGTGCTGAGGAACGAAGTTGAATATACCTGAACTCGGTAGCTAGTGACATGCCCGCGCAGCTGCTACCGCTCCTCCGGGTGCGCCCCTCCTGCCCAAGGCCTCGGTCCGGCCAGAGCCTTGGAGATGGTCACCCCGTTGCCTGCGAGGAGCTCGACGATCTCGGGCGTCTGCGGCCAGAACTCCTGCTCACGCTCCTTGGCCGCGCCACCCCCCGGCGAGACATAGAGCACGGTGACACGGAGCTCGCCGTCGATGTCGTCGGCCAAGAGTTGGTAGCCCTGCGCCAACCAGTCGACCAGCTTGGCCTCGTACTCGCGAACAAGCATCGGGTCCATGAAGCCCCCTTTCGCGCTGCGCATCGCCCCTATTCTCTAACCGATTCGGCCGTCAACGCAAACCCGCGCCCCTCAGTCCGCGGTGTCGTGAGGCCGCCAGCCGGCGCTGAACAAGAAGAAGAGGGCCGAGGTGCGTCCCAAGATGGGTGAAAGTCTTGGTCAGCTCCTCAGAGGCGGCGTCCAGGTCTTCGTCGGCGCCCAGTTGAGCGAGATACTCGTGAAACGACGGATAGGCCCCGGCGCGCTCCAAGAAGATGCCCGCGTTGCTTATGACCGCCTCGATCTTGCGGCGGTTGCGGATGACCGCCTTGTCCGACAGCAGGCGGTTCTACGTCGGCCTGGTCCATGTCCTTGACCTTGGCCGGGTCGAAGGAGTGAAAGGCGCCGGTGATGTCGTTCCACCGACTCTCGACGACTTTCGGCCCGAGTCCCGCGGAGAAGACCGCGCGCGCGAGCAGCCCGAAGTACTCCTGGTCGGATTGCGGATATTCGCCGGCGCGCTGCATCCAGGTCTGCTTCTCGAACATGACGCCTCCTTGCCCTTGCCCATGTTGGGATGATCGACGACTCGCGTTCGATGGTACGGAGGCTCTCCGCGAAAACAGGTACTACGTAGGTTGGGTCTTGGCGCCCGGCGTGGCGGGCGCACATCGGGCGGGCGGCAGAATCAGGGCTGTCAGACCCCCACCCGCCGCCGCACCGCCTCCCCCTCCAGCTCCTTGAGGGCGTCGGCGGCGATCCAGCGGCCGGCCTTGGTGCCCGTGGCGGCTATGCGCTGGGCGCAGGCGATGGCTTGGGCGTGCAGGGTGGCGTCGCGCTTGCCGATGTTGCGGAGCGCCCAGTTGACGGCCTTCTTGACGTAGTTGCGCTCGTCGCCCGACTCGCGTTCTATGGCGGCCAAGAAGGGGGCGAACTGCTCGTCGGTGGCGTCCTTGGCGTGCCAGGCCAGCACCGCCATGAGGGCGAAGCCGGCCCGCTTGACGAACTCCTCTGTCCGGCCGCTCCACTCCACCGCCTTGTCCCAGGCGAAGGGGCAGTCGCCCAGCAGGTTGTTGCAGAGCTGGTCGCAGACGTCCCAGGAGTCCAGGGTGGCCACCCAGGCGTCGGCCTGCTCTTCGGTCACCCACTCGGGGGAGTCCACCAGCGGCGCCAGCAGTTGCGCCTCGTGGACGCCGGTCTGCCACAGCTCCAGGGCGAGGGCGTGGCGCTCGGGGTTCTTCTTGCCCAGCTCGCCGACCACGCGCTTGGCGAGCGCCCGCACCTGGGGTATCGACCACCCGTAGGCCTTGTCTGTATGTATGCCGTACTTGGCCATGCCGGCCAGGGCGGCCTCGTTGCGCTGCGAGGCCAGCTCGGCCAGGATCTCGTCGACCGTGGTCATGCCCGCGGGCGCCGGGCATCGCGCCCCTGCGCGCCGGCGGGTCCGGCGGCGCCCATGTCGCCCACACAGCGCGCCAGCCACTCGCGGGCCAGGGCGTCGCGGTCGGTGAGGTCGAGCTCGCGCAGGGTGTGCTCGGGGGTCAACTCCACTATGCGGTCGGCCAGGCGCAGGGCCTCGGGCAGCTCGTGGGTCACATAGACCATGGTGGTCTTGCGCTCTCTGATCGTTCTCTCGAGGATGTTCATGAGCGAGCCCTTGAGGTCTACGTCTACGTTGGCGAAGGGCTCGTCCATGAGCAGGATGCGGGGCTCGACGGCGAAGGCCCGGGCCAGCGACACCCGCTGCGCCATGCCCCCGCTGAGCTCGGCGGGGTGATAGCGCTCGAAGCCGGCCAGCTCCACCCGCTCCAACCACCGGGCGGCCGCTGCGCGGGCCGCCGCGCGCGTCTGGCCCTGGGCCCGCAGGGGCGCGGCCACGTTGTCGAGGGCGGTGCGCCAGGGCAGCAGGCGCGGCTCCTGGAACGCATAGCCCAACGGGCCTTCGGCCACGGTGACGGTGCCGGAGTCCGGCGCCAAGATGCCGGTGATGAGTTTGAGTATGGTGGTCTTGCCCGAGCCGGAGGGTCCGACTACCCCCACTATCTGGTCGGCGCCGACATGCAGAGAAACATCAGACAAGACTTTGAGCGAGCCAAAGGTCTTACTCACTCCAGACAGGGTTATCACGCGGCCACCTTTCGCCAGCGCAGCAGCCCGCCGCCGCAGGGGACGCAGCAGGCCGAACTCGAGCAGCGCCATGAGGGCCAGCAGCAGGACCACCCAGGCGTAGACCTCGGGCATCTCCAGGTTGCTCTTGGCCCGTCCGAAGGCGTGGCCTATGCCGCTCATGGCCCCCAGCACCTCGGCCAAGATGACCGCCCGCACGCCCACGCCGGTGGCCAGGGTCAGACCCGCCAGCGCCGGAGACGCGGTGCCGGGCAGATAGACCTCCCGCAGCCGCAGCAGGCGGGGGAACCGATAGACCTGGGCCAGCTCCACCAGCCGGGGGTCGACGGCCAGCACGCCCGTCATGGTGTTCACGTACATGCTGGGCGCCACGATCACGGCCACCACGAAGCTGACGGCGAAGTCACCCAGCCCGAACCACAGCATGGCCAGCACCGCGACCACCACGGCGGGCACGGTCATGCCCACCCAGCGCACCGGCTCCAAGAACGAGCGCAGGCGCGGCGCCAGACCGGCCAGCAGACCCACCATCCAGCCGAGCCCGGCGCCGATGGCCAGGCCTATGACCAGGCGCTTGAGGGTGATGAGCAGTTGTATCCAGAGGTCGCCGCCGGCAGCCAGACGGCCGAGCGCCTTGGCGGTCTCGAGGGGCGAGGCGATGAAGATGGGGTCCACCCACAGCGAGAGGAGCTCCCAGGCCACCAGCAGAGCGAGCACGCCCAGGCCGGCGTAGAGGAGGCGGGTGCCGCGCGCGGGGGCGCCGCCGCGGCCCGGCGCGGCGCCGCGGCGGGCGGGGCCGGGGGCCGCAGGCCCGCCGCCCCGCCGCTCACCGTCGTTAGTCGCTCTATTCGGTGTAGTAGAAGTCATCGTCTGGCAGCTTACCTCCGATGACCGCCGGGGACAGGTCCATGAGCGCCGTGAAGAAGGCCTGCAGGTCGGGCTTGGCCTCCTGCGCGGTCTGGTGGTCCCAGGTGATGTTCTTGAGCGAGGCGGTCATCACCGCGGCCTTGACCCCCAGTTGCGGCAGCTCGGTCTCGAGCAGTTGGCCCGCCTCTTCGGGGTTGGCCAGCAGCCACTCCACCGCGGCCGCGTACTCACGCTCGAAGGCGGCGATGACGTCGGGGCGGTCGAACATGGAGGCCGTGGCCACCACGCCGGCGATGGGGCGTGACGGCGCCGTCATGCTGTTGCGCCGGCGGCCGCAGCCCACAGCCGTGTCGAAGGCGCAGCGCGCGGCGTAGCGGGACGGGCTTGTCTTTGCTCTGCAGGAGTACGGCAGTGGCCAGGGGCTCGGAGAGCACGGCGTTCTGCACCTGGCCGGCCAGCAGGAGTTGCGAGGCCTCGGTGGGGTCGGCGGCGTAGCGCAGCTGGAAGTCGGTGGCAGGATCCAGGCCTTCCTGGGCGGCCAGGTACTGGAACATCACGTCGGGCACGCTGCCCTGGAACGAGACCACCAGCGACTGGCCCTTGATGTCGGTGAAGCTGGCCGCGTCGGGGTCGCTGGTGATGAGATAGGTGATGTTCCACACCGAGATGTCGAGCAGACGGAGCTTGATGCCCTTGTTGTAGAAGGTGGCGGCGTTGTTGCTGGGCACGGTGACGAAGTCGCCGTCGCCCCCGCCCAGGATGGCCTTGAGCTGGTCGGCGTTCTCCCAGATGACCACCTCGGTGGAGGCGGCCACGTCGGCCAGCTTGTCGTTGGCCGCAAGGTAGGCCATGGGGATGGCCATGGGCCCCGGGGGCGCCACCAGGGTGAGCTTGTCCAGCTTGACGGGGCGGTCGAGGTGGTCTCGGTGGACGATCCGCATCCGGCCACCGCGAGCAGGGAGGCGATCACGGCGACGAGCGCGCTCATAACGGCCAGGGTCTTGATCAGCTTGTTAGACATCGCTCCATATACCTTTCCTTGGGCGCCTCGGCGAACGCGCGTCGCGTGAACGTCAGCCGGAGAAGTCCATGCGCTGCACGACAACGCCATCGATAGCCTTGAGTTCTTTGAAGAAGTCTTCGGTCTCGGCGCCAAAGGCGTCGACGATCAGCAGCCCGCTGGGCGAGCAGCTGGTGCTGTCGGCATCGTGGAGTCCCAGACGGGTGCGGATGTTGCAGCCGTACTTGCTGAGAACCGCCTGCACTGCCGGCACGTTGTCCACTCGCTTGGTGATGTGTACGCCGAAGATGGTGTGCTGCATGATGCCTCCTCCACTTCTGAAGCGCGTTTGCTCACCTATCTACCCGCCATTCTACATTGACCTTGCTACCCCAAAGTAGTAGATTGTGAAACGCGTAACGGTGTTACATCTGTAACAACTAGTTATCCACCTAACCATTTCGTCCGAAGGGACGCGTGCGAACCTAGGTGACCCCGGCAAGTAGACCGGCTGTCTCGCGCAAGACGGTAGGCAGGCTCAGCCTCTACCGTCGGCTCTTGGACGACCTCAGGGCCTCGGGCACCGCCAACATCTACTCCCATCAAGTCGCCCACCTCGCCGGAGTCAGCGCCGCCCAGGTGCGCCGGGACTTCATGGTCATAGGCTACTCGGGCAGTCCCAACCGCGGCTACGAGGTCGACACTTGCCTGGCCAGCATCGAGAGCCTTCTCGATGGCAGCATGCGCCAAGACGTGGCTCTGGTGGGTATGGGCCGCTTGGGCCAGTCACTGCTGGCGCACTTCGCGGGCAAGCGCCCACAGCTTCGCATCGCGGTGAGCTTCGACACCGACCCTCACTTGATAGGCACCTCGTTCGAGGGCTGCCCCGTGCACAGCGTGGCCGACATGGAGAGAGTGGTGGCCAAGAAGGGCATCCGCATAGCCATCATCGCCGTGCCTGCCCAGATGGGGCAAGAGGTGGCCGACGGCTTGGTGCGGGCCGGCGTGCGCAGCATCGTCGACTTCACCGGTATCCCCCTGCGCGTGCCTGACGACGTGTGGGTGGACCACATGGACATCACCTCGGCCTTGGAGTCGGCCGCCTTCTTCGCCCGGCCGGAACAGACGTACGGCGACGCCGACGAGAACGGCAACGGCGAGAACGGTGACGAAGCCAACAGCGCACCGGCCATGTATCCCATCATCCAGACCATCGACTCACTCCTGGCGGCGGCCAACATGAAACTGCAAGAACTTGCCCAGAAGATCGGCGCGGTGGTGCTCACCACCGGCGATGCGGGCGAGCGCATGGTGACCAAGATCTACGCGGGCGACCGGGTGAGCGATCTGCTCAACGAGGCCTCCGACCAGACCCTGCTGGTCACCAACCTGGTGAACCTGCAGATGGTCCGCATGGCCGAGCTCATGGAGGTACCCGGCATCTGCTTCGTCGACGGCATAGATCCGGGCAGCGAAGTGATAGAGCTCGCCAACAAGAACGGCACCCTGCTGATGGTGTCACCACTGGGGGTCTTCGAGACCTGCGGCCTCATCTACCACCTGCTCGCCCGCGAGAGCCAAGAGGCCAAGGAACAGGGAGCGTAGGCGGCTCATGGAGTTCGTGTCGTACGACATAGCCAGCATGGACTTCCGCCAAGGCGGGGCTGCTTCGCGCGCGCTCAAGGAGCGGCTGAAGCTCATCGGCGCCGACGCCGAGGCCATCCGCCGCACCATGATCGCCGCGTATGAGGCCGAGATGAACGTGGTCATACACTCGCTGGGTGGCCGCTGGAGGCCTCGCTCAGCGACTCGCAGGTAGATGTGGATGTGGTCGACTCGGGCCCCGGCATACCCGACATCGAGCGGGCCATGGTGCAGGGCTTCTCCACCGCGGGCGCCGAGGCACGCGCCTTGGGGTTCGGCGCGGGGATGGGCCTGCCCAACATCAAGAAGAACAGCGACCGGCTGCGCGTGACCTCCCGGATGGGTGAGGGCACCAGGTTGAGCTTCACCGTCTACCTGAAGCCCGGTGCGAGCGACGGGACACACCCCATCTCACTGTATGCCTCCGCCGACCGCTGCCGCGAATGCCGCGCCTGTTTGGCCGCGTGTCCCACCAAGGCCATGCGGGTGCGTGACGGCCGCCCCAGCGTTCTCGAGCACCTTTGCGTGGACTGCGCCGAGTGCATCGCCGCCTGTCCCTTCGAGGCCCTGGGCGTGCGCCAAGAAGTCGCGTCGCTGGATGAACTCACAGGCAAGAGCGACATGGTGCTCATGGTGCCCCCCGCGCTCCTCGCGGGGTGCGGCCCCGACTATCCGCCCGCAGCTGTCTGGGCTGCCCTTGAGGATCTGGGTTTCGCCCAAGTGGTCACCTCTGAGCCCTACGAACAAGCGTTGCGCGCGGCTACGACGGCCTTCGCGGGCCACCCCGGCGACGCCGACCCCGCGTCGAGGCGCACGCCCGCGATCTCGCCCTCCTGCCCGGCCGCGGTCGAGCTGATGCAGCTCCGCTTCCCCTCGCTGGTGCACTACCTGGCGCCGTTCGACTCACCCTGGGAAGCCGCAGCAGCAGCCCACGACGGCCGCTCTCTGGCCTGCGTCGTCTCCTGCCCCAGCCAGCGTTCGGCGCTGCTGGCGGCCCGCGCGGCTCTGCGGACGGCACAGCCCATGCGGAGGGCGCGCAGATCCGCGACGAGTACCTGGCGCCTGAGGTGGTCCGCCAAGCCGTCATGGCCAAGCTGACACGAGCCGGCGCACGGGGCGCGGGCGCCCGACCCACCGACGGCGCCGGCGCCACCCGCAAGGCCGACGTGCCCCTTGTCGCGACCGACGCCGGCACGCTGGTGGTCACCGGCGCCGCGCACGTGCTCGCCGTGCTTGAAGAAGTCGAGGATGGGCTACTCACCGACGTCGATGTGATCGAACTCTATTTGTGTGAGGGCGGATGCTTCGGTTCGCCCCTGCTCTCCGAGGACCACCATGTGGCGGCGCGCCGCTGGGCCCAGGGCCGCGCCGCTCTCGAAGCCGCCGCGGAGTACCGGGCGGCCGCGCGGCGCCGCTGACGCGGCGCCGCGGCGCCGGCCGTACGCCGCGCGGCCCGGCATCCGGCTCGATGCCGACATGGGCCGCGCCATCGAGAAGCTCGGCCGTCTGCAGGCCGTGGTCGACTCACTGCCCGGCAAGGACTGCGGCGCCTGCGGGGCGCCCACCTGCGCCGCCTTGGCCGAGGACGTCGTCATGCAACGGGGCACCACCGGCCTGTGCCCGTATCTGAAGCCCGGCAAGAAGGAGGGTCGCGCCTGATGAGACTTCGTGAACTGGCCAGCGTACTAGGACTCACAGAGTTGACGCCCGGCGGCACCGACTCCGGGCCTGCCGCGGCTCCCGGGCCGCTGCAGGCTCCGACGCCGCAGCGGCAGGTGACCCCGACATCACCAAAGCCTACGCCTCCGACCTGCTCTCCGACGTGCTGGCCAACGCGCCCGCCGGTGGAGTGCTGGTCACCCTGCAGGTGCACCTCAACGTCATCGCCGTCGCCGGCCATGCCGGGCTGGCCGCGGTCGTCTTCTCTTCGGGCCGCAAGCCCGAGGACGACGTCATCGCCAGGGCGGCCGAGGAGGGCCTGGCCCTCTTCGGCTCGCCGGCCGACACCTTCGACCTGGCGGGTCGCCTGTATGAGTTGGGCATCAGGGGGAGCGGCGCTTGACCGCACCGGCCGAACACGCCTGACCGCCCCCTGCGGTCGTACCGGGCCGATCTGCACATCCACACGGCCCTCTCGCCCTGCGCGTCAGACGAGATGACGCCGCCCGCCATCGTGGCGGCGGCGGCCAAGGCCGGCCTGGACGTCATAGCCATCTCTGACCACAACACAGCGGGCAACGTGGCCGCGGTGCAGGAGGCGGCCAAGGCCGCGGGCAACGGGCTGACCGTGCTGCCGGGCATGGAGATAACCAGCGCCGAAGAGGCCCACGTGCTCGGGGTGTTCCCCGACCTGCAGGCCGCCGAGGGCGCCGCGGCCGAGTTGCGTACCATGCTGCCCCGGGCCGATTCCGACTACTACGCCTTCTTCGGCGAGCAGCCGCTGCTGACGGCGGCGGGGTGCCAGGCGGGGGCCGAGACTGCCGCGCTGGCGGGTGCCTCGCCCTTGGACCTCACCTCCACCGTGGAGTTCATCCACCGGCTGGGCGGGCTGGCCATAGCCGCCCATGTGGACCGCAAAGCGTTCAGCGTCTACTCGCAGTTGGGCTTCTTCCCCCAAGAGGCCGGCTTCGACGGCGTGGAGGTCTCGCGCCACGTGTCCACAGACTCCCCGCGCCTGGAGGAGTACTCGGCCTTGGGGCTGCCGCTCATAGGCTGCTCCGACAGCCACTACCTGGAAGAGATAGGCACGGCGACCACCGAGCTTCACCTCGCCGGGCCGGAGTTCTCTGAGCTGGCCCTGGCCCTTGCCGGAGCCGAGGGTAGGAGCGTGGCCCGTGCATGACCTATCTCTATATCTTCTCGAGTTGCTCGAGAACTCCATCCGCGCCGGCGCGCAGCAGGTGGAGATAGGCCTGCTCATGGACGAACAGGCCAACGAACTGCGCCTCACGGTGGATGACGACGGACAGGGCCTGAGCGCCTCACCTGATCGCGTCCTGGACCCCTTCTTCACCACCAAGGCCGACAAGAAGACCGGCTTGGGCCTCAGCCTGCTGAAGGCCGACGCCCAAGCGGCCGGGGGCGATCTGCTGATAGGTGCGTCGCCGACCCTGGGCGGCACCCGGGTCGAGACCCACATGGACTTAGACCATGTCGATCGGATACCGGTCGGCGACATGGGCAGCACCATCACCGTGACCGCCTTCACCAACCCCGAGGTCCAGTTCGTGGTGGACCTCACCGGAGACCAGTTCTCCCCGCCGCTGCTGCGGGCCTCGCCCGCCGCCGCAGCCGAGAGGCTGGCTAAGGAGGCGGCGGCGTGAGCGAGGGTATACGTGGAGCGCCGGGTATGGAACCAACCGACAAGGAGTCGTGAATGACCGCGGATAGTAAGGCAAAGAGCAGTACCTGCCAGGGCTGCGAGGAGGCCTCAGAGCAGGAACTCCTTGCGCGCCTCGATGAAGTGCTCGAGCGCTACAAGGTGAGTCCCGGAGGACTCATCCCGGTCCTGCAACAGGCCCAGGGCATCTTCGGTTATCTGCCCGAGGTTGCCCTCAAGCGCATCGCCAAGGGTCTCTCTAAGTCGTACAGCGAGGTGGCCGGAGTGGTGAGCTTCTACTCCTTCTTCTCCACCGTACCTCGCGGCAAGCACATCATAAGAGTCTGCCTGGGTACCGCCTGCTACGTGCGCGGCGGCCTCGCGGTGCTGGACGCCGTTCGCGAGAAGCTGGGCATCGACGTGGGCGAGACCACCGAAGACCGGCAGTTCTCGCTCGAGGTGGCGCGCTGCTTCGGAGCCTGCGGTCTCGCTCCGGCTGTCTCTATAGACGAAGACGTCCACCGGCGCGTGCGCGCATCCCAGGTGGGACAGATACTTGCCCGCTACTACGAACAGGAAGAGGTGGCCCAGAATGTCGCCAGTTGAGGGGTCCGGTGCCGGCAAGATAAAGAGCCCTGCCGACCTGCTTGCCATAAAGGAGCGGACGCAGCGTGAGAACGCCCTGCGCGAGGACGGCTATCACGTCCTGGCCACCGTGCACATGGGCACTTGCGGCATCGCAAGTGGTTCGCGCGAGGTCCTCTCGACCATGATCGCCGAACTCTCGGCCTCTGGACGCCTGGACGTGCGGGTCGCGACTTCGGGCTGCATAGGAGCCTGCGAGCACGAACCGGTGATGACGGTCGAGACTCTGGAGAAGGCCAAGGTGGTCTACGGCGACTTGGACGCCGAGAAGGCCAGAGAGATCTGGCGAGAGCACATCATGGACGGCAGACACGTGCCCAAGTACGTGGTCAGCTACGGAAGCGAGGCCTGAGTCGATGAGCGACAACGGCAAGACACCCCACATGCACATAATGATGTGCTTCGGCACCGCCTGCCTCTCCTCAGGTGCCGAGCACGTCAAGGCCGCCCTCGAGGAACAGCTTCACCTCCAGGACGCGGACGCCGAGGTCGGCGTGATCGAGACAGGCTGTAACGGCTTCTGCGCCGGTGGCCCGCTCATGGTCATCTACCCCGGCGGCGTGTTCTACAACAAGGTCACACCCGAGGACACTGCCGAGATCGTGGCCGAGCACGTGCTCAAAGGCCGTCCGGTGGAGAGGCTCATGTACGAGCACCCCACCACCAAGGCCCGCATACCCCTGTTCAAAGACATCCCCTTCTTCGCCCGCCAGAACCTGCGCGTGCTGCGCAACAAGGGACGCATAGCGGCTGAAGAGATCGACGAGTACATAGCCAACGACGGCTATGCCGGGCTGGCCAAGGCCCTCACCGAGATGACGCCCGAGGACATAGTCGAAGAGATCATGATGAGCGGCCTGCGCGGCCGCGGGGGCGCGGGCTTTCCCACCGGCCTCAAGTGGGAGTTCGCCTCCAAGGCCAAGGGCGACCAGAAGTACATACTCTGCAACGCCGACGAGGGCGACCCCGGGGCGTTCATGGACCGCAGCATCCTGGAGAGCGACCCGCACGCGGTGCTCGAGGGCATGATGATCGGTGCGCGGGCCATCGGGGCCACCAAGGGCTACATCTACTGCCGGGCCGAGTATCCGCTGGCGCTGGAGCGCCTGGGCGTGGCCATCGCCGCCCTGCGTGAGTACGGCCTTCTCGGCAAGGGCATCCTGGGCACCGACTTCGACTTCGACATCGAGATAGCCCAAGGCTCGGGCGCCTTCGTCTGCGGCGAGGAGACGGCGCTCATGACCTCCATCGAGGGCAAGCGCGGCGAGCCGCGCCCGCGGCCCCCGTTCCCGGCGCAGAAGGGTCTGTGGGGTCAGCCCTCGGTGCTCAACAACGTCGAGACGTTGGCCACCGTGCCCTCCATCATCAGGCTGGGGGCCGCATGGTTCCGCACCGCCGGCACTGAGAAGAGCCCTGGCACCAAGATCTTCGCCCTCTCGGGCAAGGTCAACAACGTCGGTCTGGTCGAAGTCGACATGGGTATCCCCCTGGGCGACATAATCTACGAAATAGCCGGGGGCATCCCGGGCGGCAAGCAGTTCAAGGCCGTGCAGTTGGGTGGTCCGTCTGGTGGCTCCATTCCCCGTCAGCACTTGAACGTGCCGGTGGACTACGAGTCGGTGCAAGAGCTGGGCGCCATCATGGGCTCCGGCGGACTCATCGTCATGGACGAGGACAGCTGCATGGTCGACATGTCCCGCTTCTTCTTGGAGTTCACCCAAGAGGAGAGCTGCGGCAAGTGCGTGCCCTGCCGCGTGGGCACCAAGCGCATGCTCGAGATCGTCACCCGCATCTGCAACGGCCAGGGCGAAGAGGGCGACATAGAGAAGCTCGAGGAGCTGGGCAAGGTGATCAAAGACACCGCCCTCTGCGGCCTCGGCCAGACCGCCCCCAACCCGGTGCTGGCCAACATCCGCTACTTCCGCAAGGAGTTCGAGGCAGCACATCCGCGACCATCGCTGCGAGGCGGGCGTCTGCTCGAGCATGTTCGTGGCCAAGTGCACCAACGCCTGCCCGGCGTCGGTGAACGTGCCCGGCTTCGTCAGCCTCATCGGCGAGAAGCGCTTCGACGAGGCCCTCCGCCTGCACCGCGAGCGCAACCCGCTGGCCAGCATCTGCGGCCGCGTCTGCTTCCATCCGTGCGAAAGCAAGTGCCAGCGCGGCACCATGGACGACCCGGTGGCTATCCGCGGTCTCAAGCGCTTCATGACCGAGCAGGAGAAGAAGCTGCAGGTTCCTGAGGTCCGCAAGAGCGCCGCAAACGCCGAGAAGAAGATCGCCATCATCGGCGGCGGTCCGGCCGGCCTCTCCTGCGCCTACTTCCTGGCGCGGCTGGGTTACGAGCCCACCATCTTCGAGCGCGAAGACCACGCCGGCGGCATGTTGGTGCAGGCCATCCCCTCGTACCGCCTGCCGCGCGAAGAGCTGGACCGCGAGATCAAGATGATCCAGGACCTGGGCGTGACCATAGAGACCGGCAAGGCTCTGGGCCGCGACTTCACCCTGGCCAGCCTCCGCAACCAGGGCTATCACGCCGCCTTCTTGGGCGTCGGCGCCCCCAAGGGCGTCGGCCTGGGACTCTCCAAAGAAGAGGGCTCTGAGGCCGGCGAAGGCGTGGTCGATGCGCTCACCTTCTTGCGTGAGTACAACGTCAGCGGCAATCCCGCCGTGGGTCAAGAGGTCGCCGTGGTCGGCGGGGGCAACTCCGCTATCGACGCCGCCCGTACCGCCCTCCGCTTGGGCGCCAAGCACGTGAACATCATCTACCGCCGCCAGCGCGAGCAGATGCCCGCCTGGACCGAAGAGATACTGGCTGCCGACGAGGAGGGCATCACCCTGCTCACCCTGACGGCTCCCGAGACCATCAGACGCGACTCTTCCGGCAAGGTGGCCGGCATACTGTGTCAGAAGATGGTGCTGGGTGACTACGACTCGAGCGGCCGGCGCCGTCCGGTGCCGGGCCGCGACCCTCACTTCATAGTGCCGTGCGACCAGGTGATAGCCGCCATCGGCCAGGCCCCCGAGCCGCGGATGCTCACCGGCGACCTACCCGTCGAGATGGATAACGGCTGGCTCAAGGCCGACGAGCGCACCGGCTCCACCAACCTGGACTGGGTGTTTGCCGGCGGCGACGCCGTCACCGGCCCGGCCTCGGTGGTCGAGGCCGTGGGCGCCGGCGAGCGCGCCGCGGTCTCCATTGACAAGTACCTCACCGGCGAAGAGCACGCCTTCTGGCGACGCGACCTCGCTGTGGACACCTTCTTCGACCCCGATGCCGACCCGACCGAAACCCCCCGTGCCGCGGTCGTCTGCTTGGACGCCGAAGCCCGCGCGTGCACCTTCGACGAGGTCGAGCTGTCGTGGGACCTGCAGACTGCCTGCGCCGAAGCCAAGCGCTGTCTGCGCTGCGACTACGGCAAGATCCCCGCCGAGCCTGAGCTGGTGGGCGTCGCGGCAGCCGACTCTGATACACAAGGAGACGTGGAGTAATGCCAAGCCTGACTGTAGATGGAATGAAGGTGGAAGTGCCTGAGAGCGCCAGCGTCCTGCAGGCCTGCCGCCAAGCCGGCGCCAAGGTGCCCACCCTGTGTCACCTGGAGGGCCATCCGGCCATCGGCGCCTGCCGCCTCTGCCTGGTGGAGTTGGAGGGCGCCCGCTCCCTGGTCGCCTCTTGCACCCAACCAGCCACCGACGGCATGGTGGTGCACACCAACACCCCGCGCGCGCGCCGCGCGCGCCACGCCGTGCTGGAGCTCATACTCTCCGAGCACGATGGTGACTGCTACGCGTGCGTGCGCAGCGGTGACTGCGAACTGCGACAGTTGGCCCTCGACCTACATGTGGTCGAGATCAGCTATGAGGGCGAACGCACCCGCAAGATGATCGACGAATCCACGCCCGCGCTGGTGCGCGACACCGGCAAGTGCGTCAGCTGCCGCCGTTGCGTGACCGCCTGCAACGAGATCCAGGGCGTGGGTGCCCTGTTCGCGCAGGGGCGCGGCTTCACCACAGTCATAGGCCCGGCCTTCGCCAGCAACTTGAGCGACGTGGTCTGCGTTCAATGCGGCCAATGCGCCGCCGTGTGCCCGGTGGGAGCCATCACCGAGAACAACGCCGTCGACCTGGCCTGGGCAGCCCTGGACGACCCCGCCAAGCATGTCATAGTGCAGACCGCGCCCGCCATCCGCGGCGCGCTGGGAGAGGAGTTCGGCTACGAGCCCGGTACCCTGGTCACCGGCAAGATGGTCTCGGCCTTGCGGCGTCTCGGGTTCGACGCCGTGTTCGACACCAACTTCACCGCCGACCTAACCATCATGGAAGAGGGCACCGAGCTGCTCACCCGCCTCAAGAAGGCTCTGGTGGACGGCGAGCAGGTGGCCCTGCCCATGTTCACCAGCTGCTCCCCGGGTTGGGTCAACTACATGGAGCACTTCAACCCCGACATGCTCCCTAACCTCTCCACCTGCAAGTCGCCCCAACAGATGTTAGGCGCGCTGGCCAAGACCTACTACGCCGAGAAGCTGGGCAAGAAGCCTGAGGACATCGTGGTGGTCTCGGTGATGCCCTGCACCGCCAAGAAGTACGAGTGCGCCCGAGTGGAGATGGGCCGGGGCGGCGTAGCCGACGTCGACATGGTGCTCACCACCCGAGAGCTGGCGCGCATGATCAAGATGGCCGGCATAGACTTCCAGAACCTGCCCCCGCAGAAGATGGACCGCCCGCTGGGCATGTCCACCGGCGCGGCAGACATCTTTGCCGTCACCGGTGGAGTGATGGAGGCGGCGCTCCGCACCGCCTACGAGATAGTCACCGGCGAGGCCTTCCCCTTCGTCAACCTTCACGTGGCCCCCATCGAGGGGCTGCAGGGCGTCAAAGAAGCTTCGGTCAAGATCGAGAAGACCCTACCCGAGTGGAGCTTTCTCAAGGGCGCCACGCTCAACGTGGCCGTGGCCCACGGGTTGGGCAACGCCCAGAAGGTCATCGACCGCATAAAGAGCGGTGAGGCCACCTACCATTTCGTCGAAGTCATGACCTGCCCCGGCGGATGCATCGGTGGCGGCGGCCAGCCGCGCCTGACCTCCGACGCGGTGCGCGAGGCGCGCATACGAGCCATCTATGCCGAGGACGAGGGGCGCGAGCTACGCAAGTCGCACGAGAACCCCGACGTCAAAGCCTTGTACGAGGAGTTCTTGGGTGAGCCTTTGGGGCACAAGTCTCACGAACTCTTGCACACCAAGTACGTGGAGAAAGACCGGGTCTAGTATTGTGAGAAGACCTAGGCGTAAACCGGGCACACCGACAGTGGGGGCGTCATGACCGACGACATGTCCGCGCTGATCCTGATAGTCGACGACGACTACGACTTTCTGGAGCTCAACCGTATGGTGCTCGAGCGGGCAGGCTATCGCGTCACTACGGCAGCCGAACCCAAGCAGGCCCTCCTGCTCATGCAGCAGGAGCGGCCCGACCTGGTGATCACCGACCTCATGATGACCACCCTTGATTCGGGCTTCTTGTTCGCGCGCGCCATCAAGGAGGACGAGCGCTACGCCGGAATACCCGTGATCATAGCCACCTCGGTCTCCAGCGCGCTCGGCCTGGACTTCAGACCCCGCACCGACGAAGACCGCGCCAACATGTTCGTGGACGCTTACTTTGACAAGCCGCTGGACCGGGCGCGGCTGCTGGCCACGGTCGCGGAGTTGCTCACGGCCTCGGGGCGCGCGGCCGCGCCGGGCAGCTCCGAAGCCGCCGCGCCGCGCGAAGCGCCGGCCGGCCCCGGCCGAGAGGCGCCGGAGGACTGATGCCCACCTGGGACAACCCCCTCATCACCATAGTCACCGACAAATGCCGCATGTGCTACGCCTGCGTGCGTGAGTGCCCGGCCAAGGCGATACAGGTGCAAGACGGGCAGGCCCAGGTAGTACAACCCCGCTGCATAGGCTGCGGCAACTGTCTGCGAGTGTGCACCCAGAACGCCAAACAGGTGCGCGACGACTCCGAGCGCATGTTCAACATCCTGGAGTCGGGCGCCAAGGTGGCCGCGCTGGTGGCACCCAGCTTTCCGGCTGAGTTCGACGACGTCCGCCCAGGCACCCTGGTGGCCATGATCCGGTCGCTGGGGTTCGATTCGGTGCACGAGATATCGCTGGGCGCCGACCTGGTGGCTCAGGCCTACAAGAAGCTTCTGGACGAGGACCCCGACGGCCGTTACATCGCCACTCCCTGCCCGGCGGTGGTCTCTTACGTGCGCAAGTATCATCCGCGACTGATCCCTAACCTCGCCCCGCTGGTGTCGCCCATGGTCGCCATGGCGCGCGTGTTGCGGAGCGAGGTGGGCGAAGACCTGCAGGTGGTCTTCATAGGCCCCTGCGTGGCCAAGAAGCGGGCGTCTGTGGACTTCATCCATCACGAGTTCGAGGCGGTCCTCACCTTCGCCGAGCTGCGCGAGGTCTTCGCCGCCCGCGGCATGAAGCCTGAGGACTTTGCCGGTGACGACGACTTCGACCCTCCGTACGGTGGGCTCGGCATGGTCTTTCCGATCTCCGGAGGCCTGCTGCAGGCCGCCGACCTGAAGCAGGACCACCTCAGCGGTGATCTGGTCATCGCCGAAGGCAGAGACGAGTTCGTCTCCTCCATAAACGAGTTCGACGACGTGCGCACCGGCATCAGGCTGCTTGACGTGCTCGCCTGCCAAGGCTGCTATGCGGGGGCAGGTATGACCAGCGACGCGTCCCTGTTACAGCGCCGAGCGCTGGTCAGCGGCTACGCCAAGGATAGGCTGGCAGACTACAGCGAAGCCGAGCTGGCCGAGGTGAACGGGGCGAGAGACAAGTACCGCAATATCGACATGTCGCGCGAGCACGAGCCAGACGAGCAGACGCTGGGGGGCGAGCCCACGCCCGAAGAACTGGACGAGATCTTGCAGCGCATGGGCAAGTCCAGACGCGAACACCTGCTCAACTGCGGCGCCTGCGGCTATGAGGGCTGTTTAGAGCATGCCCGCGCGGTCTATGCCGGACTTGCCGACTCAGAGATGTGTCTGCCACACTCCATCGAGCAGCTCCGCCAGGCCTACGGCGAACTCGCAATCTCGCACCGCTCGCTCGAAGAGGCCAAAGAAGCCCTCGAGCGCTCGGGCAAACTGGCCAGCATGGGCCAACTGGCGGCCGGCATAGCCCACGAGGTCAACAACCCGCTGGGCACGCTGCTCTTACACGCCAACCTGCTGCTGGAGGAGTGCGACGAAAGCTCCGCCGACAAAGAAGACCTGGCGACCATCGTCGACCAGGCCAACCGCTGCAAACGCATAATCTCCGGCCTGCTCAACTTCTCCCGCCAGAGCCGGGTACTCCGCCAACCCACCGACGTAGCCGAGCTGGTGGAGCGTACCATCCGCACCACCCCCTTCGCCGACAACGTCAAGGTCGTACTCGACAACAAGCTCGCCGACCCAGTCGCCGACCTCGACCCCGACCAGATGGTGCAGGTGTTCACCAACCTCTTCACCAACGCTCAGCAGGCCATGCCCGACGGGGGCACGCTTGCCATAGACTTGAGCGACGACCCCGCCACGGTCACCATCAAGGTCACCGATACCGGCGTGGGCATAGCGCCCGAACACATGCCCAACCTGTTCGACCCGTTCTTCAGCACCAAACCGCTGGGCATGGGCACCGGGTTGGGTCTCGCCGTGACCCACGGCATCGTCAAGATGCACAAGGGACACATAGTCGCTGAGTCCAACCACGACCCCGCTGCCGGCCCCACCTGGACCGCCCTCACCGTGACACTGCCGCGGCGCGAAGAGAAGGAGGGCGTCTAGATGCCCGGCCCTGCCCAAGTGCTACACGTGGCCATGGTGGACGACGAGGTCCCTCTCAGCTCGGCCGTCAAGCGCATCCTGGCCAAGTACAAGGCGCATGTCGATGCCGTCGACATCGACGTCACCTACACCTCGACGCAATTCGGCACCGCCGAAGACTTCCTGGCTAGCCTCAGCGAAGGCGCCGAGTTCGACCTGCTGCTGCTGGACCTCAAGCTGCCCGGCATGAACGGCCTGGACGTCCTCACCGAGTTGGGCAAAGGGGACCGCGAGCTTGTCACCGTGATGATCACCGCCTACGCCACCTTTGAGACGGCCGTGCAGGCCACCAAGCTGGGCGCCTTCGACTTCTTGCCCAAGCCCTTCTCGCCCGAGGAGCTCCGCTACTCGCTGCGCAAGGCCACCAATCAGCTCATAATCAGTCGCGAAGCGCGTCGCTTGGCCGAAGAGGAGCGGCAGGTGCGCTTCAACTTCATCTCCGTCTTGTCTCACGAACTCAAGGCGCCGCTCAACGCCATCGAGGGCTATCTCAAGCTACTGCAGGAGGACGAGCCGCCCGAACGCCTGCAGATGATCGACCGTAGCCTCATCCGCCTGGACGGCATGCGCAAGCTCATCTTCGACCTCCTGGACCTCACCCGCATAGAGTCGGGACAGAAGGCGCGCCAGTTCGCCCCGGTGGACGTAGCCGCCGTCGCCCGCAAGACCATAGACCTGTTCGCCACCGAGGCCGCCGACCGCGACATCACCATCTTGCTCGACACGCCCCAGCCGGTCACCATGACGGCCGACGCCGGCGAGCTTGAGATCGTGTTCAACAACCTGGTCTCTAACGCGGTGAAGTACAACCGCGACGGCGGCACCGTGACGGTCTCCCTTGACCGTCAAGAGGACACCGCACGCATCCAGGTGACCGACACCGGCATAGGCATGACCCCCGAGGAGAGTGCCAAGCTCTTCAACGAGTTCGTCCGCATAAAGAACGAAGATACGTTCAAGATCTTGGGGAGTGGCTTGGGCCTTTCGACCGTACGCAAGCTGGCTCATCTCTACGGGGGCGAGGCCTCGGTCAAGAGCGAAAAGGGCGTGGGTAGCACCTTCACGGTGACGCTCAAGGACGCCGTGCAGCCCTCCGCGGAGACCGCAACTACGGCCTAGCCCGAGGAATGCCCGTCCGGCTTCTTCACTGCCCCTCGGCTGCCGGGCGGAACTGGGTCTCGTAGAGCTCGGCGTACGGACCACCAGCCTCTACCAACTCTTCGTGCGTGCCGCGCTCGACTACGCGTCCGTCGTCGATCACCAAGATCTGATCGGCGTCGCGCACCGTCGAGAGGCGGTGGGCTATCACCAACGAAGTCCGGCCTTCGAGGGCGGTCTTGAGGGCGGTCTGCAGCGCGACCTCTGACTCTGAGTCCAGGTGCGCGGTGGCTTCATCGAGTACGACCACATCCGGTGCCTTCAGCAGCAATCGAGCTATGGCCATGCGCTGTTTCTCCCCGCCAGACAGCCTGTATCCGCGATCGCCCACCACCGTGTCCAGACCATCGGCCAGGTCATCGACGAACGACAGTATCTGTGCGGCCGCGAGTGCCTCCCGCATCTCGGCCTCAGTGGCGCCGGGCTTCGCGTAGAGCAGGTTGTGGCGGATGCTTTCGTGGAACATGTGGGCATCCTGCGTGACCACCCCCACTATGGCCCGCAGCGAGTCGAGGGTGGCGTCGCGCACATCCACGCCAGATATCTCCACCGAGCCTTTGTCGACGTCATAGAGGCGCGGCACCAACTGGCTGATGGTCGTCTTGCCCGCCCCCGACGGACCGACCAAAGCCACCAGCTGCCCTGGTTCGGCTCTGAACGATATGTCTGAGAGCACCTCCTTGGGGATGCTCGCCTGGTTCGAAACCGCGACCGCCCCGAGCGAGGCCAGCGACACCTGCTCGGCAGTGGGGTAAGTGAACGCCACATGCCGGAACTCTACGGACGCGGGACCGCGGGGGATGGGAGCGGCAGAGGGCTTCTCGGTCACCATGGGCTCGATGTCCAACACCTCGAACACCCGTTCGAACGAGACCAGGGCCATCATGATGTCTACGTGCATGTTGGAAAGAGCCGTAAGGGGACCGTACAGGCGACCCAGGTAGGCCGCAAGCGCCACCAGAGTGCCCACGTCGAGTGCCCCACGTATGGTGAGCACACCGCCCCAACCATAGACCAGCGCCGTGGCCAAGGCCGCGGTGAGCGACAGGGCGACGAACAGCACGCGCGTGGATACAGCTTGGATCACCCCTATCTCGCGTACCCGGCCCGCTCTGCCGGAGAAAGCCGTGTCTTCGTCGACCGGACGCCCGAACAGCTTGACCAGAAGCGCCCCCGCCACGTTGAAGCGCTCTACCATCATGTTGTTCATCTCGGCGTTCAGCTTGTACTCCTCGCGCACGATCTTCTGCAGACGCCGACCCAGCCAGCGCGCCGGAAACAGGAAGAGGGGCAACAGCGCCAGGGAGAGCAGCGTGATCTGCCAAGACAGCACGAACATGGCCGCCAGAACCAAGGTCACGCCGATGAGGTTGCCGATGACCGTCGAGAGGACCTCGGTGAAGGCCTGCTTGGCTCCCCTCACATCGACATTGAGGCGGCTGACCAAGGCCCCTGTTTGTGTGCGGGTGAAGAAGGCCAGCGGCATACGTTGCACGTGCGAGAAGATGCGGGTGCGCAGATCACAGACCAGACTCTCCCCCACGCGGGCCGAAACGTAGCGCTCGGCCAACGACACGGCTGCGTCGATTATGGCAAGCCCGGCCACGACCAAGGCCAAGACCACCACCAACCCGGTCCGGCGGTCGATTATGCCGCGGTTGATGATCTCCCTGTATATGAGAGGGTTGGCAGCCCCGATGGCGCCGCTGACGACCACCAGCACCACGAAGGTCGACAACAGGCCCTTGTACTGCGACGCGAACCCAAGGATCCGGCGCACGGTCCCCTTGGCCAGCTTGCGACCGGCTACGTCTTCCCTCATAGACCGCACTACCTGCGCATGGGGTCTCAAAATGTGTCCTTCTCTTCTCTGTTCATAACGCGGACCTTCTGTGCGCTTACGATATATCGTATTAGATTGTACCGCACGGTGTCGCGGCCGCCAAGACGCCCGGGGCAGTCAGCTCTCCTGCCCTTGATCGCTATCCACCCAAAGATTGATATCTACCCAGCGCTCCCCACGTGACAATGCGTACGAAGACCGGCCCGGAGGTATAATGAGCTCACCTAACGCACTACATGCAGTCGAGGTGCCCGCTATGCCCAGCATCGGTCTTCGCCATCTGAAAACCCATGCGTCCGAGATTCTGCGCGACGTCGAAGAGAACGAGGCGAGGTACGTGGTCACCAGCAGAAACAAGCCTTTGGCCATCATCATCCCCTATTCCTCCCGCGAGGTGACGAAGCCCCTGAGCAAGGACGAGGCGTGGGAAACGTTCTTCGCAGCAGGGGAGCAGGTGAGGCAGGCGTGGCAGAGCCCCCTCACAGCCGTAGAGATCCTGCGCGATATGAGGCGGTAGACCATGCTCGGCCGCGTCACGCTTGACGCGAGCGTAGCGGTTAGTGCCTTCAGTCCGACCGAGGCCAGCTCTGAGGACTGCTGTCGTCTCTTGGAGTTGTTGCGGCGCAACCAGACTGTGATCGTCGTACCCACCCTGATACGCCCCGAGTTAGCGGCAGCCATCCGCAGATCTACCGGAGACGCAAGCAAGGCCGAGGCTCTTGAGGAGGCCTTCGCCAAACTGCCCGGCGTGATCTTCCAGGACCTAGACGAGCGGATGGCAGCCGCAGCCGTCGAGATAGCCGCGGCTGCCGGGTTGAGAGGCGCCGATGCCGTGTACGCGGCCACCGCGCGCCACTTTGACGCGACACTAGTCACCCTCGATGAAGAGCAGAGAACGAGACTCCCTGCTGACATTGCCACCCTCTACCCTTCTGAGGTCCTAGAGGCCATGTAGCCGCGAATGGTGTTCGGGGCGGGACCTCTTGTACGCCCCACCCCCGGCCTCCACCTGAGATACTATTCGAATTGTCCGGTGGCCTCGCCCCGCACGAACGCGCGGGTCCGCCCCGGGATGAGCGCTGTTCTACCGAGGGAGTGCCACAGTGGTAAAGATCCTTATCGTCGATGATGACCCGGACATGGTAGAAGCCAGCCGAATAGTCCTCGAGAGAGACGGCTACTCGGTGGAACACGCCTCCAACGTCGAAGAGGGCCTGCAGAAGCTCGCAGAGGCCAAGCCCGACCTGCTGATCCTGGACGTGATGATGGAAGAGCCCGACGACGGCCTGCGCTTCGCCAGGCAGGCGAGGCGTTTGGGCAACGATCTGCCGATACTCATGCTCACCAGCGTCAACCGCGCCCTTGGCATCCAGATAGGCAAAGACGAAGAGATGGTCCCGGTGGACGAGTTCGTGGAGAAGCCGGTCGACCCCGCCACCCTCTCAGCCAAAGTCAAGGAGTTGCTCGCCATGAGAGGAGCTGCCTCATGACTACCGCAGAACTGAAGCAGCTCCGTGGCGAGATAGTCGGCATCGCGGAGCACACCAACTTCAGCCGCGCCTCTCTGGTGCCCATCCTGCGCTTTATCAAGGAGAAGTACCGAGGCATCGACTCTGAGGCCATGCAGATCGCCGCCGACGTCTTGCGCATCGCCCCCGTAGAGGTCGACGCAGTCTCCACCTTCTACTCCTTCCTGAGCCCTGAAGTGCAAGGTCAGTTCGTGTTCCGGCTCTGCCAGACCTACTCCTGCGAGCTCGCGGGCAAGCAAGAGGTCGTGGCTCAGCTGGAGAAAGACTTGGGCATCAAGGTCGGCGAGACCTCGGCCGACGGAGCCTTCAGCCTGGAGTTCGCGAACTGTATGGGCATGTGCGACCAAGGGCCGGCTATGCTGGTGAACGACGAGCTCTACGCCAAACTGACGCCCAACAAGGTGCACGAGATAGTGGCCCACTACCGCAAGCGCCTTACCGACGACAAAGGCGCCACCCAGGCCGGCGCCACGCTCACCGCGGCGCTGCCCGAGGCCGCCAACCAGCTCACTTTTGCGGGGATCACCCCCGACGACGGGCTCAAGAAGGCGCTCGCCATGGGCCGCGGCGACTTGGTCGACCTGGTGCGCGACTCCAAACTCAAGGGGCGTGGCGGCGCGGGCTTTCCCACCGGCATCAAGTGGGACCTGGCGGCCGCCGAGAAGCGGCGCCCCAAGTACATCATGTGTAACGCCGACGAGGGCGAGCCCGGCACCTTCAAAGACCGGCTGATACTCAGCCAGTACGCCGACCTGGTGATGGAGGGCATGACCATCGGCGCGCGGGCCATCGGCGCAGCGCTCGGGCTCATATACCTCCGCGCCGAGTACGCCTACCTGCGGCCACACCTGCTGGAGGTCATCGCGCGGCGCCGCGAGGCCGGCCTTCTGGGTCAGAACATCGGCGGCATCGAGGACTTCAACTTCAACATAATGGTGGCCATGGGCGCCGGCGCGTACGTGTGCGGCGAAGAGACGGCCCTTATCGAATCCCTTGAGGGCTTCCGCGGCGAGCCGCGCAACCGCCCGCCCTTCCCGGTGGTCTCGGGCTTTCTCAACCGGCCCTCGGTGGTCAACAATGTCGAGACCCTGGCCTGGGTGCCCTGCATCCTCTCCAAGGGCGTGGACTGGTTCAAGAGCGTGGGCACCGACGCCTCCAAGGGCCACAAGCTGTTCAGCATCTCCGGCGATTGCGAGCGCCCCGGCGTGTATGAGTTCCCCTTCGGCATCACGGTAGCCGAGTTGCTGAAGACCGTAGGCGGCGAGAACGCCAAGGCCGTGCAGATAGGCGGCGCCTCCGGGCGCTGCGTACCGCGTAAGGACTTCGAACGCCGCTTGGCCTTCGAAGACATCGCCACCGGCGGCTCGCTGATAGTCATCGGCCCTGCCCGCGACATGCTCGATCTGGCCCGCAACCTGATGGAGTTCTTCGTCGACGAGTCGTGCGGCCAGTGCACACCCTGCCGGGTGGGCAACCATAAGCTGCTGGAAGGGGTAGAGATGCTCCAAGCCGGCACCTGCACCGACGAGTACCTAGATGAATTGAGGGGTCTCGCCAACACCATGCAGGTCGCCTCCAAGTGCGGCCTGGGACAGGCCAGTTCGGTGGCGCTACTTTCTATACTCGAGCACTTCGGAGATGAGATCCATGCCCGATAAGTCGACCCTCCCAACCAGACGAGCTCCGCTCAGCCAGCTCTTTCAGCCCGACCTGGAGCCCGAGGCTCCGGCGGCGGACGCAATCGGGGCCACTATCCCGGTCACCATAGACGGCATCGAGACCAAGGTGCCTATGGGCACCACCATCCTCGAGGCAGCCAAGGCCCTGGGCGTGCGCATACCCACTCTCTGCTACCACCCGGACCTCGAAGTGGCCGGCATCTGCCGCATCTGCGTGGTCGAGGTGGAGGGGCAGCGGAACCTGCAGGCCGCGTGCGCCTACCCGATCACGGCACCGCTCAAGGTGAACACCTACTCCAAGGCGGTGCGCATCGCCCGCCGGCATGTTCTCGACCTGCTGCTCAGTGAGCACTGCGGCGACTGCTACGCCTGCATCCGCAACGGTCACTGCGAACTCCAGGCCCTGGCCGAAGAATACGGAGTGGACAAGTTCCGGTTCGGGCACGAGGAGGTCCCCGTTCCGGTGGACGAATCGAGCTACTCGGTCGTCCGCGACATGAACAAGTGCATCCGCTGCCGCCGTTGCGTACGCACCTGCATCGACATGCAGGAGGTGGGCGTGCTGGAGGCCACCAACCGCTCCAACCGGGTGGACGTCTCTACCTTCAAGCACATCCCCTTGGCCGAGGCCGTCTGCATCAACTGCGGACAGTGCATAAACCGCTGCCCCACCGCTGCGCTCTACGCGCATCCGGCATTGGCACCCGTCTGGCAGGCCTTGGACGATCCGACCAAGCATGTGGTGGTACAGACTGCCCCGTCGCCGCGGGCAGCCATGGGCGAGATGTTCGGCCTAGAGCCAGGCACCACCGTCACCTACCAGATGAACACGGCCCTCAGGCGCATGGGCTTCGACCACGTGTTCGACACCAACTTCACCGCCGACCTCACCATAATCGAGGAGGGTACCGAGCTCCTGCTGAGGCTGCACAAGGCCTTGGTCGAAGGTGACACGAAGGCGGCCCTGCCCCAGTTCACCAGCTGCTCACCGGGTTGGGTGAAGTATTGCGAGCACTTCTATCCCGAGTACATCCCCAACCTCTCCACGGCCAAGTCGCCACAACAGATGTTCGGGGCGCTCATCAAGACCTTCTACGCGCAGAAGATGGGTGTAGACCCCAAGGACATAGTCAGCGTGGCCATCATGCCCTGCTCGGCCAAGAAGTTCGAGTGCAACCGCCCCGAGATGAACGCCTCGGGCTATCAGGACGTCGACTTCGGCCTGACCACCCGCGAGCTGGGCGCCATGTTCCGGCAGGCCGGCCTCGATGTGCCGTCGCTGCCCCGCTCTGACTTCGACGACCCGTTCGGCGGAGCCACCGGCTCCGGCCTCATCTTCGGAGCAACGGGCGGGGTCATGGAGTCGGCTCTGCGCACGGTCATCGAGTTGGTGACCGGCCAGAAGGTGGAGAACCTCTATGAACACGGCGACATCTTGCCCGTCCGCGGTTTCGACGGCGTCCGTTACGCGGAGCTCAAGATCCAAGAGGTCGGTCCGGTACCCGAGCTACTCGCGCACCTGGTGCCCAACTGGAACTGGCTCAAGGGAGCCACCCTCAAGGTGGCCGTGGCCCACGGCACCGCCAACGCCCACAAGGTGATGGAAGACATCAAGGCCGGCGGCAAGTTCGCGGAGTGCCACTTCATAGAGTTCATGGCCTGCCCGGGCGGATGCCTGGGCGGTGGCGGCCAGCCCATGCCCACCAATGCAGAGATCCGGGCGGCGAGGGCCAAGGCCATCTACGGCGAAGACCGGCAGATGACCGTGCGCAAGTCGTACGAGAACCCGGCGGTGCTGCGCGTCTACAAGGAGTTCCTCACCGACGGACCCTGCGGGCACAAGAGCCACCAACTGCTGCACACGCACTACACCAACCGCGGCAAACACATCTCGTAGTGTAAGGGGGCAGGCTGCCCGCTCGAAACCGCGTTCGAGTGGGTCAGCCCACCCTCTGCGCTCGAAACCGCGTTCGAGTACTCGCGACCATCCGAGCCCAGAGGGTGGGCTGACACTTTCTAGGGGCAATCTCGCAAGTTGCCTGCCCCCTCACCACTCTTCGCAATCGCCATGCTCCGCGCAGCTGCTCGGCGAAGCCCCTATTCCTTGGCCGGGGCCTCGTCCGCCGCCTGGGCTTGCTCTGTGAGTTGAGGCTGGTCAGTCGTCGCAGCCTCGGGCTTCGCGCTCTCTTTGGCTTCGGAGACCCGCGGTGCGTCAGCGATTCTAACCTCGGGCGCAGGCTGCGCGGGCTTCACTTCCATCGCGGGAGTCCCGATAGTCGGCACCTGCCTCAAGGCCCTTAGCTTGCGGTCGCTGGTGATCGCCCGGCCCGCCAGGGTGGCTATCAGGAAGAAGCCCACCACACCTATCGATATCCAGAGGTAGTCAGACTGAAAGGGGGTCAAGAGCGGCGTCCTCAGACTGGAAAGGCCGGGGTCCGCCGCAAAGAGCCCCCTGACCACGCCCAGACCGATGAGCAAGAGCAGTGACTGCCAATAGCGCCTGATCAGCGGCCAGACGAAGCCCAGTAGACCTGCGCCTATGACCGTCACCAGGTTGAGCACCGGCTTCGCGCTGTCCATATCCGTGCCCACATCGTGGGTCATATAGAAGACCGTGGCCACGAAGGCCCCGACCACCACAAAGAGAATCACTCTGCATAGCCAGACAAGAAGACGCATATAGCTCCCTCCTCAGAGAGTGTCGCGCTTACCCACTCCGGACGCCGGCCGCCGATAACGGACCGGCCACCAAGGGTTGTTCCCGAGTTGAGTCTCTCACAATCGCCCCCTCTGGGCTCAAGTCCGCTGTTAACAGGGCCGATACTCTCGCTATCGACAAAGTACGCGCGTCTGGGCAAGGGGTATGGCTGACAAGATCGTTCTACTAGATGGGGGCCGCACCCACGACATCGTGCTCTTGGAGGGTACCGACCCTTTCTTGGTGCGCCTCCTTGGGTCGGCTCCTTCACGTCCGGCCGTGACGTTTCTTCGCACCATGCAGAACGCCGAGGGCAGGCAATGCGTGGGGGTCTTCATAGGCGACCAACATGTCGGCTACCTCTCCGAGGAAACCGCCCACGGGGTGTCGGCCACTATCCAGGCCTGTGAGCTC
The DNA here is from genome assembly GCA_963747275.1 of uncultured Actinomycetes bacterium. GTDB lineage: Bacteria > Actinomycetota > Thermoleophilia > RBG-16-64-13 > RBG-16-64-13 > RBG-16-64-13. The sequence continues at coordinate 42,573 of CAVVEI010000012.1, forward strand.
GATGGCGCGGTTGCGAGGGCACGAGGCGACCTGATAGCCGCCTGGGACCGACCGGGCAAGGTGAACCTCAGAGTGAACCTGGCCGATCCTCAGAATCTGCTCTGCGTACCTGAATCCGAGTCGGAGAACCGGCCGATCGATCTGCTGCAGGCGGATTCAACAGAGAGACGGGGCCCTGCCCCCGGAGCAGCGGCCCTGCTCTTTGCCTCGTTGGATGACGTGCCAGACACCTGGGTCCCGTCCCTGGGCGCCCTCCCTTCTGACTCATCGCAGGACGCCTCGGTGCTTATGAGGGCCCCGACGACTCTCGAGGCGGCCTCCGAACCCGGAGTGCATTCTGGTTGGACCGAAGAATATCCGGAGTGGCCTTCTCCCAAGCCCAAGTCCATGACGGATGCGGAGCCGGCGACTTCACCGTCCCCACAGTCGCTCTTGGCCACCCGCGGGGTATGGTTGGGAGCTACTCCCACCCCTGCCCAAGCGCAGGGCACGGGTTGGCTGAGCTCGGCAGGAGAGGCATCGTCGGGCTCGAGCCTGGGCTCGACCGCCGCGGCGCCCCCAACGCCGGCCAATGGAGCCGCCCCATCTTGGCAAGACATGGCGGAGCGGACCCGCGCAGACCAGGGCGGCAGGGTCGACCCAGAAGGGGAGATAGTCGCCGCCTGGACTTCTTCGCCCCCCGCGCCGCAGTCGACGCCATCGGTGCAGCCAAACGCGCGACCGAAGACGGCCAGGGCGTGGATGCTACCGGTGCTGGCCGTGCTGGGGGTCGTGGCGATCGCACTGGTGGTCTGGAAGTTCGAGTTTGCGCCCAAGACCTACACCAACGATACTTACGGCTACTCTTTCTCATATCCGGGGCGCTGGGAGATGGCAGACGAGACCGGCGTTTTCGCGGGCTTCACCGACCAGGCGTCGGGGGTCTCGCTACTCTCGATGTCGGCGGCCGGATATGGGATAGGCGATTCCAGGAAGCCCGACGAATTGGCAGCGGTGGGCGTGTTCATGTTCACACCCGGGGCGTTGGGTGATGAGTCGCAGTTGGGGACGACGATGCAGACCAACTACAGCCAAGCAGAACTCGCGGGCTCCGGAGTCACGATTATCGAGCCCGTAACCGCCGTCACTATCGGCGGCCTCCCTGGGTATCAGACGAGCCTCTCCATGGTCGCCGGCACTCTCTCTCTCAGTGCCACGCTTTGCATGTTGGTCGGCTCGGACTCAACCTACATGCTAATCGCTATGTCGACCTCCGACGAGTGGGCTGGAGCCCAGAAGGGCTTCGACCGCTTCTTCGACAGCTTCGAGCCTGGCGACGCAAGCGGTTAGACCGCGCCGCCCCACGCGACGCTTCCCACAGTAGAGCAATGGGTATAAGCTGTCGGCATGTACCCGGCCTCTCGGCATCAGATCTACGGGAAAGGATCTGCCATGGGACTTCTCAAAGACCTCAAAGACATGAAGAACGTTGTCGCAGCCGCGCCTAGCATGGTCGAAGAAGCACAGAAGATGGCGGCCAACGCACAGACGATGGCTGCTCAACAGCAACAAGCCGCGGCAGCCATGATGGCTCAGCAGCAGCAGGCCGCGGCTGCACCCGCAGTGGGACCTGACTTCGATCCAGTCGCTGGGGTCAGCCTCGAGCAGTACGCCGAGGTGGCCAAGGGTCTGGCCGAGTACAACTACGACCAAGCCATGGCCGTCCAGATCGCAGGCATGAAGGGCATCGCCGCCGACGCCTGGCAGACCGCCTCCGATACTTGGACCGCGCGGATGAAGGCCAACCCTGCCGTCGCGCAACGCTTCAACGCCCTCTACACTGGTCGTGCGTGATGGGCTTTCTGGGTGACATAAACAAGCTGAACCAGCAGGCCAAGGAGATGAGCAAGGGCTGGGACCCCGGCGCACAGATGCAGGATGCGATGGCCAAGATGAAAGCGCTCAACGAGTCGATGAGTGACGCCAACCAGGCCATGACAGACGGGGTGCCAGGCACCGCGCAGGTCGTCGCTGTCGGGCCGAGCACCGGCATGGTGAACATGAACCCTCTGATGCAGGTGGAACTCCTTGTGACTCCGCAGGGCGGCATGCCCCGTCCCGTCTCCAGGCAGCTGCTCGTTCCGATGCAACACCTGGCGCGGCTGCAGGTCGGAGCCACACTCCCCGTCATGGTAAGCCAGTCTGACCCTGATGGTGTCGCGATTATGTGGGATCAGCCCGCGGCGATTTGAGCGAGAAGAAGCCACCGGCGAAGCGGAGCACGGGACGCATAGTCCTCTGGGTGAGCTTGAGCCTGGTGGTCGCGCTGCTGGTCGCGGCTGGTGGCTTCTATCTCTGGTATCAGAGCTTGGTACGATCTTCCAACGCCCGGGTGGGGCCGGAAGTGATTGCCGCACTGGGCGAACAGCCGACCTCCACGACGCTCGCAGGATCGCCCACCGGTGCGATGACTTTCGCAGACCCGGACAGCATGAACCTCGTGCTCCTGGGTTCGGACACGCGCTCGACCACCGGCAAGGGCGGCCGCTCTGACACCATCATCCTGGTGCACATCGACAGCAAGAACGACTTTCTCTCCCTGCTGTCCATACCCCGCGACCTGAGAGTCAAGATCCCCGGGAGAGGCTACAACAAGATCAACGCGGCCTATGCATACGGGGGTCCCGCGCTGGTTATTCGCACGGTCCAATCGGCCCTGGGCGTCGACCTCAACCACTTCGCCGAGACCGACTTCGGGGGTTTTAAGGCTATCGCCGACGCTCTCGGTGGAGTCTATGTGGACGTGGACCGCACCTACGACGACGGCAAGATCCAACTGCGACCCGGATACCAGCTGCTTGACGGACAGAACGCCCTACGCTTCTGTAGAACAAGGCATGACCGCAACATCGATTTCGGGCGTATGCAGAGGCAGCAACGCTTCCTGTCGGCCGTCCGCGAGCAGGCCATGGGCTGGAACCTCGCCTTCAAGCTGCCCTCGCTCATCCGCTCCACCTTTGACAGCGTCGACACCGACCTCACCGCCAACGAGATACTCAGGCTGGCTTGGTGGGCGGTCAAGTTGGATGGCAGCCGCATGAAGATGACCACCCTCATCACCTCCACCGGTACCCTCGATGGCATTTCTTTCGTGCTCGCAACCGACAAACAGATCGCCTCCGCAGTCAATGACTTTCTCACCCCGCCGCGAGCCGTCGAGGCCGACGCCCAGACCGAGCCGCAGCTACTCCTTGCCGCTCAAAAGCTCGTGCCCGAGCCCCCCCGAGCTCCTCCGGCAGGCGATGCTTGGCGAAAACTTGAGGCCAAAGCGGGGTTCCCCCTGATGGCCCCCACCTACCTCCCACCCAAGTGCGCCTACTCATATCAGCGCAGCTACTCCCTCGGTTCCGGCGAACACGCACGGCCCGCCGTCAGGGTAGGGTACCGGCTGGCCAAGAAAGACCAGTATCTGGGAGTGGGAGCTACCACTTGGCTGAAGGCACCTTTGGCCAGCGCCGGCAGAGAGGTAAGACTGGGCGGCACTGTGTTCACTATCGTCGGCACCGCCACCAAAGCGGACCACATATGGTGGATCAAGGACGACGTGCTCTACTGGGTCGCCAACACTCTAATGTACGAAGTCTCACGCGAACAATTGCTCGCTGTGGCCATCTCGGCCGTGAACGTCCGCTAGGCCTTCCGCTTCACGAAAGTGCCCGCTTCGAGGTCTCCCCAGGCCTCTTCCAACTGCTCACGCGTGTTCATGACTATCGGGCCCGCCCAGGCGATCGGCTCACCCAGGGGCTTGCCCGAGACCAACATGAAGCGCGCGCCCGACTCTCCCGCAGTCACGGTAACCTGATCGCCATCGCCGAACAGAATCAGCGTCCCGTGCCCGGCGGTGACTCGTTGCCCGGCGGCGCCAAAACTCCCCTCCCCCTCGAACAGATAGGCGAACACCGTGTGCCCCACCACCGTGGGATGGGTCCAGGTCACAGTTCGGTCGATCGTGACATCCAAGTACTCCGGGTCCACAGTGATGTCAGAGACCGGGCCCACCGTGTCGCCCACCCTTCCGGCTATTGCACGCACCCAGGCACCCTCCGCCTCCACCTCCGGTATCTCTGCAGCCTCGATGCCCCGGTAGCGTGGATCCCGCATCTTATGCGCAGCCGGCAGGTTGGCCCACAACTGAAAGCCGCCCATGCGGCCGCTCTCGAGCCCGCGGGGCATCTCCTGGTGGATGATGCCGCTACCGGCCGTCATCCATTGCACGTCCCCGGCACAGATGGTCCCTTTGTTGCCCATGGAGTCGCCATGGTCGACCTCGCCCTCGAGCATGTAAGTGATGGTCTCGATGCCCCGATGCGGATGCCACGGAAAGCCCAACTCGTAGTCGGTCGGCCGTTCACCCCGAAAATCGTCGAGCATCAGAAAGGGGTCGAAGAGAGTGTCGTCACCGTGCCCGAAAGCCCTCCGTAGGTGAACGCCGGCCCCCTCGATGGTGGGCACCGACTCCCGCAGCAGTCTGATGTCGCGTGTGGCCATGACATACCCCTTCACGATCACCTGTCCGGACGCCCAGGTAGCATTCCCGGTCGGCAGGGACAGCGAAACCTGGAGGTGTACAAATGGACACGCCGACTGTGGTGCTTGTGGCTCTCGCCGTGTTGGTCGCGGTGCTGAGCGTCTTCATTGTCATCGCGGTGCTCGGCACGACGCGTCTGCGCGCGCAGGTAGACACCGTCGCCGAGCGGCTGCCCGACTCAGAGGACTTCGCGGTGCTCTCCCAACGTCTCTGGGACGTGGAACAGAGCAGCCGGTCATCATACGCGCAGATCTCTCACACGCTGGGCGGACTGGCTGTAGCCGCGCAACAGATGGTCGATGTGGGCCACAAGGTGTCGAGTCTGGAGGACCTGTTGCGTCCTCCGAAGTTGCGGGGCGGCATGGGTGAGACGCTTCTGGCCGAGCTCTTGGCCCAGATACTCCCCGACAAGGCCTACCGCCTGCAGCATCGCTTCGCCTCCGGTGAGCGGGTGGACGCGGTCATCTGCCTAGGCGACGCGCTCGTGCCGGTGGACGCCAAATTCCCATTGGAGTCTTTCCGCAGGTTGGTGGCCATCAAAGATGAGGCCGAGGCAGCGCGAGAGCGCAGGGCCTTCATGCGAGTGGTCAAGGGCCACATCGACCAGGTGGCCTGGAAGTACATACTCCCCGACGAGCACACTTACGACTTCGCCCTCATGTACATCCCCGCCGAGAACGTCTACTACGAAACCATCCTCAAGGATGACTCAGAGGACGGGCTCTTCCCCTTCGCGCTCGAGAAGCGGGTGATACCGGTCAGCCCAAACTCGTTTTATGCCTACCTGCAGGTGATAATCCACGGGCTCAAGGGGCTGCAGATAGAGGAGCGAGCCCGCGAGATCATGGACCACTTGAACAGGCTCACTGTGGACGAGTGCCGGTTTCGCGAGGAGTTCGACGTGCTGGGCACCCACCTGCAGAACGCGCGTAAGAAGTACGAGGACGCGCAGCGCAGGCTGGATCGCTTCGAGGACAAACTGCTCACCACTGCCGATATAGGAGCGACGTCGGCGCTAGAGGCCGAGAACTAGCTCTGGGGGTCTGGGGGCGAGGTCCTCACCCAAGCGGGCCGCGACGTTGTTGTGGCCTCAGTGGCCCGGGCCGCTACCGCCACTACCGCCGCTCGTCCCCGTGCCGTTGCCACCGGTGGTGTCGGTGTTTCCAGGCCCCTGGCCATCGCCGCTGGGGTCGTTTCCCGTCGGAAGTCCTGGCCCAGAGCCGCCGTCTGTCTGGCCTTGAGCGTCGAACGTGCCACCCAGATCGTCGAGAGCCTGCCCAAAGTCCTTGGACCCAGGCTCGGTGGACCCCATCTGCCGGAGTCGCTCGGCCACGAGCGCCCTGCCCTCTGGTGTCTGCGGTCCCTCGCCCTCGCCAGCAGCATCCGCGGCAGCCCAGAGAGCTTCAGCGGCTGCGCGCAGACCTTGGTCATCGGCGGCCATGTTGGCGATCGCATCACCGGCATGAGTCAGCCCCGCCTCCACCCGGCCTCGCTCCACCAGCAGCCCCGCCTCATTCAGACGCTCCTTGAGCCCGCCGTCACCAAGCCCGACCTTCTCCAGCGCCCGATCGAGATCGTAGAGAGCGTCGCCTGGGGCAGCTCCGTTGGCCGCGTATGCCACCCCGGCCGAAGCAGAGACCATCAAGACCAGGGCCGCAAGGGTACCGGCCATTGCCGGCCGAAGACGTGACCGGCTGCGCCTGCGGACATCCGTGGGCATAGCGCCCGGCGCTCTCTGGCCCTCAGTATCGGGCACCAGTTTGGCAGCCTGCGTGGCAAAAGCCTGGGCTTCGCTCTCTGTAGGAGGGAACTCGCCCAGATGCTGCAGGGCACGGACCGTGGCGGCCAGCTCGGCGGTATCTTCCGGCCCAGAGCCCAGGCCGGATAGCAGGCGCTCCACGTCACCGCGGCTAACACCGCGACCAAGAGCCCCACCGGTTTTTGTCCTGCTGCTCACCACACCACCTCCGAGATGGCTGTCGGCCGTCTCACATACCTATAAGCGTAAGATGCGCTCATTGCGTTACTCTGACTCGCCCAGTATCTGCTGGAGGGCAAGCAACGCTCGATGCTGAAGCGCCCTTACTGCACCGGCCCTACGACCAAGCACCTCCGCTGTCTGCTCGGCGCTCAGGCCACCGATGACTCGCAGGGCGAGCACGGCTCGTTGGTCATCGGTCAGGTGGCTGAGAGCTTAGACTACCTGCACTGTGGCCATACGGTCCAAGGCCTCGTCCTCAGTATTGCCGCCTTCGACGTCCGGCATCGACTCGACCAGCGCGATTGACTGGGGGCGTTTGCCGGCAGCCCTCCAAGAATCCACCAACCTCCGGTGAGCGATCACGAAGACCCAGGCCCGGAAGCCCTTCTCGTCGCCCTTGAACGACTGGACGTCTCGAGCGACTTGTAGAAAGGTCTCGCTGGCGAGATCCTCCGGTTCCAGAGCACCGCGCACGATGAAGTAGCCCTTGACCGATCCGGCCAGATCCCTATAGACGGCGACCCAGGCCCATTCAGCGCCGGCCTTGGCCGCCATCAGCACCCGCTCGAAGTCAGGGCCTAGAACCATGCGCCCCCGTGATCGTAGTCGTGTCTCGCTGGACGCCTAGTATGCACCATGTGAGTAGAGTGCCACAGTCGCCGCGGCGACTGTGGCACTCGTACCTGCATCTGAGGGTCGTTGTGAGACCCTCATCCACGGCGGGCTGCTACTTGCCGCCCTTGCTACCCTCACCGTTCTGGTTCTGCACCGCGGTACCGCTCTGATCCTGGGTCTGCGTCTGAGTCTGGCTTTGAGTCTGCGTCTGCGTCTGCGTCTGATCCTGCGTCTGGGTCTGGGCCTGGGTGCAGGTCTGCAGCATCTCTCTCACTCGCGCCTGTATCTGGTCGGACTCACCTTGATTGGCGGTCTGGAGAGCTGTCTGCAACGCGTTGGCAGCGGACACGAGAGCACCGTTGGCCTGCCCGTTCTCGTCCAGACCGGCCCGATTCTGAAGAGCCTGCTCCGCGTGGGCGAGTCCCCGGTCGATCTCACCGCGCTGGACCAACTTGGCGGCCTCTTGCACACGCTCCTGCACCCCGCCGTCACCAAGACCGACGCGTTCCATAGCGCAGTCGAGCTTGTAGAGAGCGTCGCCCGGGGCAGCGCCGTCGGCGGCAAACCCGACACCAGTAAGGCTCCCCGCTGCCACGACCGCCGACGCCACGACCGCCGCCAGCTTCGTGCTCAAAATCGCTGTCAAGAACATCTCGTAACCCTCCTCTGTAATGCGTTCCTTGCATCCGCGTAATCGTGAGTGGCCTGAGAAGTGTTACGCCCGCTTCGTGATGTGGGCACTTGGCGCGAAGCAGCCAGACACATCCCCGATTCGCTATAATGCAAGTGTGTGCAAAACCCAAGAGAGGACAGTTGTGGCCCGACCCGCCAAATGGAGATGTCTAGAGGGCACACCGGGTACGAGGGCCTTTGGCCCTGCGGGCGTGCCCTTGAGAGGATTGAAGAAGGTCCGGCTGGCGTTCGATGAGCTCGAAAGCCTCCGACTGCTCCATCTGGAGGGGCTCACTCAGGCCGAAGCAGGGCAGAGGCTGGGAGTGTCAGCCTCCACGGTTAGTCGCATGGCGGACCGAGCCCATCGGGCAGTCACCGAAGCGCTGGTGTCAGGCAAAGCGGTGTGCATCGAGGGTGGCCCGGTCACGGTAGTACGTACTCAGGACTCCTCGGCCTTGGTGGCCCGCGAGGGCGCCCTGGCTACAGAAACCACAGGCAAAGGAGATAACATGATCGTAGCAGTGCCCTATCTGGATGGAACGGTCAATGCCCACTTCGGCAGCACGCAGGCCTTTCTGGTAGCAGAGACGTCTGATGGCGAGATCACCCGTACCTCGGTCTTCGAGGTTCAGGGCATGCAACATAACCACGCCGGCATCGCGGGCTTCTTGAAGGAACAAGGTGTACAAGTCATCTTGGCTGGTGGCATGGGTGCACCCATGCAACAGGCGCTCAAACTCCAGGGCTTCGAGCTGTACTGCGGAGTCGGTGGTCCGGCCCTTGAAGCGATCGAGGCCTTGCTGCGCGGAGAGATCGTGCACTCTGAGGCGACCTGCGGGCACCATCACGGAGACGACCACTAGGATTCACGGAACTACGAGCCAAGGGGGCGCATCCGCATGAAGCGCAAAGGGCCGGGAGCACTTCAGTGGACACGCTACGCGGTACAGACCGTGATAGCGCTGTTCGTGTTGATGATAGCCATCGCCAGTACCACCGGCGAACGCTGGGCGGCCAACCTGCACACCATCTGCCCCTTCGGGGGAGTGGTGAACCTCTACACGTACTTCTCCGACGGAGGGTACGTGGCCAAGCTGCACTCGGCGGTGTTCATAATGCTGATAGCCCTCCTGGTTGGTCTAGTGCTCACCGGCAAGTCCTTCTGCGGTTGGATCTGCCCCTTGGGTTCGGTTCAACAAGGTCTGGGTTGGGTGGGCGCTCGTCTGTGGCGACGCGCGTACAACCGTGTCCCGCGCTGGCTGGAAAGAGTGCTCCAACTTCTGAAGTGGGCCGTGCTCATCTGGGTGCTTGTCCAGACAGCGCGCAGCGCCAAGCTGGTTTTTCAGGAGTGGGACCCCTACTACAACCTCTACCACATCTGGACAGACGAGATAGCCCTGAGCGGCTACATCGTCACCGGCGTGACTCTGATCCTGGCGCTCTTCATACCTCGACCATTTTGCCGCTACGCCTGCCCTCTGGGTGCCTTCAACGGTATCTTCAACTCTTTCTCGTTCATAAGCATCAAGCGAGAGGCCGCGACCTGCACCGACTGCGGTCGCTGCTCAAAGGTCTGTCCGGTGAACATAGACCTCTGCGCGAGCACGAACATACGCCACATCGAGTGCACCCGCTGCCTCAAGTGTATTGACGTGTGCCCCCAGAACGGCAAGGCAGGTGACACGCTCAAGCTGCACACGTGGTTCAGCGAACTAGCGAGACTTCGCGCCAAGACGGCCGGTGACGCAGCTGAGACGGGCGCCGCCGCTCCTGATACTGCTGGTGGCACGCCGAGGCGGGCGGTACCGAAGTGGCTGTTCGCTCTGCTCGCGGTGGCAGCCTTCGCCCTCCCCATACTGCTGACCGTCCTCACCGACGACTTCCGTATCACCGGCGGACGCGGTGGTGGCGGTGGCAGGGGTGGGGGTGGGGGACAAGGGCAGGAGTCGGTCGAGCCGGTCACCGAGGCCACGGCCGGCGGGACGGTGGTAGTGCGGGGGAGTACGACGCTCGCCGACATCGAGGCCCAAGGGGCTGATGTCGGCGCGCTGCTGCAGGCGTTCGGCATGCCTACGGACACCCCGCTCGACACGCGGCTCCGGGAACTCACCGAGGTCTATGGCTTCACAATAGAGGACCTTCGCGCCTACCTGGCAGATGCCGGCCAGTAGGCACATCTGCCCTCCTCTCTGAGAAGCCTTTGCAGAAACAGAAACGCCGGCCCGAAGGCCGGCGTTTCGTCATTTCGCGTTGGGCGCGAGAACTACCAGCGACTGCCGCCGCTGCGACCGCCGCCGCCGCCGTAGCCGCCGCCACCGCCGCCACCGCCGTAGCCGCCGCCACCGCCGTAGCCGCCGCCGCCGGACCTAGGCGCACGAGGCACCATTTCCTTGGCCACGTCGACCTTTATGGCCCTGCCGTCGAGCTGAGTGCCGTCGAGGGCGCTCTTGGCCTTCTCGGCCTCTTCGGGCGAAGCCATCTCGACGAAACCGAAGCCCTTGGGGCGGCCCGTGTCGCGGTCGGTGATCAGGTTTACCGAGGTTACTTCGCCGTGGGCCCCGAACGCGGTCCTGATGGACGCCTCGGACGTGTCGTAGCTTAGATTGCCCACGTACAGTTTTGATGAACTCACTTTCAGCCTCCAAATACGGAGTGATATTGCGACATACGAGAGAAAAGACTGGAGACTGAGCGGAGAGAACTGAAAGGCTCGTCGCTGCGCCTAGAGCTTCCTAACGGATGCTGGGCGGCAGTATAGCACGCCCGGAGTTGTCAAGCTCCCCGCGTGCGGGTCCGCCGGGCCGGAGATGATACACTCAGGTCCACGAAGCTTCTCCTCACTTACCTCCCCCCAGCACCCGCACAGCAGTAGCACGAGAGGATATCCGTCATGAGGATCGAGATCCGCGAGGCACAAACGTCGACTTCTGAGCGGCCTCTGTGGCTTTGGCGGCTATGGTGCAACGGCCGTATGTCCCAAGGCTTCAGCTCTTCGCAGAAAGAGGCCGACGACCAAGCCAAGCTCGAACAGTCACGTTTAGGCCACCACTGGGGAGCAGCCTCAAGGTTCAGGCCCTAGGCGCCGCTGCTCGGCGACCCGAGCGGGCAGACCCCGGGAGCTAGACCTCCACCACTATTGGGATGACCATCGGTCGGCTGCGGGTTCGCTCCCAAAGCACTTGCGAAAGCGAGTCGTGCACGGCCTTCTTGATGACAGCCTGGTCGGTGGCCCCTTCTTTGTGAGTCCTGGCCAGCCGCTGCCGGATGCGAGCCTGAGCCTCGGCAACGACCCTGTCTCCTTCAGGGCCCAAAGTCAGACCGCGCGTGATCAACTCCGGATCGGACATCAAACGACCGGTCTGGCTGTCTATGGTGATCACCACGGTCGCTATGCCATCCTTGGCCAAGACCTGCCGGTCGCGCAGTATCACTTGGCCCACGTCGCCCACCCCCAGACCGTCGACATAGACCACCCCGTGCTCCACGCTCTCGGTGACCCTCGCCGTCGACTTACTGAGCTCCAAGACATCGCCATTGCCAAGCACGAAAACGTTCTTCTTCGGTATGCCTACCTCCTGTGCCAGCGCGGCGTGAGCGACCAGATGCCGGGTCTCACCGTGCACGGGCATGAAGAAACGGGGGCGGACCAGGTTCAGCATCAGCTTGAGCTCCTCAGCAGCGGCATGGCCCGACACGTGCACGTGTAGGGTGCCCTTGTGCGCCACGGTGGCACCGGCTTTGGCCAGCCGGTTGATTACCCTGTTGACCGCTTTCTCGTTGCCCGGCACCGGCGTGGCCGCGATGACCACTGTGTCGTCGGGCTCGACATTCACGGTCTTGTGGTCGCCGTTGGCCATGCGCGCCAACGCCGAGAGGGGCTCGCCCTGACTGCCCGTGCACATCACAAGCACCTTGCGTGGCGGCATCTTGGCCGCCTGCTCGGGCTCTATGATGTCGCGATCGTCGATGGACAGATAGCCCAGGTCGCGGGCTATCTGCGAGTTGGTGATCATCGACCGCCCGATGAAGGCCACTTTGCGCCCTGATCCGACGGCCGCGTCGCAGATCTGTTGAACGCGGTGCACGTGACTCGCGAAAGAGGCCGCCAACACCCGGCCCGCGGCCCTCTCGATGACTTCGCGCAACACCGGGCCAACAGAGGCCTCCGACATGGTCACGCCAGGTGTCTCGGCGTTGGTCGAGTCAGACAAGAGCAGGTCGACCCCCACCTTGGCGAACTTGGTGAGCGCAGCGTAATCCACCAGACGTCCGTCGATGGGAGTCTGGTCCAGCTTGAAGTCGCCTGTGTGCACTACGTTGGCCACCGGCGTGCGTATGAAGACCCCCACTCCGTCGGGTATGGAGTGGTTCACGGCGAAGAAGTCGAACGCGAACGATCCGACCGAGACGTGACTCCCCCCATGCACCTCCTGCAGCTTGACCGCCTTCGGCTTGATGCCGTGCTCTTCGAACTTGCCCTGGATCAGACCGAGAGTCAGCTTGGTGCCCATCACCGGCACCCGCCGGTCAAGTGCTTTGAGCAGATAGGGGAGAGCCCCGGTGTGGTCCTCGTGTCCATGGGTGATGACTATGGCGCGCAGCTTGGCCTGGCGCTTCACCACATAGGAGTAATCGGGCAGGATAAGGTCGACCCCCGGATGATCGTCGTCGGGGAACATCAGGCCGGCGTCAATGACCACCATCTCATCCGCATACTCGAAGACGGTCATGTTCTTGCCTATGCCGTCAAGCCCCCCCAGGGGGATGATGCGCAGGTTGCGTTCAGGATTAGATGCTTGATTCATGGGCTCCTATTATCGCCCAGAACACTACGTAGCGTCTGCTTCGCTCTTGCCCCTCGGCCCTCCGCCTACGCCAGGTGGTCCACCAAGATCTTGACCCCTATGCCGACCAGCACCAGCCCGCCGAAGCGCTCCGCCCACACCCCGAACCGCCTGCCCAGTCTGCAGCCGAACATGGCGCCCAGGGCGCTCAGCACGGCCGCTACCAGGCCGATCACCAGGCTGGGTATCCACACAGAGACATCGAGAAACGCCAGGCTCAACCCCACCGCCAGCGCGTCGATGCTGGTAGCCACCGCCAGCAGGAGCAGGGTCCAGCCCCGGGTCGGGTCCTTGCACGATTCTTCGCTGGAGCGAAACGACTCCCAGAGCATCTTGCCGCCGATGAGGGCCAAAAGTCCGAAGGCCACCCAGTGATCGAAAGCCTGCACCCACTTCGACAGACTGCGCCCGGCCAACCAGCCGGCCACCGGCATGAGGAACTGAAAGAGACCGAAGCTCAGAGCCAATCGGGCCACGTGACGATAGTCGAGGGCTTTCACCTGCACGCCCGCGGCTACAGATACCGCGAATGCGTCCATGGCCAGACCGAAAGCAATGCCCAATGTGTACCAGAAGCTCAAGCGAGGCTCACCGTGGCCGAGCCACCAGCATGCCTCGGCACGAGCGGACGACGTACACTCCTGAACCATAAACGGCCAACTCCGCCTGCAGCCCCTCGGGGGTAGACACCACCAGCGAGTCATTACCTACGCGGTCGACGCGCAGCTCGTATGTGCCGTCTGCAAGCCTCACCAGTGAGTCGGCGCTTGCGGCATTCGAGACAGCTAGCTGGAGCTGCTCAAGGGCTTCGGAGAGCGCAGCGTTCTGCACCTTGAGGGCCTCCGTCTTGAGTCTCATGGTCGGGAGGTCAAGCGTCGCAGCCGCTGCGAAGTACTCCTCCGCCAGTTGGAGAAAAGCCTCGGTGGTCTCCACCACTTCGACATGCTCGGTCGTCACTTCTGCCGGAGGTTTCATCTGCTTGAGCTCGGCAAGAAGCTCGTCAGCACGATCAAGGTATGCGCGAGTCGCCGGCTCGTCCCATGAAGGCGCACCCGACGAGCTGACTTGATACTCGGGAAAAGGTACCGCGAAGAGCTGGTCGACCCACTCATCCATGGCGGTGTTGTATTCGTCGATCCGGAGGGGGGAATCCCCCGCCGAGCCCTCCCCACAGCCTCCGGCCGGCGCGACCAGTGAGCAGAGAACTAGCAGCGTCAAGAGCGAAAGAGCCTTCCTCACCGTGCCCCCCGGTATGGCGTGATATCGGTTCTCAATTTGCCGCCACCTCAGCCGGAAGTATCGACATAGCCACACAAGGAGCAAGGGCGGCCGTCAGCCACAATAGGAGGTGGCTTCAGTCTCCGAGTGACGATCACTCCGGCGACGATCAGCCCGACGGCCAAACCTAGTACGCCGTATGTCCAGTGGGACACTTGGGACCAACTGGGGTATCGCCCCCGCGCATCCGCTATCGTCGCCGCAAGCACGACGACGCCAAGCACGACCAGTAGCTGGGGGGAGTGAGACCGCCACGACTCAGGCCTCGAATCCAGGGGCTCAAACGTAAGGTGGCCGCATTGTGGGCATTTCACAGGTCCCACCAGATCTACCGCCCTCTTCCACCTTGGAGTGAATAGTAGTGGTGCGCACCGAAAGCACCTGCGCATACGCTAGCACGCCGCAGGGGACTCCGGCTGGTGGGCGATACTGGACAGCCTTCGAACGCTCGAGGGTGTCAGCTGTCGTGCTCCGCACGGCTATTGACCACCGACTTGCGGGACCGATGGCCCCGCCAACGGTTCTTGATATCCGGCCACTTCACCAGGAGGACAAGCTCGATCGCGTATACCACGAGAATCCCGGACACGATCAGCGCCTTGGTGCCGACTTCCACGACTAGCCGCTGGCCCTTTTGTCAGGGAGTTGAGCGTGTGCCGAGGCGCAGCGACAGGTGTCTCGCTCCGAGAATGGTCGGGCTGTGGAAGGGCCCGACTTGAAGCTAGGCGCCACTCTTCGCTGAGTTCTTGCGGGACTGCGTAGCTCTGAGCCACTTCATAATCTCGCGCCACTTGCCCACTACCACCATGATGAGCACCCATACCGCCAAATCAGCAATCACAATCCCCACTTGTGCGCCAGGTCCCATAGCTCGTGACCATTCCTTTCTACCTACGTCGTTCCACCCTCTGGAAGATATCCACTTCGGCGAAGTAGTACTAGCGTACTACTTGCGTAAGATGCAGCATAGCTGTTTTGTGCCTGAATACAAGCTCTTTTGTCACCAACCGTAATACGATGCTGAGCATATCTCTCATACCGTGGCGGTTGCGATAGGGCCTGATCCGTATTGATCTGGCCATGCATTCCTCGAACGAATGAGGCGATTGCGTCTGGTACACTCGTACGGCGTGTGATCAGAAGCGCGCACACCCAGAGCTGGAGGACAGGCGTGGCAAGACGCGAATTCGAGATCCAGCGCCTATCGATCACTCTTCCGCGAGAAGACGTCGAGACGCTTCGTGAACTGGCAACCCTGACCGGGCGTCCGATCTCTCACATCGTCAGCCAGTTCTGCAAACCGGAACTGGCGATTGCTCGGCAGATACTCTCCCTGGGTCGAGCGCACGATCCGCTCCTGTGGGATACCGTCGGCCGGCTGATGTCCGAGCCTGACGTGACCGACCCGGAGGTGTCCTGAGATACATGCGGATGCGTCGACGAGCGATCGGCTACTCCCCTTGCCAGATCACCCTGCCGGTCTTGTCTACGTAGTCAGACCTGATTGAGTCATCGTCCTTGACCTGCACGGCGGCCAAACCCTCGGAGAAGTCCCAGGCGTAGTCGAACTGCGGTTGGATGACCCAGGCGCCAGTCTTGTCGATATAGCCCCACTTCATGGCGTCTGTAGTGCCCACCGCCACCGCCGCGAGACCTTCGGAGAACTCGTAGGCCCCGACAAACTGCGGTTGGATGACCCAGACGCCGGTCTTGTCGACGTAACCCAAACTGGCGGACTCTTTCGACGTCGACTGTAGTGGCATGAGACCCTCAGAGAAGCCTGTGGCCGGTATGTAGGAGTTGGAGGCCCATGTGTCATGAGTGGCCGCTTCCAGTTCAGTGACCCACGCGCCCGTCCGGTCGATGAACCCCCGTTTGCCTCCCCTTTCTACGTAGGCCAAGCCTTCGGAGAAGTCGTAGGCAAGGTCGAAAGGCCCGAGTACCGTCGCCCCAGTCTTGTCGATGAAACTCTGGGAGGAGTAGTCCTCGCTTACAGTCACTACGGCCAGACCCTCATGAAAGGCCGGGACACTGATGTAGTACTGCATCGGTATCACCAGGGAGCCGGCGGTGTCGATGAAGCCGAACTCCATATAGCGGTACCCGTCCAGGCCCGTCCTTCTCCCCACCGCGGCCAGACCATCGGAGAAGTCGAAGGCCGTGTCGAACTGCGGCTCGATTACCCAGGCACCGGATCTTGTCGATTTAGCCGAACTTAGGCTCGCCGCTCACCACGACCCCCACCGCCGCCAAACCCTCCGAGAAGCCGGGAGAGCCGACCCGCATGTCGAACTGCGGTTGGATCTTGACGGTGCCGGTGTTGTCGATGAAGCCCCACTTCCCGTCGACCATGACAGGGTAGAGCTGGGCGGCCTCGGCGGTGATGGCGGTATCTGCCGAGCCGCATCCCGGAAGCACCAGAGCACAAGCCAGGACAAGAGCGGCAACAAGTACCACCAGCCTATGCACGGTCATGGATCCCCCCATGGTTCGCGCGCGCACATCAGCGACGCCTACACTATAGGGCATCCACCGCGAACAGAGACTTCGAACAACGCGAGCTTGTGATGGGTGACTACCGGCGTCTATCGAGGCTCGCGGAAGAGTCGGGCGTGAAGCGGGGTGCCTATCACCATGCGAGAAGCGCCCAAGTCGATGACTATGTTGCGGCATCGGCAGGTGGCTGCATCTGTCTGGCGTGGCAAGGACGGCACGACTACGCCGCACCTCAGACACTCGTACAGTAGGTCGGGCGCAGCCGGGTATCCCTCGCTCGGGTCGAAGGGAATGTACGTCCTGTGGGCGGCACGGGTGTCCGTGTCTTGGATAGGGTATGAGGGGTATGCGATTGGCTGGCTCTTCGCCTTCGAGTCACGGCGCGCAGCTACATATTCGAGTATCGCGGTGGCGACTATCTCGATCGGGTTCATGCGGAGGGCCCTCCTAGGTGCTCTTCGAGCATCGTCGACATAAGCCGGTAGAACAACCTGAGTTCTACTATCTGAAGATGAGTGTCGCCGTAAGTGAGTTGTCACCCACATACATTTCGTCCGGCACCGGCCCTGCCCATATCTCAAGCGTGGCTTTCTCGCCGGGGCTGGTGGGCCCGAGGGCAGAGACCGCAATCACAGCCGTGGCTCCGGCCTTGACCACCGGCACGACGATTCGTTGCGACTGCGGCGCTGACGAGTCCGACACAAGGGTCGCAACGATCGACATTTGCTGTTCGTCTACATTGCCAGAGTTCTCGACGGTCACTGTGATGGTCAGGTCCCCGTCGGCCTCCAGATAGTAGACCTCACCCGATACGATCTCCGCATTGTCCGACAGAAACGCCGCGCGCTCCAGCGCTACGCCGTGTGTCGCCTCAAGCCCAACGGCAGCCTGAGTCATGGTGGTGCGGGCAACTGGGGTGATGGTGGTCGACTTGCCGTCGGTCGAGCCTCCGCAGGCCACGATGGTGAGAACAAGCAGTGTCAAGATAGGACCGATTAGCGGGAGCGTCGAGGTCTTTGTGGGTACGCTGCCACAAGCTCGCATAGCTGTCTCTCCCCCCGATTTTAGTGCGCACGCTATTTGACAATACACGGAGTCTACGACACCGCTACTCCCCTTGCCAGACAACCTTGCCGGTCTTGTCTACGCAGCCAGACCTTCGAACATGCCGGCTTGACACCGGGTGAGAAGTCGCCCGGACGGCGCTAGACTGTGGCAAGAGCCAACTCCAGATGGCCGTGGCTGTGCCAGACCCGATATTTTGATGGGTCAAGCGAGTGCGAATGAAAGGGGCCCGTGGTGAAAGCTGAACATGCGCGCCAATCTGCCACTCTGCGTCTGCTTGCCTGCGCTGTTGCCATTATGGTCATCCTGGGTACTGGGAGGGCCGTGAGCGTGGCCTTGGCGGCGACGGTCGCTCCGACCATCCCAGCAGCTGCCCAGAACCTGCAGGCTAGACCTCCTGCGCCCCCCACCGTCACCGACGTCACTCCCAGCAAGGGCTCGACTGCTGGGGGCACCAAAGTCGTGATCACCGGCACTGGGTTCACCGATGCGGATGCGGTCACCTTCGGCGGCACTGTGGCCACGATCATCGGTATCGATTCAGACACCCAGATTACCGTCACAGCCCCAGCCCATGCTTCCGGCACCGTCCACGTACAGGTCACGGCGGCGTCGAAGCTCGTGAGCGCGACCACGCGCGCCGACGTATTCACCTACATAGCCCTTCCGCCCGCTAGGGCCACGACCACCGTGGCCCCGATCACCGTGACCCCGATCACCAATACCCAGATCACCGTGGCCCCGATCACCGTGGCCACGACCGCGGTGCCCCCGACCACCGTCATGGTGACTACCACGCTTGTCGCGACCGGGACAGAAGACAACGGTCTCTCGAGCGGCTGGATCGCCTTCATCGTGGCAATAGGGCTGATAGCTTTGATCGGTCTGGGTGCGATGGGCTACGCGCTACTCAAAGGCGGCAGGAAGGGCGGACCGGCAGCGTAGGCTGCGCTTGCAGCTGGCGCAGGGCACACATCGTCACCATACCGAAGATTCATAGCGAGCGGGCCGCCAGCAAGACTTGGTGGGCGCCGGTCGGGGGCTCGGGGTCATGGGCGATACTGGATTTGAACCAGTGACTTCTGCAGTGTGAATGCAGCGCTCTCCCACTGAGCTAATCGCCCGCAGTAGGGGCTCGAATAATAGCAGCAGCGCGCGCAGGCCGCCAAGACCGGGCCGCCCCGAGCGGGCTTACCGAAAGGCAGAACGGGGAACAAAGACAACCGAGACGGTGAAGATTTCCTCGGGAGGAATCCTGATGCACGATGACCAGCCGGTCGCCAAGACTCTAGATTGTGTGGGTCTGTTCTGCCCAGAGCCCCTGTTCCAGACCCGCGAGGCCATGGACGGCCTGGCCGATGGCGACATCCTCGAGGTGTTCGCGGACGATCCCGCCGCCGAAGAAGACCTGACCCGGTTTGCCAAGCGGGCTGGCCACGAGGTGCTCTTGGTCGAGGATCAGGCCGATAGCAAGAGATTCCTTCTGCGCAAAGCTAGCTAGGAGGCGAGAGCCGTGAAAGACGAAAAGACCATCCTCTACGTGCAGACCAGCGACCAGCCCGAGCGCCAGTACTCCCCGCTCGTCTTGGCCCTAGCGGCCAAGGCCATGGACCTCAAGCCCATGGTCTACTACTTGGGCATGGGCCTCAAGGTGCTGCGGCCGGGCGAGGCCGACAAGCTCCAGTTGGGCTCGTTCCCCAGTGTCAAAGACATGCTCGACAAGACTCTGAGCATGAACATACCCATATACGTGTGCGAGGCCTCCAAGCAGATGCTGGGCTGGGAGACTGCGGAACTGATCCCGGGAGTCAAGATAGTGGGCGCGGCCACTCTGAACGACCTTGCCCTGGACGCCGGCGCCACCATGTGGTTCTAGGCCGCGCCGCATGCCCGCGCCCCTACCCGCACCCCTACGCCAAGACGAAGTCTATCTGGACTACCAGTCGGCCCGGCCCGTGGACCCGCGGGTGGTCGAGGCCATGCTGCCGTACTTCGGTGAGCGCTTCGGTAACCCCGCGTCGCTGCACGCGGTGGGCGACCGGGCCACCGATGCCTTGGAGTCCAGCCGCGCTGAAGTAGCCCGCTTCTTGTCGGCAAGCCCTGACGAGATCGTGTTCACGTCAGGCGCTACGGAGTCCAACAACCTGGCCCTGCTGGGCTACGCCAGGCGCAACCGGCGCTCGGGCGACCACGTGGTCATCTCTGAGGTGGAGCACATCTCGCTGCACAACATCGGCAAGCAGTTGGAGAAGGAGGGTTTCGCGGTCAGCAAGGTGCCCCCCGACCAGTTCGGCCGCATAGACCCCGACAAACTCCGCTCGCGCATCAAAGACGAGACCATCCTGGTGTCGGTGTGCTGGGCCAGCAACGAGATAGGCACCGTGCAGCCCATTCCCGCGATCGCGCAGATGCTCAAGGGCACCGGAGTGGCGCTGCACGTGGACGCAGTGGCAGCCGAGGGTCAGCTACCCCTGGACATGTCTGCGGTGCCGGTGGACCTGCTGACCCTCTCCAGCAACGACATCTACGGGCCGCCCGGCCTGGGGGCGCTCTTTGTCCGCGAGGAAGTGAAGCTCGCGCCCGTATCCATAGGCGGCGGCCAGGAGCGAGGGCTGCGTTCGGGCACCGAGAACCTGCCGGCCATAGTCGGCATGGCCGCCGCGGCCCGCATCGCGGCAGAGGAGCTGCCCACCGAGGCGCCCCGGCTGGCCGCCCTGCGCGACCGGCTTATCCGCGAGGTTATGGCCGCCATCCCCGACGTGCACCTCAACGGCCATCCGGTCGAACGCCTGCCCAACAACGCCCACCTCCGCTTCGCAGGCATCGAGGGCGAGTCACTGGTGTTGTCTCTCAGAGACGCCGGCGTAGCGGCCTCCACCGGCTCGGCCTGCTCCTCCAAGACGCTCGAGCCCTCGCACACCCTCATCTCCTGCGGGCTGCTGCACGAAGAAGCCCACGGTTCGCTGGAGTTCACCTTCGGACGGTTCAGCCAAGACTCCGATATCGACCGCGTGCTGGCCGTCCTGCCCGGCATTGTCAAACGGTTGCGGGACATGTCCCCGCTATACAAGAAGTCCTAGGGGGTACCCAGATGAAATCCACACAGTACTCAGAGAAGACTCTCGACCACTTCCGCAACCCCCGCAACGTGGGCACCTTGGAGGGCGACGACGTCGCCATCGGCCGCGTGGGCAACCCGGTCTGCGGAGACCTCATGGAGATGTACGTGCGGGTCAAGGACGACCGCATAGCCGACATCAAGTTCCAGACCTTCGGCTGCGGCTCGGCCGTGGCCACCTCCAGCATGACCACCGAGTTGGTCATGGGCAAGACGCTGGACGAAGCCCTGGAGGTCACCCGCGCCGACGTGGCCGACGCGCTCGACGGGCTGCCCCCCATCAAGATGCACTGCAGCAACTTGGCGGCCGACGCCCTGCACGACGCCATCAAGAACTGGCGCTCGGGCACGCGCCTCGCTCCCCTGGGCGAGGAGGCCATAGCCGCCGCCGGCAAGGGCTGCGGCGCCCGCGAGGTGACGGCGGTTCAGGGCCTGGACGAGTTCGCGGGCAAGGGCGTCTACACCTCGGTCGACGACCCGGCGACCCTCACCGACAAGCGGGTGCTGGTGCTCGACAAGGGGGTTGCTTCAGCGCAGTTGGCCCTGGAGCTGACCAAGGTCACCCCGCGCGTGGTCTTCGTCACCGAGCTCGACGCTCTGGGCCTCCCCGCCGAACTGGCGGCCTAGGTCAAGCGCTCAGACATCAAGACCCTGTACCAGTCGCGGCTGCTGGCCGTGCGCGGCGAGGGCGAGGTGGAGAGGGTACTCATACACGATCTGGACGAAGACGACGAGTACGAACTCTTCGTCGATGCAGTGGTGCTGTTGGAGGCTTGACGGCCGAGGACGGTCCCTCCTCCGGCGCGGAGCTCACACCCTGAAGCGCCGCAGCCTCAGCGAGTTGGAGAGCACGCTCACCGAGGAGAGCGCCATGGCCACCGCCGCGTACACCGGGTCGAGCAAGATGCCGAAGGCCGGGTAGAGCACTCCCGCCGCCACCGGGATGAGGGCGACGTTGTAGCCGAAGGCCCAGCCCAAATTCTGCTTGATTATTCGCATAGTCGCCCGGCTGAGACGGATGGCGGTACCGATGGGAGTGAGATCACCGCGCATGAGGGTCACATCGGCCGTCTCCATGGCCACGTCGGTACCGGTGCCTATGGCCAGGCCGATATCGGCTTGAGCCAGGGCCGGCGCGTCGTTTATGCCGTCGCCCACCATGCCCACCACCTTGCCGGCAGCCTGCAGGTCTTTGATCGCCTGGGCCTTGCTCTCCGGCAAGACCTCAGCGAGCACGTTGGTGATTCCGGCCAGCTTGGCCACAGCTTCGGCCGTCTGCCGGTTGTCACCGGTGAGCATGAAGACCTCCAGCCCCAGACCCTGCAGCTCACGCACCGCCGCCACCGAGTCAGACTTGAGCACGTCGGCCACGCCTATCACGCCCGCCACCTTGCCCTCCACTACCACGAACATGGGGGTCTTGCCGTCGACAGCCATCTTGTCCGCGGCCGCTCCGAGCTCTCCGGGGGAGTGACCCCGTTCGTCCAGGAACCGCCGGTTGCCAAGCAACACCCGGACCGCCTTCTCTCCGGCTGAGCGTCGCCTCGATGCCCATGCCGGGCACGGCGGAGAACTCCTTGACCTCGAGCAACTCCAACCCCTGCGCCCGAGCAGCCTCCACGATAGCCTCGCCCAACGGATGCTCCGAACCCCGCTCGGCAGACGCGGCCAGTAGGAGCACCTCCCGCGCGGCGGCTTCGCGCGCCACCACCACATCGGTGACCTGAGGCTTGCCCTGGGTGAGGGTCCCGGTCTTGTCGAGCACCACCACGTCCAACTTGTGCGCCCGCTCCAGGGCTTCGCCGGAGCGGATGAGTATCCCGTTCTCGGCCCCCTTGCCCGTGCCCACCACGATGGCGGTGGGCGTAGCCAGGCCCATGGCGCAAGGGCAGGCGATGATCAGAACCGAGACGAAGGCCAGCATGGCCAGTGTGAAGACGGGGTCGGGTCCCAAGAAGTACCACAACAAGAAGGTGGCGATGGCGATCACCAGCACCACGGGCACGAAGATGCTGGCCACATAGTCGGCCAGTCTCTGGATAGGAGCCTTCGAGCCCTGAGCCTCCTCGACCAGCCGCACGATCTGGGCGAGGGCGGTGTCGCGCCCCACCTTGGTGGCGCGAAAACGGAACGACCCCGTGCGGTTGAGGGTCGCCCCGATGACTTCGTCACCAGGTCCTTTCTCCACCGGCAGCGACTCACCGGTGAGCATCGATTCGTCCACCGCCGAGCGGCCCTCGAGCACCTCGCCGTCCACTGGTATCTTCTCGCCCGGCCGCACCACCACCACATCGCCCACCAGCACTTCGTCGACCGGGATGTCCATCTCCAGCGCAGCGCGCCAGCCGCCGCCGGACGCAGCACCCGCGCCGTCTTGGGCTGCAGGCCTATGAGCCGCCGCATGGCCGCCGAAGTCTTGCCTTTGGCCCGCGCCTCCAGATAGCGTCCCAGCAGGATCAGCCCGATGATGAGCACCGCCGAGTCGTAGTACACCGCGGCCTCGAAGCCCGCGCCCGCGGCGCCTTCGAACGCGCCTGGGAAGAACGTGACCGCCGCCGAGTATAGGTAGGCAGCCGAGGTGCCGACCGCGATCAGCGTGTTCATGTCGCTGGTCTTGTGTCGCAAGGCAGCCCACGCTCCGCGATAGAACTGCCAGCCTGCCCAGAACTGCACCGGCGTGGCCAGGATGAACTGTATGCGCCACTGCCACTCCATGTGCAGCCAGGAGTGGGGTATGAGCATCATGAGCATGAGCACTGCCCCCACCACGAGGGCCAGCACGAACTTGACCATCAGCATGCGCACGCGCTTCCGCCGAGCCGCCTCGGCGACGGCCGTGGGGTCTGCGGCGGCCTCACCGCCGGCGCCCGCGCCGTCCGCGCCGGCGGCCCCCAACACCAGCGTGTATCCGGCGCCCTTCACCACTTTGGCTATCTCAGCCGGGCTCACGGCGCCGGGCAGGTAGCTGACCGTGAGCTTCTCCGTGGCCAGGTTGACCGTGGCCTCGGTCACTCCCGGCACCCGCTGGACCACGCGGCCCACCCGCACCGCGCAGTTGGCGCAATCCATACCCAGCACCGGGAAGGTGGCCGTAGTGGCCGGCACGTTGTACCCGGCCTGCCGCGATGGCCGTCTACCACTTCGCCGGTGGAGGTGCGATGGGGGTTGTAGGTGACGGTCGCCCGCTCGACCGCCAAGGTTGACGGCCGACTGTCACACCCTGGGCACTCCCGCGATGGCCTTCTCCACCCGCGCCACGCAGGCTGCGCAGTTCATGCCCTCCACGGGCAACTGCACCGTGTAGCTACCCGGCAGGCGGTGGTCCTCGTGGCCGACGCCTCGTGGCCCTCGTGCTCAGACACGTGATTGCGGTGTTCCTTCTCGTCCATCGGGGTTGAGTGTGCCCCGGTGGAGTGGCGGTCAAACGCCCTCGCGCGCCTCACGCCCGTTTGCCCCGGCAGCGCGGTGCGACTCCTCTCAGAGTGAAGTGATCACTCTCACCCCATAGAGCCATGATCGCTGAGGTATGCCCGCGGAGTGGTCGAGAGCCTGCGAACGCGGTCGGAGCGGGCATGCCTCAGCGATCCTAATGAGTCTTAGTGCGGAGGTTCCGCGTCTTGTCGATGGCCTGCAGCTTGGCCAGGGCCTTGGCCTCGATCTGGCGGATGCGCTCGCGGGTGACCCCGAAACGCTTGGCCACCTCTTCCAGCGTGCGCGGGTGCTCGCCCTTGAGGCCGAAGCGCAACTCGATGACTTTGCGCTCCCGGTAGGGGAGCATGGCCAGAGCATCGTTGACACCGTCTCGCTCCAGCTGAAGGGCCACGGCATCGAAGGAGCGCACCGCGTCTTCGTCCTCGATGAAGTCGCCCAACTCGGAGTCCTCTTCTTCACCTATGGGCGTCTCGAGCGAGACCGTGGTCTGGCTGATGCGCAGTATCTCGCGTATCTCGGTGTCGGTCATGCTCATCTCGGCGGCTATCTCTTCGGGCAGAGGCTCGCGGCCCATGTTCTGCAGGAGTTGCCGCTGCACGCGGATGAGCTTGTTGATCTTCTCGACCATGTGCACAGGGATGCGGATGGTGCGCGCCTTGTCGGCGATGGCACGGGTGATGGCCTGCCGGATCCACCAGGTAGCGTACGTGCTGAACTTGTGGCCCTTGCGGTAGTCGAACTTCTCCACCGCGCGGATGAGACCCAGGTTGCCCTCCTGGATGAGGTCCAAGAAACCCATGCCGTCGGTGTGGTAGCGCTTGGCGATGGACACCACCAGGCGCAGGTTGGCCTCGGTGAGCTCATGCTTGGCCCGTATGTCGCCACGTTCGATGCGCTTGGCCAGCGAGACTTCTTGCTGGGCGGTGAGCAGCTTCACGCGGCCGATCTCTTTGAGGTACATGCGGACGGGGTCGGTGGTAGGCACGTCGACACTCAGATCAAGCTCGTCCGCTCCGCGCCGCCACTTCGCCTGTTCGGGCTGATCGTCTGAGTCAAGCTCGTCGTCGAGATCTATGGCGCTCTCGTCCACTACCTCGATGCCCTGGTCCAAGAGAGCGGTGTACATGTACTCGATCTGCTCAGTAGTGAGGTCGAGTTCGGAGAGCACCTCGGCGATCTCCTCTGTGCTGACGAAGCCACGTCCGCGTCCGAGTTCGATGAGCCCGTCGATCTCTTCGAGGTTGACTATCCAGCCGCCTTCGGGCGCGGGGGCGTCTGTCATCTTATGGGGTCCGCGGCTTCGGGCAGCCGTCGCCGAGCCATCTGGTCCCGTAGTCACGCATGTGTTCTATGAGGGGGATCAGGTCGTGGCCCATCTCGGTGAGCGAGTATTCCACCCTGGGAGGGACCTCGGCGTAGCTCTTGCGCGTGACTATGCCGGCCTTCTCCAAGCTCTTGAGCCGCTCAGAGAGCGTCTTGGGACTGATGCCGGTGAGCGACCGTTCAAGAATGCTGAAGCGGTTGATGCCGGCGGCGAGGTCGCGCAGAATGAGCAGGGTCCACTTGCCTGAGATGATGTCCGCGGTCTTAAGGACAGGGCACGACTCTGAGTGCGCAACTGGGGAGTGCACTTCGCCGGCACCTCTCAAGTGACTGGTATTGCCTGACCACCCCTTGGCACTGGCTTGCCTACCGGGTCCCAAAGGTAAGGCAAGGTACCAGACAACACTTCAGTTTTCAACCTCGCAAGGACGCATTTCTGGCAGTTTTGCGGGGTTTTCGCGAAGTCGGGCCCGGCGCCCAGCGGACCTGCGAGGTAGTGCCGGCCCTATCCGGCGAGGTGCTTGCGCAAGAGTTCGCCCGTCATCTGCGGATTGGCCTGCCCGCGGGTCTCCTTCATGATCTGACCCACGAAGAAGCCCAAGGCCTTCTCCTTGCCCTGTCGGAACTCCTCGGCCGGACCAGGGTTGCCGGCTACCACGCGGATGACTATGGCCTCCAGTTCGCCCGCATCAGAGATCTGGCCCAGCCCCTTCTCGGCCACTATCTCGGCCGCGCTCTGGCCGGTGGCAGCCATGGCCTCGAAGACCTCCTTGGCCATCTTGCCCGACAACGTGCCGTCGCTCACCAACCCCAGCATCTCAGAGAGCTCGGTGACGCTCACCGGACAGCGGTCGGCCGCCAAGCCGGCCGCATTGAGACAGGCCAGCACTTCGCCCAGCACCCAGTTGGCCGAGAGACGGGCATCGCCTGTGGCAGCGGCCAGGGCCTCGAAGTAGTCACCCAACGGCTTGTCGGTGGAGAGCAGCGCGGCATCCTTGGCCGTAAGGCCGTAGTCACGCGCCAGCCTCTCCTTGCGCGCGGCCGGCAGCTCGGGCAGCGCTGGCGCGCACCCGGTCCACATAGGCCTGGTCGAGCTCCAGGGGGGTCAGATCGGGTTCGGGGAAGTAGCGATAGTCGTGAGCCTCTTCTTTGCTGCGCAGGGTATGTACGGCTCCGGTGGCCGGGTCGAAGTGCACCGTCTCTTGGACTATGCGCTCGCCCGACTCGAGCGCGTCCAATTGTCGCTCTATCTCGGCCTCGACTCCGCGCTGCAAGAAGCGGAACGAGTTCATGTTCTTGAGCTCGGTCTTGGTACCCAGAGGGTCCCCGGGTCTGCGGAGCGAGACGTTCGCGTCGCAACGCATGGAGCCCTCTTCCATGTTGACGTCGGACACGCCCAGTTGTTGGACGATGTCCCGCAGTTGCGTGGCGTAGGCGCGCGCCTGCTCGGGAGTGCGCATGTCGGGCTCGCTGACTATCTCTATGAGCGGAGTACCGCAACGGTTGAAGTCGGCCAGCGAGTAGTCGGCCCCGTCTATGCGGCCCGAGGCACCGCCGGCGTGCACCAGCTTGCCGGCGTCCTCTTCCATGTGCACGCGGGTTATGCCCACCCGGTAGGTGCTGCCGTCCTCCAACTCCACGTCCAGGTGGCCGCCGACACCCAGGGGCAGGTCGTACTGCGAGATCTGATAGGCCTTGGGCATATCCGGATAGAAGTAGTTCTTGCGGTGGAAGATGGTGCGCGGCGCTATCTCGCAGTCCAGCGCCAAGGCGATGCGTGTGGCGTACTCGACCGCCGTCTGGTTGACCACCGGCAGCACGCCCGGATGCCCCAGGCAGAGCGGACAGACCTTGGTGTTGGGTGCTCGCCGAACGTCACCTCGCAACCGCAGAACATCTTGGTGCGGGTGTTCAGCTGCACGTGCATCTCCAGGCCTATGACAGCTTCGTAGCCATCTCTCATGACGAGGCCCCGCTACCGGCGCCGGGCCGGCCGCGCCGAGCGGCGCCGCCACGTCCACCTTGAGCGCCTGCTCGACGGCGTGAGCCGCGTCGAACAGTCCGCGCTCGCTGAAGTGCGGAGCTATGATCTGCAGACCTACGGGCAGACCGTCGGAGAATCCGGCCGGCACGCTGATGCCCGGCAGCGCCGCCAGGTTGACCGGGATAGTGCAGAGGTCGGAGAGATACATGGCCAGCGGGTCGGCCGTGCGCTCGCCTATCTTGAAGGCCACCGTGGGGGAGGTGGGCGAGATCAAGAAGTCGAAACGCTCGAAGGCTTTGGCAAAGTCTTGGATTATGAGGGTGCGGGTCCGCTGCGCCTGAGCGTAGTAGGCGTCGTAGTAGCCGGCGGAGAGGGCATAGGTGCCTATCATGATGCGGCGCTTGACCTCGGGGCCGAAGCCCTCGCTGCGGGTGCGCACGTACATTTCGTAGAGGTCCGAGGCGTCGGCGGCGCGATGGCCGTAACGCACCCCGTCGAAACGGGCCAGGTTGGAGCTGGCCTCGGACGGCGCGATGAGGTAGTAGGCGGCCACGCCGCGCTCGACGCTGGGCAGGCTCACCTCTTCGCAGGTGCCGCCCAAAGCCTCGATGTCGGCGACCGCCGCGGCGAAGACGTCGCGCACACCGGGCTCGGCAGCGTCGCCGATGTACTCCTTGATGATGCCGAACCGCAGACCTTTGAGGTCGGTGCGCTCGGGCACGCCGGCCGGCTCGGTCAGACCGGTGCTGGTGGAGTCGCGAGGGTCTTTGCCGGCGACCAAGTCCAGGAGCGCCGCGGCGTCCTTGGTGTCACGCGTGAGCGGACCTATCTGGTCCAGCGAGCTGGCGAAGGCGATGAGGCCATAACGGCTGACCGCGCCGTACGTGGGCTTCATGCCCACCACACCACACAGCGAGGCTGGTTGGCGGATGGAGCCGCCGGTGTCGCTGCCCAGGGCCCAGGGGGCCTCGGAGGCGGCGACACAGGCGGCGGAGCCGCCACTGGAGCCGCCCGGCACCCGGTCGAGGTCCCAGGGGTTGTGTGTGACCTGATAGGCGGAGTTCTCGGTGGAGCTGCCCATGGCGAACTCGTCCATGTTGAGCTTGCCCAAGAAGATGAGTCCGGCCTGCCGCAGCTTGGCGACCACGGTGGCGTCGTACGGAGGCACGTAGCCTTTGAGGATGCGGGAGGCACAGGTCGTCTCCATGCCCTTGACGCAGAGGACGTCCTTGAGACCTATAGGTACGCCTTCCCAGGGAAGCCGCTCACCCTTCGGCTTGGCGTCCACCGAGCGGGCGGCGCTGAGCGCGCCCGCCTCATCCACCAGCAGATAGGCCTTGACCTCACCGTCCACGGCCACGATGCGGTCCAGGTACGCCTGCGTCAGCTCGACTGCCGAGACCTGCCCGGCAGCGAGCAGCGCCCGGCACTCATGGGCTGTGAGCCCCGTGACGTCTATCGCCGTCCCACTGCTCGTCGAACCCACCGCGGCCTAGCCTATCCGGGGCACCACGAACTGCCCCCGCTCCACCTGCGGACCGTTGCCCACCGCCTCTTCGTGAGTCAGCCCAGGCACCGGCTCGTCCGCGCGCAGGACGTTCTTGAGCGGTACCGCGTGCGAGGTGGGTTCCAAACCCGAGAGATCCAGCTCAGAGAGCTGCTCCACGTACTCGATGATCTTGCTCAGCTCAGGCTGCAGACGGGCGAGCTCGTCTTCGTCGAAGCGCAGACGCGCGAGGCGCGCGACATGTTCGACTTGTTCGCGGGAGATCATGATGGCCTGGATTATAGCCAAATGAATGGGCGCCCTGGCAAGGCGCCCGAGAGGAGAAAGGAGAGCCTTGTGTGGAGGGCTCTCGCCCCTACTATCGGCGCCGAGGCCTATTGCTTTAGCAGAAGCCTGCCTGGCAAAAGAAAAGCCCCGCCGAAGCGGGGCTTTTGTCTCAGCTAGAGATCTCTCTCTAAGTGGGTCAAACGGGCGCGACGTTCGCCGCCTGAAGGCCTTTCGGACCTTGGACTACGTCGAAAGTAACAGCCTGTCCCTCCGCAAGCGTCCTGAAACCCTCTACTTGGACTTCACTGAAGTGTACGAAGAGATCTTCACCCTCCGGCTGCTCAATGAATCCGTAGCCCTTTTCGGGACTAAACCACTTGACAGTCCCCTCAGCCAACCCTACAACCTCCATGTACTCGGGGCGACGTTATTCGGCCCACCCCACTCAAAACACGCGGTCCGGCAATTCCGGGCACGCGGCGCCACAATAGCTGAACCTGAGGGCTGGGTCAAGGCTCAAAAAGGCGGAATCTGGAAAACTTGCTAACTGTCGATATCGCGCAGCGCCTGGGCGTCTCGATAGTGCTTCAGACGATTGAGGGTCTTGGCTTCCACTTGACGGATCCGCTCTCTGGTGACGCCAAAACGCTCACCCACCTCCTCCAGGGTGCGAGGCCGTTCTCCCTTGAGCCCGAAGCGCAGTTCGAGCACCTTGCGGTCTCGCGCGGGTAGGCTGTCCAACACCTTGAAGAGCTCCTCCCGGCGCATCTGGCGAAACACGACCTCCAGCGGCTGGTCGGCGTCGCTGCCGGCTATGAAGTCGCCCAGCTCAGAGTCGTCCTCGTCGCCCACGGGCGTCTCCAGCGACACGGGCTCTTGAGCCGCCTTCTGTATGTCTCTCACCTTGTTGGCTGTGCCCTAGCGCGTCGGCCATCTCTTTGACGGTAGGCTCGTGGCCGCTCTTCTGCAGGAGCTCGCGCTGGATGCGGTTCAGCTTGTTCATGGTCTCCACCGCGTGCACGGGCACCCGTATGGTGCGGGCCTGGTCGGCTATGGCCCGAGTGACGGCCTGCCGTATCCACCAGGTAGCGTAGGTGGAGAACTTGTATCCCAGCGTGTAGTCGAACTTCTCCACTGCCCGGATCAGACCCAGGTTGCCCTCCTGGATGAGGTCCAAGAACAGGAGCCCCCGACCCATGTAACGCTTGGCGATCGAGACCACCAGCCGCAGGTTGGCCTCGGTCAGCCTGCGCTTGGCCTCCATGTCCTGCTGCTCCACCCGCTTGGCCAGCTCTATCTCCTGCTTCGACGTGAGCAGAGGCACCTTGCCGATCTCGCGCAGGTACATGCGCACCGGGTCGTCGACGGTGTGGTCTATGGTCACGTCCAGAAGGCTCAAGAACTCCTCTTGCTCGGAGAAGTCATCAGGCTCCTCGGCCTCTTCTTCGACCACCTCGACGCCCAGGTCGCCCAACAGCGAGTAGATGAACTCCACGTCGTCCGGGGGCAGGTCGGCCTCATGGACTAGGGCGTTCACGTCGTCGAGCGTCAGAGAGCCCTGCTCCTTGGCCCTCTCCAAGGCGCCTTGCAGTACCTCGACGGTGACGTCGCGGGCGCCGTCGCTGTCGTCTGCGGCTATGTCAGAGTCGCTCAGCATCTGGGTCCAACTTGTTTATGCTTGCCGGTCAGGTGTGGTGCGCATTCTGCAGCAGTCGCTCGCGCGCTTCGAGTGGCGACCATCGTCGCCCTCTTTTTAGGGTCGCACGGAGACGCGTTCATCTGCCGTCGTAGTGCTGCTCCTGCAGGCGCAGATGCAGCTCTTCCAGGGCCGCGGCGGAAAGACTGCGCGATCGGCCTCCATCACCAGGCGGACGAACAAGGGCCCAGCTTCTGAGTCCCCCTTGCGGGCCTGTATCTCAGCGCCGCCAGCACCGCGTCTCGGTCACCTCGGGCCCGACCGCTGATGGCCTCCTTCAGCCCCGCGAAGACCTCGCGCTTGCTTGGGTCGGCAAAGTGCTCGGGCGTGAGCACCTCCATGACCGTGCCCAGCCCGGTCCAGGTTGCATACTGCCGCCATCAGGAAGTCCCGCTCGTGGAGGACTCTTTGCCCAATACCCTCCGGGCGAGAGGGGTCTCCGCACCGCTCTCCCCTCTGGAGGCTCCCGAACGCCCTCGAGTGGGTGGTCCTGACTGCAGCAGCAGGGTCACGCTCTCCGGAGTGAGTCGCAGGGGGTCGGCCAAGAGAGGTATCTCTTCTTCGCGCTCCTTGACCGAGGTGGCGCCTGCCATGATCTCGCGCACCTCCTCGAACACGCGCACGCGGCCGTCCGCCGTGGAGGTGTCCCCCTTGGCCAGGGCCTGACGAAGCTCGAAGCCGAGCAGCGAGATCTTGCTCCTTGACGAGCTCGTCGACCGCTCTTGCCCCCCGGCGACCGCCACGTCGGCCGGGTCTTTGCCGGCGGGCAGCACCGCGCACATGGGGCGCAGGGAGTGACCGCGGGCCAGTTGCCCCGAGCGGAGCATGGCCTCGGTACCCGCCCTGTCGGCGTCGAACATGAAGGTCACGTTCTTGGCGAAGCGCATCATCAGAGCCTATCTGGGCGTCGGTGAGCGCGGTGCCCATGGAGGCCACCACGTTGCCGGTGCCCGCCTGAGCGAGAGCCAGACACTCTGTGTAACCCTCGACCACGATCACCTCGTCCGAGTCGGCCACAGCCTTTCTCGCCTGATACAGCCCATAAAGCAGACGCCCTTTCTGATACAAAGGCCCCTCGGGGGAGTTCAGATACTTGGGCAGTCTCGTCGGTGAGCGTCCTCCCCCCAAAGCCCACTACCCTGCCCCGGTGATCCACCAGGGGGAACATCAGCCGCCCGCGAAAACGGTCG
Source organism: uncultured Actinomycetes bacterium (assembly GCA_963747275.1). Classification (GTDB taxonomy): domain Bacteria; phylum Actinomycetota; class Thermoleophilia; order RBG-16-64-13; family RBG-16-64-13; genus RBG-16-64-13. The sequence continues at coordinate 74,608 of CAVVEI010000012.1, forward strand.
TACGTCTTGCCGTTCTGGCGCACTAAGAGACCCGCGTCCTCCAGCTCGCGCTCGGTGAACCCCTCCTTGGTGGCCCGGGCGTGCAGCCCTCTCCATCCGGAGGCGAGTAAGCCCACCCGGTAGGTCTCGCAGATGGCCTTGCCGAGCCCGCGCTTCTCCAGGTAGTCCCTGCCCCTTGGCCCTCCTTCGATTCCCAAAGGAGGTGCTGATAAAACTTGGCGGTTCGGTCTAGCAGTTGCAGCAGTCGTGAGTCCCGCTCTTTGCGGCCTGCATCCGGTCCGCTGCCCTCCTCGTACTTGACGGGCACCCCGAAGCGCTCACCCAGCTGCTCGATGGCCTCAGAGAAGGTCAGGTTCTCGATCTTCTCCAGGAACCGGACGATATCGCCGCCCTCGCCACAACCGAAGCAGTAGTAGAGCCCCTTGTCGGCGCTGACGGTGAACGAGGGGGTCTTCTCCTGATGGAACGGGCAGAGACCCAGATGAGTGGCCCCGCGTTTGCGCAGGCTGGTGTAGCCAGCCACGACCTCCACGATGATTGGCGGCCGAGAGGACCTGCCTGCACGCTCTCGTCCTTGATGAACGGGGCTCACAGGTCGCCCCAGCATCTGGGCATGAAGAGCTCCAGATAGAGCCTCTGCGCGTAGCGATCGGTCATGCCGGCCACGTGGTCGGCGACTGCGCGCACCAATCAGTGCGGTCGCCCCCCGCGCCGCCGGCCTGCGGCGGCGGCGACGGCAGCGCACTCGGGGTGCTCCAAGTAGTAGCGCATGAGCTGAGTCAGCAACCGCCGGACCCGCTCACCGCCGGCCTGCTCGAGCGCCCGCGGATAGACAGTGGCGAAGAGGAACTCGCGCAATTCGGCCATGGCAGCTCCGACTGCCGGCGTCTGGACGATGCCCGGCGGCGCGGTGCCCGGCGAGACCGCGGCCGACGCCGGGGCGCGGCGCCGCGGCATCGCCGCGGCCGCGCCTGGCCGGCCGGTGGCGCGAGGCGCTCTCCTCGGCCTCGGCGCTGGCGTCCACCAGGTCGTGCACCAAGCGGTCTATGCGCTCGCTGCCCGTCTCACCCAGCAGGGCGACCGGTCCGGCGGGCAGATCGTCCATGGTGATCGAGTCCCGGCGCGCAGCGCGTCGTCGATGTCGTGGTTGACGTAGGCGATACGGTCGGCCAGGTGGACTATCTCGGCTTCCAGCGTGGCGGGGCTGGCGTTGTCGCCGGAGTGGTGCCGGATGCCGTCGACCACCTCCCAGGTGAGGTTGAGCCCCTGGCCGTCGTTCTCCAAGATCTCGACCACCCGGGCGCTCTGCTCGTTGTGCTGGAAGCCGCCCAGCCCCATCTCCGCGCAGCACGTCGTCGAGCACGCTCTCGCCGGCGTGACCGAAGGGAGTGTGGCCCAGATCGTGGCCGAGCGCGATAGCCTCGGCCAGGTCTTCGTTGAGGCGTAGCGCCCGGGCAGCAGTGCGGGCGATGCCGGACACCTCGAGGGTGTGCGTGAGCCGGGTGCGATAGTGGTCGCCCTCGGGCGAGATGAAGACTTGGGTCTTGTGCTTGAGCCGGCGGAACGACTTGCTGTGGACTATGCGGTCGCGGTCGCGCTGATAGGGGGTGCGCAGCCCGCAGGGCTCCTCAGGTCGCTCCGCTCCTCTAGAGGCCGCGGAGCGCTGCGCGCGTGGCGACAGACCCGCCTCGTACAGGTCGGCGGACAACCGGACTCGTCCTGCACACTCCCGCTTCAATCGGCACACCCTCCCGGCGTCCGCGCAGGCTCAAGGCTCGCACGCATTCCGCTGGTCAGTCTACAACTTCCGGAGGACGGTGGAGCCGCGCGCTGTGACAGCCCGCGGGCGAGAATGTCACGGGGCGCGCCGCGCAACGCGCGGCGCGCCCCGAAAGGTCTCGCTAGGTCAGGTCAGTCGCCGGCCTTGGCCGCGGTCTTCTCTTCAAGACCGCCTGCGCCGCCGCCAGGCGCGCCAGCGGCACGCGGTACGGCGAGCAGCTCACGTAGTTGAGCCCCGTGCGGTGGCAGAACTTCACGCTGGTCGGCTCGCCGCCGTGCTCGCCGCAGATGCCGGTCTTGAGTTCGGGCTTGACCGAGCGGCCCTTCTGCACGGCCATGGCGATCAACTGGCCCACGCCGGTCTGGTCGAGCTTCTCGAAGGGGTTGCTCTTCAGGAGGTCGGTGGCCAGGTAGTGGGTCAGGAACTTGCCCTCGGCGTCGTCGCGCGAGAAGGCCAGGGTCATCTGGGTGAGGTCGTTGGTGCCGAAGCTGAAGAAGTCGGCGTACTCGGCGATCTCGTTGGCCGTCAGAGCGGCGCGCGGCACCTCGATCATGGTGCCCACGGTGTAGTCGATCTTGACGCCCCTCTCCTTGAGCACGGCGTCGGCCGTCTCCACGGTGAGGGCGCGCATGCGCTTGAGCTCTTCTTGGAAGCCCACCAGCGGGATCATGATCTCCACGTGCGGCTGCTTGCCGGTGGCGGCCATGACATCGGCGGCCGCCTCGATGATGGCGCGCACCTGCATGGCGTAGATCTCCGGGCCACTGGATGCCCAGGCGGCAGCCGCGGGTGCCCAGCATGGGGTTCGACTCGGCCAGACGACTTGACCGTCGCCACCAACTGCTCCTGCGCCTCTATCTCCTTGGCGGGGGCCTTGGTCAGCCGCATCTTCTCCAGCTCCACCACCACTTCGGTGTAGTTGGGCAGGAACTCGTGCAGCGGCGGGTCGAGCAGGCGGATGGTCACCGGCAGGCCTTCCATCGCCCTGAAGATGCCGTCGAAGTCCTCGCGCTGGAACGGCAGCAGCTTGGCCAAGTGCTGCTCGCGCTCGGCGGTGTCGGCGGCCATGATCATGCTCTGCACGTGCGGCAGGCGCTCCTGCTGCATGAACATGTGCTCGGTGCGGCACAGGCCGATGCCCTCAGCGCCGAACTCGCGGGCCTGGCGCGCATCCTCGGGCGTGTCGGCGTTGGTGCGCACCTTCAGGCGGCGCACCTCGTCGGCCCAGCCGAGCACGGTGTTGACGTTCTCGTTCAGGCCCGCGGCCACCAGCTTGGCCTGGCCCAGGATCACCCGGCCGGTGGCGCCGTCCATGCTGATCCAGTCGCCGGCCTTGATGGTCTTGTCGCCGATGGTGAACTAGCCGGCCTTGTCGTCGATCTTCATCTCTTGTACGCCGGCGATGCACGGCTTGCCCATGCCGCGCGCGACCACCGCCGCGTGGGAGGTCATGCCGCCGTGGCTGGTGATGACGCCCTGCGAGTGCATGAGGCCATGGATGTCGTCGGGGTTGGTCTCCCAACGCACCAGGATGACCGGCTCGCCCTTGGAGCCCTTCTCCTCGGCCTCGTCGGCGGTGAACACCACTTGGCCCACGCCGGCGCCCGGCGAGGCGCCCAGGCCGGTGGCCATGATGTTCAGGCTCCTGATTCGGGTCAAGGCGCGGATGCAGCAGCTGGTCCAGCTGAGCTGGGTCCACTCGCATGCAGCGCCTCGTCCTTGGTGATCAGCCCTCGGCCACCATGTCCACGGCCATCTTGAGGGCCGCCGGGGCGGTGCGCTTGCCGCTGCGGGTCTGCAGCATGAAGAGCTTGCTGTCCTCTATGGTGAACTCCACGTCCTGCATGTCGCGGTAGTGCTTCTCCAGCGTCTCGCGGATCTCGTAGAGCTGCTTGAAGGCCTGCGGCATCACGCCTTCCAGCTCGGGCAGCGGACGAGGCACGCGCACGCCGGCCACCACGTCTTCGCCCTGCGCGTTCATGAGGAACTCGCCGTAGAAGAAGTTCTCGCCGGTCGACGGGTCGCGGGTGAAGGCCACGCCGGTGCCGGAGGTCTCGCCCTTGTTGCCGAACACCATGCTCTGCAGGTTGACGGCGGTGCCCAGACTCGTCGGGGATGCCCTGGGTGCGCCGGTAGATCTTGGCGCGGTGGTTGTCCCAGCTCTTGAACACGGCCACGGTGGCCATGTGCATCTGCTTGATGGCGTCGTTGGGGAACTGCTCGCCGGCGTGCTCGCCCAGGATCTTCTTGAAGCGCACCGTGAGGTCGCGCAGGTCGTCGGCAGTGAGGTCGGTGTCGAGCTTGGCGCCCACCTCGGCCTTCTTCTCGGTGAGTGCATCCTCGAACGCCTGCGACTCCACGCCCATGACCACGTCGCCGAACATGCTTATGAAGCGGCGGTAGGAGTCGTAGGCGAAGCGCGGGTTGTCGGTCAGCTTGACCATGCCCTCGACGGTCTCGTCGTTCAGGCCCAGGTTGAGGACGGTATCCATCATGCCCGGCATGGAGAACACTGCGCCGGAGCGTACAGAGAGCAGCAGTGGGTTCTTGGGATCGCCCAGCGTCTTGCCGGTCAGCTTCTCGAGAGCGCGCAGATGATCTTCCATCTCCTTCTCGAGGCCATCGGGATACTTGCCATTGGCGGAGTAGTAGACGCACGCAGCGGTGGTCACGGTGAAGCCTTGGGGCACGGGGATGCCCAGGCCGGTCATCTCCGCCAGGTTGGCGCCCTTGCCCCCCAGGAGGGGCTTCATAGAGGCGTTACCCTCGGAGAAATCGTATACGTACTTGGTAGAACTCATCAGCCAGGCTCCCTTCGAGTCTGCTCCATTTGCTGCGATTTCTTGCCCTCCCCCAAAGACCTCGTATGATACCAAGCCGGGCCTCGTTTGCACGGCCAAGACGGCGCAGGCCTCGCTCAACACCGGGAGTGGCATCTTCCTGCCGCGCCTAGGCGGCGTCAGTCGTGCGCGTTGGTCGACGCGTCGCTTCGTCTCTGATAGCGTAGTCTTCAGCGAGGACCTCCGCGCACCGAGGACGGTCGATGAAGATCCGCAAGTACGACGCCGTGATCATAGGGGCCGGACAGGCCGGCGTGCCTCTGGCAAAGGAACTGGCAGAGTTCGGATGGCACACTGCGCTCGTTGAAAGCGTCCACGTGGGCGGAACGTGTGTGAACGAGGGCTGCACCCCGAGTAAGACGCTGGTAGCCTCGGCGCGGGTCGGCTACCTCGCCCGCCGGGCCGGCGAATATGGCATCGTCACGGGCGACGTGTCTGTGGACATGGCTGCCGTATATCGCCGCAAGCAGGCCATCGTCGACAGCTGGCGTGACGGTAGCCAGAAGCAGCTGGAGTCCACCCCGAACCTGGACCTCCTCCTGGGCGAGGCGGCTTTCACGGGTCCGCATCAGCTCGGTGTGCACATGAACGACGGCGCGACGATAGACGTCGAGTCCGCCCGCATCTTCATCAACACGGGCTGCCGCCCCGCGGTGCCCGCGCTGCCTGGTCTCGCGAGCGTGCCCCATCTGGACTCCACGACTGTCATGGACCTCCAATCTGTCCCCGACCACCTGCTCATCCTCGGTGGTGGGTATGTTGCAGTGGAGTTCGCCCAGATGTTCCGGCGCTTCGGGAGCCGGGTCACCTTGATTCAGAAACCGCGATAGGCTGCTGCCCCACGAAGACGCCGATGTGGCTGAGGCCCTGGCCGGCATCCTGCGGGAGGACGGCATTGCCCTGCTACCTGTCGGCCAGCGCGCTCTCGGTCGCCCGCGGCCAAGGCAACAGCGTGGTTGCGGAAGTGAAGCAGGCCTCGGGCACGACGCGATTGGATTGTTCGCACTTGCTGATCGCCACCGGGCGAGTCCCCGACACCGAAAGGCTCGACCTTGCCGCGGCGGGGCTCGACGTCGACGAGGGAGGCTTCATACCGGTGAACGATCGGCTGGAGACCGCGGCAGAGGGCGTGTACGCGTTGGGGGACGTCAAGGGCGGACCGGCCTTCACACACATCTCTTACGACGACTTCCGCATCGTGCGAGACAACCTCCTTCGAGGCGGATCAAGGAGCACCCGCGACCGCCTGGTGCCATACACGGTCTTCACCGACCCGGAACTAGGGAGGGTCGGCCTCTCCGAGCGAGAGGCAGTGGAGCAAGGTGTCAAGGCTCTTGTCTACAGCATGCCCATGGGGTACGTAGGCAGAGCTCTCGAGACCGGCGAAGCGCGCGGTCTGCTCAAGGTGATCGTCGATGCCGACGAAGACCGTATACTCGGTTGCGCGGTACTGGGCATCGCCGGAGGCGAGGTCATGTCGGTGCTGCAGATGGCCATGATGGGCGGGGTGACGGCCTCTCAGCTTCACGATGCCGTGTTCGCTCACCCTGTCGTCGCTGAAGCGCTCAACAACCTGCTGATGCCTGGACGGGGCCGGCCGCCAGTCGGGTAGCTTCAACCTGCGTACCCGCGGATCTAGTGACCAACGGGACAACCCTTCGAGAAGGAGCTCCAATGAGAAGAGCACTGATACTCATCGTCTGCATCGGCGCCGCCGTCCTGGCCGTGGCTCTGTCCGGTTGCGGCGACGAACCGTCAACGGGAACGACTCCCACAGTAGCGTCTGTGCAGGGTCCGGTCGTGCGCGTCGGCTCCCTCCTCGATTCCGAAGGCACGCTCCTCGGCTCGATGGTGATCCAGATGCTCGAGGCCAACGGCATCAGGACGCAGGACAAGACCAAGCTCGGCACTCCAGAAGTCGTGCGGGCAGCGTTGCTGGCCGGTGAGATCGACGCGACCATCGACTATACGGGCTCGGGACAGTACTACCACGCGGGCGAGGAGGGGGACCCCAAGTGGAAGAACGCGACGCAGGCCTACGAAGCCACGAAGCAGCTCGACAAGGAGGCCAACGATCTTGTGTGGCTCGTTCCCGCGCCGGCCAACAACAGCGAGTTCATAGCCACTACCGAGAGCTTGGCCGAGGCTGAGGGCATAGCCACTATGTCTGACTTCGCCGACTATGTGAACCGGGGCGCCGCCGTCAAGCTCATCGCCGCTCAGAGCTGGATCGATAACCCGCTGGGCCTCAAGGGCTACGAGACGGCCTATGGATTCACTCTGAAGAACGACCAGCTCGTCTCCCTCTCCACCGGCAACACGGCCGAGATGCTTCTGGCGCTCGCCAAAGGTACCGACGGTGTCAACTTTTCGCTGGCGTACGGCACTGACGGGCAGCTCAACGAACTCGACCTGTTGATCATCACCGATACCAAGGGCATCCCCCCGGTCTATGAGCCTGCGCCCGTCTTCAGAGGGCAAGTCATTGCCGCATACCCCCAGATCGCGGCGATACTATCGCCGGTGTTCCTAAGCCTCGACCAGGCCAAGCTACAGGGGCTGAACGCCCGCATCGCCTTCGGCGGCGAGGATCCCCGGGCCGTGGCCACCTCGTACTTGGAGGCAAATGGGTTCCTCCCCAAGTAGCTCGCGCACCACTTCGCGGCCCAACGGCCGGTAGTCTTTGGGCGGATCGGGCCCCCTCGCTGGCGGTCGGCCTGGCCGGCAGCCTGATCGGCACGGCTACTCTGTTGGCGGGTCCCTTCGTGTGGTTCCGGCCCAACCGCATCTTGGAGGGCGAAGTCGGAGGAGGCAGTCGTTGCTCTGGGGACGCTCGGATGGGTGGTGTTCACCCTCTGGCTGCTCGCAGGGCTGGCCCTCTTCGTTTCGAGCCGGAGTAGAGCTCGGGGACCGTCCGCTGCGGCCCGTGTGGTATTGGTCACCGCGGCCCTGCTGTTGATCCTCGCTCAGACCAGCCGAGCCGGCGCCGCTTTCGCGCTCAGCGAGGGGCAGGCGGCCCGCACTTCCTTCGGATGGGCCTTCTACGTCTTCCTATTCGCCGTCTACTTGGTACTCCACGCGGCCACGAGCGACATCCGCAGTCACCCGGCGCGGCTGGCTCTCGATAGCCCTCCCCCTCGCCGGCGTGGTGCTCCTCGCTGCCTTGGGAGGAATGAGCGACTTGGGCATCGTCCGCGAGTGGGCCCTCACTCGGTCCACCTTCACTCGGGAGTTGGTGCGCCATCTCTTCTACGCTTCGGGGGCCACCATCGGTGCAATAGTCATCGGGGTGCCGTTGGGCATCTTGTCCGCACGCCATACTCGGGTGCGTTCGGTCGTCATGGGTGCGCTCAATCTGGGGCAGGTACTGCCCGTGCTGGCTTTCATCGGCATCATGATGCCCATAATCGGGGCCATCACCTCCCGTTGGACCGGACTCAGGTCGCTTGGTATCGCCGGCATCGGCTGGGCGCCGGTGATGGTGGTGCTGCTCGTCTATGCGATCTTCCCAGTCACCCGCAATACTCTCGTGGCCATCCGCCAACTCGATCCGGCTCTTCTCGACGCCGCGAGAGGCATGGGCATGGGACGCAGCCGGTCGCTCATAGAGGTGGAGTTGCCGCTGGCCTTTCCGGTGGTGCTGGCCGGCATTCGGATCGCCCTGGTGCAGAGCACGGGAGGAGCGATCATCGCAGCCTTCGTCGGTGGTGGCGGTCTTGGCACCTTTCTGTTCCTCGGCCTGGAGCAGACCAGCATGGACCTGGTATTGGTGGGCGTCTTACCCATCGCGGCTATGGCCCTGCTCTTCGACGCCCTGCTGAGAGTCGTGGAGCGAGTCGCCGGCAGGGGTAGCACACCGGATCTGGCTTCGAGCACCGCATGATCGAGTTGCGACATGTCACCAAGCGTTTCGGCGCCACCGTGGCCGTAGATGACGTCTCGCTCATCATCCCCGAGGGTGAGCTCACCATCATCCTTGGGCCCAGCGGCTGCGGCAAGACCACCCTGCTGAGAACCATGAACCGCATGGTCGATATCGACGCCGGAGATGTCTTGGTCGACGGACAGCCAGTCCTTGCGGTCTCTCCGGAGGAGCTGCGCCGTCATATCGGATACGCCATCCAGAGTGTGGGGCTCTTCCCCCACATGACGGTGAGCCGCAATATCGCCACTGTTCCGCGCCTGCTCCATTGGAAGCGAGCGCGCATCGAGAGCCGGGTGGCAGAACTGCTCGAGATGGTGGGCCTCGACCCCGCCTCGTATGCCAACAAGCACCCTCACGAGCTCTCCGGCGGTGAGGCCCAGCGGGTGGGGGTGGCGCGAGCGCTGGCGGCCGACCCTCCTATGTTACTCATGGACGAACCCTTCGGTGCCCTGGACCCCATCAGTCGGGAACGCCTGCAGCGCGAGTTCGCCGACCTCCACCGCCGGCTGAGAAAGACGGTGGTCTTCGTAACGCACGACATCGAAGAGGCCGTCCTGCTGAGCGACCGGATCGTACTCATGCGGATGGGGCGCATCGAACAGGTGGGCGCACCGGAAGAGCTTTGGCGTTCGCCTCAGAAGCAGTTCGTACGCGACTTCTTCGGAGATGAGTTCGGCCTACGCATACTCTCTCGACACCGGGTGACCGACCTGACTCTGGGGCCGCACCCGGCGGACAACGCCCCTCGGGTGCGGCCCGACACGAACCTTCGTGACGCGCTCGCCACCATGGTGACCGAGTGCACAGACACCTTGGCCGTCATGGATCAAGGGCGAGTGGTCGGCGGGCTCACCTTCTGCGAGATAGTCAGTCAGCTCAGGCGGGCTAGGTGAGTCGGAGCACATGAAACGTACGGACCGGACAGACTCGGGGCAGAACCGAGTTCTCGGTGCGCGGCGTCACTGGAAGAGTGTCGTCGCTCTCTCTGTGCTTCTGCTCGCATGGACCTTCTGCACTCCCTGGGTGGAGCGGCTGCTTGGACTGATCTTCACCGGCGACGACCGTCTGATCTACGACCGCACGCCCCTATGGAGACTGCTGCTGGAGCATCTCCAGCTGGTCGCGGCGAGTGGAGTGACGGCCGTCGTCATCGGCGTATCCATAGGACTCCTGATCATGAGTCCCCTGGGCAGACCCTTTCGCGATCTCGTGCTTCGTCTCGCCAATCTCGGCCAATCGGTGCCTTCGGTGGCCATCATGGCCATAGCCGTACCGGCGGTGGGATACGGTTCGGAGCCCGTGCTCCTCGCACTGGTCGTCTACAGCATCCTCCCAGTCATGGTGAACTTCGTGGCGGGCATAGATGCTGTACCCGCTGCCTCGGTCGAAGCCGGCAAGGGCATGGGAATGACCCGCCGAGAGCGACTGGTACAAGTGCAGCTTCCCATCGCTTTACCGATCATCATGATCGGGATACGCACCATGCTGGTCATACTGGTGAGCGCAGCGACACTGGGGGCGGCCGTCGGCGCCGGCGGACTGGGCGTGCCCATCATGTCGGGTCTAGCCTCCTTCGACAACGCCGTCGTCACCTACGGCGCGGTGCCCGCCATACTGCTTGCCCTCCTCATCGACCGGGCGCTCTAACGCCGTCACTCCCGGAGTCGCGACGGTCGACCTCAGACCCCCACCCGGGGGATCGTGTACACACGAGCCTTTGCGAAGAATTCGTTCTCCCCCTCGAATGCGGCGTACTCCTCTCTGATGTAGAAGTTCACAGCGTCACAGGTCATCTCACTCGCCAGCGTCACCCTCCAGGCGACCGCCCCCCCACTGGAACTGGTCTCGCGCGTGCAGCGCACACTGGCCGACAACGGGTCGTGCTCGACGATGCTGTATTCATCGAGGTAGACGTCGCGATAGCGCACGCCATCAGGCAGTATCTGTTCGTGAGTCTCGCTGTCTCGAATCAGATGCTGGCCAGAGGTCTCGTGCACGTGCACCCGCGAGCGTTCGTCTCGCCGTGGCTCCTGTAGTCCTTGCGGTAGCTCACTCGATGACGTGACTACGCGACCGTGACCTTGGTCGGAGCCGACCGCCGCGCCCACCAACGGCAACAACAGCACGCTCGGGCCGTCCACAGCAATGGCAAGGGATACCGGACTGGGAGACGGCCAGGCATGGGGCCAGTAAGTCGGGGAGAGCGCCAGTCTGACGCGGTGTCCGGACGGAAAACGGTGCCCGCAGGCCCGAGTGTGGAAACACACCTGGTAGTCCCTGCCACACTCCAGAGGCTCGAAGTGTTCGTGCCCGTCGCGATGTGTGAGGTTCAACATGCCCCAACTGACGAGTAGCGAGGAACCATCGGCGGCCACATCCTCCACGCGGACTGCGACGAGCGCAAGTGGCTTGTCGGCGCTCAACTCCAGACGCACCACCGGGAAGCCGACGACCTCCAGTGGCTCATCGAGAGGCGGAGTCGTGAAGCATAGCGAGCGCTCGTCGTCGGGGCGTTGATCGCCGGCGATCTCATCGGGGAGCCCGTTGGCACACCACACGCCCGCCTCCACCCCGCACTCCTGTCGCCCCCTGATGCGTAGATGCGACGGCGCTCCAGCGTCGGAGCCGTCGTCGACGGCCGCAAGACCGGCCCCACCGGTCAACGTCAGGCGAATGTTGGCGCTCTCCGGCGGGGGCCAGGCGGCTAAGTTGAGCCATCGCCCGGGACGCTCGGCATAGAAGGTCGCCGGCGCTACGTGGTCCTGTATCCAGACACGCATCAGCGGTTCGGACATGATGCCTGTGTCGATTCCCTTGAGCCACTGGTCCCACCAGCGGACCGCCTCCTCCAGGAAGTCGATCTTCGGACCCGGGACGCCCTTGTAGGGCATCATGTGTCCCCAGGGACCGATGATCCCCAGCCGCGGCACGCGCAGATGGGCGAGCAGCCGGGGTACGGCGTTGACGTAGGCATCGGCCCAGCCGCCCACGACCATCACCGGACACTCGATCGCCCCGTAGTCCTCGGCCACCGAACCATGCTTCCAGAATGCGTCGCGCAGGCAGTGCGTCACCCAGTCGCGCGACAGTTCTGGCGCCCGCTCCAGCCGTTCCTGCCACATGCCTCGCCAGCGTTCGCCGACCAGACGAGGGTCGGGTGGCTGGAGGGTGTAGGTCAGCATCGAGGCAGACCACTTGAGCATATCCGAGCCGAGTAGACAGCCTCCCATGTAGTGACAATCGTCCAAATAGCGGTCGTCGGTGGAGGCTACTGAGATAACGGCCTTGAGCTGGGAGGGCCGGCGGGCGGCAATCTGCAGACCGTTGAAGCCGCCCCAGGAATAGCCGATCATGCCCACCGCCCCGTTGCACCACGGCTGTCTCTCGAGCCAGGCCAGCACCTCAAGGGCGTCGTCCTGCTCTTGAGAGAGGTACTCCCCATGTAACACCCCATCGGAGTCGCCGGTGCCTCTCAGATCCACCCGCACTGCTGCGTATCCATGCGCGGCGAAGTAGGGATGACGGCTCAAGTCGTCGAGCACGGTGCCGTCGGACTTGCGGTAGGGCAGATACTCGAGCACAGCGGGCACAGGCTCTCTGGCGGCATTGGCGGGCATCCATACACGCGCAGCCAACCGCGTCCCATCTCGGAGGGGTATCCACACGTTGTGGAGCAGTTCGACGGAGTAGGTGATTCCCGGCAGGCCCATGTAGCGCCGCGCTACCGCTGTCTCCGGCCGAGGAAGGGTATCGTTCTCAGCGTGTTGTGTTGCATAGCAGTTCCCTCCAAGCATCGGCCGACTGCTGCGACCCAGCACCTTCTGACACCGTGACGATTCCCCATCGGAAGCTCCCAGACACCTGGCCTATGGAGCACGAGCATACGCACATACCCTCTCAGGTCAGTCTACCTTGTGGCGTATTGCTCGATACCCTTCCGCACGGCCTGGTAGTGGTCTATGCTTGGGCTTCTGGCAAACACGCGCAGGACGTTGCAGAAAGGGGGTCGGGCATGCCCGAGCCGACACTGGAGAGAGCTCGGGAGCGACGCGACTACGAGAGGAGCGCGTCCATCATCTCGGCGGCGCTCGGCGTAGTCGGCAGCTCTGATCTGGCTATGCGCGGTCTGGCCGCCGCGGTCAAGCGGGTGGTCAAGACTCCACAGCAGACCATGACTGCTGATTGGCTGAAGAACTATGTAGCACCAGGCAGCCCCGGCAATACTTTCTTCAAGAATGTTCGTCATCTTCATCCCAACGTACGCAAGCGCTACGTCGCCGGGGTGATTGCCAACCTCTTCTACAGAGATCCTGAGTTCAGCGAGTCGCTCCTGAAAGAGCGGGGTATCTGGTCACCTATCTGCATGCTGATCAGCCCCTCCATGCGCTGCAACCTCAAGTGTGTGGGTTGCTACGCGTCCGAGTACGACGACGAAGAAGAGCTTACCGAAGCAGAGGTAGAGAGCATCATCAAACAGGGCGAAGACATCGGGTGCCGGTTCTTCATCATGTTGGGCGGAGAGCCCTTCGTGTGGAAGCCACTGCTCGATGTGGCCGAAAGGCATCATCAGTCACAGTTCATGGTGTACACCAACGGCACCATGATCAACGACCGGTTGGCCGACCGCATAGTCGAACTGGGCAACGTGTCCCCTGTCATGAGCATCGAGGGCTCCCGCGAGTCAACCGATGCCCGCCGGGGCCAGGGCACCTATGACCGCATCATGGCGGCCATGGACCGCCTACGCGAGCGTGGAGCCTTCTTCGCCTACTCCTGCACCGCCACCAGCAGCAACATCGACGAGATCGTCTCCGACGAGTTTGCCGACCTCATGGTGGCAAAGGGCGCGGCCTACGGCTGGTACTTCTTGTACATGCCGGTCGGTCGCGATCCTGACCTTAGCCTCATGCCCAGTCCCGAGCAGCGCCTGCAGCTGCATGAGGGCGTGGTGCACATACGCAACACCCGTCCGTTGCTTACCGTCGACTTCTGGGGCGACGGACCCCTCACCGGAGGGTGTCTGTCTGGAGGTCGCAAGTATCTGCACATCAACAATAAGGGTGACGTGGAGCCCTGCGTCTTCGCCCACTTCGCCGCCGACAACATCAAAGATAAGTCACTGGTCGACTGCCTCTGCTCGGACTTCTTCAAAGATCTCCGCAGGTTGCAGCCCTTCAGTAGTAACTTGATGCGGCCGTGCCCCATAATCGACCAGCCGGCGGTGCTCAAGTATGCGGTGGAGCGCAACGGAGCCTATCCCACCCACGAGGGCGCGATGAGTCTGTTCGACGAACTGAAGCCCGGGTTGCACGAGTACGCGGACAAGGCCAAAGAGGTGCTCGATCCCATCTGGGAGAACGACATGCCCTGGGTGCATCAGTGGCTCACCACCGACTCGCAGTACCAGAATTGCCTGGACCGCGATGGGGACGCCGAGGACGTCATCGCCCGCGAGACCGGCACGCCCGAGCGCGAGAAGGTGGGCACTCCGGCGTAGCTGGGCCAGCACAATGGCAGCATCTTAGGGAGGGCCGGGGCAACCCGGCCCTCTTCTCAATTGCGCCTGAGGACCTTCTACCCTTCGGGAGTCGTCAGAGATCCTCTTCCGATACCCCGGATGCTTTGAGTAGGTGATTCAGCAGGCCGGCCCTTAGCGGACGATTCTCATGGATGGGGACAGATAGCCGCACGGGACTACTCTCTTTGCCATAGATGTGGTGACTACCGCTGACCCGCAGCAGCACCCAACCCGCACGCTCAGCCGCCTTCGCGAACTGGCGCCCAGAGACGGTCTTCATACGGCGATTTCTACTACCCGGTCGCTCGCTTCGTCCGGCTCGGTCACATCCACCGAGAGACAGCCCACTACAGCCTCGCGAAGGTTATCGAGAAGCTCGGCGTAGGTATCTGCCTGCGTGCAGCATCCAGGTATGGCGGGAACCTCAGCCCAGAAACCACCTTCTTCGGCCTCATGCACGATCGCCTTCAGCTTCAAGGCCCCTCCTTAACTTGAATCCACGCTGCCTAGAGTATAGTCCCCCGAGGCGCGACCATGGCCCGAACGGGCTTAGGCCTGCACCAGCTCCAAAGCGGCCACGCTGCGCACCAGCCGCGCGATGGCGGCCAGTTGGCGAAGACGGTTGAGCTTGACCTCTTCTTCTTTGGCCATGACCAACACGTCGTCGAAGTAGCGGTCCAGCGTCGGGCGCAGAGCCGCAAGCTCACCTAGCGCATCGCCGAGGCGACCTGCCTCTACCGCCGCGTCGACTTTGGCCGCGGCCTCGGTGTAGGAAGCGAAGAGCGTCTTCTCTACCTCTACCTCAAAGAGCGCCGCATCCACGCCACCGTCGGTCTTGGCGGCCGCCTCAGCCTCCGCGTCGGGGGGTAGCTTCTTGGCCAGGTTGGCCGGACGGGTGAACACGGTCACCAAGTCGTCCCACCCGGCGCCTGCGCGGAATGCGTGCAGCGCTTGGGCACGCGCCTTGAGGTCCAAGAAGTCGCACGAGGTGGGCAGCACCGCCTCCACCGTGTCGCGCGCCAGGCCATCGTCGGTGAGGGCTTTGGCCAGACGCTCGAGCACGAAGGCAGTGGCGTCTGTCACCACCGTGGCACGGTCGACGAGTCCGGGGAAGCGCTCCAGTTCATCGTAGGCCCTGCCGAGCAGGCCGGCCACGTCGTAGCGCAGACCATGTTCCATGGCTATGGCCACCATGCCCGCCGCCGCCCGCCGCAGACCGTGAGGGTCTTTGGAGCCCGAAGGGGGTTCGCCGCAGGCGAACCCCGCGACGATGTTGTCTACCTTCTCGGCGGTAGCCAGCAAAGCACCGGGTACGGTCTTGGGCACGACGCCACCCGCCGCATCGGGCAAGAACTGCTCGCGGATGGCCTGCGCGACCTCGGGGTGATGCCCCTCCATGAGAGCGTAGGTCTCGCCCATGACGCCCTCCAAGTCGGCGAACTCGCGCACCATGATGCTCACCTGGTCGGCCTTGCTGAGTCGGGCGGCTTCGAGCGCGTGCTCCCGGGCTTCGCCGGGAGCGCCGGTCACCTCGGCCAAGTACCCGGTCAGCGCGATCAACCGCTCGGTCTTGTCGGCCATGGTGCCGGCTTTGATGTGAAAGACGATCTTGCCCAACTGGGCGACCATCTGCTCCAGGCCCATGGCCTTGTCTTTGTCGAACGAGAACTCCGCGTCTTCGATCCGTCCCTCGAGCACCCGCAGGTTACCGGCGGTTATCTGGCCCAAGTGCTCAGCGTCGCCATTGGTGACGAACAGGAACGTGTTGGAGAGCTTGCCCTTCTTGTCCAATAGCGGGAAGTAGCGCTGATGCGACTGCATGGCCGTCTCCAGCACTTCGGCCGGTAGGCCGAGATGATGCCCCTCGAACTGACCCGCGGCCACAGTCGGCCACTCGTTCAAGAAGAGGACCTCCTCCAACTTCCCGCTGGGATCGATCCACCGGAGCCCTTGCTCCTCGGCCAGCTTGTCCAGGTCGGCGCGTATGAGCTTCTCCCGTTGCTCGTGGTCGACCACCACGTTCACCAACGCCATGTCCTCGACATACTCCGCCGGACGCTTGATATCGATGGGTCTGCCCAACCACTCGATGCCCCTGGCTCATCCGACCCGACGTCAAACCGGCGATGCCGAAGGGCACCACAGTCTCGCCCCACAGGGCCACCAGCCAGCGAATGGGCCGCGAGAAGCGCACCCCGCGCTCTTCCCAACGCATGTTCTTGGGAAAGTACATATCGCGGACTATCTTCAGACAAAGGTCGGGCAGCAACTTCGCAGTCGGCCGGCTCTCGCTCTGGGTGACGTGGTACACGAAGTTGCGCCCACCTTCCTCGCGCACCACCAGGTCTTTGGCCGTCACTCCCTTGGCTCGGGCAAAGCCCTCGCAGGCCTTGGTGGGATTGCCCTCGGCGTCGAAGGCCGCCTCCACCGCCGGGCCGCGCTGCGCTATCTCCCGTGGCGCCTGCGCGCCTGGTATGTCCTTGACCAGAACGGCTATGCGGCGTGGCGACACCATCACCTTCACGCGGGCGGCGGTGAGGTCGACGCCCTCCGCGGTGAACAGGCCCGCCACCCTCTCCGGCAGCAGATCGATGGCCGCCCGGCACGCGGAGGCCGGCATCTCTTCTACCCCTATCTCAAGCAAGAAGTCGTGGCCTTCCTGGTCGCGCGATGAGATCCATCCGGTGTCCGCTGCCGCAACCTCGGCTGCGGCCGGAGGGGTCTCCGTGATCGCGGTCGCCCCGTCCCCCGCCGGAGCCAGCTCAGCGGAGTAGCCCTCGGCCACTTTGCGGGCCAGGTTGCGCACTCGGGCTATATAGCCTGTGCGCTCGGTGACGCTGATGGCACCCCGGGCATCGAGCAGGTTGAACATGTGCGAGGTCTTGAGGACGAAATCGTAGGCCGGCCGGGTGAGCCCGCGCTCCAGGCAACGTTCGCACTCGCGCTCGTAGTCGGCGAACGACTTCTGCAAGAGCGATATGTCGGCCAGCTCGAAGTTGTACTCCGACCACTGCGCCTCGCTCCTCTTGTACACGTCGCCGTAGGTGACGCCGGGCACCCACTCCAGGTCGTAGACGTTGTCCTTGCCCTGCAGGTACATGGCCAGACGCTCTGTGCCGTAGGTCAGCTCCACGCTGGTGGGGTCCAGATCTATGCCGCCCACCTGCTGAAAGTAGGTGAACTGGGTGCACTCCATGCCGTCTATCCAGACTTCCCAGCCCAGACCCCAGGCGCCCAGGGTGGGCGACTCCCAGTCGTCCTCCACAAAGCGGACGTCGTGCTTGCTGAGGTCTATGCCCAAGTGCTCCAGCGAGGCCAGGTAGAGGTCTTGGATGTTGTCTGGGCAGGGCTTGAGTATCACCTGGTACTGGTAGTAGTGACCAAGCCGGTAGGGATTCTCACCATAGCGTCCGTCGGTAGGCCGGATAGAGGGCTCCACGTAGGCGACCTTCCAAGCATCCGGACCGAGAACCTTGAGAAAGGTAGCCGGGTTGAAAGTCCCGGCGCCTACTTCGGTGTGGTGCGGTTGCCAGACGATGCAGCCCTGCTTGGCCCAGAACTCCTGCAGACCCAACAGGACGTCTTGAAAGGTTGGTGGCTTCTTGGCGCTCACATGGTCTCCAGGTCTAGGGCGTCGGCGGTGGCGGCTCGGTGGTCGGCGGGGGCGGCTCGGTGGTCGGCGGCAGCGTGGTAGTAGGCACCTTGCCCACAGTGAGCCTGATGGTGGTACCCGCCGCTACGACGGTCCCCGCGGCCGGGTCTTGCTGGATGACCTTGTCCCATAGAGAGGGGTCGGCTATCTCGTAGTAATCGACTGTCGACTTCAGATGGAACTGGGTCAGCAAGGCCTTTGCCTGCGTCAGCGTCATGCCCACCTGCGCGACAGGCGGCACCACGACCATGTTGGAGACCGGGGCATTACTTACCTCCAGTGACACCTGGGCGCCTGCCTGCACCTGAGTGCCCTCCGGCGGGTCTTGAGTGAGTACTGTCCCGCCCGGCAACTCGGAGTCGACCTCCGTGACCTTGGGCACGAGACCCAGGCTGTAGAGGGCGTTCTCGGCAGCGGCCCGGCTCAGACCGATCAGGCGAGGCACCAGCACCATGTTGTTGGGCACGGCCACCCAGATAGTCACTGTGCTGCCCGCCTGCACTATGTTGCCGGATGCGGGCTCCTGCCGCTGCACGTAGTTGACCTTGGTGGTGTCGTCGGTAGGCTCCTCTTCTACCAGCACCTTCAGACCCAGCGCTTCCAGCTTGTCGATGGCCGTGAAACGATCCATGCCGACGACACTCAGCAGAGTCACAGGTCCACTACCAGAAGAGACCCAGATGCTCACGCTGCCGCCCTTTCTCATGGCAGTGCCCTCATCGGGTTCTTGGTGTGCCACCAAGCCTTCGGCAACATCAGCCGAGGCCTGCGCGCCCTTGTTGTCAAGCTTGAAGCCGGCATCGGAGAGCTTGTTCGCGGCTTCGTCCAGGCTCAAGCCCACCACGCTGGGCACGACCCCCATCTCACCCGGGCCACCCCACGTGTAGATGCTCACCGCAGTCACCACGAGCGCGACCAGGAGCGCGGCCACAGCTCCCCACAGCGCCCAGTTCTTCTTCTTGCCGGAGTCTTTGCCGAAGTACTCCTCGGCCAACGGCTCGTCTTCTATCGGCCCCCTGGAGGTCTGAGCCGCCCTGCGCCCCGACTGCGCCGACCACTCGCCGCCCTGTCCCGTATCCGCCAAGGCATGCATGGGCGTGGTAGCGCTGGGGGTCATGCCGCCACCTTGACCAGGCGACGGATCTACCGACTTACCCTCCTGCACGCGCCAAAGGTCGTCGAGCATGGCCTGAGCAGTCAGATAGCGCTCGGTGGGATGCTTGGCCATGGCGCGAAGGATCACCGTCTCGAGGTTCTCGGGTATGCCGGGCACCAGCCTGCTCGGCGGCACGGGGGCGTCGTGGACGTGTTGCATGGCTATGCCCACCGAGGTGTCGGCGTCGAATGGCAGCCTGCCGGTGGCCATCTCGTACATGACCACGCCCAGCGAGTACAGATCGGAGGCCGCCTCCACGGCCTGGCCTTGGGCCTGCTCGGGCGAGAGGTAGTGCGCGGTACCGATGCTGTGCCCCACCTCAGTGAGCGAGGTACCACCGCCTGCGCGCGCTATGCCGAAGTCGGTGACCTTCACCCGCCCTTCGTTGTCGATGATTATGTTCTGCGGCTTGATGTCGCGATGGATTATGTCGCGGCGGTGAACGTAGCGGAGTGCCTCGACTATCTGCCGCGACACCGAGACTATGAGGTCGGTATCCAGCGGTGCGTACTTGACTATGATGTCCTTGAGAGAGCGGCCGGGCAGGAACTCCATGGCTATGTAGTAGGTGCCGTCGGCCTGTCCCTTGTCGTATATCTGCACGATGTTGGGATGGTTGAGGCTGGCCGCGGCACTGGCCTCACGACGGAAGCGCTCCACGAACTCATGGTCGTTGTTGTACTGGGCAGACAGCACCTTGAGCGCCACCTGCCGACCGAGCAAGCGGTCTTTGGCAAGGTAGACGTCGGCCATGCCGCCGCTGCCCACCCTTTTGAGCACTTCGTATCGGTCGTCGAACACTCGCCCTATCACTGCGCTATCACCATCCAGCTTCTTCTACCTTGACCGGTGTCGCTCGCCCGGCGCCAGATAGTATCTCACCCCTGCAGCTCATCGCCCCAGAGCCGCGGCAATGACTCTGCGTACTATGGGGGCGGCGACGCTTCCGCCGGTGCCGGCGTTCTCGACTATCACGACTACGACGACGGTCGGGGCCTCAGCGGGGGCAAGGCCGATAAACCAAGCGTGCGGCTCGGCGCCGGCGACTTCAGCGGTGCCTGTCTTACCCGCAACCTGGACGCCCGCCAAAGAGGCCGCGGTTCCCGTGCCACTCTTGACCACCTGCACCATAAGCGCCCGCACGGTGGCCGCCGTTGTGCCTGATATGGGCTGTGCCCACACAGCCGGGTCGGCCTTTCGTAACACCGTACCCTTGGCGCTGGTGACCTTGTTGACGATGTAGGGCTTCATCATCTTGCCGTCGTTGGCTATCGCCGCCGCGATGAGGGCCATCTCCAGAGGTGAGGCCAACACCTCGCCCTGGCCGAATGCAGCCTGAGCCACATGCGCGTCGTCCATTCCGTCAGGGTCCGGGAAGCGGCTGTCGGCGCCGCCCAGAGGCCAGGGCGGGTCTTGCCCGAAGCCGAACGCTGCCGCGTAGCCGGCCACCGCTTCGGCGCCGAGGTCTACGCCGATCTTGGCGAAGGTGGTGTTGATGCTACTGGCGAAGGCCTTCGAGAAGTCGTGCTTGCCGTAGACCTTCTCGTCGAAGTTCGAGACCACATAGCCCCCGGCTGTGAATGTGCCGGTGTCTTCAAAAGTGCTGTCTACGGTCACCTTGCCCAGTTCGAGCGCAGCGGCTGCGACCACGGTCTTGAACACCGACCCCGGGGGATAGAGCCCCATAGTCGCCCGATTCAGCAACGGCCTGCCCTCGTCGACGCTGAGTTCGGCCCAGATCTCTTCTAGGCGGTCGGGGTCGTAGCGCGGATACGAGACCATGGCGATTATGGCCCCCGTGCGTGGATCGAGGGCGATGACGGCCCCCTTGCGCTCCCCCAGCGCCTTGGCAGCCGCCTCTTGAACGCCCATGTCGATGGTGAGCTCGAGGTCTGCGCCCTGCCTCTCGCCTGTGAGTTGGTTGATGACCCCCAAGGTGCCCGACTGCCCCGAAAGGTCTTCGTTATAGACGCGCTCGATGCCCGCCCGCCCGTACATAAGACTGCTGTAGCCCAACCACGGTGAGGTGAGAGTCCCCTTGGGATAGGTGCGGTCGTAGTCCTCACCAGACTTGATGCTGTCGGCCAGCACCACGCCGTCGGCGGACACTATCTTGCCTCGCTTCACCCGCATCTCTTCTTGTATGGAGCGCGTGTTGGTGGGCTCTATCTTGAGCTCCGGCGCCCTGACCACTTGCCAGTAGGTCAGCTGCAGCACCAAGGCCATGAACAATACCGAGAAGAACAGGAACAGTCGGCGTACCGGTTTGTCCACCTATGCCTCCGACCGGTCGCTGATGCGAAGCAGCAGTCCGACCAGCACGAAGTTGGCCACCACCGAGCTGCCTCCATAGCTTATGAACGGCAGGGTGATGCCGGTGAGAGGTATCAGTTTGATGACCCCGCCCATGATCAGAAACGCCTGCAGAGCGAAGATGCTGGTGAGACCGGTGGCCAGCAGCCGCCTGAAGTCATCACCGGCCTTGGTGGCGATGCGGAAGCCCCGATAGACGAAGATCAAGAACAGAAGGATTATCGCCACCGCGCCCACCAGTCCCAACTCCTCCCCTATGGCGGAGAAGATGAAGTCGGTCTCGACGTACGGGATGCGCGGCTTGCCCGAGGGAAACATCAGGTACCCCTGGCCCAACCCCCTGCCGAGCAGACCCCCCGAGGCCAGGGCGAAGAGCGACTGCACTATCTGATAGCCCTTGTTCCCCGCGTCGCTCCAAGGGTCTATCCATACGTCCACCCTTGTCTGCACGTGAGGGAAGGCCAGGTAGAGAACGACACCGCCGAGGGCCACCAACACGCCCCCCACCAGCACGTAGAAGATCCTGCCGGTGGCGGCATAGAGCAAAGCCAGCAGCGCTCCAAAGAACAGCATGCTGGTACCCAGGTCTTTCATGAAGACCATCAAGGCCATCGAAACGGCCCAGACTATGAGCAAAGGCGCCAGGTAGCGCAGAGGCGGCAACGGCACCCCCAGGATGCGACGCGTGCTCACGGTGAGTACCTCGCGTATGTCCACCAGATAGCCTGCGAAGAAGATGACCAACAGGATCTTGGCAAACTCGCCAGGCTGAAAGCCGACCGGCCCGATATTCACCCAAAGCCTGGCCCCGTTTATCTCCTGGCCAAGAAACGCTGTGAGAAGGAGAGTGAGCAGACCCAGGATGCCCACCGGGAAGCGCAACTTGCAGATTAGCTTCATATCTCGCATCACCGCCAGCACCAGCAGCAGGGCACCGATGCCGGCCACGAACCACAGGGACTGCTTGAAGGCAAGATCCGCCTTGAGCCTGAAGATGAAGACAATGCCTACGGTGGAGAGCAGCGCGGAAAGAGGCAGGAGGTAGGGGTCCGCTCGGGGGGCCAGAAAGCGCATGCCTAGGTGGGCTATGACGAACAACACGACGAAGATGACCGCATAGAAGAGTGTGCTGGGAGTGGAGCGGTCCATCTGAAAGTACACCAGCGCGAACCCCAATAGGGTCAGAAGGAGTGCCGGTATCAGAAGGACAAGTTCGCGATTACGCGGCTTCAAAGCTCAGTACTCAACCCATCCAAGAACTGCTCGCCTTGCTCTTTGCTGACCAACTCGTGCGCATCCACCTGTGTCCGGTCGAACGGACTGAGAGACTGATAGTCGACAGGCTCCCATCGATACACCGAGGAGAACTCGATCCCTAGAAATTCCCAGGGTAGCCCTCGGTACAACGCGACCTTGCCGCCGTCTTCGGCCACGTAGTAGACGGTGGAGTTGTACCAGGCGAAGCCGGCCACCGCGAGAACGAGCACCAGCAGCACCAAGACCAGAACCACGAGCCCTCGGCGACGCCGGGGGCGACGCGTGCCACCACGCACGCGCTTCTTGGCGGCTCTTCCCGCCGTGGGGACAGACATCGACTCAGCGGCAGGTGAAGCGGAGGTAGCGGCACCGGGTCCCTTCTCGTCCTCGCCCTCCGCATGCTCGTCGACCGACCTGCCCGGCTCGACTCGCCTCGGCCGGATTCGCGTCGTCTCCGGTCGCGACTTGATCATGACCCGCGCCGATGGACGGCCGCGATCCGGGGCGTGCTACCGCATGACCCCTCCTGCGCAGACGCTCACGCGCAGCCATGCTCAGGCGCTCCACCCCGTGCGCAGAAGTCGGAGCCGTCCTCTCCCTGTCGCTCGGACCTATAAGGATCCGCGAGTCAGACCAAGAACCTGTGTCATCCTCGGCGTCTTCGCCGGCCGCGAGCAAGTCGACGATGACGACCGTCACGTTGTCTTCGCCACCGTTCTCCAGAGCCGCGTCCACCAATGACTGAGCAGTCACCTGCGCGTCGGCCGCCAGGCCCAAGATGTGGGCGATGGTGCGGTCATCCACCATACCGGTGAGCCCGTCACTGCAGAGAAGCAGCCGGTCCTGCGCCTGTGCGGGTAGCTCGACTAGATCGGGGTCCAGCTCGAAGTCGGTACCCAGCGCACGCGTGATCACGCTGCGGTGTGGGTGTCGGGCGGCCTGCGCGGGGGTTATCTCCCCGCGGCGCAGCATCTCACCCACCCACGAGTGGTCGGCGGTCATCTGTGCCAGCTCGCCGTCCCGCATGAGGTAGGCTCGCGAGTCGCCGACATGCGCGACCAGCAAAGTGTCTTTTACGATCATGGCCGCGGTGAGCGTGGTGCCCATGCCGAAGAGCTCGTTTTCAGAGGAGCTGCGCTGGATTATGGCCTTGTTGGCGCGGACTATGGCTTGGCGAAGATCCTCGCGCCCCGCCGTGGCCGGATCGACAGCCAACAGGCCCAGGCAGGCCATCTGCGAAGCGACCTCGCCGGCGCGCGCTCCGCCCATGCCGTCGCACACCGCGTAGAGACCCGGCCGAAGCAAGAAAGGAGTCCTCGTTGGCCGAACGCACGTGACCACAATCGCTTACCACCCCTGCCTTGAGTCGCATCATCGCACCCTGACCTCGAAGAGGGTGTCGCCCACGGCGACCCGGTCTCCGACCTCAAGAAGGGTGGGCTCGTGGATGGGCCTGCCGTTGACCGAGGTCCCGTTTGTGCTGCGCAGGTCTTCGACCCACAACCCTTCTTCTGAGACCTCGAAGAGAGCGTGCTTGGCCGAGACGAAGGTATCGTCCAAGAAGATGTCCATGTCGGTCGAGCGTCCGGCCAGAGCACGAGCCTCGACCGGTAGCGCGTAGGCCGCGCCGGGCTTGATGCTGGAGCTCTGGAGCACCGCTAGCGTCCACACGCCGCCGTCAAGGGCAGCCGAGGAGGAGTATGCGCTCTCGGGCATCTCCTCTTCTTCTGGAGCGGCACCGGGCATGCGCCAGTGCTTCCCGGCGACCACCGGGGCGGCAGAACGCAGGTCGCGCGTGCTGGAACGCACGACGCTGAAGATGAAGAGATACAGCAACAGCAGAAACGCTATCTTGCCCACCAGCAACAGGGTCTCGATCATGAGGGCCTCTTCAGCTCCCCACGCTCTACCTGGATACGGCTGTTATGTGGGCGTTCCCGATGCGGATGACGTCGGACGGCCGGACCACTGTACTGTCGATCGGGTAACCGTTGACCATCGTACCGTTGGTGGAGCCGAGATCTTTGACCACGATGCTCCCCTCCGACCAATAGATGACAGCGTGTCTGCGCGAGACGTCGGAGTTGTCTATCTGCAGGTCTACGTCGCGCGAACGGCCTATGACGGCCTTGCCCTGCGGAAAGACCCGTCTCTTGACCGTTGACCTTGAGAACCAGCGGCTCCGTCGCCGGGCCCACTGGCGCCGCAGCCTGAGCCGGAGCGGCAGGTCGTGGGAGCAGCGGTCATGGGAGGCATCGGGGGAGTGGCCGCCGGCCGGATCGGCGGCGGCACTACAGGTGGACTCGGGTAAGCGGGTTGCGGAGGCTGTTGCCCTGCCAGAGGAGGCGGAGCGAAGGGGTTGCCGTACGAAGGGGCCAACGAGGGAGCAGCGGCCGGCAAGGACGGTGCAGGCATCGAGGGGACCGACGGAGCGCGGTGATGCTGGGGAGCGTAATCGTCTTCGTAGTCGTCCTCGGGGGCCTCCCACGCGCTCCCTCCCCTGGGCATGGGCGCGCCACCTTGGCCCTGAGCACTCGCCAAGGTCTTCACGCTCGGCCAAGACACCGAAGTAGCCCGGCTTCAGGTCTGGATCCATGGTCAGCTCGATGGTGACCGCCCCTGAGGTGGCATATCGCCTGCTCTGCACGTGCTTCTCCAGATGGCTCTCGAGCTTGCTGCACGAGCGTATCCAGATTGCTGCGAAAGCGAGCGAAGTCCTCACGGCACAGGAACACCGTGTACTGATCGCGAACCCAAGTCTGGCCTCCCTGGGAGACCTTCGTGCCCTCCAGCTCCTTGATGAGCTTGCGGGCCAACTCGGCCGGTTCGACGTAGAGCTTGGAAATCTTCCTGCCGGATGGATCACTTTTGCGCGGCGACACCATCAGCACTGCCTCCTAGAGGGACCCCCCACGCAAAGACGGTGTGAGGAAACTGACTAGAAAGGTGATTATAGCGCAAGGCGCATACGCAACCATAAGCGGCCCCACCTGCACGGGCGCCCCGAAGGCCAAGATAGGGCCTAGGACCAGGGCCAGAAAGAGCAGGACCAGGTAGATGCTCATGCCCCAGACTCTCGTGGCCGGCGACCTTCCTATCCAAGAGTATATGGGCAGTGAGAACACCGTGAACCACAACGACCTGAAGCCACAGTTCCGGACGAGACCGGAATAGCCGGCCGAGCTCTACAAGTACGCCCACGGGCGAGTTCATGTGCTCCGTCACGGCAAGGACAGGGCCGGGACTCGGGTTGAAGGAGTACGGCAGTGTCTCCCAGCCGGCCAACCCCCCGGCGACGGCCAGCACCACTCCGCTCAACAGACCCGTAAGCGCTCCCCAGCGACGTATCAAGGCGCCGGTGAGCGGCAGGAGCGCCAGGCCCAGATAGCCCGCTACAGCCAGAGGCACCGCTCCCGGTAACAGGGCAGCCCATTCTTTGTGTCTCCAGCGCAGAGACCCATGCACAAGGTCGCCGACACTACGTACAACACACCCCAGCCCACGCCGAAGGCGAAGATGGGTGCCGTCATGAGGGCCAGACTGATGACTCCACCGCCAAAAGGCCACAGCAGGGCGATGAACGAAGCCACGGCTATGAGAGGAGCAACGGCCTGCGTGGGATAGAAAGGCACACGGGACAAGACGTAGGCCAGGGAGCAGGCGGCCAGGCTCCCTGCCACGATGTGCTGCCCGAGGTACACAAGCCGGCTGCTGTCCACCGCGGCTCCAGCCCCAGGCTGTCGGCCCTTCGCCGCCGGGCGCTCGTCCCGTGCGGGGCGGCGCCCGTCGCGCGGCTTCACCTGCGTACGAGCCCTCCCTCTCTCCGGCATGAGCTTCGCCACCTGGGCCAAGGCTCGGCCGAACGTCGCCGCGTCGGGCCGGGAGCGACGATCGCGAGCCATGGCCTTGCGCAGGGCATCGCTGAGCTCCTTGGGCAGATCGGCGCGAACGGTCGATAGCGGAGCTATGCTGGGACGCGAGGCGTCCAGCAGGAGTTCGCGAAGTTTCTTGCCTTCTGTCGGGTCTTTCTTGACGAAACCCTCGTACATGGTGAGCGCGAGGGAGTAGACGTCGGTCCGTGAGTCGACGCTCTTACCCTCCGCCTGCTCCGGCGACATGTACGCGATGGTGCCGACCAGATCGCCGGCCACGGTCAGAGTGGCTCCGTCCTCGAGTTGAGCGACCCCGAAGTCCATCAGCCGCGCGTCGATAAGGTCCTCATCGACCAACATTATGTTCTCGGGCTTGATATCCCGGTGGACGACCCCGCGCTTATGCGCATGCTCCAGGGCGCGGCACATCTGCATGCCGACCTCGAGTATGGCCCGGTCGTTCAGAGACCTCTCGCGATAGCGCAGCCGCAAGGTCTCACCCTGTATGTACTCGCTGAAGAGCAGAGTGCGCTCGGCTTCTCGCGCCATCTCATAGACCGTCACTATGTGTGGATGGCTGAGTTTCGCTGCCGCTTGGGCCTCACGCAGCACCCGGTCCTCGACGTCCACGGCGTGCGGCACTATCTTGACGGCGACCGGACGCCCCATATGCAGATCATCGGCCAGGTACACCGCGGCGAATGCCCCGGCGCCCAGCTTGCGCACCACGCGATAGCGCTTGCCCAGGGAGAGGGTGTCAGTCATGGGCGCCTCAGCTCCAGAACAGGTCGAGCAGGCCGGCACCAACATTCCAGAGCGTGTGCGCGATAACCAACCGCGGGATCTTGCCGTTGGCCTGAAACGAGGTGCCCATCACCAAGCCGAAAGACAGGATCATCAGAGTGCCGGCCAGAGAGTAGCCGTGCATCGCGGAGAACACCACCGAGGCTATGAGGACCGGCAGTACCCTCTTGCTCGAGAGTATTTGGGTGAGGCGCGTCTGGGCGTATACGCGAAACACCAACTCCTCATGCAAGCCGATTATGGGAGTGGAGAGCAGAAAAGTCGCCAGCACGCGCTTGTCCCAAGCCGAGTCCGTAAGCGAGGTGGTAGGGTCGTCCAGGCCCAGAGCGTTGACCACGAGGCCGATCAGAGTACTGCAACCTACGACCGCCAATACCAGCAACACACCCCAGCCGGACTCCTTGCCCCATTCACGCCCTGTACGGGGCAGCTTCCAGTCGAACGCGTCCCGCCGGGTGAGCAAGAAGGGCACCAGGGCGCACCAGCCGATCCGCGCAAGAAGGTCAGACACCTGCAGCCCCACCGTTAAGTCGCCCGACGGCGTGTACCCGGCGGCGAACAGAAACAGGTTGGGAGCACAGAACACGAAGAAGACGGCCAGTAGTTCGATCGCCCAATCGCGAACGCCGTGCATCTGATAGGGCCTGGAGCCATCGTTCAGACCGTAGTTCATATACCCCCTGCCCGGCCGAGGACACCCGTGCCTAGTGCGCCATGATAGCGCAGCCGATGCTATACTCCACCACGCTTCGGGCGAGTGGCGGAATTGGCAGACGCGCTAGGTTCAGGGTCTAGTGAGCTTACGCTCATGGGGGTTCAAGTCCCCCCTCGCCCACCACAATATCTACTGACACCACTGATGCCTATGGCTTACGAGGACAGCTACGAGCAGCGCCCTCGGCCGGTCTCCAGAGATCGGGACCGACGCCAGAGGGGCAAGCTACCCAAGCCGGTGGTCCGCATCGGTGGGTTTGCGGTCGTCTTCGTCGCCCTGCTGCTGATAATAATCTTCTCTGCGCGCGCCTGTGCCAGGAGCGGCGAAGAGGGCGCCTACACACGCTACATCGGCGAGGTGCAGAACATCGTGGCCGCCTCGGATGATATAGGCAGCCAGTTGACGGCGCTTCTCATCAGCCCTGGCGATATCAGCCGAGGCGAGGTCCAGTCCAAGCTCGAGGGATTCGTCGCTGAGTGCGACTCGCTTGAGAAACAGGCCGGCGCATTGGGCGCTCCCAAGTCGATGCTGTCGGGTACTGCTCAGCAGATATTCGTTCTCGTCATGCACTTTCGCGCCACGGGCGTCAATCAGCTCAAGACCTACCTTCTGAGTGCCCTCGAGTTGGAGGACACCAGCGGCGCGGCCGCCACCCCGGGGGCTGGGGCCACTACCACCACGACCATCCAGGTGAACATCGCGCCGGCCGCGGGCTCCACCGAGCAGATAATCAACTCGCTGCGCTTCTTGACCACCTCCGACTTCATCTACCGAGAGGTCTTCGAGGTCGAAGTGGCCAAACTGCTTACTGCGCGGGCCATACCCGGGGTCGCGGTGCCGTCCAGTCAGTTCATCGACGATCCCGATATCGCTACCACCTCCCAGGTGCAGCAGATCGTGGCCGAGATGAAGAACACGGGCACGCTGCAGGCGGTCCACGGCGTCGCGCTGAGGGCTGTGGTGGCGATGCCCGACAGCAAGGAGATAAGGCAGGGCGGCACCTACGACCTCACGCAAAGCCAGGCCCTGTCGTTCGTGGTCACGGTCGAGAACCAGGGCAACATGGACGAGATAGGGGTGCCCGTCAAAGTCGAACTGGTCTCCAAGAGCACCAACCAGGCACCGGTGTCGGCCAAGATAGCCACCCTCAAAGCCAAGGGCACCGAAACGATAACTGTCGAGGGCCTCAGTGCTACCGCCTACGGCGAGCTGGCCACCCTGACCATCACGGTGGGCCCAGTGACCGGCGAGAGGACCGTGAGCAACAACACCATAACAGCCACAGTCATCTTCAAGCTGTAGCGGCTAGGAGGAATCCCGGTGCAATCAAACGAGTTGTTCCCCGTGCTGGCCATCGCGTTCTCCTCGGTAGCCCTAGCAGGACTCGCGGTGGTATGGGTCACCCTGCGCGGGTACCGCCGCAACCAACGCATAATCATGGGTTCCCGGGGCACGGTGGACGTCGCCGAGCACATGGCCATAGTCGACGACAAGCTCACCAACCTGCGCCTGGCGGTCGAAGACCTCACGCTCACGGCCCGTGACCACGGCGTCCGTATCGACGGCACCCTGTCCCACGTCGGCATAGTGCGTTTCGATGCTTATCGCGACCTGGGAGGCAGACAGAGCACCGCGGTCGCCTTCATGAACTCCCACAACAACGGAGTGGTCATCACCACCGTGGTCAGCAGAGATTTCGCCCGCATGTACGTGAAGCTGGTCAAAGATGGTGTCGGCGACATACCCCTGGCCCCCGAGGAGAACGAGGCGGTGCAGCAGGCCCGCCGCGCCACACCGTTTGTCGTCAAGCCCGTGCTCGAAGGAGGCGAGACGCCAGAAGTCGCGCCGCCCGGCGGCGGCGATCTCAGCTCCTTGGGCGAGGATCGAGCCGATGGTGGTCAGCATGCCTGGTCCCTACGAGCACGACGAGGCCCGGCGAGGCCGAACGAGAGAACCGCAGGCGCCGCCGCAAAGGCATGCCTATCGTCGAGCGTCGCCGGCCTGGCGGCGTCCACTCAAGGCTGGACGGATGCCGACACCCCGGTGCCGCCCGGAGCAAGCATGGCCGAGCAGTTCGTGCAGCAGCGCAGGCGTGGCAAGCAGGCCCCCCCGGTGTCTGATGAGACGGCAGAGACCTACGTCGACCCGGAGGATGGGGACTGGACCGCCGCGACAGTCGCACGGCCGGACGGCGGGTGGTCGGCTACTCGCGCCGACGACGAGTGGGGCTTCGACATGCCCGTCGACGACGACACCCATGAAGTGTGACCCCGCAGGACCCGGCCTGAAGCGCTGGGCGGTCTCGTCACTCTCTGAGCCTATCCCCGTAGCGGCTTCTACCATAGGCTTTCTGGGCCCGGCAGGTACGTTCTGCGAAGAGTCGCTACGCGCCACACTCGACGAGCAGGCTCCCGACGGCCGGCAGCGCAAGTTCGTGCCCTACGCCTCGATGGGAGAGACCATAGAAGCCGCCTCCTCCGGCGAGGTCGACTGCGCCTTGGTGCCCATCGAGAACTCCATCGAGGGCTCGGTCTCTACCACCATCGACGTTCTGGCCCACGAGGTCGAGAACCTACAGATAGTCAGAGAGATCAGACACCCTATCTCGCACTGCCTCATCACCCGCCCCGGCGTATCGCTTGACCAGGTGACCAAGATCATCTCTCATCCACAGGCCAGCGGTCAGTGCCGCATCTGGCTGCGCAGCAACCTGCCCGGCCGGCCGATCGAGACCGCGAGCTCCACCGCCGCTTCAGCTGAGCGCGTCTCTCAGAGCCAAGAGCCCTGGGCGGGCATCGGCAACCAGCTGGCCGCCAAGACCTACGGCTGTGTCGTGCTGGAGTCGGACATCGAGGACCACCCCGAGAACGAGACCCGGTTCGTGTTCCTGGCCCGGCAACGGGAGCGCCAAGATCTCTTCGAGCCCTACAAGACCTCGGTGGTCTGCGAGATCATCAAGGACCAGCCCGGCGCACTGCTCCTCATACTGCAGGAGTTCGCCTTCCGCCACATCAACCTGACCAAGATCGAGTCGCGGCCGTCCAAGCGCCGCTTGGGCGACTACGTCTTCATCGTCGACATGCAGGGCAAGGTGGACGACCCCACCATCGCCGACGCCCTGCGTTGCCTGTGCTGCAAACTGCCTCGACTCACGGTGCTGGGCAGCTATCCTGTAGGTAAGCCGCTGGCGCGCTCCGCCGGCGCCTGACCGCCACCAACTCGAGGAGGGTCGCATGCTCGACATCAAGTTCATACGCAGCGATCCCGACCTGGTGCGTGAAGCCCTGAGCCGGCAGAGGCCCCGGAGCGGGTGAGGCCCTGGAGAAGCTGCTGGAACTCGACCGCGCGCGGCGTGACGTGCTGGTCAAGCTCGAAGAGCGCCGCGGCCTGCGCAACACCGTGAGCGAAGAGATAGCCCAGCTCAAGCGCGACAAGGAGGACGCCACCGCCCAGGTGCAGCACATGCGCGAGGTGGGCGACGAGATCAAGGCCTACGAGGCCGAGCTCAAGGAGATCGAGGCGTCGCTCGAAGAGAAGCTGCTGCAGGTGCCCAACCTGGCGGACCCCACCGCCCCCGAGGGCGGCGAAGAAGACTCGGTGGTGCTGCACCACTGGGGTGAGCCGCGCAAGTTCGGCTTCACCCCGCTCGACCACCTGGACCTGGCCGCGCCGCGCGACCTCATCGACATGGAGCGCGGCGCCCGCACCTCGGGCAGCCGCTTCGCCTACCTCAAGGGCGACCTGGTGCACCTGCAGTTCGCGTCTGGTGCAGTTCGCCCTGCAGAAGCTGTCTGCCAAGGGCTTCCGACCGGTCATAGTGCCGGTGCTGGTGCGCGATGAAGCCATGTACGGCACCGGCTTCTTCCCCACCGACATGCAGCAGGTCTACCGGCTGGAGAACGACGGTCTCAACCTGGTGGGCACCTCCGAGGTGCCGCTGGCCGCTCTGCACATGGACGAGATCGTCGACGAGGCCGACCTGCCGCTGCGCTACGTGGGCTACTCCAGCTGCTTCCGCCGCGAGGCGGGCGCGGCCGGCAAAGACACCCGCGGCATCTTCAGGGTGCACCAGTTCGACAAGGTGGAGATGTTCAGCTTCTGCGCGCCCGACAAGTCGCCCGAGGAGCACGACTTCATGCGCTCCATCGAAGAAGAGGTGCTGCAGGACCTGGGCCTGCCCTACCGCGCGGTCAACATCGCCGCCGGCGACCTGGGCGCCCCGGCCGCCAAGAAGTACGACCTGGAGGCCTGGCTACCGACGCAGGAGCGCTACCGCGAGGTGACCTCGTGCTCCAACTGCACCGACTACCAGGCCCGCCGGCTCAAGGTCAGGGCCAAGGGCGACAAGGGCGGGCCGTACCTGCTGCACACGCTCAACGGCACCGTGGTCGCGGTGGGCCGCACCATCATCGCCATCATGGAGAACTACCAGACCGAGGAGGGCCTGGTCGAGGTCCCGACCGTCCTGCGGCCGTTCATGCCCGCCGGCCTGGAGCTGTTGGGCCAGTGAGCCAGACCACCGGAGACGGGCCGCGCCGCGACGTCTCGCAGCGCTGGAGCGAGCGCGAGAGCCTGGCGCTGCTGACCGACTACTACCAGCTGACCATGATGGCCGGCTACTGGAAGACGGGCCGCAAAGACCTGCACGCCTGCTTCGACTACACCTTCCGCGAGCTCCCGCCGCACAACGGCTTCGCCGTCTTCGCCGGCCTGGAGCAGCTGCTCGACTTGGTCGACGGACTGCGCTTCGACGAGCAAGACCTGGCGTACCTCGCCGGACTGGGCACCTTCGAGCCCGCCTTTCTGGACTACCTCAGAGACTTCCGACTCACCTGCACCATAAACGCCGTGCCCGAGGGCACGGTGGTCTTTCCGCACGAGCCCATCCTGCAGGTGGAGGGGCCCCTGATCGAGGCCCAACTGCTGGAGACCGCGATACTCAACACCCTCAACTACCAGACCCTCATAGCCACCAAGGCCGCACGCCTGCGGCTGGCCTGCGGCGACGACAACCTGGCGGAGTTCGGCCTGCGCCGGGCGCACGGCCCGGACGGAGGACTGAGCGGCTCGCGCGCCGCCTACATCGGCGGCGCCGAACAGCACCTCCAACGTGCTGGCCGGCAAGGTGTTCGGCATACCCGTGCAGGGCACCCTGGCCCACTCTTGGGTGATGAGCTTCGATAGCGAGCTGGAGGCCTTTCGCACCTACGCCGCCAACAGCGACAACCCCGTTCTGCTGGTGGACACCTACGACACCCTGACTTCAGGTCTCCCCAACGCGGTCACGGTGTTCAAGGAGTTGCGCGCTGCGGGCCGCGACGTGCGCCCAGCCGTCCGTCTCGATTCGGGCGACCTGTCCCGACTCAGCAAGGCGGCCCACAAGATGTTCGTCGAGGCGGGCTTCGCGGACCCGCTGATCGTGGCCTCCAACGAGTTGGACGAGGACCTCATCGCCGACCTCAAGCGCCAGGGCGCACCCATAAACGCCTGGGGCGTGGGGACGCATCTGATCACCTCGTCCGACTACCCGGCTCTGGGCGGCGTGTACAAGTTGGTGGCCGTCCGCGACAGCGACGGCACGTGGGTGCCTCGCATCAAGCTATCGTCTAACCCGGCCAAGATGACCGACCCGGGCCGCAAGCGGTTGGTGCGCTACTACGACGGAGCCGGGCGGCCGCTGGCCGACATCATGCGCCTGGCAGAAGAGGCCCCCGACGTCATCGACCCCGGGCAGCCGGCCAAACCCGTGCCCTTCGCCGAGCGTCACGACCTCACGTTCTTGCGGGCCGTCTGGGACGCCACCCGCTGTGAGTCCCTGATGCAGCCGGTCGTGCACGGCGGCAAGCGTCTGGCAGAGGGACCCAGTCTGGTCGATACCCGCGCACGAGCGCAGGCTCAGGTGGCGGCGCTGCCCGAGGAGTTGCGGCGCCTGCGCAATCCAGAGATCTACGCTGTGGGTCTTTCGCCTGACTTGGCGGCCGAGAAGGTGCGGCTGGTGCGGCAGGCCCCCGGCGTCCTCGCGTCCGGACCGAACGCCACCTAGCCGACAAGCGCGCGTCGGCCGATCAACGGCACTCGCGCCTAGGGAGCGGCGGTCAACCCTCCAGCGGTAGAGCGGTGGCTTGGCCCTTGGCCAGCACCTTGCCCGCGGCATCGGCAACCGAGAGCTCCACTACCACCAGCCGCCGGCCCCCGTGAAGCAGGCGGCATTCTGCCGTCACTTTGTCACCGCAGCTTGGCCGAGCGGAACTGGCTTATGCTCCACTGCACCGCCACCGCGTCGCGCTCGGCGTTCACGGTGAGCGCGAAGGCCACGTCCATGAGCGCGAATATGAAGGCCCCATGAGCCAGGTCATGAAGCTGCAGACAGTCCTCTTTCACCACCGCCGAGACTCGGGTGAGCTTATCCGAGGTCTCCTCGACCTCGATGCCGAACAGCCGGATCATGCTGTCCGACGAGATGGCGTAGGCAGTGCGGTCGCTCATGGTCATGGTGGCCACAAGTTCGGCAGACGCCAGGGCTTTCCTGCGGCACCGGCGGCGCAGCGAGCAGGGAGCGCTCGCAAAGAGCGGGCGCGGCCTCGGCGCTGCCGCCCGGCGCGATAGGGTATGCTGTCGAAGTCGACCGTAAGAGCGACCCCGGAGAGACAATGCGCTGCCCCTACTGCAGCAAAGAGAACGACGAAGCTGCGGAGTACTGCCTCTCCTGCGGCAAGGAGTTGCCGCAGGACGAGGCAGTGGCGCGGCCCCGAGGCTGATTCGAACCACGCGAGACCCTCTGACGTGGCCGCGGCCTCAGCACAGTGGGACCCGGCACGCCGCGCCGACAAGCCACGAGCTATGTCTCAGTTCGTGCCGCCTGCTAACTACACCCCGCACCTCAGCTGGATACTCACCGTTCTCATCGTGGGCACTCCGGCGACGATCATCCACGCCATACTCTTCTACCGGCGAGTGCTCTACACCGAGAACATGGGGCTCATCGTGGCCATACTCACGATCTGCTGCCTGCCCATCGGCATCCTTGCGCTGCTCTTCACCTCGCGGGTGCGCGCGCAGCACACCCTGGGCAATGACGCCCGGGCCTACCGCTACTCGCGCTTCGCAGGGCTGTGTGCTTGGAGCTCCATGCTCATAGCGTTGGCCCTCTACGTGGTGCTCTTCATGCGGCTGATGTACAACGTAGGGCAGTTCTGGGGCTACTAGCGTGTACTGCCCACGATGCGGCGACACCAACGCAGACTTCGACAGGTTCTGCAGCTCCTGTGGACAGGACCTGGCCACGTACCGCCAGCTGTGGCAGAGAGCGACCCCGCAGGTGACCACCGCGCCCCCCGCGGAACAGGCGCCGATGTACCTACCGCCCGTTGCACAGCTGACGGTGGCACCGCTTGCGCAGCAAACCCTCGCGACCGAGCCGCCCACTTCGCCGGAGGTCGCGCAGACCGAGACGCCGCGGGTGCCCAGCTACCTGGGCTGGGCTGCCGCGCTGACCGCGCTGTGCTGGCCGGCTTTCCCGGCAGGGGTGACGGCATTGGTCTACGCCGGCCGCGCCGAAGCCCTGGCCGCCGCCGGTGATTCACTAGGCGCGCGGGCGTCCTCTGCCAGAGCCAAGACCTGGTGCTGGGTGACATTCTGGGCGGGCGCGACGCTCTGGCTGATCGCGCTGACTCTGATCGTCACGCTCTAGGTCGCCCGGGGCGGGGCTCACGTCCGCAGCCGCAGACGTGGCCGCCTCACTCGGCTAAGGCTATACTCGACGCCGTTCCCGACGCAGTTCGGGCCCGCGGAGGGGTGGCGGAGTCTGGTCGATCGCACCGGTCTTGAAAACCGGCAGGCCGCAAGGTCTCAAGGGTTCGAATCCCTTCCCCTCCGCCTTCGAAAGAGTCTTCCCCACCAATGTGCGCATGATATGAATGTTGTCGGCCGCCCCAAGCGGAGGCTTTTGGGGTCGCCTACCATGAAACCAGGTCAGGATGATCATTCTCGACTGCGCGACCGATAGGAGGGGACATGCCCAAGGTCTGTTTTGTCGATGAGTGGCGGGCGGACTTGAAGGTAGCCAAGGTCGATGAGTGGCGGGCGGACAAGAAGGTCGCCATAGTTGACGAATGGCGGGCCGACTGAGTCAGAGGCCCTGGGGTCTTGTCGCAAGGATAGTTGGGGTGGTCGCATCTCTTAGGTGGGCAGACAATCGAAGCTGACGCTTTCGGCGGGACGGGTCGCGCGACGTTGCCGAGACCGTACGTCGACAATGCATATGCGATACTGCCCGTCGACTGGCGTAGACCACTCGAACTCACGAACTCGACCGGGGGGAAATCATGAGAGCCGCGCAGACCCAAACGGCGACCAAACACACCACGAAGGCGCGCGCCTGCTTCATAGCGTTGATCGTCTTCGCTCTGGCGCTCTGCGGCGCCGCCGCTCTGCCAGGGAACGTGCTGGCCGAAAATGCTCTGGCGACTCAGAAATGGTATGTCCGAGCCTTCAACGTCGATGACAACGCGAAGATCTACGTCAACGGCAACCAGGTCGCCTCAGTCGGCTATCGAGGGGATTCGGGCTGGAAAGACATAACCAGCCAAGTGACAAGCGGAGGCCTCAACACCAAGCTCCAATTCGTCACCTACAACAGCGGCGGCGGCTATACATGGGGCTATCAGATCGCAGTCGATAACCCGGCGGGGGCACGCACCATTCTGTGGTCGCAGGTGGCCGGAGTAGTGGGTTCAGCCGGAGCCAACAACAACGACAAGAGCAAGACCAACACAACCGTCTTCGACCAGACTGTCGCCCTATACCAGGTCTACGGCAATCATCCACGGCTCCCGATCGACGGTTCAGCTGGCTCGGGCTGGTTTGGCCTGACCTACCCTGGACATGAGCAGTACGGGCAGTACCAGTACCGCGCCTTGGACTTCAACTGCAACACGCCCGCTTGGGACACCGACCGCGGTAAGACTGTGTATGCGATCCAAGACGGATACGTCACCTTAGGCACCAACAACATCACGATCAAACACAGCCAGCCACTGCTCCTGAAGAACGGGGCCACCATAGGCAGTTGGTACTCGATGTATGGTCACATTGCACCGAAGAGCGGGCTCGGCAACAACACGTTCGTGACCAAAGGCACGCCGCTTGGCACTATCTCCAATCGAGGCGCAGACAACTACCATCTTCACTTCGTGATCTTCCAAAGCTGGAGCACTAGCGACAGGTCGGCTGCAATCTCTCCCTACTGGCTGCCTGGTGTCTACTCGGAAGATATGAACCTCTACGCAGATGACTCGAAACGCCCCACGCCGACCAGGGTGCCTGCGGGGCTGTACGAAGACAGAATATTCTTGTCGGCACCCGGAGGGACTGTGGGCCCGAGCCCGACCCCGCCTGCACCCACGCCCACGCCTCCGGTCCCGACCCCGACTCCGACGCCCCCCCCGCCCTCGGGCAGGCAGACGGTGCTGGTCGATGACAGCGCGGCGACCTACTATGGCCCGGCAACGGGTTGGCGAATCTCCAAAGTAGGGTGGAACGGCTCCATGCACTGGACTTGGAGCTCCACCAGCACTCTGGAGAACTACGCCATCTGGCGCCCGACCCTGGGGGTCGGGGGTTATGAGGTGTTCGCCCACATTCCCTCTGCCAACGCGGGATCCACATCCGCCACCTACGAGATCTACACCGGTACAACTACTGCCACGAAGTCGATCAACCAGGAACCGTACTCGAACGTTTGGGTCTCGTTGGGTAAGTACACCTTTGCAGCCGGCACCAAGGCCTATGTGAAGCTTGCGGATGTTACGGGTGAGAAGTCCGCGAAGATGCTCGGGTTCGACGCCATCAAGTTCGTTCCTTACGAGACTGCAAGCGCCCCAGCCCCGGCCCCCGCCAAGCCCGCTCCGGCTCCGGCTCCGGCTCCGGTTACAACCGTAGTAGCTGTCCAGGACACCTTGAACGCTAACGTCAGACTCACCCGAAACCAGAGTCTGTACTCGGCGGACAGGCGCTACCGTTTCGTCCTGCAAGACGACGGCAACTTGGTGTTGTATGGGCCCTCTGGAAGAGCCCTGTGGGCCAACGGCAAATTCGATACCGCGTACGCAGTCATGCAGTCGGACGGCAACTTGGTCTGCTATAGAAGCAACAACACCGCCAATTGGGCCTCGAACACCTGCGGCTCAGGAGGCATCAGGTTGGTCGTGCAGACCGACGGCAACGTGGTCGTCTACACGTCAGCCGGCAGGGCGGTATGGGCTACCAACACATGCGGTAAGCAGTAGGACCCACGCTGGAAGATCCTCAGTAGCGAGGCAAGCCTAAAACGTGGATCGGCCTGACTGAAATCTGTCGCGGTGGAGGGACTGAGTTCGTCAGTCCCTCCACCGCCTATTGTTAGGGTACTTGTAAGCCGAGGGCGCCCGATGCAATCCCCCCGTCTATCCGCCCAAGGTTGTAGTATGGAGCGCGGGCCGGGCTTCGCCAGGCCCGCCTCAATCGACGGTCGCACGAGCGTGTAGGGGGATCCCTTTGGCCAAGTCGGCAGGTGCCGGTCGCAACGGCAACGGCAACGGCTCTGCCTTTCAGCAGGCCTTCAAGAACATCGACGACGTCCTCTGGAAAGAGGCGGGCTGCAGCAACGAACTCGACTACACCGAGCAGACGTCCTGGCTGCTGTTTCTCAAGTACCTCGATAGCCAGGAGCAGGACCGCGCCACGGTCGCGCAGCTCCGTGGCCGCACCCATGATTTCATCCTGGACGAGCCCTATCGCTGGGAGAGCTGGGCCGCGCCTCGCGTCGTCAGCGCCGCCCCGGCCGCCCCGGGCGCCGCCCCCGGCGCCCCGCCCCCCGGCGCCCCCGCCCCCATCGACCACAACCGGGCCCTCACCGGTGACGATCTGCGTGACTTCGTCGACCAGAAGCTCTTCCCCTACCTGCAGGGGTTCAAGCAGCGGGCCACCGGGCCCAACACCGTGGAGTACAAGATCGGCGCGATCTTTGGCGAGATTGCCAACAAGATCCGCAGCGGATACAACCTGCGCGAGGTCATAGATCAGGTGGACCAGCTCCGCTTCCGCTCCCAGACCGAGAAGCACGAGCTCTCGCATCTGTACGAGGACAAGATCAGGCGCATGGGCAACGCCGGCCGCAACGGTGGCGAGTACTACACCCCGCGTCCGCTGATACGCGCCATAGTCAAAGTCGTGGACCCCGTGGTGGGCGAGCGCGTCTACGACGGGGCCTGCGGGTCCGCCGGCTTCCTCTGCGAGTCGTACCTGCACATGATGGCCGACGACGACCTCACCACCGACGAGCTCACCACTCTGCAGGAGCGCACCTTCTACGGCAAAGAGAAGAAGTCGCTGGCCTACGTCATCGCGATCATGAACATGATCCTGCACGGCATCGAAGCGCCCAACATCATGCACACCAACACCCTGACCGAGAACCTGGCCGATGTGCAAGAGAAGGACCGCTTCGACGTCGTGCTCGCCAACCCGCCCTTCGGCGGCAAGGAGCGCAAGGAGGTGCAGCAGAACTTTCCCATCCGCACCGGCGAGACGGCCTTTCTGTTTCTGCAGCACTTCATCAAGATGCTCAAGGCCGGGGGCCGCGCGGGCGTGGTGATTAAGAACACCTTTCTCAGCAACACCGACAACGCCTCGGTGAGCTTGCGCCGCATGCTCCTGGAGAGCTGCAACCTGCACACCGTGCTGGACATGCCCAGCGGCACCTTTCACGGCGCGGGCGTGAAGACCGTGGTGCTCTTCTTCGAGAAGGGCGCGCCCACGCGCAACATCTGGTACTACCAGCTGGACCCCGGACGCAACCTGGGCAAGACCAACCCGCTTAACGACGACGACCTGGCCGAGTTCGTCCAGATGCAGAAGTCCAGGGCCGATTCGCCCAAATCCTGGACTGTTGATGCGGCGAGCGTGGACCAGACCTCCTGTGACCTATCGGTCAAGAACCCCAACGGCGGCGAGGAAGTGGCCCACCGCAGCCCGCAGGAGATCCTGGATGAGATAGCTGCGCTGGATGCGGAGAGTGCTGAGATCATGGAGAAGATTAGGGCGTTGTTGTGACGGTGACGTGGTCAACGATGGCTCTAGGGGAACTGCTTCGGCTTGAGTACGGCAAGCCGCTTCCCGAAGTGGACCGAAAGCCCGATGGACTGTATCCAGTGTACGGTGCAAACGGCGAGAAGGGTCGCAGTGACAAGTACTACTTCGACAGGCCCAGCATCATCGTTGGACGCAAGGGTTCGGCGGGCGAGGTCAACCTGGCGGAGCCGAAGTTCTGGCCCTTGGACGTCACGTACTTCGTGACGTTCGATGAGGACAAATACGACCTGCGGTTTCTCTATTATCTTCTTGCGAAGCTTGATCTGCCGGGCCTTGCTAAGGGTGTGAAGCCCGGCATCAATCGCGGTGAGGTCTACTCTCAAGTGGTGAACGTTCCACCCTTCCTTGAGCAGCAGCGAATCGTCGGCATCCTCGACGACGCGTTTGAGGAGGTAGATGCTGCGAAGGCTAAGGTCAAGTCGAGCCTGCAGAAGGCCCGTGGAGTGTTTGAAAGCTATCTGGGCATCAAGCTTGCGGCGCTCGGGGAGCAGAACCAAGTGGAGACGCTGGCGAGCCTTGTTGGCTCAGGCGCTGTTCAACTGACCCGGGGGAAGGTGATATCGAAACGAGACATGGCCGCATTCCCCGGAGGTTTCCCCGTCTACTCGTCGGCAAAGGAAAATGAAGGCAAGTTCGGGGCATATGGGCACTACATGTTCGACGAGGAACTGATTACGTGGTCTGTTGACGGCGGTGGCAGGCTATTCCACAGGCCCAAGCACAAATTCTCTGTGACAAACGTTGGCGGCATCTTGCGGATTCGTAGGCAGGAGGTGCTGTCCTATGAGTATCTCTATCGCGTCTTGTCGTATCTACACTCGCAAATCAGGTTTGACTGGGTCAGAAAGGCCCATCCGAGCGTGATCCTGAAGCTCTACAATGACATCCCTTTACCGCCCCTGGATACGCAGAAACAGGTAGTGGAGTCCCTGCAGCAACTCGATCGCGAAGTGCAGCGCCTAGAATCCATCTACCAGCGTAAGCTGGCCGCTCTGGACGCTCTGAAGCAGTCCCTCCTCCACCAGGCCTTCACCGGCCAACTGGGGTCCGAGACACCATGAACGAGGCCGAGACCCGAGCCGAGCACATCGACCCCGCGCTCAAGGCTGCAGGTTGGGGTGCGGTCGAGGGCAGCCGCGTGCGTCGGGAGTATCAGATCACCCTCGGGCGGCTCGAAGGGCAGGGGCGGCGCAGCCAGCCGCTCAAGGCCGACTACATCCTCGAGCATCACAACACCAAGCTGGCCGTGGTGGAGGCCAAGCCCTGGGATGCTCCTCTCACCGAGGGCGTAGGCCAGGCCAAGGAGTACGCGGGCAAGCTGGGCCTCCGTTTCGCTTACTCCACCAACGGCCGGGGCGTCTGGGGCATCGACATGGGCACCGGGGCCGAGGGCGAGGTCGCCAAATACCCCTCGCCCGATGAACTCTGGGCACTCACCTTCGCCGAGGCCAACGCTTGGCGCAATCGCTTCGCCGACGTGCCCTTCGAGGACAAGGGCGGCTACTACGATGGCCGGTACTACCAGGACCTCGCCGCCGAGAAGACCCTCGCGGCCATCGCCGCCGGCGACAAGCGCATACTGCTCACCCTGGCCACCGGCACGGGCAAGACCTTCATCGCCTTCCAGATCGCCTGGAAGCTGTTCAAGAGCCGCTGGAACCTCTCCGGCGAGCCCACCCGCCAGCCGCGCATACTGTTCTTGGCCGACCGCAACCTGTTGGCCGACCAGGCCTTCAACGCCTTCTCGCCCTTCCCCGAGGACGCCCTGACGCGCATCACCCCGGCGGATATCCGCAAGCACGGCAAGGTGCCCAAGAACGCCAGCCTGTTCTTCACCATCTTTCAGACCTTCATGAGCGGGCCGGTGGTGGACGGCCGGCCCTCGCCCTACTTCGGCGACTATCCGCCCGACTTCTTTGACTTCATAGTCATCGACGAGTGCCATCGCGGCGGCGCCAACGACGAGGGCAACTGGCGCGGCATCATGGAGTACTTCTCGCCC
Organism: uncultured Actinomycetes bacterium; assembly: GCA_963747275.1. Lineage (GTDB taxonomy): Bacteria > Actinomycetota > Thermoleophilia > RBG-16-64-13 > RBG-16-64-13 > RBG-16-64-13. Next base: position 116,571 of record CAVVEI010000012.1, read on the forward strand.
GCCGTGCAGCTGGGCCTCACCGCTACGCCCCGGCGCCAGGAGAACGCCGACACCTACCTCTACTTCGGCGAGCCCGTCTACACCTACTCGCTCAAAGAGGGCATCAACGACGGCTTTCTCACCCCCTTCAGGGTGAAGCAGTTCGACACCACCATAGATGAGTACGTCTATACCTCCGACGACACCGTGGTGGAGGGTGAGATCGAGACCGGCAAGGTCTACCGCGAGCCCGACTTCAACGTGACCATCGAGATCAAGGAGCGCGAAGCCTACCGGGTGAAGCTCTTCATGGAGGCCATCGACCAGAGGGAGAAGACCCTGGTCTTCTGCGCCACCCAGGCCCACGCGCTGCTGGTGCGCGACCTGGTCAATCAGATGAAGACCAGCAGAGACCCCAACTACTGCCACCGCGTGACTGCCGACGACGGCGAGCTGGGCGAGCAGCACCTGCGCGACTTCCAGGACAACGAGAAGACCATCCCGACGATCCTCACCACCTCGCAGAAGCTCTCGACGGGCGTGGACGCGCGCAACATCCGCAACATAGTGCTGCTGCGCCCCATCAACTCCATGATCGAGTTCAAGCAGATCATGGGCCGCGGCACCCGCCTCTACGAGGGCAAGGACTACTTCACCGTCTACGACTTCGTAGAAGCGCACCACCACTTCGCCGACCCCGACTGGGACGGCCCGCCGCAGGCGCCCGACGCCTGCACCAAGTGCGGCCAGTACCCTTGCGTGTGCCCCAAGCCGCCACTGCCCGTATGCCCCGAGTGCGGCCAGACCCCGTGCGTCTGTCCGTGCCCGAAATGCCGCCAACGCCCGTGCATCTGCGAGAGGCCGAAGCCGATAAAGACCCAGGTCAAGCTGGCAGACGGCAAAGCGCGCACCTTCCAGCACATGATGGTGACCAGCTTCTGGCATGTGGACGGCACCCCTGTGACCGCGCAGCAATTCCTCGAGACCCTCTTCGGCAAGCTCCCCGAGTTCTTCAAGGACGAGGCCGAACTCCGCCGCCTCTGGAGCGCCCCCGACACCCGCCGCAAGCTGCTGGACGGTCTGGCCGAGAAGGGCTTCGCCCACGACCAGTTGGCCGAGATGCAGCGCATCATAGACGCTGAGAAGTGCGACCTCTTCGACGTGCTGGCCTACGTGGCCTACGCGTGTCCGACGCTGACGCGCGAGGAACGGGCCGAGGGAGCCAAGGTGGTAATCAGCACCCACTTCAACACGAAGCAGCGTGTGTTCCTGGACTTCGTGCTCTCGCACTACGTGAACGAGGGCGTGGAGGAGCTAGACCAAGACAAGCTCGAGCCACTCCTGAGGCTGAGGTACCACGACTCGCTGGCGGACGCCGTCGAGGACCTCGGCAAGCCTGAAGATATTGGGCGGGCGTTCAGTGGGTTTCAGAAGTATTTGTATGTGCGGGCCGCTGTGGCGTAGAAAGTGCGATGGAGAAGCGCGAAGCGAGCCCATGCACTAGTATAGGTCCGAAACGAGGAAGAGAGGATGAGACTGTGAGACGCCCGAAAACGCGGAATTTGTGGCTATTCTTGACCCTCACCGCGGTTGCGGTCGGCATTGTGGTGATGGGTGTGGGGACTGCTTTCGCCACCGTCCCCAACTACTATCTGACGGTCAGTCTCACGGTTCAGAACATGCCACCCGGCGTTGAGATCACAGACCTGTCTGCCCATCTCGTGGGATCCAATGGCGCGGACAGCGACTACTTCTTCAATGCATCCGGCCTGATAGGCCTCGGTGCCCTTGATCCAGGTACATATCAGGTCACTGGCATCAATTGCGACACTGACCCCTATGACTTCTATCCGCCGGTGTACAGCCCATCGAGTGGCCAGGTAACCCTGGACAGCGCTCAGCCCACGGGGACCATCGGCGTCACAGTCACGTGGGCTATACCGACCGCCCGCTACCAACAGACTGACCCCAAGCTCGTCTATCTGGGCTCTTGGTCTAGTAGCGGTGACACCGGCTGGAAGGCCTCGGGCAACAGCTTTGCCTCCACCAGCAAGACCGGAGCGGCAGTCGTGGCCAAGTTCAGCGGCCCCGAGGTCAAGGTGGTCGCGAAGAAGTGCCCGTGGTACGGGCAGGCCGAGATCAGCGTAGACGGCGGCTCTGCCCAGACTGTGGACCTCTACAGCTCTTCTCAACTCTGGAAGCAGACCGTCTACACCAAGACCGGTCTATCCACAGGTGAGCACACCCTCACCGTCAAGTGCTTGGGCACCAAGAGCACTGCCTCCTCAGGCGTCTCGGTCTGTCTGGACGCCTTGGACATCACGGGCAGCCTGGTACAGGCTCCCAAGACCAGCCGCATCCAAGAGACCGACGCCAAGTGCGCCTATGTGGGTGCCTGGACCTCGAGCGGTGACACCCGCTGGCTGGCGTCAGGCAACAGCTTCAAGTCCACCGACGCGGCTGACGGCAAGGTGACCGTGACCTTCAAGGGCACCTATCTGTCTTGGTTATCTCGCAGCACCCCGTGGTACGGACGCGCCAAGGTCACCGTGGACGGCAACACCGCCCAGGCCAAGATCGTAGATCTCTACAGTGCCAGCACCACCTGGAAGAAGGCCGTCTTCAACACCGGGCTTCTGTCTGACGGCACACACACCGTGGTGATAGAGCGCCTGGGAACCAAGTATGGAACCTCCTGGGGTACCGCCGTCGCGGTTGATGCTTTTGACTTGGTGTTGACGCCGTAGAACGATCACCGATGGTAACTCGAAGGACTCTGGGGCGCCGCAAGGCGCCCCTCTCTTATCGCAGGCTCTAATACTTGCAGTCTCTGGTCTGAGCGCAACCCGCTTGTGTCGTGCCGGCCTCCTAGGTCCAACGTCTTACGCGATCCAGGGAGGAGCCGCGCCATCATCTGACCAGTTATGAGAATACAGACTCAAACGGGCTCATGATGAAAGTGCGCGGACCGGAACTGTTACCATAGCCGGCAAGCCCAGTCAGGACGTGCCTCCCGGTACACTCGGCAGTGTGTTTGAGCAGGCTGGTCTCAATAGACAGGAGTGAAGTGTGATGCGCTACCTAGTCGTGGTTGAGAAGGGGCCTACCTCATACGGAGCCCATGTTCCCGATCTCCCCGGCTGTATCGCGGTTGGTGACACCGAAGAAGAGGCGCTACAGCTCATCCGCGAGGCAATCGAACTCCACTTGGCTGATATGCGACGGACCGGGCAACCCATCCCGAATCCGTCGTCGACCGGCCGATTCGTCCAAGTCGTAGCCGCCTAGCCTCGGGTCCGCGTACGTAGACCCATGCCCGCTGACCTGAGCATACGCCCCGCGAGCGAGGCCGACCTCCCCGCTCTGGCCCAGCTCGAACTGGGGGTCTGGCAAGACAGCGCGGCCGGCGAGGACATGCTGCGTGCGCGGCTGGACAATGCTCCCGGCTGCACACTGGTCGCCGTCGACTCCAAGGGGACCTTCTGGGGAACGAGTTCTTTCTGCTTCTTGGACTACGACGCCTTCGCCGCCCAGGGCCGGGTCACCTGGTACGACCTCACCGGCGACGGGACAGCCAGTACCCACGATCCCAAGGGTCTGCGACCTCTTCGGCATCAATCTCGGGGTGCTGGCAGGAGCACCCAAGGGCACCTCGGTCGCGCTGCTCTCAGAGGTGGCCAGACGAGGTCTCAGACACGGGGTGCGACGCCTACTGCTGGGTTCGCGCATGCCCGGATATCACAAGTACGCGGACACGATGACCGCGGAGGAGTACGTCGCCGCCCGCCGGCCCAATGGCGCGGTGCTCGACCCGGAGCTGAGGTACTACCAGTCGCTGGGCTTGAAGCCGCTAAGCGTGGTCGAGGACTATTTCCGCGACCCTCCCAGCTGCGACTGGGGAGTGGTGGTAGAGTTCGCGAGCCCTTTCCGCCACCCGTTGCTGCGCCCCTTGGGCAAGGCCCTCGCCATGCTGCCCATCGACGCCTCGCGGATGGTCTCGCTGCTCACCGGCCGCTCCAGCGCGCTCACTGCCTGAGCGGCGCTTCCACGGTCTCGCGGCAGACCTCGGCCACGGTCGAACTCAGCTCGCTCGGCAGCGAATCCGAGACGCACGCGCACAAGATGGTGGTCGGTGACTTCTCCACCGAGCTCGACCTGGTGTGGCCGATGTAGGCGATCTGGAAGCCTTGGGCCGCGATCAGGTCGCCGAATTCGGGGAGGCTCCACTCCCGGATGTGGTAGGTGTTCGGTGGAGGGCCCATGTGTTCGGCTCCCCGCACCTTCACTCGGTCGGGTGTAGATATCACTGCCACGCTCGCCTTCTGCAGCAACTGAAGTATCAGCGCCAGCAACCCCAAGGGCTTGGTCAGGTGTTCGATCACGTCTGCACACACGATCGTCGCCCCCTGCACCAGGGCCGGATCCAGGCGCACGCTGCTGGCTTTGTCAAAGTCGGCCTCAAGCCAGGTGCCACTGTCGTAGCTCGACCGGCAATGCGCGATGTTGTCGCCGAAGTCGACTCCCACTGTCTGAAAGCGGTCGGAGAGCGCATGCAGCTTCACACCGCGGCCACAACCCAGGTCGATGATGGTCTTGCTGCCCAGCACCGCCGCCGCCCTCTCCGCCGCGGCGTACACATCCGGTTGCGTCACCACGTCGGCGTCTGAGGTGTGCTGCGGAACGCAGTAGTAGACGCGACGGCGATAGACGTAGCCTGAGGGTAAGAACAGAGGAGTGCTGCCATCCCGGCGAGGCCGGACCGTCTGAAGGTCTGTGGCCTGCCTCAGACGTCTGCGCACAGATCGAACCAGCCGGACGACCGGCAGTAGGGTCACACGTAAGACGGGGTTTGCCGCAAGCCTTTCACGCAGACCCATGCACGGCACTCCTCTGCTCTATGCGTCGGCTAGATGAACAGGTTGACGTTGGCCTCGTCGGCCACGGCCAGGTAACCGGCCACACCCATGAAGTCCACGCCGTCGAGCAGCTCTTCTTTCCTGAAGCCCAAGATGTCCATCGTCAGTGTACAGGCTACCAGTTTGACCCCTTGCTCCTTGGGCGCTCGTCGATGAGCTCCTCGAGCGACATCGCGTTAACGCTTCTTCATGCACACCTTCATAAGCCGCACGCCGATGCCACAGAAGTTCATCTTGGAGAGACCCAGCTTGCCGGTGCCCTTGTGCATCATCATGCCGAACATCTTCTGCAAGTAGGCTCTTGCCCTTGGTCTCTGACCTTCTTGGGCCTTGCGCAGCAGGTTGAGACCCCAGAAGGTGAAGAAGATGGTCACCTCGTCACCCATGGCGGCGGCGCCGTTGGCGATGATGAAGAGCGGCCATCGCTTGGTCGAAGTCGTCGCTGAACAGGATGATGGTCTTCTTGTTGGTACTCACTTCTCTACTCCTTTGCTTCACTCACGGGCAAGGGCACGATCTTTTGACGCAAGCACTGAGAAGTACATGGCCAGCGGACGGTAGGCCATGTGCGACCACTTGCTGAAGGGCACCTCAAGGCCCAACATCGGCACCACCGCCATCAGGTGGACAACGTACGAGACGTTGGCGGCCACGTCGGCGCCCACCCGGTGCAGCACGTGCTGCAGCACGCCGGTGGCGGCGACGATTATGAGCAGCACCAGGAACATCCAGTCGGTCTCGTGGGAGTGCTTGTAGTGCTCCTCCACCTTCTTGATGCGCCCACGCAGGGCCCAGATAGTCGCGCCCAGCAGGCCCGCGCTGGCCAAGTAGCCGAACGCGTGCACCCACCAGTCGATGGCCGGACCGGCCCACATCCGCTTCAAGAAGAACATGATCAAGATGAGCATGGTCACGTAGCTCAGCATCAGCACCAGATGGATGACCCAGGGGCGCTTCTTGTCGCACTGGGCGTAGCGCTTCTGGGTGATGAAGTGCAGCGGGAACAGGTACACGCTCTTGACGTAGGCAAGCAGCGGCAGCCGCGCCGTGCGGTCCTCTGCCCAGGGTGTCGCGCCCCACGGTGAACCACCACATGCGGCCGCAGTTGGGCAGCAAGAAGGCCAGCAGCACTCCGGCCAGTATCCAGTCGAAGATGTGGATGACCTCGGCGGGCAAGAAGGCGTTCTCGCCCGTGTACTGGTGGATATCACCGCCGAACACCCCGAAGAGAGTGAAGGCCACGCCCGTCAGCAGCGCCACCACGATGCACGGCCACGATCTCGGTCCAGGGGCGCCGGTAGAACATACGCCCTATGCCGGTGAAGTCATAGCGGGCGGTCAGCCAGCGGCGCAGGCTCATCATCGTCTCGCCCGGTTGGGCCTCCCGCGGGCACTCCACCGAACACTCGCCGCAGTAGTAGCAGAGCCAAGGCTCCAAGCTGCCCTCGAGCTTCTTCTCCATGCCCATCTGCAGGGCGTGCATGCACTTGCGCGGGAAGTTGTGCTCTTGGTCCACCAGCGAACAGGTGGCAGTGCAGTTGCCGCAGTTGTAGCACTTCTGCACGTCCTCGGCCCCGTAGAGGGCGAGGTCGTCTATAAAGCTGGGGTTGACTCTGGTGGTCATGGCTCGTCTCTCTCTACGGCAGCGTAGCGGTAGTACCCCTCGTCGGTGACCTCTTTGTCTTCAAGCACATAGCCGTACTTACGCATGCCCATTACCCAGTAGGTCACTTCGTGGGACGGGCGGCCCAGAGCGGCCGCTATCTCAGGGATGGTGAGCGGCCCTTCCGCCAGCAGACCCAGGATGCGACCCCGCATCAGATGCTCGTCGCGCACTATCTCGCGTATCTCCCGGTTGGCGCCTAACATGTGGCCGGCTCCTCCACTAGGCCGTCGATCATGGCCCTTATCTGCGCGTCGGTGTAGCCCTCCAAGTCGATGGCGTCCACCGGGCAGACCGGTACGCAGCCGCCGCAGCCTTTGCAGGCCGCCTTGTCGATGAAGGCCACGGCCCGGCCGTCCGCCTCCACCTGTCGCGGCGCCTCGTACGGGCAGGCCGCCAGACAGAGGCCGCACCAAGTGCACTTGTCGGTATCCACGATGCCCACCAAGGGGTCGAGCTCGGCGAAGCCGCGCTTGAGGATAGAGGCGGCCTGAGTCACGGCCGCCAAGCCAGAGGCCACCGCCTCCGACGGAGTTCTTGGGACCCTGGCAGGCGCCGCAGATGTAGACGCCGTCCACCACCGTCTCCACCGGGCGCAGCTTCGGATGGATCTCGTTGTAGAAACCGGCCTTGGTCACGGGCAGCTTGAGGGTCTTGGTGAGCTGGTCGTTAGCGCGGGGCACCATGCCGGTGACGAGCACCACCAGGTCGGCGGGTATCTCCACCTCTTCGCCCTCACTCAAGAGATCGCGGGTGGTCACCAGCAGCTTGCCGCTCTCTTCATCGCGCCGCACCTTCGGCAGCTCGTCATCTGGGACCTTGAGAAACACCGAGCCTTGGTCGAGCGCCTGGTCGTAGAGCAGCTCGTACTTGCCGTAGGTGCGTATGTCGCGGTGCAGGTGATACTGATGCACCTTGCCCGGCTTCGCCGACGCCTGCAGTGAGGCGTGTACGGCAGCAGTGCAACAGTAGCGCGAGCAGTACTCGTTGGGATTCTCGACCTCGCCCCGCTGCCGGCTGCCCACGCAGTAGATGTAGGCGACCGTTTGCACGGGCCGCCCGCCGTAGGCCAGCGGCCCCTCGCTCTCGTCGAGCAAACGCTTGAACTCAGGCAGGGTGAGCACGCCGTCCAGCCCGCGCCCCAACTCGCCCTCGCCGACCTCGTACGCCTCGAAGCCCGTGGCGATGATCAGCGAGCCGGCCTGCACTTTGATGGTCTCGGGCTTGTCGCCCCCCACCCTTATGCTCACCTCATAGTTGCCGAAGGTGCCCGACTTCTCCACCACGTCGGCACCGGTGAACACGGTGATGCTCTTGTGGGCCCGCACCTTCTTCTCCAGACGGGCGATGAGTTCGCGGCCGTTCTTGCCGTGCGGGTACATCTCACCGAAGCCGGCCACCCAGCCGCCCAGCTTGACCTCCCGCTCCACCAAGAACACCGCGAGGCCGATCTCGGCCAGACCCAGCGCCGCCCTCAGACCGGTTATGCCGCCGCCCACCACGACCGCCTTGGGCACGGTCTCGACCACTATGGGCTCCAGCGGCACGGTCAGGCGCGTGCGTCCCACTCCGGCCTTGACCAACTGGGCGGCCTTCTTGGTGGCACCCTGGTGATCGTCGGTGTGGGTCCACGAGCACTGCTCGCGGATGTTCACCTGGGTGTACTGGAACGGGGAGAGGCCGGCCCGCTTGGCCACCTCGCGAAAGGTGAAGGTATGCAGCTTGGGTGAGCACGAGGCCACCACTATGCCGTCCAGCTTGTTCTCTTGGATATCGTCGATGATCTCCTGCTGGCTGGCGTCTGAGCAGGTGAACATGGCGGTCTTGGCCACCACCACCTCGGGGTCACCTTCCAGCGAGGCCACCACCTTGTCCACGTCGACGTAGTCGGAGATGTTGCCGCCGCAGTGGCAGACGTAGACGCCGATGCGCCGCTTGGTACCGGGTGTGGCGGGGGCGCCGGCCGCCGGGGCGCCCGCGCCGCTCTTGGCCGCCGCCGCGCTCATGCCTTCACCTTGGCCTTCGCCTGGGCGGCCTTGGGCGCCGCGCCGGCCTTGGCCCGCTCGAGGTAGGCAGCCGCCTGCGCCACCGCGGCGCCGGCGTGGAGTATCGAGTCGGGTATGTCTCTGACCCCTGAGGCCGAACCGGCAACGTAGACCCCGGGGATGTTGGTGGCCGCCGGATCGAGGTCTTCCTCAGGCTCGCTCACGTACGCGTATTCGTCCAGAGCCAGCGCGCCCTCGGGGAACAGGGCCCCGGCCGTATCGTTGGGCCTCACTCCGACAGCCAGCACCACTAGGTCGTGCTCGGCCTCTGTCAAGCGTCCGCTCTCGATGTCCTCGTAGCGCAGCACCAGGTTGCCGTCCTCTTTCTCGGTGACCTCGGCCACGCGGCCCTTCACGAAGTTCGCACCCATGGCCTTGGCCTGCTCGTAGAACTCGTCGTAGCCCTTGCCGACCGCGCGCACGTCCATGTAGTAGACGGTCAGGTCGGCCAGTGGCAGCGCTCCCATGATCAGCTGGTTCTGCTTGATGGAGTACATGCAGCAGATGCGCGAGCAGAGGGGGTTACCGATGGTCTGGTCGCGCGAGCCGGTGCAGAGGATGTAGGCGATGTTGTCGGGCACCCTGCCGTCGCCCGGGCGGACCACCGCGTTGTAGGGGCGGGTAGGGGCCAGCAGGCGGTCCATCTGCATGCCGGTTATCACGTTCTTGTACTTGCCATAGCCGTACTGCGGTTTGAGGTCTGCGGGGAAGAGGGTGTAACCGGTGGCCACCACCACGGCGCCCGCCTCGGCCTCGAACTCCTCACCCTGCTCTTCCAAGTGGATGCACGAGGGCGGACAGACCTTGACGCACTCCTGACACTCCGAACAGACCCCGCAATCTAAGCAGCGGGCGGCGCTCTCAAGGGCTTGAGCTTCGGTCATGGTCTCTTCGTCGGGGTAGAACTCACCCGGCGCCAGCCTGCCGCCCTCTCGACCGGCGGCGGGTGCAAGCTCGCTGTATTCGCTCTGCCGCGCCAGCACCACGGCCTTGTCCACAGTCTCAGGTCCACCATCGAACTCCGCCTGGTCGAGCGGCTCGCCCTGCAGCCAACGGTCGATCATGAACGCGGCCCGCCTGCCTTGGCCGGCGGCCGAGGTGATCATCGAGGGGCCCATCACCACGTCCCCGGCCGCGAACACGTGGGGCACACCGGTCTGCAGCGTGCCTGTATCCACCTGGATAGTGCCGTTGGGGTTGATGGGCAGACCGAACTCGCCCGAGTCGGGCCTCATGCCCGCGGCCACAACCACCACGTCGCAGTCTATGCGGCCAGCGTTGCCGTCGTCGTAGCGTGGGTTGAAGCGGCCCTTGTCGTCGAAGACCGCCACACAGCGCATGAGTTCGATGGCTTGGACTGTCCCTTCGCCCACGAAGCGGCCCACACCACAAGAGTTGCGAAAGGTCACGCCCTCCGCTGTGCCATCGGCCACCTCTTGCGGATGTGCCGGCATCTCGTCCTCAGACTCTAGGGTGATAAGTTCCGCGGCCATGGCGCCATGCCGGAGGGCGGTGCGCCCCACGTCGATGGCCACGTTGCCACCGCCTATGACCACCACCTTCTTGCCCTCGACCTCCAGCGGCTCGCCCAGCTTGGCCGCCTTCAAGAAGTCGGCGGCGCGAGTCACACCGCGCAGACCTTCACCGGGCACTCGCAACTTGGTGGCTTGGTGGGTGCCTATGGCAAGCAGTATGGCGTCGTAGCCCTCGGCCTTGAGGCTGTCGAGGCTCTCCACCTTGACGTCAGTCACTATCTTGACGCCCGCGTCTGTGACGTTGGCCACGTCGTCGTCCACCACGTCGTTGGGCAACCGGAAAGGCGGCAGAGCCAAGCGCAGCATGCCGCCGGACTGCGAAGCGGCCTCGAGGATAGTCACCGCGTACCCCTTGCGGGCCAGGTGCCAGGCCGCCGTCAGACCGGCCGGTCCCGAGCCCACCACCGCCACCTTCTTGCCATTGGGCATAGCCACCTCTACGGGGGTGTGGCCCTTCGCGTAGTGCGTGTCGGCGATGAAGCGCTTTAGGCGCCTTATGGAGAGCGAGCCCTCCAACTCACCGCGCGTGCACTCCTCTTCGCAGGGCGCGTAACAGGCCCGCCCCAGGCTGCCCACCAGGGGAGTGGTGTCGCAGACCAGCTGAAAGGCCTTCTCGTATTCGCCGCGCCTGATCAGCGCCACGTAGCCGTGAGGCTTGATGCCCGCGGGGCAGGCCGACACACAAGGCGAAGTGCCCGCCCGCTCGATGACCGCCTTCTTGGGCACCGCTTGCGGGAAGGCGATGTAGGCCGCCCGGCGCGAGACCATGTCGGCGTTGAACTCGTCGGGCACGGCCACGCTACAGGCCATCTCGCACTGTCTACAGCCCGTACAGGCGGCGATGTCTACGTAGCGAGCTTTCTTACGCACCTTGGCCACGAAGCCGCCCCGGCCGTCCTCTTTGATGCCGTCCACCTCGCTGTAGGTGAGCACAGTCAGGTTGGGGTGATGGATGGTGGCCCCCATCTTGGGAGTAGAGATGCAACTGGCGCAGTCCAGGGTGGGAAAGACTTTGGAGAGCAAGATCATCCTGCCGCCTACACTGCCCTCTTTCTCGACTAGCAGGACCTTGTAGCCCATGTCGCCCAGCTTGAGGGCGGACTCCATGCCCCCGATACCGCCGCCGACCACCAAGGCATCGTACTTCATGCCGCCTCGACCTCCGAGGGCCGGGAGGGGCCCAATTCGACGAGCATCGCGGAGAACTCGCGCATGTAGTTGACGAAGGGGTCGGCGCACACCGAGCAGATGGCCGCCATCTTGACACGCTTGGGATCGTAGCCCTTGCCTTTGAGCAGCGACTGCGCGTCGCCTGAGATCTTGGAGGTACGCTCACTGCAGTCGGGCAAGAAGGCGCACTCCTCGCCGTCGGTCGCGATGAACACCCCGTCGAACCCCCGCTCGATCGCATACACGATCCAGCTGGGCTTGATACCGCTGGTGCAGGGCATGCTGATTACCATCACCGTAGGCGAGTAGTGAAGATGCGAGCTACCGGCCAGGTCGATGCCCGGATCGGAGATGTTGTTGGTCGAGAAGACCAGGATCTTGGGGGCAAAGCCCTCGTTCTCGGGCACGTGAGCCTCCGCCGCCTACTTGACCCGCTTGACGAACAGCTTCAAATAGCCTGGCTCTTCGACCACGCCCAGGTACTCATGCCCCATCTTGTTGGCCCAAGCGGGCAGGTCCTTCTGCGTGCCGGAGTCGGTGGCCAGCACTTCCATTATCTCGCCTACTTTGACCTCGGCCATGCCCTTCTTGGCGGCCAGGATGGGTCCGGGGCACGAAGTGCCTCTGGCATCAACGACCTTCTGACCCTGCAGTGTGCTCAGATCCACGACGTCTCCTCCTTGGTGTTTCGCTACATCTCTTGCCACGTATTGGGTTCTTGGTTGGAATCCAAACCTGCCGCCGCTCTAAGGCTCTGCCCGGTAGCCGAGTGCTCTTCGAGCAAGGCCTCGCGGATGAGCGCGCAGGCCTGCACGAACTTGGGATTGGTCACCGAATAGTAGACTGTCTGCCCCTCTTTGCGCGCTCTCACCAGCAGTCTCTCCCTAAGGATGCGCAGGTGTTGAGAGACGTTGTGCACCGAGATGCCGAGCTCGCCGGCCAGGTCGCTCACACACTTCTCACCGTCTTTGAGCGTGTGCATGATAGCCAGGCGGTATTGGTTGGCGAGCGCTTGGCACATGTCGGCGTGCATCTCGAACAACGGGCGCGGGTCTGACGCTGCTCCGCCCTCTGCCGGCTTGTTATCCTGTATTTGCATACTTACTTATATACTCCACCACGCATACGGTGTCAAGGTGTGTTTCGCCGCCCGCCGAGAGATACACTGATTGCGGTGTAACGCGGCGACTAGCCGTAGGGGGGACCATGGCGCTTCGCAAGATAGTCGAGATCGACAGAGAGCTGTGCAACGGCTGCGGCTTATGCACCACCGCCTGCGCCGAAGGGGCGCTCGCGTTGGACGGCGAGAACAAGGCCGTGCTGCTTCGTGATCTGTACTGTGACGGCATGGGTGTGTGCTTGGACGTCTGCCCTACCGGAGCCCTCACCATAGTCGAGCGCGATAGTGAGGCCTACAACTCCGATGCCGCCTTCGAGCACGTCGTTCACACGCGCGGCCCCGAAGCGGCCGCCGCGGTTCACCAAGGGCCCGGGGCGGGCTCAGCACCCGACGCACCTTCCGGAGCCCGGTCCGCCCCCTCCGAGCTTACGCAGTGGCCCATCCAACTACAGCTGATCTCGCCGCAGGCCCCCTATTTTGAGAATGCCGACCTGCTTATCGCCGCCGACTGTACCGCTTTCGCCCGTGGCAGCTTTCACGCAGACCTCATGCGCGGACGCAAGATGGTGATCGCCTGCCCCAAGCTGGACGACACGGACCCTACGTCGACAAACTTGCTGAGCTTTTCCGCGTAGGCCATCTCAAGTCGATCACAGTCGCCCTGATGACCGTACCCTGCTGCGGCGGGCTGCAACGCATCGTCGAGCGTGCTGTCGAACTCTCGGGTAGCGACCTCCCAGTACACACCGCCATCATCGGGCTCGACGGGGAGATAGTCCTAGAGACCTAGGAGCGCGCGGGCACTTTGAAGAAGGCCGCGCCCAGAGCGCCTACGGCACCGAATGCCGCCAGCGTCAGGTAGCCCACCGTGTATCCCAGTCCGCGGTCCAGCACCAGGCCAAAGAGCCAAGGCGCCAGAGTGGAGATGCCGAACCCCACCAGGTTGATGAACCCGGCCGCGGGACCCACGTGCTCGATGCTGGGCACCACCTCGGGTATCACCGCAAAGCGCGGAGAGAAGTAGGCCAGACTGAAGAACCCCACCAAGGCGACTACCACGAACACCAGCACCCTGCCGGGCACCAGGGGCACCAAGGCGGTGCACACCGTCATCGCGATCATGGCGCCTGCGATGACAGGCATCCGGCCCACTCGCGTAGCCACCGCCGCGCCCACGGGCGCCCCCAGCAGTTGAGCCGCTGCCAGTCCGGCCGTCAAGTAAGCAGCGACCGCGGCGCTGGACGTGTACTCAACAGCGAGAAAGTCGGGGGTCCATATGAGCACCCCGGTGCCTACCGCCAGCGAAGCCGCGTTGAACAGACCCAGCAGAAGTACGTTGCGATTCAGCGTGAGCGCACCCAAGGTCCGCCCCACCGCCTGAGGTGGGGCCGACCGGGGCGGCTCTAGGGGAAGAGCGCGCACAGGCCGCTGGCTGAGGGCAATCAGCCCTACCGCAAGGGCAAGACCGGCGGTGGCAAGGTAGACAGCCCTAAAGCCACCCAATATGGCTACGCCGGGCATCACTGTCAGCGCGGTGAGTGCACCCAGTCCCTTGCCACCCGCAAAGATACCCCAGCCCCGAGTCCGAGCCTCGGGCGCCAGATACCTCGCGATCACGAGGCTGCTGGCCGGAAGCACCATGCCCCCTCCCAGGCCCTGGAGTATCCGACCGGTCAAGAAGCCCGCGTAAGAGGAGGTGAGACCGAACACCAACGAACCCGCTACAAAGAGGGCGCAGCTGAGGGCCAAGACCCTGCCGCCCCAGCGCGCGGCCAGAAAGCCCGCAGGAATACCGACGGCCCCGTAGGCGAACATGAAGACAGAAGTCAGTAGACCCAACGCCGAGGCAGAGAAGTGAAACCGTGCCTGCAGCTCAGCGGTCACCACCGCCATGAGCGCCAACGTGAGCGTCGACATGAGGTAGAAGAGCATCAGCACGACAGCGAGGGTGTCGCTGCCGCGCAGGCGGCGGGCGTTAGCCAATATCGGACAAGATAGCCGGGTCGACCGCGGGTATCTGCCCCTTGTTGGACGGATTGAGGACCCCCAGGATAGTCCGCTTGTACCGCCCACGGATGCGTTCTTGCAGGTCCACCACCATTCCCGGCTCGCCCCCCACGATCACCCGCACCTGGGGCCGGTCCAAAGGAGTGCCTATCGCCGGCGGCTTGCACACCACACCGGCTTCCCCACTTCCCAGCACCACCACGGTGCCCGTGGGATAGAGGCCCATGACCTCCACGAACAACTTCACCAAGACAGGATCGTACTGCTTGCCCTTGCCCTGCACTATTATCACCACCGCTTCGGGCGGCGTGAGGTTGACCTTGCGGTAGACGCGCGCCGTGGTCAGGGCATCGAAGCAGTCCGCTATGGCCACGATCCCCCCAAAAAGCGTAAGGGAGTCCTTGAAGCGCACAGCAGGATAACCGCTCAGGTCGTAGTTGAGATGATGCTCGAAAGCGACGACCACCGACCTCATCATCGAGTGAGTCAGGCGCTGCCCCCCCAGCAGGGCGTTCGCCGCCATCACCGGGTGAAGCCGCATCTCATCCCACTCTTTGGAGTCAAGCGCGCCGGGCTTGTTGAGGACGTCTGGGTCGACGCCCAGCTTGCCCGCGTCGTGCATGAAACCTGCCAGGCAGAGTTCGCCCAACATGGTCTTCTCCAGACCCAGCCGCTGACCCAATATGGTGGCCAGCACCGCCACGTTGGTGGAGTGCAGGATAAGGTAGCGGTCGAAGTCCTTGATCGTCGTAAGCGTCAGCAGAGCCGTCGGATCGCGGAGTATCTCATCCACCACGTTCTGGGTCACATGACGTGCCCTCCGGATGGTGGACGGCGCGATAACGCCCGTAGTCTCGTTGAGCTTCAAGCCTAGATGCATCGCTGCTGAATAGGCTAAGAGGGGAGTTATGGGTCTTTCATTGTGACCACTCGCCTGGTCGACGCTCTCGGCGTGTACCTTGTTCATGCGCCGGGCCAGCAGTATCTCTGCAAGCTCCTCGTACTCCGCGGGACGCGTCCTCGAGAGAAGAAGCAGAGCATCCTGCAGTTCTTCTCCCGCGATGCCCGCCTCGAAGGTCAGCGTGTTGATCCGCCACTCGTCGAAAAGCTGTATGAGACTTGCGAAGCGTCCGTAGGTAGAGACCGAAGTCGGTACCCGGGTCTTGTTCACGAAGACACAGTGGCTGTGCACACTGAAACTTACCGGTCCCGACTCGGCACCGGTCTGGCCGAGCAGACCCAGCAGCTCGTCACCGGCCTGCTGCATAACAGCGTTACCAGGGTCGTAGTAGCCCGCGGTGCGCACGGCCGCGGACAGGGCGGTGGTCAACTGTTGGCCGCGCTTGCTCGACTCTCTGTTCTCAGACCCGACGGTCAAGAGTCCGTCCCCTTCGTACGTGCCTGAACCTCACCCATAGCACGCGCTGCTGCCCTCTGTACCTGAGGCTCGTCACCATTTATCGCCTCAGAGAGCGCCTTGCCGGCGGCGGCTCCTCCTACCGCCCCCAGTGCGGTCACGGCCGCCACGCGCAGAGACAGCGGGCGAGTGCCGAACACCCTGCGCTTCCAGATCTTGTTCAGCGTCTCCAAGGTCCTCTCGCCACCGAGAGTCGCGTATGCCACCAAGAAGGCCTCGACCTCCTCGGCGGAGCGGGTCTCGAAGTCCCTAGAATCCACTTGTGTCTGCACGGCGGCGAAGTGGGCTCTGTTGCGCTGACGCGCAAGGCCGCGCGCCGCCAAAGTGCGAACCGCCGAATCCTCGTCGCCCAGAGCCCTCACCAGCGCGGGCTGTGATCTGGCGTCGGTCAACGTAGCCAGGCTTCTGGCCACCTCGCGCCTCACCCTGACGTCGCCGTGGCGCAGCAGAGGGTCCAGATGCGCGGCTAGTTCGGGGTCACCTGTCGCGGTGGCCAACTGCACGGCGTTGCGTACCACATACCAGCGATCGTCCTCCAGGAGGGGCCACAGATGGAGTGCCGGCGTGCCGCCCTCCGAGTAGAGCAGATCGAGCACTGTCTTGCGGACCACCTTGTCACTACTGGTGACAAGGGTCTCCAGGAGCGCCGGGTAGATGGACCTTCGCACCCTGGTGAGAAACTGCTCGATGCCCTGCCCGACCTCCGGAGACGCTGCCGCAGCGGCAGTGATCATCTTGCTTAGATGCTCCGCCGTGGCCGCCCCTCCAAACACCCTCTCGACCGTTCCCTCGGAGATGACTCCCTCACTCTCCAGCTTCTCCAGGTTGCCGAGCACCAGGTCGAGTCCATCCTGGCTCAGATCGTCCAGATAGCGTCCCAGCACCGAGGAGAGCGCGCGGAGCACGGCTTCCTCTCCCCCGGACAACTTCGCTCGGATTGGCGACTATCTCGAGCAGGACCACAACGAACTCCTCGAGCGGGTCGGTGGGATGCGACGCCAACCACTCCCCGCGCGCTATCTCTTCCTCTGTCAGAGCGAGACTCTCTTGGTCGAGCCTCCCTTGCTCCTCTCGTGTCATGCTGAGACCCGCGTCGGCGGGGTCGGCGCCTTCTTGGGGCGTGCCCTTGGCCTCGGCCTCGGCCTTGTCCACAGAACTGAGCTCGGTCAGCCGGCGGAGCACCGTGTCCCGAAGCTCATCGAAAGACTGGTCGCCGCCTCCATCCCCCTCGAGGAATGGATCGACCACGTCCAGACGGATGTGCACCAGATCGTGCTCCCACAAAGCGGTGCTGAGATCGTGGTCGGTGTCCTGCATCTGGTCGGCGTGTGCCAGGCAATCTACCAAGGTCTCCAACTCATTCGACTCGATGTCGGGAATCAACGTGAGATGACGGATGCCGTCGCGAAACATCAAGAAGGCCAGATTGTCTCTGCTGTCCGCGTAGGTGTAGACCTCTTCGCCTCCGAGCAGGAGCGTGCTTTCGGTCACTTGGAGCGCAAGGGGGCCCTGTGCGTCCAGATGTGAGTCGACCGTCTTGGCCAGGACTTCCATGGTGTTTCGAGCACTCGGATGGCCCGCGGGATAGAGCCGGTAGTCGCGATAGGCCTGGTGGATGCGCGCGCACACTCTCTTCGCCGACTCGACGGCCGCAGAGGAGCTATCCGCCCCGTTCATGCCGGTCCTTCAATGGTGCTCATCCTCCGAGACCCCCGAGGAAGATAGGCTGCACGCAAGCAAAAATCTTACCACCCGCCGTGGCCGGTACCTCTCTACGTTCATCGGCGAGATCGCACCCGGTCCGCCAAGTCGCAGGCTTCTCTGTAGAGACCGCTCGGCCGCGCTGATGGTGGAATCCAGCCGCAGATGAAGATCCGAGGCCTCGTCGTATCTGGGCCAGAGGGGAACCCCCTCCCCGTTAGGGTCTCCGGTGGCGGCGAACCTTGTCCAGTAGCCCCTCATGGCAGCGGACAACTCCCTGTCCGCTTGGCGGATCACACCCAGCCACGAGAAGAGGTCGAGAGTGCCGAACACGTAGGGGAGCTCCACGGCGTGAAAGGCCCCCATGAGCAGAGGCACCGGCGCTCGGGCGAACTCATAGAGATAGACATCTGGGCCCTTCGTGCTCATCTGCGCGCGCCGCGAAACGAGCGGTCGAGGCAAAACCGATTTCAGTCAGCATCCTCCCGAGAGCCTGCGTCGGCCCCCCCGGACCGCCGGCAGGGTACAGTGCCAGGGCCTCGGTGTCGTACTCACCCGAGTATCTCCCCTACCAAGTTCTCGTACTGCTCGGCAGTGACAGCGATGCCGGGCAAGAAGAGATCGGCCTCGTCGGCATTAGACCCTATCAGCAGAGACACGGGCTGGTAGCTACCGGACGACCACAGCGTGGTGGGCATGTCCGGGAGGAGGTATCCGTCGACCACAGGCTTCCACGTAGAGTATCCGGCGTACGTCCTGCACCTCGGCGCTCACCTCAGCCGCGGCGGCCAGCAGTTCGTCCACGCTCTCCGCGCGCATCTGTGCGGCGACATCGCCCGTCGGTGTCTACGTCCAGCCTGCTGACGAACGCCTCTCCTGCCGCCTCGGCCTGCTCCTTGTCGGCCGCCATCGCCTCTCCAAAGCCTTGGTCCATCAGAACGCCGCTCTCCACGATCGCCCGATGGAACAGGCCCTGGGCCGGAGGACTGACGATCAGGTCGAGGATGCTGATCGCCCCCGCCGACTCGCCGAACACAGTCACGTTGCCGGGGTCGCCCCCGAAGCCCGCTGATGTTGCGTCTGGACCCACTCGCAGCGCCGCCACTTGGTCCATGAGACCGTAGTTGCCCGACACGCCGCTCTCCGCCTCCGCCGAGAGAGCCGGATGCGACAGAAAACCCGAGGGGCCCCAGCCGGTAGTTGATCGTCACCACCACCACGCCTTCGACCGCCAAGTGGCGGCCGTTGTATACCTCCATCGAGCCGGAGCCGGTCTCGAGACTCCCCCCGTGTATCCACACCATGACCGGTAGCCGCTCCTCGGACGACTTCGCCGGAGACCAGACGTTCAGATACAGACAGTCCTCGTCCATGGGACCCGCGGAGAGAGCGAACCCTTCGACCATGGACGGCTGCGGGCATGCTGGTCCGTATTGTGTGCAGCCGCGCGGAGACTGCCAAGGCCCCGCGGGCTGGGGCGGCCGCCACCGCAGCGCACCCACCGGAGGAGCCGCGTATGGGATGCCCTTGAAGACCCAGATGTCGCGGCCGTCCACCTCTTCGCGGGCCCCGAAGATGGGGCCGCTGTCCAGCTCCACGGTGGACAGTCCGGCACCACCGCAGCCGCCGGCCAACACCCCAGCAGCCACTGCCGCGACCACGGCGGCCACCATCACTCCGAGCAGTCTGCTCTTCACCGCTGCGTCCCCCTGCCCAGAGCGTCCATACCGGTACTCTCTCCTTCGTCGACGCCCGACATACTCACCACACCCTGCATACTTTAGACCCCTGCGAGGTAAAGTGAGGCCATGGGCGAGATGGACCGCAGAACCTTCCTGCTTGCCACGGGTCGCTGGCTGGCTGTGGCCGCCCTCGCTCCCACCGTCTCGGGCTGCGCCCGACTGCTTCGCTGGTCGGACTCGCAGGGAGGCCTGAACGACAGCGACACGGTCTCGGTCGGTGGGCTCGAGACATCGACCACCGAGCTCGGCGCCCCGGCCACCACGACCACCTCGCTGGCCGTCCCCGACCTCGCGGTCATCACAGGCGAGTCCCCGGATCTGAACGTCCGTGCGCGCCGTAGCTCAATTGGGCGGCATGGAACGCTTCGTCAAACGGAACGCCAAGGTCGTGGTCAAGCCGAACGTCCTCACGGGTAGGGCCCCCGAATACGCGGTGTGCACCAACCCTCTGGTGATCGGCGCCATCGTACGCATGTGCTATGAAGCTGGTGCGGCCGAGGTCACGGTTCTCGACAATCCCACCAGCAGCGCGCGTGCCGCTTTCCAGGAGGCCGGCCTGACCCAGGCCACACAAGAGGCCGGGGGCACCGTCAAGTACCTCAGCAACCGCAACTTCGAGACCGTGAAGATACCCGGCGCCGAGGCCCTGACCTCATGGCCCCTGGTCACCGACGTCTTCGAGGCCGACACCTTCATCAACGTGCCCATCTGCAAGCACCATGGCGGAGCCGGGCTCACGCTGGCCACCAAGAACCTGATGGGCATAATGGGAGGCAACCGGGGCAAGATCCACACCAGGATGGCGGCAAAGCTCGCCGACCTCTGCTACCATCGTCAAGCCGCAACTTGTCATACTGGATGCTTACCGCACCCTTGTGCGCAACGGGCCAGGCGGAGGCAGCCTCAAAGACGTCACCATGCCCAAAGTCTGCGTGGCGGGCACCAACCAGGTGGCCATAGATGCCTATGGCTGCAAGATCATGGGGTGGGACCCGATGGACCTCGCCACGGTGGTTGAAGGCGCCCGCCGGGGCCAGGGCGACCCCGACCTGTCTCACTACAACATCTACCAGGGGAGCACGTGATGGCGCGCCGCGGCCGCAGGCGACGCGGCCTGCACCGCTACAGGCGGCTGTTTCAAGTCTTCTTCTTGCTGGTCTTTCTCACGCTCCTCACCCTGACCTTCTGGCCCTTGGGCACGCTGCTCATGAGCGCCTTCCTGCTTGCCGACCCGCTGTTGGCAGTCAATTCGGTGGTCAACGGCGTGCTCCGCTGGGAGTTCCTGCTGGCCCTACCGGTCTTGCTCAGCCCCCTCTTCATCGGTCGTGCCTTCTGCGGATATGCCTGCCCGATGGGCTTCATGATCGAGTTGTTCGGGCCGCGCCGCGAGCGCCATCCCGGGCCGCGAGCGCGCAAAGTGCTCCGTAAGATACCCGCGTTCGGTCTGGTGGTGGTGCTGGCTCTCATAGTGTTCGGCAGCGCCGTGTTCTTGGTCTTCGATCCTATCTCTCTGTTCACACGCTCCGCCTCGACGTTGGTGTACCCCACGGTAGACCGTGGCCTCCGACTGATCGGGGACCTGCTCTACTTGGCCCCTCCGCTGCAGGGTGGAGTCGATTCGGCCACCGAGTTCCTCACCGGCCGGCTGGTTTTCGGCAACGGTCTCGCCTACAGACTCCAGCTCGTCATTCTGGTCATGTTCGTCGCTCTCCTTGCCATCTCATGGATAGAACGGCGTATATGGTGCCGCCACTTGTGCCCCCTGGGCGCGCTGCTGGGACTGGTCGGCCGCGCCGCCATCTTCGGCCGAGTGATCGAAGATAGCCAGTGCACCACCTGCGGAGCCTGCGCGGACGCATGTCCCATGGATGCTGTCCGCGACAGTGGCCACTCCACCGACTGTTCGCGCTGCGAGGCCGGACTGGAGTGTGCCGATGCCTGCCCGCAGAATGCCATCCACTGGGGACTCAAGCCCCGCAAAGAACACGCGCACGATCCCAGCCGCCGTGCCCTCCTCAAGGCGGGCGGCCTAGCGGTAGTCGGAGGGTTCTTTCTCTTCACCGGGCTGGGCCGCATCCAGCGCAACACTTGGCTCATCCGACCCCCGGGCTCCAGGAGCGAGCTCGACTTCTTGGCCACCTGTGCCCGTTGCGCACAGTGCATGAAGTCCTGCCCCACCAACGTCATCCAGCCGGCGGTCTTCGACGCCGGCATCGAAGGCTTCTTCACGCCGCAGATGGACTACCGCAGGGGCTACTGCGACTGGAACTGTAACGAGTGCGGCAAGGTCTGCCCCACCCAGGCCATCCGCGAGTTGCCTCTCGAGCAGAAGCGCCTGAAGGTCATCGGAAGGGCATATATCGATCACAACACCTGCATACCCTGGTCTGAAGGGCACGACTGCCTACTCTGCCAGGAGGTCTGCCCGGTGCCCGAGAAGGCCATCATCTTCAGCACCGGCAAGACGTCGAGCGCCCTCCCCGTAGCCGAGGGTGGGCAACAGGCACCGGCCAAGCTCCCAATAGTCGTTCCTAACCGCTGCATAGGCTGCGGAAACTGTGAGTACAACTGTCCGGTGAACAACGGAGCCGCGATTCGGGTCCGCTCGGTCACGCAGACACAGATCCTCTCTCGCTAACGCTTGCGCCCCCCATGCCCCTTTGCACCGGCAGCGCGGTGCGACTCCTCTCAAAGGGGCATGGGGAGCGGCGTTTCATAGCCCAATACGGGGGTC
This sequence comes from uncultured Actinomycetes bacterium, assembly GCA_963747275.1. Taxonomy (GTDB): domain Bacteria; phylum Actinomycetota; class Thermoleophilia; order RBG-16-64-13; family RBG-16-64-13; genus RBG-16-64-13. Next base: position 138,600 of record CAVVEI010000012.1, read on the forward strand.
ACGGGCCGCGTGGCGCCGAGTCACAACGGGAGGGTCCAAACTCCGAACCATGCCGTCAGAACGTCGCCGTGGAGTGGTCGAGAGACCTTGAACGCGGGCGGAGCGGCGACGTTCTGACGGCCCCCTTGAACGCGGACGGAGCGGCAAAGCCCTTGCCGTGCCGGAGCGCCTCCAGCTAGGACCGTCGCAGTCACCGGGCATCGCTGCGCAGTGTCGAGAGACCTTGAACGCGGACGGAGCAGCGATGCCCGGTGACCGCCGCAAGGTTTCGTGTCCGACCTCTCAGCTAGGCTGTGCTGGTCAGGCCTGCGCGACCAAATCTTGAGAGGAGAGACCAGCGCCGGACATCGACTACAGATCGGACGAGACCCCCATCGGCAGGGTACTTGCCGGGCTCAACGACCAACAGCGGGCAGCCGTACTTCACGGAGGCGAGCCCCTGCTGGTGGTCGCCGGCGCGGGCACCGGCAAGACAGCTACCCTCGCTCATCGTGTGGCCTACCGCATAGCTATGGGCAGCGACCCGGGGAGCATCTTGCTGCTCACTTTCACCCGCAGGGCCGCCGCAGAGATGTTGCGACGTGTCGATGAGATACTGCGGCGCCTCGATACCGAGACCCGCTCTCAAGGGAGCGCCGCGCCCGCTGCGCGGGCGCCGGCCTCGGGCAAGGTCTGGGGGGGCACATTTCACGCGATCGCCGCCCGGCTCCTCCGCCTGCACGGCCGCGCCATCGGGCTTGACCCGTCCTTCACCATCCTCGACCGATCCGATGCCGAAGACCTCATGGGCATGTTGCGCACCGAGTTGGGGCTGGCCAAGAACGATCGCCGCTTCCCACTCAAGAGCACCTGCACCGATATCTACAGCCGCTGCGTCAACGCCCGTGAGTCTGTGGAGCAGGCGGTCGCAGAACACTTCCCGTGGTGCAAGGAGGAGGTGGAGGACCTCCGCCGCCTCTTCGCGGCCTACGTGGATCACAAACAGGAACGAGCCGTGCTCGACTACGACGACCTGCTGCTGTTTTGGCATGGGCTGCTGACCGAGCCCCGCGTCGCTCGTTCCATACGCGGCTGTTTCAAGCACGTCCTAGTCGACGAATACCAAGACACCAATCGACTGCAGGCGGAGACCCTGCGGCTTCTCTGTCCCGCTGGCGATGACCTCACCGTGGTCGGGGATGACGCTCAGGCCATCTACTCGTTCCGGGCTGCCACAGTAGACAACATCCTTGACTTCCCGAAGCAGTTCCCCGGGACGCGGATAGTGACCCTCGAGCAGAACTACCGCAGCACCCAGCCCATCCTCGATAGCACCAACGAGGTGATAGCCTGCGCCGCCGAACGCCATGCCAAGACACTCTGGTCTACGCGCAGAGGTGGGGCCAAACCCCAGTTCGTGGCATGTCACGACGAGAACGAGCAGACTGAGTTCGTAGTCCGATCGGTGCTGGAGCATCGGGAGGCCGGCCTCGCCCTGCGCCGGCAGGCGGTGCTGTTCCGCGCCTCACATCACAGCCTGGCTCTGGAGCTGGAACTCGCGCGGCGCAACATCCCTTTTCGCAAGTACGGCGGCCTACGCTTCGTCGAGACTGCCCACGTCAAAGACCTGCTTGCCTTTCTACGGCTGGCCGAGAACCCGAGAGACCTCATGGCCGGGACAAGGGTGCTCATGCTGCTGCCGGGCGTCGGGCCCAAGAGGGCCAAGACCCTACTCGACACTCTGATGGCAGCACCGCCCCCCGATGGTGAGGCGGCCACCGAAGTCTCTCCATTTCGCGACTTGGGCGAGCCTGCCTTCGCCTTCCCCAGCCGCGGCCGAAGCCTGGCCCCAGCTGGCAGAGTTGATGGCGACGATCTCGAGTCGCAGTCCGGGCGACCTGCCTTCACAGCTCAAGCGCATCAGGCTCTTCTACATTCCCCTCATGGAGCGCCTCTACGACAACGCTCGCGCTCGACTCATGGACCTCGAACAACTCGAGTGGCTGGCCGGCCGCTATCCCGACCGCGAACGCTTTCTCACCGAGGTCACCCTGGACCCACCTGCGTACACTGAAGACCTGGCCGGACCCCCGCTCTTGGACGAAGACTATCTCATCCTCTCCACCATGCACTCGGCCAAGGGTCTCGAATGGGATGCGGTCTTCGTCATACACGCCTCCGATGGCAACATGCCCTCCGATATGGCCACCGGCACCGCCGAAGAGATCGAAGAGGAGCGCCGCCTGTTCTATGTTGCGCTCACCCGCGCCAAGGACTGGCTACACGTCCTCTATCCGCTCCGCTACTATGTGCACCCGCGCAGCTTCAGCGACACGCACGGATACGCACAGCCTACGCGCTTTGTGACCGATAGGGTCCGTGCGACCATGCAGCCACTCACAGCCTTAGAGTTCCTAGACCCCGAGTTGGCAGTCGGCGCTGACGGGGACGGCTGCGCTTCCGCCGGAGCGGTGACCACGGAAGACATCCGGCAGCGCCTCAAGTCGCTACTGTAGCCAGCACGGGGTGAGGAACGTGCGATAATCGGCGCGAGGTCTGCGTCAACACCGGCACACGAAGGGAGCGCGGGATGTTCCATAACATCGGCTGGGGGGAGATACTAGTCGTCCTTGCCGTCATCCTGGTCATCTTCGGGGCGGCGAAGCTGCCACAGATCGCCCACTCCGTCGGCAAGTCGCTGACCAGCTTCAAGAAGGGGCTCAGAGAGACCGCCGATGATGTGAAGGACGCGATCAAAGAGGATGAGACTGAATCTACGGTCGCGTCCGACGGCAAAGATAAGCGCTCAAGCGATACTGGCGAGTAGCCGACCGACACCCAGGGCAGTTAGAGGGCCTGATGAGTCAGAGTAAGGCACGGCCCCTGCCCGACAAGCAGGAATGGTACCGGCTCACCAAGGAACAGACCCTCGCCGAACTCGGCACCGACCTTGAGGTAGGCCTTGACGCTGAGGCTGTGCGGTCAAGGCTGGCCGAATACGGTCCCAACGCCATCACATCACGCAAGGGCCCTGGGCACTTGAGGCGCGCTCTCTCTCAGTTCACTCAGCCCCTCATCCTGATACTCATCGCGGCCGGCGCGGTGACAGCATACCTGCAGGAGTGGGTGGACTCCGGAGTGATCTTCGGGGTGGTGTTAGTGAACGCGCTGGTGGGCTTCCTGCAAGAGGCAAAGGCCGTCAAGGCGATAGAGGCTCTGTCCCGCTCCATGGTTACCCAAGCCGTGGTCTTGCGGAGCGGCCAGCGCGTCGTGTTGTCCGCCCATGACCTTGTACCTGGCGACGTGGTCATCCTCCAAGCTGGTGACAAAGTCCCCGCCGACCTGCGCTTGGTCCAATCGCGAGATCTCAGGGTGGACGAGTCGACCCTCACCGGTGAGTCGCTGCCGGTGGACAAGACCACCGACCCGCTGGACGCGCAGACACCTCTGGCCGACCGCTCCAACATGAGCTACGCCACCACTCTGGTCACGGCCGGACAAGCAGTGGGGGTGGTGATCGCCACGGGCGACGGCACAGAGGTGGGCCGCATCTCTGACTTGATCACCAAAGTCCAGGATCACCAGACTCCGCTCACGCGTAAGATCGCCCAGTTCAGCAAGTATCTGCTTGTCGTGATCCTCGTGATGGCGGGGGTCACGGCGGGAGTCGGCCTGCTTCGCGGCGAGGGCGCGGTGGAGATGTTCCTCGCCGCTGTGGCTCTGGCCGTAGGCGCGATACCCGAAGGACTTCCGGCGGCGGTCACCATCGTCCTTGCCATCGGTGTTTCGAGAATGGCTCAACGCCGGGCCGTAATACGCAAGCTGCCCGCAGTAGAGACACTGGGTAGCACAACGGTCATCTGTTCCGACAAGACGGGCACCCTGACCCAGAACCAGATGACAGTGAAGCGAATAGCAGTCAGCGACGCTGTCTATGAGGTCAGCGGTGCCGGCTACGCTCCTGAGGGAGCCATCAAGACCAATGAAGGGGCATCCGCCGGGAACCCCGCGGCTGAAGTCCTCCGAGCGGGCGCCCTCTGCAACGATAGTTCTCTGCGCCAAAATGAGGGTCAGTGGCAAATACAGGGCGATCCCACCGAGGCTGCTTTGCTTGTATCGGCGGCGAAAGCCGGGCTCGATCGCGCCGAGGCCGATCGCATGTTCCCCCGCCTGGACACAGTCCCCTTCGAGTCACAGCACCAATACATGGCCACGCTGCACCGTACCGGCGACAAGGACCGAGTGGTATACGTAAAGGGCGCCGTGGAGAAGATCTTGGAGCGCTGCAGCACGCAACTGAACGCGGACGGCTCGGTAGGTGCGGCGGACGGGCGGCAGATCGAGGCACAAGCCTCGAGCATGGCCTCAGAGGGCATGCGCGTCTTGGCCTTCGCTCGCAAGGCACTGGACGCTGAGGTAGATCGCATCGTCCACGAAGATCTGCAAGAAGGGCTGGTCTTTCTTGGCCTGCAGGGCATGATAGATCCGCCCCGTCCAGAAGCGATTGCAGCCGTGGAGGCCTGTCATGCGGCTGGAGTGCAGGTGAAGATGATCACGGGCGACCATGTGCTCACGGCTTCGGCCATCGCGCGCCAACTGCGACTCGGCGGCCTCGGGCACGCAGGCTCAGAGCTCACCACTATCTCCGGTGTCCAACTAGAGGCGCTCTCTGACGAAGAGCTGAGCGAAGTCGCGGAGAAGACCCACGTGTTTGCCCGGGTCACGCCCGAACAGAAACTGCGGTTGGTTGAAGCCCTGCAGGGGCGCGGGCACGTGGTGGCCATGACCGGCGACGGCGTCAACGATGCCCCTGCCCTGCGCCAGGCCGACATAGGCGTGGCCATGGGCATAACCGGCACAGAGGTTTCAAAAGAGGCCGCCGATATGGTGCTGACCGACGACAACTTCGCTTCCATAGAGGCCGCCGTCGAAGAAGGCCGCGGGGTCTTCGACAACTTGACCAAGTTCATCGCGTGGACCCTCCCCACCAACCTCGGAGAAGGCCTGGTGATTCTTGCGGCGGTGTTTGCTGGGGTCGCCCTGCCCATCCTGCCTGTCCAGATACTCTGGATCAATATGACCACCGCGGTCCTGCTGGGGCTGATGCTGGCCTTTGAGCCGAAAGAGACCGGCATCATGCAGCGCCCACCCCGAGCGCCCGGGGATCCGATCCTTACCCGGAGCCTCATCGGTCGCGTCTTCACCGTTGGGTTCCTGCTACTAGTGGCCTCTTTTGGCCTCTTTGAATATGCGGTGCGCACCGGTCACAGCCTCGCCGCAGCCCGGACCATGGCCGTCAACGTCTTCGTCTTCGGCGAGATGGCCTACCTGTTCAACTGCCGCTCGCTGACCCAAGCGTCCTGGAAGAGCAGCTTCTTCACCAACAAATACCTTTTCGGAGGAGTGGGCTTGATGGCCGCCCTGCAGGTCGCCTACACCTACGTGCCCAGCATGAACAGCCTCTTTGGGAGCGCACCGATGGGAGCGTTGGGATGGGCTCTGGTCTCGGCCGCCGCGGTCGTCATTCACGCGGTCATCGAACTGGAGAAGGCACTCAAGAGAAGAGGGGCCACTAGGGGAAAGTGACCGCCTAGTCTGCCCTGCACGGGCACGCTCTGCTAGAATATGCGCTCGCTTAGGCGGCGGGCCTCGTCGCCATATGGAGAAGTGGCCGAGAGGCTGAAGGCGCTCGCCTGCTAAGCGAGTGAAGGAGTGAATGCTCCTTCCGAGGGTTCGAATCCCTCCTTCTCCGCCAATGTGCGCCGGTAGCTCAGTTGGATAGAGCGTTGGTCTACGAAACCAGAGGTCGGAGGTTCGAATCCTCTCCGGCGCACCTCGCCAGCACAGAACCTCCTGTTTTGGCGCTCTGTGGCTCCTAACGCCCGGAACCAGGGCCCGGAGGCCTGAGTCATACCTAGTGATCCCTGCAGTTGAAAACGACCCTGAGGTCCCATGAACCGACCCCGCATAGTAGGTATAGTCTCTGCCGTGCTCGGCTCCAGCGCCGGCTTCCTGGCGCTCAGCCGCTGGCACCTTGCCGGCACCATCACCGGCGCCATCCTGATGCCCGTCATCTTCACCCTTGTTTCGTTCGGCTCGCACGAGAGCCTGGATAAGATAGGCGAGTGGATGCGCCGGCGCGTACTGAGGAAAGCGGGCCCTCCGGCGGAGGGTCCGGTCTCGGCCGAGGCTGGCGCCGCAGACGCACGCACCGAAGAAACCCCGGCGCCGCAGACCAAGAGGCGCGCAGCGCACAGTCTGCATTGGTCGGTGGTGACCTTGGCCTGCCTTGCTTTCGCGGTGAGTGTCTATTCCCTGACTCACACTGGAGAAGGCACCACAATACTTCGCGAGAAGGTCGTGCAGACGGTCACCGTCACCTCAGAGCGGTCCGCCCTCTCAGTGGCAAGTGGCAACATCAGCGACGCGGCTGCCGGTGGGAGCGTGGGCAACCTGCCGACGACCACCATCACGACTCCGGGCGTGGGCGACCCGCCGGAGACCACGGTCTCGACCACGGCCATCCAGACTACGACCACCACCCTGCCCTAGCACGAGAGCGCAGGGCGCGATGGGGTCAATCCCGTCGCGCTCTATTAAGGGCCTCTTCGTCGCAGAGGGGGTCGCTTGAGCGCTTGCAGCCGTAACTGGCATAGGCTACGCCATTCTTGGCCTTGAGTTTGACGGAGTACATGAGGTCGTCCGCCATCTTCACCAGCGCTTCGCCGTCTGCCGGTGGTTCGTGACAAGTGACCGCGCCCGCGCTGAACGTTACCGGCCAACCGCCCGTACGCATCTCTTGGGTAACACGCTCGATTACTTCGGCGACCGCGGCCCGCGCAGCCTCTTCATCCGTCTCGGGACACAAGAAGGCGAACTCGTCACCCCCCAGCCGGGCTACGATGTCGGTCCGCCGCAGGCGAGCCTTCGCACACTCCGCTACTACTCGCAACACCTTGTCGCCAACGAGGTGACCGAAGCTGTCGTTCACCGCCTTGAAGCCATCCAAGTCCATGTAGACGAGGGTCAGTGGATGACCATAGCGACCGAGGCGCTCCAACTCGCCCTCGAGTGACTCATAGAAGAGTGCCGAGTTTGCGGCACCTGTGAGATTGTCGACGTGCGAAGACTGCTCGAGCCGTCTGATTGCTCTGTGCAACACCCAGAGCACGTAAATGATCGTGGCGAAGAGGGCAAGCCGGATAGCAGTGTTCAGTCCCAAAATGAGTGCGCTTGGATGGACCCCATCGACAATATCGGCCGCGAGCCAGATGCCGCCAGAGACTATCGCAGTGCCCGCCCCAAATGCCGGGCCCGCCAGCCAGGCCACCAGTCCGATGGGGAGCACGTAGAGAGAAGAGAGCACCACTTCGTGTCCGCTGAAGTAGTCCACCACGCCCAGCAGGGCACTGAGGACCAACCCCACCACCACCACACCCCACCGCGGCAGACTACCCCGACCGGTCGCCCATCTGAACCTCACGCGTGCTCCTTTGTTCGTATCCTATTGTTATCGACGTCTCGCGCTCGCGCATGAGCGATAGACCCACGAACCCTCGCTTCCACAACCGGGGTGACTGGCGCGCCGGCCTCGGCTCGTATTACACTGGACAGCACAAGACTAGGAGAGCAGGCAGTGTCGTGGGCCGCAGGACGGCCCGGTGTGGGAGGAGATCGGTGGAAGACAAGCGCAACAAGCTGCAACAGAAGTACTACGTTGAGCGCATCGATGGTCGCGACCGAGCCGGCGGTGATCGCGCGGGCTCCAAGTACTTCGTCTTGGACTACATCCACGACCCCTATTCGCTCCCTGCACTCGAGGCCTACGCGCAGGCCTGCTACAAGGACTTTCCCAACCTCTCCGAAGAGGTGAGGGCACTCATCCAGCAACTCAAGAGCGCCATGTAGCAGCTGCTTTCGGCCCTGATCTGAGGGATAGATCATTGCCGAGAAGACCCGCAAACCCGCTCCCAGATTGAGGGCCGCTGGGAGCGAAAAGTCGGCCGCTGCGACCACTCGCACAGACCGTGGTTTTCCTGCTCCTCGGCACCTCTTGGCACCTTGACTCTGGGGCCGATCGGACTACAATTCAAATTGAGTCCCGAGAGTTCACACGCAGCGTCTGAGGAACTCACAAGGGGGTCCGGGGAGGAAACGCGGAGGTAAACGGCCGCGCGGTACATTGAGCCGGATCTGCAGTGGGAGCTGTTGAAAGGCGAAAAGCGAGTTCACTCGGGGCTCGCTTTTTTTGTTGCCTGGACCCTCCCCCGCGCGCCCAACTACCCCTAGTCTTGGCCACGTGGTGCCTGCGCGACGCGGGCTAGAACGACGGCCACGAGACGCGGGCCCCAACACACAGACGGGCTCGAAGACCTCACTGTGCCGCCAGGGACATCGCCGCGGAGTGGTCGAGAGACCTTGAACGCGGGCGACGCGGTGACGTCCCTGGCGGCCCCCTTGAACGCGGGCGAAGCGGTGAAGTCCAACCCAACGTGCGGGTTCCTGTCCGGTGGGTCGGCTATGCTCCCTCTCACGGTGGACAGACGAGACCGGAGGAGTCCCATGTTGATATCAGTGCTCGCAGGCTCGATCATTCTTGTGGCGTGCGTCGCCTACGTCATCTATCGTAAGTTCTCGGTCACAAGGCAGCACATAGAGTTCGAGGCGCCGCAGGACGGCGTGGCCGCCATCTATCTGGACATACGCGAAGACACAGTGTGTGGGCTCCATATCCTCCACAAGGACGGCACTGTCAGCGAGGTACGCGAGCTTCGCGCTGCTTGAAGCACGGCCTGTATCATGAAGGTATGGACCTGCCGAAGAGTGAAGACCACCGCCTCATGGCTCTTGCCTTGGATGAAGCCCGCCTCGCAGCCAAGCAGGACGAGGTCCCCGTGGGCGCTGTGCTCGTGGTGGCAGGTGAGGTCATCGCCTCCCGTGGGAATGAACGCGAGCGTCGCCACGACCCCACTGCCCACGCCGAGATGCTCGTACTGCGCGACGGCGCCGGTCTTGTGGGCGGGTGGCGGCTGAGCGAGGCCACCCTCTATGTCACTTTGGAGCCTTGCGCGATGTGCGCGGGCGCGATCGTCCTCGCGCGCATCAAGAGACTCGTGTACGGAGCCGATGATCCCAAGGCCGGGGCCGCCGGCACCATCTTCAACATCGTCGACCACCCGGCGCTCAACCATCGACCCGAGGTGAGGGCCGGCGTCATGGCCGACGAGTCGGCGGAGTTGCTGCGTGAGTTCTTCGCCGAACGGCGGGAACGCGACCTCTTGTGAGCGCGGCCCATACGCATGAGGCCCTGCCCCCGGGGGCGCCAGACCGACGGCTCCTAGTGAGCTTGGTCCTCAATCTGCTGATCACTCTGGCGCAGATAGTCGGAGGTCTTATAGCAAACAGCTTGGGCCTGTTGTCCGACGCCGCCCACAACCTCAGTGATGTAGTCGCCTTGGGCCTGAGTCTCTGGGCCATCCGGCTGGTCAGACGCGCCGCCACTCACCGCCATACCTTCGCCTACAAGCGAGCGGAGATACTCGTGGCCCTGTTCAACGCCGTCGTCCTCATCGCCATCTCAGCCTACATAGTCGTCGAGGCCATCAGGCGCATCATCACCCCCGCCGCGGTGGACGGTCTTTGGGTCATGGTCTTCGCGGCCGGCGGCCTGCTCATCAACGGCCTGGCCGCCCTGCTCCTGCGCTCGCACGAGCATGATCTCAATCTGCGCAGCGCCTTCCTACACCTGGTGGGCGATGCCTTCACCAGCCTGGGCGTGATCGTGAGCGGGCTCGTGATCTACCTGTGGGGCTGGGACTACGCCGACGCCATCGTCTCCATACTGGTATCCATCTGGATAAGCCGCGAGGCCTTCGCCATCGTCAAGAGCGCAGTCAACGTGCTCATGGAGGGCACCCCGGAGGGTGTGGACTACCACTCCGTAGAAGAGGCCATCTCGGCGGTGCCGGGGGTGAGAGGCGTTCACGACCTGCACATCTGGTCGCTCTCGTCGAACGACCTGGCCATGTCGGCTCATGTGGAGGTAGAAGACGCCGCTGTCTCTGAGTCGACCACCTTGCTGGCCACGGTCAAAGAGATCCTTGCGCACGAATTCCACATAGGACACGCCACTCTGGAGCTGGAGACCGAAGGGGGCGAGTGCGCGGGCAGCACCTGCGCGGTGCCGCCCGAGACTGCGCCTGGGCTAGCCTGCGACCTCAAGAATGCCGAGTATCTGCGCATCGGAGTGCCAGCTGCACCCAAGCCTCTTACGTCTCGGCCCTGTTCTTCTGCTGTCAGGGCGCGGGCTCATCCGCTACAATCCCTCTGCACTGGGCGAGATTTCGGGAAAGGCTCGCCCGGCGCACAAAACCCGGAGAGGTGGCAGAGCGGTTGAATGCGGCGGTCTCGAAAACCGTTGTGCTCGCAAGAGTACCGGGGGTTCGAATCCCCCCCTCTCCGCTTAGGAAAGGCGAGTTCGGCAGTTGAAGCCCGGTCATTCAGGCCGGGTTTTCGCGTCTTTGGGGCGAGTTTGGAGGCAATTCGGAGGGCAAGATCGTCACCAGCAGACGGCATCAGACGCTGCCGCGAGAAACGAGCCGATAAGCGTACAGATCACCAGGTCTGAAACACGGCAATCTGGAGATCTTATCGACTCGTCTCCCGCGCACTTTCAATCTCGGCAGCAGTGGCCGGATACTACTTCAGATGACTATCAAGCCAATCGAGCACCAGGGCCACGTTCGCAGCGGTGGTGAACTCCGGGCCGGCGTGGCCTGCTCCTTCGAGGAGTTTCAGGGTCACATTCCCAGCGCCGAGCACCTTGGTAAGAGCGGCCGCGAAGTCGACAGACTGCTCGGTGGGGACGTTACCGTCCGCCGTGCCGTGCTGGATGAAGAATGGCGGATCGTCCGAGGTGATGTAGGTTGTTGGGTCCGCCTGCGCTACCAGTTCCGGCACCGCGGTCAGGGCACTGCCCAGCAACTGCGATTCTGGAGAGTCGGAAGCATTGTGGTTCGCCGGACCGATGCCACTGGCCGTGAACTGGGGGTCCATCTGCAGGAAGTTGATGGGGCCGAACCAATCCACCACTGCCTGAACCGCACTGGACTGGTCCGGGTTGCCTTGGCTCATGTCCTCAAGGCCGGCCACCCCGCTCGAGGTTCCCAACATAGCGGCCAGGTATCCGCCGGCGGAGCCACCCCAGGCGGCGATCTTGTCGGGGTCGAGATTGTACGTGCCGGCATTGGCGCGAAGGAAGCGGATGGCGGCCTTGACATCGTTGATCTGGGCCGGGAACTTGGCTTCTTTGCTGAGACGATAGTTGACCGATACGACCGCATAGCCTCGATCGAGTCCCGCCAGCATGGGGGCCAGCTGTCCGTCGGCCTTGTCACCCATCAGGAAGGCCCCGCCATGAATGGCCACGATGACGGGGAAAGGACCGCTCCCGCTGCTGGGCAGATAGATATCGAGCTTCTGAGATGCTGAGGCCTCGGCATAGGCAACATCAAGGTATTGGGTCTCCCCAGAGCTGGCGTTGGTGCTCCCTGTACCCCCGCCCTGTTCGGATGAGAGAGTGGCTGCGACAGACGTGGTGCTGGGGGTGAGCGTGGTCGCTTCCCCGCACCCGGCTAGGAAAGCCAGCCCAAAGGACACGATCGAGATGACCAGTATCAGAAGCGAGAACAGGTTACGTCTACTCAATTGACTTGACCTCCGATATGACACGCAGTGACGATTGCCATAACAGAATATCGATTTCGTTATAAGGGCGGCGTAAGGCCGGCCCACTATTCAAGACGCTCGACACGCCCGCGCTACGCGCGCTTGCTGTGGTTCACCGCTTTCAGGATCTTGATGTTCAAGACGATGAATCGATAGAACTGGTAGGGGATGAAACCCATCCGGAACTCGTCTCTGCGGGTCAATGGCATCGCAAGAGCCTCCCTACTCGGGGATGATAGTCCAGCCTGGGCGCGCCCGGAGCTTCCACATGAAGGTCTCGTGGATCATGCGCTTCATCCACGCCCCGGCGAGACCCATCTCCATGTAGCAGACACCTAGGTCACGGCCGGTGGGATTGGAATGGCGACCCCGGTCGGGCACCACCGGGTACACGCTGATGACCACGGCCCGCCCGTCCCACAGGGAGGCGCCCATCGAGGCGATGCAGGTGGCGAACATCTCGGTCATCCGTTCGCCGTGTGTCATGCGGCCCGTCTTTATCAGGTCGATGATGTTGAGGGCGACGATCCGGCCGATGATGCCGGAGACCATGCCCGTGCGCGGCGGTGCCGCCGTCATGTTCGTGCCCTTCGGATTCACGTGCGGCTCTGAGATCGGCCCCGGTGGAGCAAACGCGATGCCGGCAGCGAAGACGTTCGGATAGGCGGGATTCTGATAGGCAGCGGGCCAAGCGGAGGGGGTCCTGATCAGCCGGTCGTAGGACAAGCCGTAGATGCCGTCAACCAGAACAAGCCCAGACTCGTTTGTCAGCTTGCCGCCTAGGTCCTCGCCGTTCTTGCCTACGTACTGCAACGGGACGCCCGCGAACTGGGGGATGAGCATGGCGAAATCGTAGAGGGTCTCTCCTTCGCGCCCTTCGTAGTCTTCCCAGTAGATGGCTCTCTCGTCGACGCGCCGTACGGCCTTCTGCACTTCACAGGCGATCTTCGCGTCATCGAAGATGGTCCTCACGAAGGTCTCGCTCGTGTACAGACCGAAGCCACGCTGCATCTGGATGCCGTCCATGCCGAAGTCGCCCGGCGCAAGCTCGTTGGAGAGCCAGGTCAGACTGGCGTTCTTGCGTAGACCCCTCCGGACGAGATCCTTGTGGATACAGGTCAGGTACTCAAAGGCGGCGCCCTGGCAGGTGGCCTGTCCATGGCCGGTCCCGATCACGAAGCGCAGCTTTTCTCCCCGCTTCATTCGCTCGACCGCAGTGAGATACCGGTCACGCGCCTCGACGGCATGAGGCAGGGTGCATATCGACACGTGTGACCCATGTGGGGGCCGAGCCCCGGAGTAGCCTCGTAGTTCGGGCTTCGCTCCTGTCGCCATGAGAAGGTAGTCGTAGTCGAGGCGTGTGATCGCACCATCTCATTGCACCAGCACGTACTGGTCGCCCGCTCCGGATGGATCTCGTGGCTCTGCCCACAACTAGGTCGACATGCAGCGGTCATAAACCGGCTTGAGTTTGAAGTGGTCTTTTCGGGCACCATGCACCCGATTCCCACCCACACCCAGGAGGGTACGAACCCGAAGGAGTCGTGCCGGTTGACGACGGTGACCTGATGCTCCTTGCCGATCCGGTCACCGAGGTACAGAGCCGCGGTGTGGCCGGCGAACCCGGCTCCGAGGATCTACGATTCTTGCCATGCTCCGGCTCCCTGTCGATGTTTCTGCAACAGAGCAACCGCTCGGCGGCCACCGATACTACCTGACATGTCGAATATCGAGAGGACGACCACCTGGCCGGCGGCACGAGCCTGGGCGCGGGCTACCCGTGGAGAGCTACGGGCCGAGTCCCTTGCACCGCTCCTGGGACACACGCAGAAGCATGAGCGTAGGATGAATACGTGGGCAAACAGAAGCTGATACTCCTACTCCTTAACGTCATCGGAGGGATCGCTGTCATCGGCAGCTACATCCTTGGGCTGCGCGGCCCTTCGGGCGCGGATGTGCTCTGGGGCGGAGTCCCGGAGAGCCTCCGGCCCGTGTACACGGTCTCCATGGTTCTTTCTGCCATCGGGTACTTCGCATTCCTCAACCTGCTTCTCCTACGCGTGGACCCCAAGCAGGTGACCGTGGGCGGCCGCTTCGGGTACAGCGTCTTCTACCCGATCTTCTGCCTCATTCTAATCCCCTCGGCCTTCTGGATGCCCCTGACCAAACTGTACGTAGATGCGCCGGGCGCTGGCACCTGGGCGAGCATCCGCGTCGTGCTGTTCGTAGTGGGACTGGCTTCGATCGCGCTCGCGGGGGTCCTGTTCACCCTGCGGCCGAGGAACCGGGGCAAGGCCTACTGGGCGGCGGTAGTGGGCAGCTGCTATCTCGCCTTCCACACCTTCGTGCTAGACGCGATCCTGTGGGCCGTGCTGTTTCGGACCTGACCAGTCGTGGATCCTCTCGTGGCGCCCTACGCCTGCTAAGCTCATCACATGGACCGCAGCGGCCTCATCCT
>CAVVEI010000013.1:0-227500 GCA_963747275.1 uncultured Actinomycetes bacterium
CCGTAGGGGAGGGACAGTCCCAGGTACTCACCTCCACCCAGTTCACCTATGCGGGCCTGGCCCTCCAGCGCCTGGAGGCCACCCAGACCGGCGGCCTCCACCCCGGCACCTGGAGCCTCACCTATCTCTACGACGAGTACGGCAAACCCTATGCCGGCATCTACCGCAGTCCCCAGACCAGCACCACCCCGACGGTCTTCACCCTGATCACCTCCGACCGCGGCGATGTGCTCGCGCTCCTAGACGCAGAGGGGAGCCCGTTTGCCGCCTACCGCTACGACGCCTGGGGTAACCCCCTAGGCGCAGGTACCCACGGCCCCGGCCTCTGGCCCAGGAGACCAGCCTCGTCTTCGGCACCCGGCCCGCCGAGATCGCCGGGCGCCAGGTGCTCCGTTACGCCGGCTACTGCTACGACCAGGAGTCGGGCCTCTACTACCTCTCTGCCCGGCACTACGACCCCGCGACCCGGCAGTTCCTCTCGAAGGACCTTTCTCGCAACGATGGGGAGCAGAGTGCGTATGGGTATTGTCTGGGGATCCATCAAGTATGTGGACCCGACGGGTACCGTCCGACGCTGGACGGTGATCCGGGATGGAGAGGGAGTTGATGAGGCGATGGGCCGAACAGAAGAGGGAAGAGGCACTGAGGAGATATGCGGCCATCAAGGCCTGGGAGGCGGTACAGAGAGAACTGTGTTTCCCCCTGGGTTGCAGTGTCACAATGCCTGGCAAAGGTCTATGAGGAGTACGACGGTCTGGCTCCATCGTCTTCACATTACTCAGGCACCTGGCGGAGAGGCATATACGTGGCCAGTATCAGAGTTCCGGCGCCGGACGGGTCGTGAGCGATTGCGGCCACATTAACCTGGTACTACGACGGTAGTGGTCGCGTATCGAGTATCTCTCACACCAACGAAAGGAGTAGCAGGTATCTTGGCTACAACGGGGGCATGGGAGTAGCACGCGGGGCCGTGGTTCTCCGTAGACTCCAAAACACGCAAGTGCGTGGAGGTGGTAGATGACGCAGATTCCTGCCGGCGGCTACGGGTCTGCGCTATGTAGCTCTTGGGGCTATGTGCAGGCGGACAAGTTCAAGGTGAAGGGCCCGGATCTGAGCGTCGCGGTATTGGTTACGGGAGGGGACGGGTTTCTTTTTCAGATGCATATTCGAGAAGTCTGAGTGGGAGTTGGAGGCTCCGAGGGAATGGTGGGCAGGAAGCGTCCCAGTTGCTCCACTGCAATTGCTTCAGGCCTCCTCCTTGGGAGTCGAGATGACCCTAACCGGGGTTGGAGGAGCAAGGCAGCAGCAGCTGCTCGAACGCGCAGCGGAGCTCTGACAACTGTGCTGCCATATGAATTGCGGCGACGATTCAGTCAGAGCAGGGTGTCCTGCACAGAGCTATTGGAGGAGTGGCATGTTGATGACATGTCGGTTGATCAGGCTGATGGCAGTCGCAGTATGTGGGTGTGCCCTGATGCTCGCGAGCTGTTCGGCGTCGGAAGAGGTGTTGGATGCTGAGATTCAGTGGCCAGACTTGATGTCGCTGGAAGCCAGACTAGGGATTGAGGCATCCTATGGAACTGGTGGCGACGTTGACGGTGAGTGCATGTTGCTGGTGCTCAAAGCTATGGAGGTCGTGAGGTCTGACGGTTTCGACATCAGCGACGTCGGAGGCCGGTGGCGGCTCCACTTCTTGTGTGAATCTACTTGCCGCATCAGACATTGATGCGGCTGTCAACCCCTCCGCCGCAGCATCACAGGGGAGGTTGACTATTGGATGGGCGACAACCTTTTTGCAGTGGGAGCGCGTTCCGAGAGTGGCACTGCATTTGCCCTCGTGTGTCAGCTGCGCCCTAGCGGGACGACGACCATGTACGTTGACGGTCAGCCGGAACACTGGTCCACGGAATGATTTGGTGATACAGGCAGCCCTCTTCCGCCCCCTTCCGCTACGACCCTGGGCGCCCCGGTAAGGGAGGTTCCGGCGGCCGTCTGGCCACGGCTACCATCGACCTGACCGACAACGACTCCTCCGCCGACCCCTTCACCGAGACCTACACCTTCGACCCCGCCGGCAACCTCATCGGGGATGGCACCCATACCTACGAGTACGAGTCCAACCGCCTCTACCAGACCAAGATTGGCACCGAGGTGACAAGGCAGTTCACCTTCGACCCCGGCATGCGCTGGCGCACGGCCGAAGGCCCCACCGCCAACCCCGACCTCATCACTTATGAGTACACCGGCACCGGCCGCCTCTCGACCTACCACCGCGAGCCCACCCCCGAGGCCCCCGAGGTCCAGGCCACCTACTCCGTATGACTCGGTCGGGCATCGCACGAAGTCGGTCGTGACCGTAGGGGAGGGAGTCCCGGGTGGTCACCGCCACCGACTTCACCTACGCGGCCTGGCTTCGACCGCCTGGAGGCCGCCAGACCGGGGCGGTCGCCCCCCGGAACCTGGAGCCTCACCTATCTCTACGACGAGTACAGCAAATCCTATGCCAGCGTCTACCGAAGCCCCTGGGACCGAGCACCACCCCGGACGGGTGCTCACCCCTATGACCTCCCAGGACCGCGGCAATGTGCTCGCGCTCCTGAGCGCAGAGGGAACCCCTGTACCACCTATCGCTACAACACCTGGGTAACCCACGGGGCAAAGGTCCACGGCCCCGGCCTCTGGGCTCAGGAGACCAGCCTAGTCTCCGGTACCTGGCGGCCGAGATCGCCTCTCGCCAGGTGCTTCGCTATGCCGGGTACTGCTATAACCAAGAGTCGGGTTCTACTACCTCTCGGCGCGGCGTTACGACCCCGTGACCCGCCAGTTCCTGAGCGAAGACCTGTCTCGCGATGACGGGGAGCAGAGTGCGTATCGGTAGTGCGGCAGCAACCCCGTCAGACTTGTCGATCCTAGCGGGTACACAATCGTGGCTGGCGGAGGCAGGGGTAACACCAGAACAACGCGGATGATTGACGAAGTGGTGGCCTGAGAGAGTTCGTTGCCAATCATCCCGAATTCTTACCCTACCTGGAAAAGCAGGATAAGGCTGCAGGCGTCTTGTGCGGAGGGAATGCGTGATTGACACCTTCTTCTGAAATCCGGCAAACGGTATGCCTCCCTGTACGCGTCATCGGCAGGTAGGTCGGGTTCTGTGTTGCGGCTTGGCGCTATGGGGGTTCTGGCAGACTACATCTACCGCAACCGTGACTGGTACGGTATGGGCAAGTCCTACGACAGGTACGTGGTTGTGGACACAAACTTCAGGGGTTTGGACGGGAAGAAGGGTGTGGCGGTACTGGAGTCCATCAGTGTCTGACTTAGATGGCAGGACGCGTCGGGCAAGCGCAAGCTCAACATAGCACCTACCTCGGAAATCTACCCCTATCCAACTCGTTGGGCCGACGGGAGTCTCGACTGGAGGAGCTGGAAATGGAGACCAGAGAAGGTCCTGGAGGGCTTGGGATGGTCTACTCTCAAGTACACCCTGGAGGAGGCATGGGGCCTGCTCAACTTGCCCGGGTTGCCGGACCTGGAGTACTTGAAATCTGGCTACACTCACGACTACGGTCAGATTCCGGAGCTCTACGATTCGTTCAACTTTGAGTACCCGGGGAATGGGAGGAGCCTAAGCCCAACTATGGCAAGGTCAACGAGTGGGGCTACTGAGGCGAAGCAGCGTAATTGCGAAGACGGCACCACTCGCAGGTGGCAGATGCTGCGGTTGGGATGGTTGACCCGAACGGGGGAAAGGAGTCAAAGGTGGCAGCGACGAGGTTCGTGGCACTGCTGGCAATCTTCGTAGGTCTGATGATGAGTGGCTGCGGCACTGAGGCCGACGGTATCTGGCGGAGCTTACATACAGAAGGTGAGGCGCCGGGAGAAAGATGGCACATCCAGATGGCGTATGTTCCCGGCGTGGATAGAGTCGTCCTGTTCGGCGGGGATCAGGGCAACAACAAGGTCTTGAACGACACTTGGTCGTACGATCCTGGTGAGGGAATCTGGACGGAATTGGACCCTATCGGTGCCCCGCCCGCGCGCGCCGGCCACGGGATGGCCTATGACTCGACGACTGGCCGGGTGATCATGTTCGGTGGTTACACATATCCAAAAGAGGGCTACGGGGCTACCTCTCTCGACAAGGAGTACCTTGGCGACACTTGGGCGTACGACCCCGCTGCAAACAGCTGGGAAGAACTGCCCCCGTCCGACAGTGGGCCTGGACCTCGCGACAACATGGGTTTCGTCTACGACCCTGTTGCCGGCCGGATAGTCATGTTCGGCGGTCTGGGGGGAGATCAGGCCCCGGATGGTTCGACGTTTGGTCACACCTGGGCCTACAACGGCCTGGACAACGCTTGGGCCGATGTCGACCCGCCGGGTCCAAGCCGGAGATACGAGGAAGCTCCGCCATGACATATGACTCGAGCATCGAAAGGGTGGTCTTGTTTTCCGGATTCACACTCAGTGAGGTCGAAAGCGACATGTGGTCGTACGATGCGAATGCCAACATGTGGGAGCAGATCGAGCCCGTTGGAGAGGTGCCGGCCCAGAGGCAGGCACACTCCATGGTATGTGCTCCTTCGATGAGCGGCTGCCTTCTCTTCGGTGGATCGGGCCGGAAAGGGGAGCTGTACGGCGATACGTGGGCATACGAGTCGACCGGAGGCAGGTGGACCCGGCTGCATCCTGCGGGCGACCGACCACCTTCCCTCTCTGGGGCAGCCATGGTGTTCGTCCCGACGACCGGGGAGGTCGTTCTGTTCGGTGGAATAGGGGCCGCTGGCGCGTCAGATGACACCTGGATCTACGAACCGCCCAAACGAAGGTGAGCTGACTCCTGCAGCGGTGACTCTTGCTTCGAGGTTGAGGCGGTGACTTCTCGCCGGCAACCTCATCGGAGACGGCACCCATACCTACGAGTACGAGTCCAACCGCCTCGACCAGACCAAGATCGGGACCGAGGTGACAAGGCAGTTCACCTTCGACCCCGGCCAGCGCTGGCGCACAGCCGAAGGCCCCACCGATAACCTCGACCTCATCACTTATGAGTACACCGGCACCGGCCGCCTGAAGAGCTATCACCAGGAGCCCACCCCGGAGGCCCCCGAGGTCCAGGCCGCCTACTCCTATGACTCGGTGGGCCAGCGTACGAGGTCGGTCGTGACCATAGGGGAGGGAGAGTCCCAAGTGCTCACCTCCACCGACTTCACCTATGCGGGCCTGGCTCTCCAGCGCCTGGAGGCCACCCAGACCGGCGGCCTCCACCCCGGGACCTGGAGCCTCACCTATCTCTATGATGAGTACGGCAAACCCTATGCCGGCGTCTACCGAAGCCCCCAGACCAGCACCACCCCGACGGTCTTCACCCTCATCACCTCCGACCGCGGCGATGTGCTCGCGCTCCTAGACGCAGAGGGGAGCCCCTTCGCCGCCTACCGCTACGATGCCTGGGGTAACCCCCTGGGCGAAGGCACCCACGCCCCCGGCCTCTGGGCCCAGGAGACGAGTCTGGTGTCGGGCACCCTCGCCGCCGAGATCGCTGGGCGCCAGGTGCTCAGATACGCCGGCTACTGCTTTGACTCCGAGAGCGGGCCTCTACTACCTCTCCGCCCGGCACTACGACCCAGCCACCAGGCAGTTCCTCTCGAAGGATCTCTCTCGCAACGACGGGGAGCAGAGCGCGTATGGGTATTGTCTGGGGAACCCGGTGGGGCACATCGATCCCAGCGGTCTTGCGACCGGTAGTAGCTTCTGGGCAGAGAAAAGGAATCGTCGTGCAGAACACTTGGTTCTCGGACTTTCTACGGGCCTTAAATCACATGTATGAGAGCAACTTCGTGTTCCAGTATGTGTACGACGGTCCAAATCCGACCTATCGGCCGCCTCGCCCAGGAGCGATGAAGCTCGCCGCGTGCCGGCATTGGCCAACGTGGAGGAATGCAGGCCTCGACGAACCCGGTCTTGTTTGCGTCTTCAGAGCATCCGCCATGCTTCCGATTGTCGCCCATACGTGGCAGGGTTGCAGAGGCTTCTACAGGGGATTGGAAGACCACGCTCAGAGGAGGCTACGCGATCACCTGGACCGTGGGGCAAGGGCTCCTTCGGACCTGCCACTCAGGCTCCCTGGTGCGAGAGTGGCAGGGCCATCGGGAACGACGCGGCGTCGCGGATCGGCCAGGTCAACTACATCTGCGGCAACAGGAACTGCGCACCTGTTGCGGAAGCTCTGCGACTATGCTTCTAGAGGGTATCCTACCTGCGCACTGGACCTCGGATGCTCGGCTACACAACTGGCAGAAAGGTACGGAGGCAACTTCATCAGCGTGTCCGGTCGCCAGGAAGTTGACGCTCTGATGACGAGTACGCTGGAGGCGGGTCCAGGGAGTCGTGTCAGGGTAGGAGCGCGGGCCAAACGGGTCATGTCTGGAATGTGACTCAACCGTGGAGGAGAGGTAATCTACTTCGATGGGCAGACTCTCAATGGGTTCGCTATCGACGGGTATCCAAGTTCGCCGAATGGGACAGGTTCGCATTCATGCAAACATGGTAGGTGATCGAGTGATTACCAGAGACGACGCGATGAAGATAGTCGCTGAGTTCATACGAGGAAAACGAGGACAGACTACGCAGTTTGGTGATCTGGAGGAAGGTCTCTCGAGGGGGACGATTGCTGAGCGTCTTCGTCCAGTGAGGGATGGTCTCAGTATGTAAGATGAACGAACTCGTCTGCGATTGTCATCGGTGATGGCCGGGGCGTGGGTCTTCCCGACATAATCCCGGCGGGTGGTTGGGCTGCGGGCCAGACGTGGATGAATCGATTTGCAGGAGGGAGTCATGACGTTAGCACTGCGGGTCGCCATTCCCATGGCTCTGCTGGGGTGCGCTCTGAGTCTAGCGGATGTGCGTGAACGCGCAAAGTGAAGCGGGGTCGGCAGCAAATTGGGTGACCTTTGTCGTAGGGCGAGTCGCTTTCCCTGGAGCTTCCGGACTCCTTCACAGGAGGTGACACTCGCGATTCAGATGTAATCACGGCGTTGGAGGAGATTGCTGAGGCAACCCGAACCCTACCCTTGCCTCTCGTTGGAGGATATATCTGGCGGATCTGAAGGTGGATGCGCTCTGGGTCGCCACCGAGCTAGCCATGTGGGCAAAGCCCAATTCGGGCGGCTACATGGCGATGGTCACCGCCAAGCGCACAGAACTGGCGGGATTGGCGGAGTGGTCGCTGCTCACAGGACTTCGTACAGTGGGGTGCGGTGCTCGCAATCCTCCCGACTACAGCTACACGATAGAGAGCGTGACGGAGAACCGTGCCGTTGTGACAGTCCGTGACGCATACAGGAAGGGACCGGAGGAGATACTGCTGTACCACCAGGTGTTCTTGGTCGGCGGGGGGTTTCTATACACAGTCTTCTACAGTTACGACTCTGAGTCCAACAGTGCGCTGGAGTCGGTTTTCCGAGCGAGCGCCGATAGCATAGTGCTCACCGGCGTGACAAGGTGACAATAGGGCCGCGCCGTTCACTCACGAGATAGGGGGCGCCTCAGTAACCGCAGCCATTTCTAGGAGAGGTGTTTGGATATCGTCGAGGTCATAGTCCGGGTTGTTGACGCGCTGCTGGCCATCTTTCCCATTGGGTCCGAGGGCGACGGCAGGATGAGACGTGGGACCCAGAGGCGCTGCCACCCAAGGCCGCGAACGAAGGTGGGCCGCAGACCTTCTCGCTCGGAGAGCGGGACAATGGCCGTGTCGTGGACGTTCACACGAGCGATCGACTGCTGATAACGCTTGTGGCACACCCAACCGCTGATGTCTCGGCCCGGCTCGTCAAGCCGGACGCCGAGAAGCTCAGCGTGTTCGAGAACGTGATCTACGGCGAGCGTATCCACATCGGCTGCCGGGTGGTGGGAAGGGGCAAGAATAGGGTGGAGGTGGAATACCTGCGGAACGACGGCTCTGTCAGTTCTACTTGGAGTCTGGTGTTGCGGGCGACCGAGAGTCCAGGTCACACTTCGGAGCAAGAGCCTGAAATGTGAGGGCGGCCCCGCCTCTCGACCTACCACCGGGAGGCCACCCCGGAGGCCCCCGAGGTCCAGGCCACCTACTCATATGACTCGGTCGGCCAGCGCACGAAGTCAGTCGTGACCGTAGGGGAGGGAGAGTCCCAAGTGCTGACCTCCACCGACTTCACCTATGCGGGCCTGGCTCTCCAGCGCCTGGAGGGCACCCAGACCGGCGGCCTCCATCCCGGGACCTGGAGCCTCACCTATCTCTACGACGAGTACGGCAAACCCTATGCCGGCGTCTACCGAAGCCCTCAGACCAGCACCACCCCGACGGTCTTCACCCTCATCACCTCCGACCGCGGCGATGTGCTCGCGCTCCTAGACGCAGAGGGGAGCCCCTTCGCCGCCTATCGCTACGACGCCTGGGGTAACCCGCTGGGCGAAGGTACCCACGCCCCCGGCCTCTGGGCCCAGGAGACGAGTCTGGTGTCGGGCACCCTCGCCGCCGAGATCGCCGGGCGCCAGGTGCTCCGCTACGCCGGCTACTGCTTCGACTCGGAGTCGGGCCTCTACTACCTCTCGGCGCGCCACTACGACCCGGTGACGCGGCAATACCTGTCCAAGGACCCCGCGAGAAGCGACGGCGAGCAAAGTCCAGTACCAGTATTGCCTGGGGAACCCGATGGGGGTGGTGGATCCAACCGGCTGTGACGGCGAGGAGATACCGATTTCCATGCTCTATTCGCCGTACGCCTTCATGGAGCCCTCAGAGATTCCATACGACATGATGTCAATAGAGGATCATGTCAAGCTGCAGGAGGCCTATCGGAGGGAGAATGCCCTTGCGGCCGACCAAGACTCAAAGACCGGTCATAATAGTCTGTTTGCTACCCAACAGTGGGGCATCATGCAGGCTCCGGGTCACTGGGATGTGAACGACCTGGTACTCCGTACGAGTTGCCGGAACATGGAAATGGTGACCCATGTCTTCCTCAACAGGTACGAGGACCCGGATCAGGACACTCGGGTCGACGGAAAACCGAACTTCGGTCGCGGTAGCGTCTGCGGGGCCTTCATCTGGACCGAGGTGACTTGGCGGGAGGCCTTTGCCCTTGAGTTTGAAGATGCAACACCGCAGGGATTGCGCATCTCTGTTGGGGCATATCCGATGGCGGATTGGCAGAACGCCGGTAGGTACGAAGGGAATCCTGATCTCTATTCGCCCGTGGCAACTCCTGTCTGCGCCGAAGTGCAGTTGACTGTCAACGTTGACTATGTGGGTATGAGCCTGGGCGACAAGCCCTACAGCTGGACGTACGAGAACGTAGTCGGCCCATGGGGCCACCACCTAGGAGCCGCCGCCATGAATGTGGACAGTTACTACACTCGGACTTCGGCAGCACAGCACTGGTGGAACAAGTTCTTGTTTCTATGTGGGAATAGCTAGTAACTTCTCAAAGGGGCCGGGAGCGAAGTAGTCGAGATTCTCTAGACGAGGCGATTGGGGGCGATGTGGTGAAGAGAACACTGCTAAGCGTTGGGGCTGCGATATTGGCAGTCGCCATGGCACTGTTGGGCTGCAGCGGCGAATCCACCTCCACGGTGACGACTGATGATGCCGTGGTGGCGCCCGCGGCTCTGTTCCCGATATGGGCGGTTGTGGATGGAGAGTTGTGCTGGGGCTATATCGACCAGAGCGGGCAGACCGTTATCGAGCCTCAGTTCGCCGGGGCAGATACGTTCTGCGAAGACGTTGCTGCCGTTCAGTTGACCAAGGACGGGGACTTGGGCTACATCGACCGGTTGGGAGACTCTAGTCATCGAGCCTCAGTTCAGTCGGGCCGGATTGATGTCGGACGGGCTGGCCTCGGTGCGTCCGACAGGGCAGGACCTTTTGGGCTATGTCGACGGATCGGGCACAATCGTCATTCATCCGAGATTCGTTGAGGCCGGCAACTTCTCAGAGGGGCTGGCTCGGGTGTGCTCTGCCGTTAACGGGCTCTTTGGCTACATAGACAAGAGCGGGTCGGTAGTCATCCCCGAGCAGTTCCGGCGAGCCCGTTCGTTCTCCGAAGGTCTGGCTGCGGTGCAGACGGAAGCCGCCGGCCCCTGGGGTTACATCGACAAGAGTGGAGAAATGGCGGTGGCCGTTCAGTTCCACGATGTTGGTTCCTTCTACGAAGGCTTGGCTCCGGTACAGCCGGAACAGGACGGTCCCTGGGGGTTCATAGACACGACTGGCAAGATGGTCATCCAGGCACGCTTCAGCAACGCCACCGAGTTCTCCGAAGGCCTAGCTGCTGTGCAGGAGGTGTCCGGCGGCCCGTGGGGCGTATGTGGACCGAACAGGCACGCTCGTGATCGAGCCCCAGTACTACGCGGACCCCTATGAGTTCCTTCTATTCTTTGACGGCCTTGCCGCTGTTCAGACGTCGAGCGGCGGTCCCTGGGGCTACATCGACAAGAGCGGCGCGCTCGTGATTGAGCCACGTTTCTCCGCAGTCCTCAGCTTCGCAGACGGACTGGCCAGGGTTCAGTTTGCGGACGATGGCAACGGCGGGTATATCGACAAGACCGGCAAGGTGGTGTGGCAGGCAGAGTAGAAGCCACACCTTCGACCCCGGCCAGCGTTGGCGCACGGCCGAAGGCCCTACCGAGAACCCCGACCTGATCACTTATCAGTACACCGGCACCGGCCGCCTGACCCACTACTCAAACGAGGCCACCGCCACCCAGGCCACCTACGCCTATGACTCGGTAGGCCAACGCACGAGCTCCGAGGTGACCGTGGGCCGAGGGGTAGACCAGGTGGTCACCTCGACCGACTTCACCTATGCCGGTCTCACCCTGCATAAGCTCTCCTCCAGCAAGAGCGGAGGCGAAGACCCCGGCAGCTGGAGCATCACCTATCTCTACGACGAGTACGGCCGACCTTACGGGGGCCTCTACCGAGACACCACCGACGTCAACCCAACCAAATGGCCCGAGCCCGTGTTCTTCGCCCTCGTGACCACCGACAGAGGCGACGTGGTCGAGCTCCTGGACGCAGATGGCAACCCCTTCGCCGCCTACAGATACGATGCTTGGGGTAACCCACTGGGTGAGGGGAACATCACTGCGGGCCTCTGGGCACAGGAGACCAGCCTGGTGCCGGCGACCTCGCCGCGAAGATCAGCGCGCGTCAGGTGCTGCGCTATGCCGGGTACTGTTACGACTCTGAAAGCGGGATGTATTACCTGTCTGCTCGGCACTACGACCCTGAGACGCGGCAGTTCCTCTCGAAAGACCTCTCCCGCAACGACCGGGAGCAGAGTGCGTATCAATATTGTCTGGGGAATCCGGTCCTCAACGTGGACCCCACGGGGCTGTGGTCGTGGTCGCCCATGGAAGTATTGAAGAATGCGCTAGCCAAGGCGAAGTTGGCAAGCCAGCCAACTGGAAAGAAGCTAGTCGTTGAGCCAGGTAAGCCGGTCACCCTGGACAATGGGGCAAACGCCGTCACCTTCTTGCTGCCTTTGGGGATATGCGACCATGCTGCCAACCAGTGGACCGAGGTAACTCCCGGGGGGCTACTGCCGTCAGCGCGTAGCGGCCATGCAATGGTGTGCGACCCGACTTCAGGTGACATCGTGGTCTACGGAGGTTGGACCGACTCTGCCGGGTTTCTGTTCGACATGTGGCAGTACCAGCGTGGGGCACACTAGGCCGGTTGGATGCGCCCAGAAAGGGTAGCGTCCTGACCGACGGCCTGGGCCGCGCCTACAAGGTGGAGAGCTCGACCATAGACGGTCTACCCGCCCTCTCCTTCTATGACGGCCGGGGCAACGCGGTCATCAGCTGGGCGGCGGGGGTGTGCCAGGGCAGCTACGAGCTCGCGAAATCCGCCTGTCCCGCGTCAAGTTCTTTGGACACTTTCCCCCCAAAATAGGTGTGGCTCTTCCAGGTAGATCTCGAGCGGTCGTCTGAACGACGCACGCGATAGATGGACGCCAGCATGCGCGAGCTAGCGCGCGGGCCGGGGCTCGGACTTGAGGTGTGCACTGACTGAGCCCACTCTGCTTCGCCGCTAGTTCCCAGACTCACCCGCGGCGCTCCGGCGCCACCTCGTCCCAACTTCTCCAGATCTTGAAAAGGACTCGCCGTGCACCTCTAGAACATCTTGGTGTCAAGTTGTGGGACAAAAGTGTTGCAAAGTGGTGGAAAGTGGTGTAGGGTACGGACCATGGTAGGCATGAAGCTATCGGGAGAGTTCGATCACTCACTTGACCCCAAGGGTCGCGTGACCCTTCCTGCGCGCTATCGCGACTACTTTCGCGACGGGGCCATCCTGGTGCGTCTGCCCAGAAAAGAGCCCTGCCTCTGTGTCTACCGCCAAGATGCCTGGGACGCCTTCGACGAGAAGTACCTCGAGGGCAAGGACTACTACGAGAACGAGCACGACCGCTGGTCGGTGCGCGACATCTATCGCATGCAGGACTTCGTCGAGCCGGATGCGCAGGGCCGCATCCTCTTGGCCGACAAGCGCATCACGGAGCTGGGCCTGAGCGGCAAGGTGAAGATCATCGGCGCGCGCGACTGTCTGGAGATATGGGATCCAGACACCTGGGATGCGGCGTTGGCAGAAGAGACGAAGAGGCGGGGGGTCGACAATGGCTAGCGCGGCGGCTTCGTTCGCACTGGAGATGGCCATGGCACACGTACCGGTATTGGCCCAAGAGCTGCTCGATGTGCTGGATGTGCAGCCGGATAGCCGGGTGGTGGACTGCACCTTCGGTGCCGGCGGCCACGCTGCGCTGGTGGCCGCGGAGCTGGGTAGCGAAGGCGAGTTGGTGGCCTGCGACCAGGATCCCACGGCCGAGCACTACTATCGCGACATACAGGGCCAGTTGCCCAAGCACTCGCGCTTCATAGCCGGCAACTTTGCCGATGCGCTCGCCGAGTTGGTGGACAAGGGTTTCAAGGCCACTCATGTGTACCTGGACCTGGGTTTGAGCAGCATGCAGATAGACACCCCCGAGCGGGGCTTCTCGTACAGCTACGACGCGCCGCTCGACATGCGCATGGACCCGTCGCTGCCGCTCACGGCGGCCGACATAGTGAACACCTGGGCCGAGCGCGATCTCACCCGCCTGTTCGGCAAGTACGGCGAGGAGCGCTTCTCGGGTCGCATAGCGCACGCCATTGCCCTGCGGCGGGCGACAGCGCCGTTCAAGCGCACCTGCGAGCTGGTAGACACCATCAAGCAGGCCATACCCACGCCCGCCCGCTTCGGCGCGGGCAACCCGGCCCGCCGGGTGTTCCAGGCGCTCCGCATAGAAGTGAACGACGAGTTGGGCAGCCTGCAGCAGGCGCTGCCCTTGGCCTTCGATCTCTTGGAGGCGGGCGGCGTCATGGCCGTCATAAGCTTCCATTCGCTGGAGGACCGCATAGTCAAAGAGTTCTTCGCCGGCAAGGCGCGCGGTTGCACCTGCCCGCCGGACTTTCCGGTGTGCGCGTGCGGCGGCAAGCGGACGGGCGAGGTGCTCACCTCCAAGCCGCTCGTGCCCGGTGAGCACGAACTGGAACTGAATCCACGCTCGGCTTCGGCCAAACTCAGGGCTCTTAGGAAGCTGTGATGTCAAGCACAACCCGTGCAGCCTGGCAAGATGCCTGGGAGGGTGCTTCTACCCCTTCACCCTATGCCTACCGCACCAGTTCGGGGCGTGCTCGCGAGGAGCGCTATGCCCGGCAACGCGTCCAGGAGCGCACGAGCGAGCGCGCCTATCGCTGCGCACCGCGAGAGACGGCGCCGGGCCGCTCGGCCCAGTGGCCGCCCCAACGCGCGGAGGCGACCTACGGGGTGCGGCCGTCACAGGGGCGTACCGGACAGTGGCGGGCCGATTGGGCCGAGGCTTCTGAATGGGACGGCTCGGTAGTGCGCTTGAGCGCCGCGCGCGCCGCTAGGCGCGACTATGAGGGCACTGCTCATCTGGAGGTCGAGCGGAGGCCTCAGCGCACCTCTGTTCGCGACGTGCCTTCTGTAGACCAATACGATTGGGACGCGGCCGCACGGCGCCGGCCCGGCCGCGACGAGTGTGAGCGCGTGATCCTGCACGCCGATCGCTGTATAGAGGCACGCATGAGTTCCACCAGGTACTACGCGACCGGCGCGACGGCCCGGCGCCCCGAACCCTGGTCGGAGGCGACGCGCCGTGAGGCCGCACCGCGCCTGCGGGTGGTGAGTCACAGGGTCCCGCGCTGGCGCCTGCGCCTTGTCGCGGGCTTGTTCGCCGTGCTGGTCGTCGGCCTGACGGTCATCGCGCCGATAATGGCGAGTTCGGCAGTGGCGGGTCTGGAGTCGGCCGTCGGGCAGGCAGAGATGGAGCAACAGCAACTTGCAGCCGATAACGCGGCTTTGGCGTCGCAGATATCCAGTCTGTCTTCCCCGCAGAGGGTGGCCGAAGAGGCCGCTCAGTTGGGTCTCGCGCCGGCCAACGATGTGAGCTACCTGGCCTCTGGTGACCAGCTGCTCGCTTCAGAGGGTGATACGACAGTAGCCGGCAGGTAGCCATGCGCCGCACGAACAAACGGTTGGGGCTCTTCATGGGTCTCGCGGTGCTTTTCTTCTTCGGGCTCTTCGGTCGGGCCTTCTACCTGCAGGTGGTAGCCGCACCTGGTCTGCAAAGGCAGGCCGACGCGCACACTACTCGCACGGTCGAACTCAATGCGCGGCGGGGGACCATCTTCGACCGCAACGGCCAGCCGCTGGCCATATCTGAGGCCATGTGCACGGTCTATGCCACGCCGAGCGAAGTGACCAACGTGTCCACCGCCGCCGCGGAGTTGGCGCCTATCTTGGGTCTGTCTCAGTCGGAGCTCTTGGAGAAGCTGTCGGGTGACGAGGGCTTCAGGTACGTAGTGCGCCGCGTCGACCCCAGCGTAGGCGAAGCGTTGGAGGCGAAGCTCGAGGAGATCAAGACCGCGGGCACCATCATCAAAGGCATCACGGTGATATCCGAAGACAAGCGGGTGTACCCCAAGGGAGCTCTGGCCCCGCAAGTTCTTGGTTTCGTCGGGCGGTGACAAGTACAAAGGCATGGCCGGCATCGAGCTGCAGTACGACGATGTGCTTTCGGGTACCCCGGGCGAGCTCACGGTGCAGAGCGACCGCCTGACCGGCTCCAGGGTGGCGACGATCGCGACCAAGGAGGCAGTACCGGGCGAGTCTGTCACTCTCACCATCGACTCCGAGATCCAGTACAAGATGGAGCAGGTGCTCACCGAAGTGGTCGAGAGGTTCAAAGCTAAGAAGGCTTTCGGTGTTGTCCTCGACCCACGATACGGGCGAAGTACTGGCCATGGCCAACACCCCCGTATTCGATACCAACGAGTTCGCGTCATCTGCGCTCAGCGAGGCCGATCAGGCGAAACGGCGTGGTGCAGGATCAGTACGAACCTGGCTCCACTTTCAAGATGGTGGTGGCCGCCACCGCTCTGGAGGCAGGCCTGGTGACGCCACAGACATCCTTCAAGCTTGCGCCTGAGATCGAGGTCTACGACCAGACCATCCACGAGGCGCACGACGATGTGCCCAAGGTGCGCAACCTCACCGTGACCGAGATAATCGCGCAGTCGTCCAACGTCGGGGCCGTCACGCTGCGGCATGCAGGTGGGCAAGGAGAGGTTGGCCAAGATGATCAGCGACTTCAACTTCACCCGCCCGCTCGACATAGACTTCCCGGCCGAGACCGCTGGCGTGATGCCCAAAGAGGACGAGTGGTACGGCACCATGCTTGCCAACGTGTCTTACGGCCAGGGTATGTCGGCCACGCCGCTTCAGCTGGCCGCCGCCTACGCGGCCGTGGCCAACGACGGCATCCTGGTGCAGCCGCACCTTCTCAAGACGCAGACCGACTTCTGGAGCCACCGGGTGATCAGCTCGGTGGTGGCGGCGCAGTTGCGCGAGATGCTCACCGTCACGGTGAACGACGGTACCGGCAGCAGGGCGCGGGTGGCGGGCTATGAGGTGGCGGGCAAGACGGGCACAGCGCAGAAGGTCAAAGAAGGCGGGGGCGGGTACGACACCAGCCGCTACGTCGCCTCGTTTGTGGGCATGGTCCCGGCAATGGAACCGGAGTTGGTGATCCTGGTCATGGTCGACGAGCCGGCCATCAGCCATCTGGGCAGTCTTGTGGCGGCTCCGGCCTTCTCGAAGATCGCAGAGTTCGCGCTCAAAAGACTGGGGATACCTCCTACTTCGGTCAACTAGGGTCGTGCGGCGGTGATAGAATCCCGACACGTGAGACTCGAAGAGCTAGTGGCCGGCCTCGACCATAAGAGCGTTAGCGGACCAGCCACAGACAGCATAACTTCACTCTGTTATAGAAGCGATCAGGCCGTGCCAGGCAGCCTGTTCTTCTGCGTGCCCGGGTTCAAGAGCGACGGTCACGACTACGCGCCCGACGCCGTGCAGAGGGGAGCGGTGGCTCTCTGCGTCGAGCGCAGATTGGACCTGCCGGTCGCGTCAGGTGCTGGTGCCCTCGGTGCGCAAGGCCATGGGGCCGATCGCCTCGGCCTTCTTCGCGCATCCTAGCGCGCAGTTGCTCACCGCGGGTATCACCGGGACGAACGGCAAGACCACCTCAGCGTTCCTTCTTGCGCACTTGTTAGGGCAAGGCCGGTCTGCGCGCCGGGCTTATGGGCACCGTGGAGAGACGCATAGGGGGCAAGAGGCTGCCCGCCGGCCGCACCACGCCCGAAGCCCTGGACATACAGCAGGACCTTGCCGCTATGGTGGCCGCCGGTGACAAGGCAGCGGTGATGGAGGTCTCGTCGCACGCGCTGGACTTGGGACGCAGTCTCGGTCTGCAGTTCAAGGCCCTGGCCTTCACCAATCTCACGCAGGACCACTTGGACTACCACAAGACCTTCGAGGAATACTACGCCGCCAAGATGCCTGCTGTTCTTGGACGACGCCTACCAGGCGGGCCGGCCCGATCTCGGTCATCAACGTCGACGATGCCCATGGCCTGCAGCTAGCACTCAAGTTGCCCAGGGAACGGGTGCTGGGCTTCTCCACTTCGGCGAGCGTGGGCGCCTGGGGGCCGGCGGAGTCTCGAGTGGAGCGACTACACCGTCAGGCCGGGGGGCACGCGGGGCACCATGGTGGTACGTGGCAGGGCTCTGGATCTGTCTGGCACGGAGGCGCGGCTCGATGTCGCGACGCCCCTCTTAGGTGAGTTCAACGTGGCCAACACTCTCACGGCCCTGGGGCTCGGGCTGGCTCTGGGGCTTGACCTGCCACGCATGCTCAGCGACTTGGGTGACTTCGGAGGCGTGCCGGGGCGCATGGAGCCGGTGGATGCCGGGCAGGACTTCACTGTGCTTGTCGACTACGCGCATACGCCCGACTCGGTGCGCAACGCGTTGGAGACGGCCCGGGGCTTCACGCAAGGCCGGCTGATCGCGTTGGTGGGCTGCGGCGGAGACCGCGACAAAGGCAAGCGACCGCTAATGGGGCGCGAAGCCGAACGGGCCGCCGACCTGGTCTGGGTGACTTCGGACAACCCGCGCAGCGAAGATCCCCTGGCCATAATCGCCGACATCTGCGCGGGTCTTGAGTCTCCGCAGACCGCTCGGGTGGAACCCGACCGCCGGCTGGCGATAGCCCAAGCGGTCGCTGAGGCACACGGCGGCGACGTGGTGGTGATCTTGGGCAAAGGGCACGAGTCGGGCCAGGAGTTCGCGACACACACCATCCCGTTCGACGACTGCGAAGTAGCTCGAGAGGAGCTCTCGACTCTGCTGGCAGGTCGCGGATGATAACGCTCGATGCCGAACGAGCCGGGCAGGCACTGGGCGTGGGCAGGTTGGCCGCACCGGTGACGGGCGTCAGCATCGACAGCCGTTCGCTGAAGCTCGGAGACCTCTTTGTGGCCCTGCGCGGCGAGCGCTTCGACGGGCACGACTACGTGGAGGCGGCGCTCACGGCGGGTGCCTCCGGCGCTGTGGTAGAGGGCGCGGCTTGGGCTGCGCGGGGCCAGAGCACCTCGATGCCTACCGGCGGTGCGCCGCTGTACGAGGTGCCGGACACGCTCGCTGCCCTGGGTGCGCTCGCGCGCGAAGTGCGGCGATCGTCACGGGCCACGGTATTCGCCATAACCGGCAGCGTCGGCAAGACCAGCACCAAGGACCTGCTGAGAGCGATGCTGGGGCGGGTGTGCAAGGTCGCGGCTACCTGCGGCAACCAGAACAACGAGGTGGGGGTGCCTCTGACGCTACTGTCTTTGGAGGATGACACTGAGGCGGTAGTAGTCGAGATGGGCATGCGCGGGCAGGGGCAGATCGCCGCCTTGGCAGCGGTGGCCGAGCCGGACGTGGGCCTCATAACCAACGTGCATCCGGTGCACCTGGAACTCCTGGGCACCCTTGACAACATCGCTCGGGCCAAAGCCGAGCTAGTCTCGGGGCTGGGCAGGGCGGGGTCGCCGTGGTGCCTGCGGACTGCGCTGCCTTGGACGGCGTGCCTCGGCGATAGCTCGTGCCGGCGTGTCCGCTTCGCGGCGCTCTCGGGGGAGAGCGGCCCAGATGTGAGCGCGAGGCCGGAAGTCGATGCCGAGGTATGTGGCTGGCTCGAACCCGCGGGTGACGGTTGCGACTGGGTGCTCAACTGGCCTGGAGGGCAAACGCGGCTCGGCGTCGGCCGACTTGCGGGCCACACGCTTCTGAACGCGGTCGCGGCGGCGGCGGCCTGCTACGCAGCGGGACTGCCTGTGGCGGAGTGCGCCGCCGGCATCGCTGACGTCGAGCTCAGCCAGGGCCGGGGCCAGACGATAGAGGCAGGCGGACTCTGCCTGATCGACGACACCTACAACGCCAACCCCGCGGCGGTGCGCGCGGCGGTGGAGCATCTGGTCGATCTGGCAGCTAAGCGCGGGGGACGCGCGGTGGCGGTGCTGGGCGACATGCTCGAGCTGGGACCCGAGGAGCAGAGGTTTCACGAGCAGGTCGGGCGCGCAAGCGGCAGAAGCCGGGGTGGTGCGCACTGTGGGGGGTCGGGGCCCTGTCAGAGGCTACTGTGCGGGGTTTCAGCGGCTGGTGGCAGGAGCATGCGCAGGCCGGTCGGGAGTGGAGTGCGCGGCACTTGGACTCGGCGGACGAGGCCGGCGTGGTGGTGGCGGGGCTGCGGACGGGCGACGTGGTGCTCGTCAAGGCTTCGCGTGGCGTACGTCTCGAGAACGTGGTAATAAGAGTGGTCGACGAGGCGATGGCGGGCAGATGGGGCGGGGGGGCCGCGCATCTAGATGTCTGTGGCGACACGACTAGGGAGAAGCGGCTTTGCTAAAGGTGATGGCGGCTGCGCTTTTGGCGCTGGTTATCGGCATGGTGGCAGGTCCGCGATACATCCGCTGGCTCACCCGCCGGGGTATCGGGCAGAACATAAGAGAAGTGGGGCCCGAGAGCCATAGCGTGAAGCAGGGCACTCCCACCATGGGTGGGGTGCTGATACTGGTGGCGGCCTTTGTGCCGTACGTCATCTTCGCCACCAAGAACGTCAGCAGTCTGGTGCTCTTCATAATCACGTTCGGCTGCGGTCTTATCGGGTTCGCCGACGACTTCATCAGCCAGTGGCGGACGGCGCTCACTGGGTCTGAGCGGCAAGGTGAAGCTGCCTGATGCAGGTGCCGCTCACCGTCTGGCGGTGTGGCTGGGACTTAAGTACGAAGGGCTGAGCACCGAGCTCTATGTACCCGTTTGTGAGAGAGGGCTTGGACATCAGC
The DNA here is from genome assembly GCA_963747275.1 of uncultured Actinomycetes bacterium. Taxonomy (GTDB): domain Bacteria; phylum Actinomycetota; class Thermoleophilia; order RBG-16-64-13; family RBG-16-64-13; genus RBG-16-64-13. Next base: position 19,770 of record CAVVEI010000013.1, read on the forward strand.
TGGTTCTACTACGTCTTCGCCTTCTTGCTCGTGGCGGGATTCTCCAACGCCGTCAATCTCACCGACGGGCTCGATGGTCTCGCGTCGGGGACCGTCTCTATGGCCTTCTTGGCCTATGCAGGCATCGCGTTCTTGCAGGGGCGGCCGAGCCTGGCCATCCTCTCGGTGTGTCTTGCTGGGGCCTCGGTCGGATTCCTCTGGTACAACACGCATCCGGCCAGTGTGTTCATGGGTGACACCGGGTCGTTGGCTCTGGGGGCGGGGCTGGCGGCCGTGGCCATCGCGACCAAGATGGAAGTGCTGTCACTGCTGATCGGCGGCATATTCGTGGCCGAGGCCCTGAGCGTGATGATCCAGGTGTTCAGCTTCAAGGTCTTCCGCAAGCGGGTGTTCCTGATGGCGCCGTTGCATCACCACTTCGAGCTGAAGGGGTGGTCGGAGACAAAGATAATCGTGCGCTTCTGGATAATCGCGGCGATACTCTCCGGCGCTGGGTTCGCGCTCTACTACCTGTCCAACACCCGGCTTCCGACAGGCTGATGGCCGGCGGCGGTGGATTGCCACCGACGGTCCGCCGGGTACTTGGTGCTCGGCGCAAGCCGCTCCGGGGTCGAGCGCTGCGCTGGCGATGTCGGATCTGGGTGTGGAGGCGGTGCTCAGCGACCGCCGAAGCCCCGAGTCCCTTACGGGCTTGGAAGAGGCACTGCGCGGCGGGGTGCGCTACGTGCACGAGGAGACCTTGGCGACCGCTTGGCCTCGGCCGGACCTGGTCATAAAGAGCCCAGGGGTCGCCGCCGAGGCGCAGCCGGTCCGCATGGCTAGAGAGCACGGCGTGCCGGTGTGGAGCGAGTTGGAGCTCGCCTATGCCCTGCTGTCCAACCCCTTCGACGCTATCACCGGCACCAACGGCAAGACCACCACCACGGCGCTTCTGGGTCATCTGTTCGCGACGGCCGGGCGGCCCGTCAAGGTGTTGGGTAACATCGGAGTGGCGGTGACGTCGGTGGTGGGCAAGATAGACGCCGCCGACGAGTTGGTGGTCGAGGTGTCCAGCTTTCAGCTGGAGGATACCTTCGCCTTCAGGCCGGCGGTGGGAGTGTTCCTGAATCTGACGCCCGACCATCTGGACCGCCACGGGACCATGGAGCGGTACCTGGCCTGCAAGGCGAACCTGTTCGCACAGCAGAGCAGCGACGACGTGGCCGTACTCAACCTGTGCGATGCCGGGGTGGCCTCGCTGGGCGCGGAGTTGGAGGCGCGGGCCGGAGGCCCGCGCGTGACGTACTTCTCGGTGGAAGGATCGGCCGCGCGCGGACCCGGCGCCGGTCGCCGGCCTCAGTCGTGGGTGGAAGGCGGGCAGCTCTACCTGGAGGGTGAACCGGTGATGAGCGTTGCAAGACATCAGACTGCCCGGTCGCCACAACCTGGAGAACTGCCTGGCCGCGGCGCACGGCCGCGCTCGGCCAGGGGCGTGGCGAGGGAGGCGGTGGCCGAGGGGCTCCGCACCTTCGAAGGGGTGGCTCACCGATTGGAGACGGCAGGAATGGTCGCCGGCGTGACGTATGTCAACGATAGTAAGGCAACCAACGTGGAGGCCACACTCACCGCCTTGAACGCCTATCCTGAGAACACCCACCTCATACTGGGGGGCCGCGACAAAGCCTCTGACTATCGCCCGGTGGCGCGCGCTTGCGCGCGCGGGTGCAGGGCGGTGTACCTGATAGGCGAAGCCACTCCGCTCATCGAGGCGGCCTTCGCCGAAGTCCGCGACTCACGAGGGCGTGGCTGCGAGTCCCCGAAGTGCGTGTCTGCGGCGACCTCGAAGCGCGCCGTGAGCGCGGCCGCCAAGACGGCCGTCGCCGGAGACGTGGTGCTTCTAGCGCCGGCCTGCGCGAGCTTCGACCAATACAAGAACTTCGAAGAGCGCGGTGATCACTTCAGCGAACTGGTCAGACGGCTGGGTGGCCAGGGGGCATGAACACCGCGACCTTTCGACCATTCCCCACGCGGGCTGGGGGCAGAGTGGCGCGTCCTCGAGCAGACGAGGCTGCCGCCGAGCCCCGTAGCAGACGGTCCGGTGCCTCAACGGGCCGGGCAGCGGCGAAGGCGCAGTCTCTGCGAAGGGCGGTTCCGAGTGGCTATCACCTGGTCTGGATCACAGCGCTTCTGCTTGCTCACCATGGGCATCTCGCATGCTGCTGTCGGTCTCTATGGCCAACGAGGTCAGATCCCAGGCGGGCGGCGATTCCCAGGGCATCTACTACTACGTGAGTCGACAAGGCATCGTCGCGGTGATCGGATTGGGCTTACTGTTCGCCCTGACCCGGCTCGACTATCGAAGGCTGCGCAGGCTCTCATTGATATTCATGGGGGTCGTCGTTCTGTCTTTGGTGGCAGTGCACATTCCCGGGGTGGGCCACAAGGTGAACGGAGCCTCAAGCTACATCCCAATAGGGCCCTTGAGCTATCAGCCTTCTGAGTACGCCAAGCTGGCAGTGGTGTTGGCCGGGGCGCATCTCTTATCGACCCCCCACGTCCGGGATGGCAAGACTGCGGTCGTTCCTGCTGCCGTTCGGAGCAATGGGGCTTGTTCTGTGCGGTCTGGTGGTGTGGGAGAACGACTTCGGCACTGCCATCATAATCACCGGGCTGGTTATCGGCATGCTGTGGCTGGCCGGCATGAAGACCAAGGACTGGTTGCTGTTGACGGGTGGAGGTGCATTGGCGGGGGCGTGCCTCGTGCTGGTGGTTGCGAGGGGCAAGTTCACGGACCGGTTCATGGCCATGCTCGATCCTTGGGCAGACCCTCATGCCACCGGATATCAGCTCAAGCAGTCCCTGCTGGCCTTGGGCAGGGGCGGCTGGTTCGGGGTCGGCCCCGGCCGGAGCGTGCAGAAGTACGACTACTTGCCCGAAGCGCACAACGATATGATCTATGCCATCCTGGGCGAAGAGTTCGGATTCATGGGGGCGGGTGCAGTCCTGGTACTCTTCATGTTGTTCGCGGTGGCGTGCTGGCGCCTCGCGAGACGCTGCAAGGATCCAATGGGCAAGTACCTCATCGCCGGTTGTGGGATGATCATCACCCTGCAGGCGGCGATAAACATCGGCGGGGTGGTGGGGGCTATCCCCCTCACCGGAGTGCCTTTGCCCTTTGTGAGCTACGGCTGCAACAGCCTTATGGTGATGCTCGTGGCCGTCGGTCTTGTTCTGGCAGTCGCCAGGCGTGCCCCGGCTCTGACGGCCCCTTCTCAGGCAAAGAGGTGTGAGGATGTCGCGCGTGTTGATAGCAGGCGGCGGGACGGCGGGGCACGTAGTGCCCGCACTGGCGCTCGCTGACGTACTTACGGGCAGGGGCCACCAGGTAGCTTTCTGCGGCACCGACCAAGGCATGGAGAACCAGCTGGTCCCCAAGGCCGGCTATCCGCTCTTCACCGTACGCATCCGGGGGTTCGAGCGCAGGCTGGGCATCTCGACACTACGGACCCTTTCCCATATCCCCCTGGCGGCTGTCGACGCGTACAAGGTGTTGCGAGAAGCACGTCCTGACTGCGTGATAGGGGTAGGCTCACACGCTTCAGGTCCTGTGACGGCCGAAGCCGCGTTGCGTGGTATCCGGACTGTGGCGGTAGAGATGGATTCGCACCTGGGTTGGACTAACACGATCCTCAGCAAGCTGGTGGACAAGGTGTGTCTGTCGTATCCAGACGACAAGCGAAAGAGCGGCAAGTTCGTATACACAGGCAGGCCGTTGCGCCCCGAGCTACTCAGAGCTACGAGAGAGCAGGGAATCGCTCGCTTCGGACTCGACCCGAAGCGTCCTGTGCTGCTGGTGTTCGGGGGCAGCCTGGGTGCACACGCGCTGAACGTGGCCGTGCTCGACGCTTTCGCCGACAAGCCGACACCCTTTCAAGTGCTCCACGTCACAGGCGAAGCCGACTATGCATGGGTTTCGAAGACTCTCGCAAGACCGGGCAGCAACCCGTCGTATCAGGTCCATGCGTTCTTGGACGATCTGCCGCTGGCCCTTGCCGCTGCCGACGCCGCGGTGGCACGAGCGGGAGGCTCAGTCGCCGAGGTGCTCGCACGCGGGATACCCGCCCTATTGGTGCCCTATCCGTATGCTGCCGGCGACCATCAGACCAAGAACGCGCGCCGGGTGGAGGAGGCCGGCGCTGCCCTGGTCGTGGCGAACTCCGAACTGGATGCCAAGAAAGTGACTGAGGCCGTGGACGAACTCCTCAAGCCAGAGGTCAACGTGCGGATGCGCAAGGCGGCGGCGGCGCTGGCGGTACCCGATGCGGCTGACCGCATAGCCGACGTCGTAGTAGAATTGTTGACCCGGCATGCCGGATAAGATCATATGGATATTCAACGCATTATCGACACCACCGGAATCCCCGCGCCCGAGTCGCTCCGTAGCCTGCACTTCATAGGCATCGGTGGCGCGGGCATGAGCGGCATCGCCCTCGTCTTGCGCAAGCGTGGCTTTGAGGTCACCGGTTCTGACCTGAAACCATCGCGGTACGTCGCGCTATTGGAGGAGGGGGGTGTGCCTGTGGCCATCGGTCACAGTGCGCTCAATCTCGACCATCCTGATGTGGTCGTCATTTCTTCGGCGGTGCCTGCCCACAATGTGGAGCTCCAGGAGGCCCGTCGGAAGGGGATACTCGTGGTCAAGCGGGCACAGGCACTGGCGTGGCTGATGGACCTGGGCAAGGGCGTCGCCATATGCGGGACACACGGCAAGACCACCACTACCTCGATGATCAGTAGGGTGCTGGTGGAAGCAGGCCTTGACCCAACTTTCCTAGTGGGCGGAGAATTGAACGACCTCGGCTCCAACGCGCGCCAGGGAGAAGGGGAGTTGGTCGTTTGCGAGGCCGACGAGTCCGACGGGTCGCTCCTGCTGCTGAAGCCTGAAGTGGCCGTGCTCACAAACATGGAGTTGGATCACCACAGCAACTACCTGCATGTGGAAGATGTCGAGAGAGTCTTCCTGGCGTTTGTGGACAGGCTGCCGGCCGACGGTCTGCTGGTGTACTGCGGCGAAGATGAGCGAGTGCGCAAAGTGGCCGCTGGTGTCAGCTGCAGGGCTTGTTCGTATGGGCTTGAAGGGGAACCGGACTACCAGGCGCGGGCCGTGGTGGCCAAGCACCCCGGTAACTCGTTCGAGGTGTGGCACAACGGCAAGAAACTGGCGGACGTGGTACTCGCGGTGCCCGGCAGACACAACGTGTTGAATGCTCTGGCCTGCTTTGCCACCCTCGCGGAGCTTGGCGTGTCGGCTGAGGAGATCGTGCAAGGTCTGGCCGGCTTCAGCGGAGCGGTGCGGCGGTTTCAGCATAAGGGGGTGCGAGGTGGGGTGACCGTGGTCGATGACTACGCTCACCATCCGACCGAGCTTCTGGCCACCTTGCGCGCTGCCCGTGAAGGGGAGTGGTCACGAGTGATCGCGGTCTTTCAGCCGCATCTCTACTCACGCACCGAGTTTCTTCACAACGAGTTCGCAGAGGCACTGCTGGAAGCAGATCTGGCGGTGGTCACGGACGTCTACGGCGCGCGTGAGGAGCCCAAGCCCGGAGTCAGTGGCAAGTTGATAGTCGATAGCATCCTGGGGCGCCAGAAGAGCATGGCCGTAGCCTACTTGCCACGCCAAGGTGCGATAGTCGAATACCTCCGGCGAACCACGGTCCCCGGGGACCTGGTATTGACCCTGGGTGCCGGGGATGTGCACCGGGTGGGCGAGCGCTTTCTAGAAGCCGTCTGATCTCAAGCAGACCGATGGCTGTCACCCCCTCTCTCTTACGGGACCTCTGCGCCGTCGCCGGGGCGTCCGTGGAGGTCGATGCTCCTCTCGCTCCCCTCACGACTATCCGGACTGGCGGTCCAGCGGAAGCGCTTGTCACAGTAGACGGCGTGGCGGCGGCAGCGAGCGTCTTGGCCGCACTGCGAAGTCACGAGGTCGCCCTTTGCTTTCTGGGGGCCGGTTCCGACCTGCTGGTCGCGGATGAGGGCTTTCCGGGCGTCGTTGTGCAATTGGGCGAGGGCTTTCGGCAGATGGACGGGCTGGATGCCGGCGCCGAGCCGGTAGTCGTGACGGTGGGTGCGGCTGTGTGGTTGCCGGACGTCGCGAAGGCTTGTGCAGAAGCGGGTCTCTCGGGGTTGGAGTTCTCGTGCGGCATACCAGGGTCGGTCGGCGGGGGTGTGGCCACCAACGCCGGTGCCTACGGGAGAGCGTTCAGCGATGTGCTCTCAGAGGTCCAGATGGTCGATGAGCGGGGCGCGCGCTGGGTACCGGCATCGATGCTCGAGTGGGAGTACCGACGCTGCCGGCTGCCTCGGCGGGCGTTGGTGACGGGGGCACGCTTCGTGTTGGGCCGCGACGATCCCAAGACCATCCTCGATAGTCATCGCTCGATACTCGAGATGAGGCGGGCCGTACAACCTCAAGGAGTGTCCACGTTCGGCAGCACCTTCAAGAACCCGTCCGGCGGGCCGGCCGGCCGGCTGCTGGATGCGGCCGGACTCAAAGGAGAGCGCCGGGGTGGCGCCGAAGTATCCACGGTACACGCCAACTTCGTGGTCAACCTGGGACAAGCGAGTACAGCGGACGTGCTTTCTTTGATGAACCATATGCGCGACAGAGTGCACGAGACAAGCGGGGTGACGCTGGAGCCCGAGGTACGTCTCTTGGGCGCCGGGTTTCCCTGGGAGTCGTCCTTGGGTGGGGCTCGCCGGCATCCCCGCGCCGATGGATGAGCGTATCCGCCGGCGCCGGCGCTCTGTAAGGTTGGAGCGCAGACGGGGGCATAGGACCGCATTGCTTCTCTTGGGAGTGCTGCTATGCTCGGCGGCCGCGTTCTTGGTGCTTCGCTCCACCGATGTCTTCGCCGTCAAGCGCATCACGGCCACTGGGGCGGATCAGGTCACTGAAGAGCAGATCGCCTCAGTCACCGCGGGAGTGATGGGAAGAAGCCTGCTGACCATATCTACCTCAGAAGTGAAGCAGGCGCTGCTTGGGCTGCCGTGTGTCGAGGCGGTCGAGGTGACCCGTGGCTTTCCTAACACGCTTGAGATCGAACTGGCCGAATACCGGCCCGTCGCACGGATCGTCATCGGTGGCAGCACTTCACTGATATCTGACACCGGCAAAGTGCTAGACGCCATCGGACCATTGGGAGTGTCTGAGTTGCCCCTGCTGGTGCCGGACGCGTCTTACCTGATAAGCGTGGGAGAGAAGTTACCGCAGGCACTCTTTGACGTGCTGCCCTTGGTCGAGTATTTGATGAGTGAGGAGATGCGGGCCAAGGTGCCCAATGTCAAGCAGATCGCCATTTCGGCGGCGGGCTGCGCCGCTCTTGTACTCGAGGACGGTGGAGAGTTGCGGCTAGGCACCCCCGAACACATCGAGCAGAAGCTGGGAGTGGCTCTGGATATCGTGCAGAAGTGTCTTGCACAAGGACGGCTGATCGAGTACGTCGATGCGAGCGTTGCCAATCGCGTCGCTGTGAAGGCTAAATGAACATGGTATTGTGCCCGTAGAAGCGTGGCATGGAGGTCCGAATAATATGAACGACGCTGGGTCCGGCTATCTGGCCGTCATCAAAGTGGTGGGTGTCGGCGGCGGTGGCACCAATGCCGTCAACCGCATGGTCGACGCTGGACTCAGGAATGTCGAGTTCGTCGCCATAAACACCGATGCGCAGGCTCTTCTCATGTGTGACGCCGATGTCAAACTTCACATCGGAGCCAAGGTCACTCGGGGGCTCGGAGCGGGCGCCAACCCGGAAGTGGGGCGCGCGGCTGCCGAGGAGAGCCGAGACGAGATCCGCGAGGTCTTGGCGGGCGCCGACATGGTGTTCGTGACCGCCGGCAAGGGAGGCGGCACGGGCACTGGAGCTGCTCCCATAGTGGCCGAGCTGGCCAGAGAGCTTGGCGCTCTTACCGTGGGCATAGTCACCAAGCCCTTCACTTTCGAAGGACGCAAGCGGAGCAGCCAGGCGGAAGTGGGCATCGAAGCCTTGGCGGGCAAGGTCGATGCTCTGATAGTCATACCCAACGACCGGCTGCTTCAGTTGGTCGAGAAGAAGACCTCGATCCTCGATGCCTTCAAGACGGCTGACGATGTGCTGCGCCAAGGCGTGCAGGGCATCACCGACCTGATCACCATGCCGGGTCTCATCAACCTTGACTTCGCCGACGTGCGCACAGTCATGCGCAACGCCGGAACGTCGCTGATGGGCATCGGGCTTGCGAGTGGCGAAAATCGGGGTGTAGAGGCAGCCAAGAACGCCATATCGTCGCCGCTTCTGGAGACTTCCATCGAAGGGGCTACCGGCATACTCCTGAACATCAGCGGTGGCCCAGAGATGGGTCTGTTCGAGGTCAACGAGGCGGCAGAGATCATCGCTGGGGCCGCTGACACCGACGCCAACGTAATCTTCGGTGCCGTGATAGACGAAGCACTGGGCGACCAGATGAGGGTCACCGTCATTGCGACCGGGTTCGATGGCCTTCACAGGCCCGCGCGCGTCGAGGCAGCGCAGAGGCCTTCGCTATTTGCGCCCAAGCCCGCCGCTCCCAAGACTGCGCCTACACTCGATCCTGAGGGCAGACCCGCGAAGAGGGTGGAGAGCCTGCTTCCGCAAGAGATCGAGGGCTTCGAGATGGACGAAGGCGTACTCGATATACCCAGGTTCTTGCGGGAGAAGGAGTAGACGCGGAGAAGGCGGCCGTGGCAGCCACGGCTGAGCGTCGTGCCATGCTTCTGGAACAAGCCCTCTCTGAACTCGAGCGCCGCATCGATCCCTCGGCGCAGCCGTGGATGCAGGCTCGAGAACTGGCCGGAGTGCCGGTTCTCGAGGCAAGACTGCCCGGTCTCTTCAGGGCCTGTTTCACTACTCGTGTGGGCGGAGACAGCGAAGCTCCATATGCCTCACTCAATCTGGACGCGAGGTCTGCGGACAGCCCAGAGGTGGTGGGACGGAACCGGGGGCGCATCGCCCAGGCCATAGGCCGCGGGCTGGTCAGTCCGTCGCAGGTGCATGGGGTACGAGTAGCCGGGATGTCCGAGTACTTGCTGGAAAGCCCGGGCAGCCCGTGCGATGGTCTCACTATCCACCAAGACATAGACAAGACTCATGCTGCCACCCTTCTGTTCGCCGACTGTGTACCCGTGGTGCTGTGCGGTGAGGTCGACATGGCAGTGGCTCACGGCGGTTGGCGGGGGATACTGGGCGGTGTGGTGCAGCAAGCGGGCAGAAGCATGATGGGGGCTCCGGCCACGGCAGTGATCGGTCCCAGCATCGGCCCCTGCTGCTTCTCGGTGGGACCGGACGTGGCCGAGAGTTTTGCCCGCAGGTACGGCGCCGAGGTCGTGTTGGGCTCTGCCTGCGAAGGATCCGGTCTGCGGGTAGACCTGTGGGAGGCCGCCGCCAAGGCTGCCTCTGAGTTGGGTGTGCAACGCCGGCACGTGGTCAATCCAAGACTGTGCACGGTGTGCAATCGCGACCTGTTCTTCTCCTATCGATGCGAGGGGCCGGTCACTGGACGACAGGCCTGCGTGGGTTGGATAGCCGAGGCATGAACGACAGGGTCGAGCGCCTACGAGCGAACATGCTCCAGGTCGATGAGCGGGTGAAGCGTGCCTGCGAGCGGGCAAGTAGACCTGAGAGCCCCAGGGTCCTGGTGGCCTCAAAATACCTGCAGGTCGACGAGATGGAGATGTTGGCAGCGGCAGGAATCCGGCTAGTGGGGGAGAACAGGGCAAATGAGCTAGAAGAAAAATGGAGGCAGTGGAGCGAGGACTTCGAATTCCACTTCATAGGTCATCTGCAGGCCCGCAGGGTAAGACAGGTGTTGCCCTGCGTGACCTTGATCCACTCAGTGGACTCCATCTCGCTTGTAGAGGAGTTGGAGAAGAGGGCGCAGACCGAAGTGAGTGTCCTGTTGGAGGTCAACGTGAGCGGAGAAGAGAGCAAATATGGTATCTTGCCGGCGGCCGCCGAGACGCTGCTGCAACGCGCCGCGGCCTACCGCAAGGTCGATTTTGCAGGTCTCATGACCATGGCTCCTCTTGCCGCCGACCCAGAAGCGTCACGTCCCTTCTTTCAGGGCCTTCGGACACTCCGGGATCAGCTGGCCGCGAAGTTCGCGGGGCGGTACCAACTCACCCAACTGTCCATGGGCATGAGTAACGACTATGAAGTGGCGGTAGAAGAAGGCGCGACCATCCTACGGCTGGGTAGCGCGCTTCTCGCGACCGTATAAGGAGGCTAGGATGGCTGGCGGCGGCATATGGCGTAAGACCCTCGTGTACTTTGGACTCGCTGATGAGGACGACGAGTACTACGACGAACGGCCGGCCGGCCGCCGGAACGAGGACTTCACCTACGAAGAGTCCTATCGGGACAAAGACAGGGATAGGGATCGTGACCGCGCCAAGGTCAAGCGGATACCCGAGCGCGAGCGAAGCCGCAGGTCTTCGTCCGACTTCGACGAGATCTACACCGAGGATGAGTATCGTGGGGAGCGGGCCGTGCCGTTCTCCCAGCAGCGCGCCACCCCGCTGAGGTCTGTGCCGGGCGGACTGGACCAGCCCCAGGTGAAGGTCCATCTGATCATACCTAGGAGCTTCAACGATGCGCAGGCGATCGCGGATAAGTACAAGAACGACATCCCTGTGATACTTAACCTCCAACAAAGCGATACGGAGCTCGCCAAGCGGCTCATCGACTTCGCAAGTGGGCTCACCTACGCTCTGGACGGGGGCATGCAGCGCGTGGCCGACAAGGTCTTCTTGCTGACGCCGCGTAACGTAGAGGTGTCAGCCGAGGAGCGGCAGCGCATGCTCGAACGCGGCTTCTTCAACCAGTATTGAGAGTCATGACCTCGGCCTCCCTAGAGTCCCTGATCTCGCCGATCGTCAGCGCCGGCCTTGCTGTCGCACTTGAGGGTGTGGAGCAGGGTGCCGTGCATGCTGGCCTTGGGTGTGAAAGCGCTCGTGCGTTCGCTCGTCAGGCTCTGTGGGGCACTGGGCTGTTGCTGGAGGACGTCGGCCAATCGCCTGCGGCACTCAAGGATCGCGTGGCTTCTCCTGGGGGCACGACCATAGCGGGGTTGGCGGCCCTTGAAGACTTGGCAGCGCGTGGGACTCTGCTGCGTTCGGTCGAGCAGGCGGTCTTGAATGCGGTGGAAGGGAGACGCACGTGAAGGTCACTCCGCTCGACATCCGGCGGAAAGAGTTCAGGCGGTCAGTCAGGGGATACCTTGACGAGGACGTCGACGTCTTCTTGGACGCTGTCGCGGACGAGGTCGAGCGCGTCGCCAAGTTGAACACCGAACTGCAGGAGAAGGTTAAGTCGTTGAACGAGCAGGTGGCCGGGCATGCGCAGATACGCGAAGCCCTGGAGAAGACCTTGGTCGCCGCTCAGCTTCAGTCAGAAGAGATCAGGTCTAACGCTCAGAAGGAGAGCCAGTCGATCCTTCACGAGGCGGAGGCCAAGGCCAAAGCGGTAGTCGATGACTTCTACGCCCAGACTCGCGCGGTGCAACAGACTCTCATGCAGCTCAAGTTGCTGGAAGAAGATTTTCGCTTCAAGTTCAAGGGACTGCTGGAGGGGTACCTGAAGCTGCTCGCAGAGGGCCCTCTCCTGCTGTCAGGAGTCGAGGCGAACGGCGCGACGGTGAGGGGCGATATGCTCGATCCGGCTCGGAGTGCCGAGCAGGTTGCTGAGAAGCCGGCACCCGAGAGCGACGAAGATCGGACCTCAGAGACGCGGGAGGTCTCGATAGCGCCTGCACCAGAGAGTAGCCTACCGCCCAAAGAGGCAGGGGTGTACTTCGGGAGGATGGAGGGTGACTCCGACGACCCCTTCCCAGAGATCGGGGGCGATCCGGAGAACCCTCGCGACTTTGAGTGGTGAGGCCGAGTGGGGGTTGTTGGGTGCTGCCGTAGGCGTCCAACCCTCCGGTGATCGGTTGTGCGTGGGAGTCAGAGTCAGCCCCTCGGCTCCACGGACGCGACTGCGTGGGCTGCATGGTGGGCGTCTGAAGGTAGCCGTGAGTGCTCCTCCGGAGGATAATCGAGCGAACAAGGAGCTCGAAGCAGCCTTGGCGGAGTGGCTGGGAGTGCGCCGCGAGCAGGTGAAGGTGGACAAGGGTCACGCCAGTCGCGACAAGGTGGTAGCCTTCTCAGGGCTGACAGAAGTAGCACTGAGAAGGGCTCTCAGCAAGGCGCTTGATATGAGTCGGATCATTGGAGATGAAGGTCGTGGCGGACGATAAGGTACTCAAAGAACGCCTTCTCGCGGAGCGGGAGAGGGTGCTGAACGAGATATCTGAGTTGGATTCCGATCTCTCCAAGTCGTTGAGGGAGACCTCGGGAGAGAGCCCCTACGACCAACACATGGCAGAAGCAGCGGCTGCGACGCTTGACAGAGAGATCGATCTGACCCTGGAGGAGAACGCGCGAGCTAATCTGGTGAGAATCGAGCGGGCACTGCACAAGCTGCAGGACGGTACCTACGGCAGCTGCGACAAGTGCGGCAAACCTATCGGCGATGGACGGCTGGCAATTGCCCCGTATGCCACTCTGTGCGTGGACTGCAAACGGTTGGAAGAGCGTTCGTTCTGACACGGTCTCGGCAGATGAAATCCCGGCTCAAGGCTTATGTGCCAGTCGAGCGTCGGTCGCTGAAGTGGTCGCTATTCGCGGGCGTACTGGCGGTGGGTCTGGCCATCGACCTTGTGACCAAGCATCTTGCCGAAAGCAGGCTGGTGCTGGGCGAGACCCACGAAGTGCTCTCCTTTCTTCACCTACAATTGACTCACAACGATGGGGTCGCCTTTGGCATGCTGGGCGGCAACACGGCCTTGATAGTCGTGGCGAACGTGGTAGCGCTGCTTGTGGTAGCCGGCTATGTGCTTATGGAGCGCCGTCCATGGTTGGGCGGCATCTGTGGAGGCATGATCGTGGGCGGCAGCCTGGGCAACATGATCCAGCGTGTCGCCGGTGAGGGCCATGTGACCGACTTCTTGAAGTTCCCCCACTGGCCCAATTTCAACGCGGCCGATGTATTCATCGACGTAGGGTTGGCGGCAGTGGTAATCGGCGCGATAGCGGAGGTGATCGGGGCGTGGCGGGCGAAGAAGCGCGGAGCTGCGTCTTCGGGATAGACGCGCGTCCGGCAGATGTGACTCGTTACGAGTTCAAGGTGTCTGCCCGTGAAGCCGGCGGGCGGCTGGATGCAGTGCTTGCCGGCAGACCCGAGTTCAGCAGTCGCTCGCAGGTAGCCGGGCTGATAGCCAGGGGTGCGGTCTCGGTCGGCGGTCGGCCGCGCGCCAAGAGCCATATCTTGACGAAAGGCGAGCTCGTCGAAGTGGCTATTAGGGAAGAGCCTCAGCCGGCGCTCGAACCAGAAGACCTACCGATACCGATACCGTTCGAAGACGAATGGCTGCTGATCGCGGACAAGCCGGCAGGCATGGCGGTGCATCCCTCGGCGGGTCACGACTCGGGTACTCTGGTTCACGCGCTACTCGGTCACGGCCTGGCTGGGGGAGAGACTTTTCGCCCAGGCATAGTGCACCGCCTGGACAAAGACACCAGCGGTCTCTTGGTAGTCGCGAAGACGGTAGAGGTGCACCGGCGCTTGGTGGCCATGATGCGGCAGAGGACCATCGCACGTCGATATGTGGCACTGGTACACGGCGGTATCTCGGTGGACAGTGGGACGATAGACGCCCCAGTGGGTAGAGATGCCGTGCGCCGCAAGTCGATGACCATAGGGGGCAGCGGGGCGCGCGAGGCAAGGACTCATTTCTGCGTCGTCGAGCGATTCGCCGACTTCACCCTGGTGGAGGTGAGGCTTGAGACAGGGCGCACTCACCAGATACGAGTGCACTTCTTGGGTATCGGGCACCCTGTCGCCGGAGACCCCACCTACGGGCGTCGAGATGTCCTAGTGATAGGCAGGCAGTTTCTACACAGCGCGCGTCTACAACTTACCCACCCCATAACCGGCGAAGAGCTTGACCTCTCGTCTCCGCTGCCTGTCGATCTTGCCAAAGTGCTGGAGGGACTACGCCGCGCCGGATGCTAGACTTCAATCCGGAATGACCTACACCACGGTAGAGCCCTCCTTGACTCCAGGCGCGGTTGATACCGCCTGTGCCGGCGTTCGCTTGGCCTTCTTTGATCTGGATGGCACCTTGGTGGTCGGACAGACCACCTTGCTGCTTGTGAAGTTCTTGCAGAAGGCTCGGGTCGTCAGCCGCAGCTTCGTGGTGGGCACTGCCCTCTGGTTCGCCGGCTACAAGCTTGGGGTGCTGCGGGTGAGCGAGCGTTCGCGGCATCAGGGGGCCCGGGTCTTCGCCGGCCGCAGCGTGGCGGAGGTGGAGGTCTTGATGCAGCGGTTCACTGCCGAGGTGCTGGCTCCGCGCTTCCACCAGGAGGCAGTCAGGCGGCTGAGAGAGCACCAAGCGAGGGGAGACCGGGTGGTGGTCATATCAGCCGCGCTGGAGCCGGTGGTGAAGGGCGTGTGCCGCCACCTTGAAGTGGAGCATTTCACGGGGACTGAATGTGAGGTTGCCGAAGGGGTCTATATGGGTCGGCTGCTGGGCCCGAGTCCTCACGGCGATGAGAAAGAGGGGGTGGCGGCCGCCTATATGGGGCGCTGGGGGGTCGACGCGGGGGACTGCTGGGCCTATGCTGATCACGGTAGCGACCTGGCCCTGCTGCGGTCGGTCGGTCACCCGGTCGCGGTCAATCCAAAGCCGGAGCTTCTTGCGGCAGCTCGCCAGGCGGGCTGGCCGGTGCTCCTTTGACGCAGGGCGGAGATCAGGGAGGACGCATGACATGCGGGTTCGAGCGGGGTGGCTGCAGCGGGGCAGAAGTCGATAGGACGGCGGTGAACACCCTGCGCACTCTGGCAGTGGATGCTGTGGAGCGGGCGAATTCGGGGCACCCAGGCATGCCGCTAGGCGCCGCCCCCATGGCTCATGTTCTGTGGACCCGGCACCTGAAGTTCGACCCCGCTGACCCGCAGTGGCCGGACCGGGATCGCTTCGTGCTGAGCGCCGGGCACGGCTCGATGCTCCTGTATGGATTGCTCCATCTGGCCGGCTTCAGACTGAGCATCGAAGAGTTGAAGGCCTTCAGACAGTGGGGCAGTCTGACGCCTGGACATCCCGAATACGGGCTGACCCCCGGAGTGGAGGCCACCACCGGGCCGCTGGGCGCCGGACTGTCGAACAGCGTGGGTATGGCCATTGCCGAACGCTTCCTGGCGACCACCTTCAACCGGACCGGCTTCACGCTAGTTGACCACTACACCTACGGCATACTTGGCGATGGTTGCTTGATGGAAGGCGTTGCCGCCGAAGCAGCGTCGCTGGCTGGGCATCTCAAGTTGAGCAAGCTCATCTTCCTGTACGACGACAACCACATCTCCATCGAGGGGAGCACCGACCTCGCTTTCACTGAGGACGTGGGCATGCGCTTTGAGGCCTACGGCTGGCAGGTGCTCACGGTCTCTGACGGCAACGACCTTGAGGCCATCGACAAGGCGCTGATGGCAGCGAAGGCCGAGACAGAGAGACCCTCGCTGATCAAGGTTCGTACCACCATCGGATTCGGCAGCCCCAACAAGGCGGGCACGGCTGAATGTCACGGGGCACCCCTGGGTGCCGAGGAGGCGCGGCTCACGAAAGAGGCGCTGGGTTGGCCTGAGCAGCCGGCGTTTCTGGTGCCGCAGGAGGTCATCGACTGCTACGGTCGAGTGGCAGCTGCTGGGTCCGCGACGCGGGCCGAGTGGACTGCGCTTGTCTCGCGCTACCGCGCGGAGTTCCCGGAGCTTGCGCGGCAGTGGCAAGAGGCCTTGGCCGGCCGTCTGCCCGAGGGATGGCAGGAGAGACTGCCGGTGTTTGCGGCCGGTGAGAAGGTGGCCACGCGGGCGGCTTCGGGTAAGGTGCTGAACGCGCTTGCCCAGGTGATACCAACGCTAGTCGGGGGGTCGGCCGATCTGGCGCCCTCAAACAACACCTACTTGTCGGGGTTGGGCGACTTCCAGGCGGGTTCGCCAGGAGGAAGAAACCTGCGCTTCGGGGTGAGGGAACACGGTATGGGCGGCATCCTCAACGGAATGGCCTACCATGGTGGTCTTTTCCCCTTCGGCGGCACCTTCTTCATCTTCTCCGACTACATGCGGCCCGCCATAAGGTTGGCGGCACTGTCGCATCTGCCGGTCACGTACGTCTTCACTCACGATAGCGTGGCTCTGGGAGAGGACGGCCCTACCCACCAGCCCATAGAACACCTGGCTTCGCTCAGGGCGATGCCGAACGTCGTGGTCATACGGCCCTGCGATGCGGCCGAGACGGCGGTCGCCTGGCAGGCGGCGCTGGAGAGGCGCGAAGGGCCTACGGCCCTGGTACTCTCTCGGCAGACTCTTGCGGTGCTGGATCGTTCTCTGTTCTCGCCTGCGAAGCAGTTGCTCAAGGGGGGGTATGTACTCAGCGATAGCCTCGACGGTCCGCCGCAGGCGATCATCATGGCCAGCGGTTCAGAGGTGCATATAGCGCTTGAGGCGGCGGTCACTCTCGCTGGGCAAGGAATCCCGGTGCGTGTGGTTAACATGGCCAGCTGGGAGCTCTTTGAAGCACAGGGGCTTGCCTACAGACAATCGGTGTTGCCGAAAGCAGTCCTGGCCCGGGTCGCCATCGAAGCTGGGGCGACGCAGGGTTGGGAGCGGTACGTCGGCGAGGCCGGTGCGGTTATCGGTCTGGACCACTTCGGCGCCTCTGCGCCGGCCGATGTGCTGTATAGAGAGTTCGGGCTGACGGTCGAGAACGTGGTCGCCACCGTCGGCTCGTTGCTCGGCAGTCAGCAGTAAAGGGAGCGGAGCGAGAGCAGGTGAGCACGATGGGCGAGATGGGGGAAGCGGGCCGTAGGTCGAAGGTGCTCATGGACCAAGAGCAGATTACGCGTACGCTTGCGCGCATGACTCATGAGATGGCCGAGCAGGCCTCCGACCTGTCCAAGCTTGCGCTGGTGGGCATCCACAGCGGAGGAGTAGATCTCGCCGCACGCCTGGCAAAAATGTTCGGCAGCTTCTACGCTGTCGAGCCTCCGACGGGAGCCGTGGACATAACCTTCTACAGGGACGATATCGATGTGCGGCTGGGTCGGGAGTACGGACAACCTAAGGCCCGGTCGACTGAGCTGCCCTTCGATGTGACAGGCATGAGTGTCGTGCTGGTTGATGACGTTCTCTACACAGGCAGGACCATCAGGGCGGCCATAGATGCCTTGTTCGACTACGGACGGCCGGAGTCCGTGCGTCTGGCAGTGCTCGTCGACCGGGGACACCGCGACCTGCCCATCCGGCCCGACTTCGTGGGCAAGAACGTTCCCACCAGTCGCGGGGAGCGGGTGCAGGTGCATCTGATGGAGAGGGACGGCGTGGACGAGGTGGTGATCGAGGAGTAGCGTCCGGCGTATCGGACTGAGGCCGGCCTGCGCTGTGCAAGGCGTTGGAGTCGCCGCCCGCGGCGCGATACAATCGGGTCAGAACGTCAGCCTTTTAAACGTGTCCAGAGAGACCGAAAGGGTAGCGAGATGCATCTCATCTCAATCGACGACCTTACCACCAGCGACATCGAGCACCTGTTCACGCTGAGCGATGGCTTTCTCGAAGTGGCCTCGCGCTCGATAAAGAAGGTCCCCGCACTTCGCGGACGCACTCTCATCAACCTCTTCATGGAGCCCTCCACTCGCACGCAATCGTCGTTCGAGTTGGCGGGAAAGCGGCTCTCGGCAGACGTCATCAACATCAAAGAATCGTCATCGAGCGCGTCCAAAGGGGAGAGCCTCAAAGACACTATCCAGACTCTGGACAGCTACCGGCCCGATATCATAGTCATGAGGCACCCTCGGGTCGGGGCATCGCGCATGGCCACGCAGTACACCAGCGCGGCGGTCGTGAATGCGGGGGACGGCACCGGTGAGCATCCCACCCAGTGTCTACTTGACTTGTACAGCCTGCGGCGGACCTACGGAAAGCTGGAGGGCCTCAAGGTGGCTATCGTCGGCGACATCCTGCGGAGCAGGGTGGCCAGGTCCGACCTCTTCGGTTTCCGCAAGATGGGCATCGATGTGCGGCTGGTGGGCCCACCGACACTCATGCCCCCTGGCATCGAGTACTGGGACGTGCCCATCTACAACGACCTCGCCGCCCTCGAAGACGTGGACGTCATCTATCTCCTGCGCATGCAACTGGAGCGTGCCCAAGGTAAGGTGCCTCCGGTGCCCTCGTTGCGCGAGTACAGTCGCGTGTGGGGCCTGTCACCGTACAGGGTCAAGCCCGGTCAGAAGGTCATGCACCCAGGGCCCCTGAATCGAGGGGTAGAGCTGTCGGCCGACCTAGCCGACGATTCACGCTCCCTGGTACTTCATCAGGTCGAATCGGGCCTGGCGGTGCGCATGGCCATACTGTACCAATGCCTAGCGGGGAGTCTCACCGACGAGTCTGGGGAGTAGGCGGGGCCGGCGACCGGGTGGCCGAGCAGGCCGGGTGCCCCATGTCACTAAGGGGAGAATCATGGCAAAGCACATGGCAGTCATCGACGGTGCCGAGGCGATCGCGCGGGTGGCACATAAGCTTAACGAAGTCATAGCCATCTTTCCGATCACCCCTTCCAGCCCCATCGCCGAGCACGCCGACGCCTGGAGCGCGGCCGGACAAAAGAACCTGTGGGGCACCGTGCCGGTGGTGGTAGAGATGCAGTCGGAGGGCGGCGCGGCCGCGGCCGTGCACGGCGCGCTGCAGGCAGGTTCGCTCAGTACCACCTTCACCTCCAGCCAGGGCCTGCTGCTTATGATCCCCACCATGTACAAAATAGCTGGTGAGCTCACCCCCACCTGCTGGCACGTGCCGGCGCGCGCGATCGCGGCGCAGGCGCTTAGCATCTTTGGTGACCAGCAGGATGTGATGGCGGTGCGGCAGACGGGGTTCGCGCTGCTTGCGTCAAACTCGGTGCAGGAGGCACACGACATGGCGCTCATCGGCACCGCTGCCACGCTCAAGGCGCGGGTGCCCTTCATCCACTTCTGCGATGGGTGGCGCACGTCGCACCAGATACAGAAGATCGAGGTTCTGGACGACTCGGTGCTGAGGGCGATGATCGATGAGGACTTGGTGCTTGCAGTACGCGAGCGAGCTATGACCCCCGACCGCCCGACGCTGCGCGGCACCAGCCAGAACCCCGACGTGTACTTCCAGGGGCGCGAGACCGTCAACCCCTACTACCTGGCGGTGCCGGGCATCGTCCAGTATTACATGGACCGCTTCGCAGACCTGACTGGTCGCAGATACAGCCTGTTCGACTATTACGGGGCTCCTGACGCAGAACGGGTGCTTGTGATCATGGGCTCGGGCGCGCAGACCGCTGAGGAGACCGTGGACCGGCTACGGGCCGAGGGCGCGAAGGTGGGAGTGCTCAAGGTCCGGCTCTATCGTCCCTTCAGCCTGCGGCACTTCGTGGACGCGCTCCCCAAGTCGGTCAAGATTCTCGGGGTGCTCGATCGCACCAAAGAGCCAGGCTGCGCGGGCGAGCCGCTGTACCTCGATGTGGTCGACGCTCTCAAGGAGACGGGCGTTGAGTTAGAGGTCATCGGTGGCCGGTACGGCTTGGCCAGCAAGGAGTTCACGCCGACCATGGTCAAGGCGGTGTTCGACGAGTTGGCGAAGGCCAAGCCCAAGAACCATTTCACCGTGGGCATATACGACGATGTCACCCACACCAGCCTGGAGTTCGACCCTGAGTTCACCGCCGAGCCCGCGGGAGTCTATAGAGCGCTGTTCTACGGTCTGGGCAGCGATGGCACCGTGGGGGCGAATAAGAACTCCATCAAGATCATCGGCGAGGACACCGACGACTACGTGCAGGGCTACTTCGTCTACGACTCCAAGAAGGCCGGCGTACTCACCGTCAGTCACCTGCGCTTCGGCCCTCAGCCCATCCGGTCCGAGTACCTGGTCAACAAGGCGGATTTTGTCGCCTGCCACGTGTGGGCCTTCATCGAGCGCTACAAGACCCTGACGGCGGCAGCGCCCGGCGGGACTTTTCTCATAAACACCCCGTTCCCGGTCGAGGAGGTGTGGGACCGGCTGCCCAAGGAGACGCAGCAACGCATCATCGACCTCAAGCTCAAGGTCTACGCCATAAACGCATACGATGTGGCCAAAGAGGCCGGGCTGGGTTCGCGAATAAACACGATAATGCAGACCTGCTTCTTCCACCTGTCACGGATCATCCCGCCAGAGGAAGCCCTGGCGAAGATCAAGCAGGCAATCGACGATTCCTACGGCAAGAAGGGCGACAAGGTCGTCAGTATGAACAAGGATGCCGTGGACCAGGCGATCGCCGGCCTTCATAAGGTAGCGGTGCCGGAGACGGCGACCGGAAGGACGCGCCCAGCCTCTCTGGTGCCTAAGTCCGCGCCCGAGTTCGTACGCAAGGTGACGTCCCAGTTGATGGCCGGCGAGGGCGACCTACTTCCTGTGAGCGCCATTCCGGCCGACGGGGTATGGCCGGTTCACACCACCCGGTGGGAGAAGCGCAACATCGCATTGGAGAGCCCGGTGTGGGAGCCGGAAGTATGCATCCAGTGCGCCAAGTGCTCCTTCCACTGCCCCCATGCGACCATCCGCACCAAACTGTACAGACCGGAGCACCTCAAGGAGGCTCCGCCGGCCTTCAAGTCCATAGACGCCAAGGGCAAGGATAACGCCGGCAAGAGGTGGACGGTGCAGGTGGCGGTGGAGGATTGCACAGGTTGCGGGAGCTGTGTACAGGTGTGTCCGGGCCGCGACAAGGAAGTCCCAGGCAAGCGTGCCATCAACATGGCCTTCCAGCCGCCCTTGCGCGAGACCGAGCGCGAGAACTATCTGTTCTTCTTGGGTATACCTCATCCGGAGCGCTCAGAGACGCGCTCTGACTCGGTCAAAGGCAGTCAACTCCAGCAACCGCTCTTCGAGTACTCGGGCGCCTGCGCCGGCTGCGGAGAGACGCCGTACGTCAAGTTGCTCACTCAACTGGTGGGTGACCGGCTGCTTATCGGCAACGCGACCGGGTGCTCGAGCATCTACGGGGGCAATCTGCCCACCACTCCGTATGCCACCAACAAGGATGGTCGCGGTCCCACCTGGAACAACTCCCTCTTCGAGGATGGCGCTGAGTTCAGCTATGGCCTCCGGCTGACTGTTGACAAGCACACCGAGTCGGCGCGCGAGCTGGTCGCTGAGTTGCGCGACACTATCGGCGCCGAGTTGGCCGACGCCATATTGGCCTCTCGGCAGCAGGACGATGCAGAGATCGAGGCGCAACGGTCCCGGGTCGGCCGAGCTCAAGACCAGGCTGCAGGCTACTACCGGCTCGTCCCAAGGCGGCCGCCAAAGATTGTTGCTCTCGCTGGCCGACTACCTGGTCAAGAAGAGCGTCTGGGCCATAGGTGGCGACGGTTGGGCCTACGATATCGGCTATGGCGGGCTTGACCACGTGCTTGCATCGCAGCGCAACGTCAAGGTGCTGGTGCTGAACACCCAGATGTACTCGAACACAGGCGGACAGTGCTCCAAGGCGACGCCTCTCGGCGCGGTCAGCTTGTTCGCGGCGGGCGGCAAGACGACGCCCAAGAAGGATCTGGGTGCTATGGCCATGACGTACGGCAGCATCTACGTAGCCCAGGTAGCTATGGGCTACAGCGATGCGCAGGTGGTCAGGGCTCTCTCTGAGGCCGAGTCGTTCGAGGGACCGAGCCTGGTGATCGCCTATAGCCACTGCGTGGGCATGGGCTTCGAAATGAGCCTGGGCTACGAGCACCAGAAGATGGCGGTTGAGTCCGGGGCCTGGGTCTGTTACCGGTTCGACCCGCGGCTGGCGTCTGAGGGCAAGAACCCACTGCAGATAGATTCCAACGAGATGACGATGCCGGTGGACGAGTTCGTGCCTACCGAGAACCGTTTCAGCATGCTGAGCAAGGCCAACCCAGAGGCGGCGCGGCTGCTTTGGGACAAGGCGCAGAAGCAGGCATGCACCCGCTGGCAGATACTGCGGCAGCAGGCGGAAATTGTATACGACGAGACCTGCCCGTTCGAGTCGGGTGTAGTGGACGCGGAGAAGCTCGCTGCCACTGGGGCCAAGTCGGTGACCGTGGAGAGTACAGGCGAGAACATGCCCGCGAGCGGCAACAAGCCACGCGGGGAAGACTAGGAATACAGCAGAAGTGGAGGGATGATGGCGATACGTAGATCGACAGCTACGTGGCAGGGGACCCTCAAGGAGGGCTCCGGCACCATGCGCTTGGCCAGCGGGCTGTATGAAGGGCCATACACCTACTCGTCCAGGTTCGAAGAGGCGAAAGGGACAAATCCTGAGGAGCTGATAGGGGCGGCCCACGCGGGCTGTTTCTCGATGTTCCTGGCCGCGCTACTCACTGAGAAGGGATATCAGCCGGGGCGCGTCAACACCTCAGCGGGCGTGCATCTGACCGCCGGCCCCGAGGTAACCCTGATTGCTCGGCTGCTGGGATAGCTGACTCAGTTGGTCGACGGCGGCGGAGGCAGCGCTCAGGAGCCCCTCCAGTATTCGGTGCGCGTGAGCGCCAAGGCACGCCGTGTCCGCCTGGTCATGAGACCGCAAGGGTTGGAGGTGGTCGTTCCTCGCGGCTTCAACCGGCGGCTGATAGCCGAGCTCGTGGAGCAGAGGCGGGTTTGGATCGAAAGGGCCGGCCACAGGGTCAGCGCGCGGCTCGCGAGACTGGCGGCTGACCCGCCCAGGCTACCGGAGGTGATCGATCTGCCGGCCGTGGGGGAGTTGTGGTCGGTGGAATACAGGCCTCCCGGTGTGGCGGTTGCCCGGTCTGCGGCCCGTGTGCGCGAGATGTCGGGGGCGCGTCTTTTGGTGACAGGAGCAGCAGGGGATTTTGAGGAGTGCAAGGACGCCCTCTGCCGCTGGCTCAATCGGCGGGCTCGATCCGCCCTGGTGCCCCGGCTAGACGAGCTGGCACGAAGCCATGGTTTCGTCTACCGAAGAGTCTCCATAAGGCAACAGCGGACGCGGTGGGGCAGTTGCTCGCGGCAGGGCAACATATCGCTGAACGCGCGCCTGCTCTTGTTGCCGAGCGAGGCCGCAACGTATGTTCTGCTGCACGAGTTGTGCCACACGGTCCACATGGACCATTCCTCGAAGTTCTGGGCACTCGTGCAGAAACATGACCCTGACTTCGCCAGCCACAAGAAGTTGGTGCGCACTTCGGCCAGGGCGCTCCCGAACTGGCTGGACCACCGGCCCGATGCAGAGGTGATGTAGTCTGGACCAGCGCTACGGTCCGCGGTACCATGAATCGACCTTTAAACGAGTCCAGTGAGACCGAAAGGAACTTGGATGGACAGCAGCCCTAGTCCCTCCGCACCTAGGCTTGCCTGTAAGGCGTTGCCGGCCGAGCGACTTCTCTTCACCGGCGTACGTCTGTTCGACCCCCAGCATGGCGTCGACCTCGAAGGTGATCTCCTGGTTGAGGGCGGCAAGATAGCGGCCTTGGGCGAAGGAATCAAGAGACCCGCCGGCGTCGAGCTCATTGAGGATTGCCGCGGCTGCTGGGTATTCCCCGGCTTCGTCGATCCGCACACTCATCTGCGCACTCCGGGCTTCGAATACAAAGAGGACTTGGTCACAGGCACGGCGGCCGCGGCTGCAGGCGGGTACGTGACCGTCATGGCCATGGCGAACACCCTGCCTGTCATAGACTCGGGGCCCCTCGCAGCGTGGGTGCTCGACGAGGCGCAGAACAGAGCGCTTGTGCGCGTGGGCCAGGTTGGAGCGGTCAGCAAAGGATCGAATGGTGAGGAACTCTCCGAGATGCGAGAGCTTGCCGAGGCCGGCGTGGTCGCCTTCTCCGATGACGGCCGGCCCGTGGAGGACGCCGACCTCTTGTTGCAGGCACTGCGGTATGCGCGGGGCACCGGCAGGCCACTGCTTCTTCATCTGGAGGACCGAAGCCTCTCGGTGGATGGGGTGATGCACGAGGGCAGGTGGAGCGCGCGCCTGGGAATGCGCGGCATACCTACGATCGCAGAGACGGGGCCGCTGGCCCGTGATCTGGAGACCGTAAGGTACGCGCAAGCGGAAGGCGAGCGTATCGCGGCAACGCGCGGCGTAGGGATATCAGCGAGGGACGAAGCGGCCGGGGAGCCGTTGGTGCACTTTCAGCACTTGTCAGCGGCGGGCAGTGCTCGGTTGATGCTGCAAGCCAAACAGGAAGGGCTTGCGGTGACTGCGGAGGTGACGCCGCTACACCTACTGCTCACCGACGAGCGTCTCGAGGCTTTCGATCAGAATCTCAAGATCAACCCGCCGGTCAGGTCGGCTGAAGACCGGGAAGCCTTGGTGGAGGCCCTTGCAGACGGGACGATCGACTGCATCGGCACCGACCATGCTCCGCACGCGCCCCAGGAGAAAGAAGTACCCATGGAGGACGCGTTGTTCGGCAGTATCGGTCTGGAGACGGCCTTCGCCGCGCTCCACACGGGTCTGGTGCTCACCGGCTCCGTACAACTGGGCAGACTGATCGAAGCGATGTCGGGCGCGCCCTGTCGGGTGTTCGGAGTGCAAGAACCGCGCCTGGCGGTCGGGGCGGCGGCAGATTTCTGTGTGGTAGACCTCAAGGAGTCCTGGACCGTGACGCCGGCGGATCTTGTCGGCAAGAGCCGAAACTGTGCGTTCTTGGGCGAAAAGGTCACCGGTCGCGTAAGAATGACGGTGGTCGATGGGGCGCGCCGCTACGCGCGCGCCCGCTAGGGGGGCGCATGCTTGAGGTAGGCAAAAAGGCGCACGGTTGATCCGGCCAAGAGAACGGGTGCTCTTTCAAACTCACCGGCCGCCTTTTCGGTCTCCGGCTTGGGCGGTGGGCCAGGTCGTTCAGGTGGAGGACCGCCTGTATCGCGTGATGCGCTGGGTGGAGTTGCCGGCCGTCTCGCTAGAGCGCGGGGGCTCGGTGCGGGAATGGGAGGTGCGAGGGCTTCGTCTCTCGGACCGTCAGGTGCGGCGTGAGGTGGTGAGCGCCGCCGAGGCGATACTCGGCAGTCAAAGCGACCAGGGGGAGTGAGGAGGCATCATGGAGGCTCTTGAGGCGGTACTCACGCGACGAAGCATTCGCAACTACACCGACCAGCCCGTATCTGAGGAGTCGGTCGATACACTATTGCGTGCCGCCATGGCCGCGCCATCGGCAGGCAATGAGCGGCCTTGGCGCTTCGTCGTGGTGCGCGACCGCCAACAGCTCGAGGCGGCAGCCGCGGCCGAGCAGTACGGAGGCATGATCGCGCACGCTCAAGTCGCGGTAGTGGTGTGTGCGGATATGGACCTCGTAGAGCACGAGGGCTTCTGGGTGCAGGACTGCTCTGCCGCCACTCAGAACCTTCTACTCGCGGCGCACGCGCTTGGCTTGGGAGCCGTGTGGGTCGGTACTTATCCCAGGCAGGAGAGAGTCGACGGTCTCAAGCTGGTCTTCGACCTGCCGGACAACGTGGTGGCATTCTCGGTGGTGGCCGTCGGATATCCAGCTGAGCGTCAGGCGCCGGCGGATCGCTTCGAGCCTGCGCGTATCTGCGTCGACCGCTACGAGGAGAGGCCATGAAGACATCACTGGGCGCAAGGACGGCAGCCTACCCCGCGCCTGTGTTCATAGTGGGCACATACGACGCGGAGGGTAATCCGAATGTTATGGCCGTGGCCTGGGGTGGCATATGCTGCTCAGACCCCCCTTGCGTCGCGATCTCGGTGCGCAAGGCCACCTACACCTATGGCAATCTGCTGGAGCGTAAGGCTTTCACCGTGAGCATACCCTCGGTCGATCACGTGCAGGCCGCCGACTATTTCGGCATCGCCTCCGGACGCGACGAGGACAAGCTCGCGGCCGCGGGTCTTACCGCGGCCCGTTCCGTGCTGGTGGACGCACCTTATGTGGAGGAGTTCCCGCTGATCCTGGAGTGCCAGGTGGTACAAGTAGCCGAACTTGGGCTACACATACAGTTCGTGGGGCAGATAATGGATGTCAAGGTGGAGAAGTCCTGTCTGGATGAGACCGGAAAGCTCTCTGCAGCGCTGCTGCGTCCCTTGAGCTGGGCTCCCATCGACAACCACTAC
Source organism: uncultured Actinomycetes bacterium (assembly GCA_963747275.1). Classification (GTDB taxonomy): domain Bacteria; phylum Actinomycetota; class Thermoleophilia; order RBG-16-64-13; family RBG-16-64-13; genus RBG-16-64-13. The sequence continues at coordinate 45,978 of CAVVEI010000013.1, forward strand.
TACGCGCCGGGGCAGAGACTCGGCCGCGCATTCTCCGTTGGCAGGTCACTTGGGGGCGCAAGGCTCGATTGACGCTGTTATCCTTCTGTGGTGCCCTGCGGCGGTCTGGGCGAAAGACAACGGTAGCTAGCTAAGGAGAATCCCATGATCGTCACCACCAAGGAACTCTTCAAGCTGGCCTATGGCAAGTTTGCCGTGGGGGCCTACAACATCAACAATATGGAGCAGACTCTGGGTCTGTTCGAGGGCAATCTGGATTCTAAGGCTCCCTTCATAATCCAGATCTCCAAGGGTGCTCGCTCTTACGCCGATAAGCGCATGCTCGAGGCCATGATCAAGGCTGCCGACGAGATCTTCCCTGAGGCCATTTTTGCCGTGCATCTCGACCATGGTGATCTGGAGAGCGCTCTCGACTGCATCGATAGCGGCTTCTACTCATCGGTCATGATCGACGCTTCCGGCGAGGCCTTCGACGAGAATGTACGTATCACCAAGCAGGTGGTACAGGCTGCGCATGCGAAGGGGATATCGGTGGAGGCGGAGTTGGGCCGGCTGGGCGGGGTTGAAGAGCACGTGCAGGTGGAGGAGAAGAACGCTAATCTCACCGATCCGGCTGAAGCAGAGGTCTTCGTGCGCGAGAGCGGATGCGACAGCCTGGCGGTGGCTATCGGCACGAGCCACGGGGCCTACAAGTTCAGCGGCCATCAGGGTCTGCACCTGGATGTGGCGGCCGAGATCCAGAAGCGTCTTCCCGGCTTCCCACTCGTCATGCACGGTTCTTCGTCGGTGCCGCAAGAAGAAGTCGCTCGCATCAACGCAGCCGGCGGGGATCTGAAGGGTGCTAAGGGTGTCGACGAGAACGAGTTCGCTAAGGCCGTACCGCTGGGCGTCACCAAGGTGAACATCGACACCGACGGCCGTCTTGTCTGGACCCGCGTTCATCGCGAGTTCTTTCGCGATACCCCCGAGAAGTTCGACCTTCGCGACCCGGGCAAGGTCTTCATAGGCGAATACGCCAAGTTCATCGCTCACAAGAACGAGAAGCTCCAATCGGCCGGGACCCTAGACATGGTCCGCAAGGTGCTGGTGGGGTAGCCTCGCAGAGAGACGTGTGCGCAGATAGGGCGTCCTGTTGCGCCGCATGTGGTATCTTCTGCCGCTATAGACCGGCGGACAGGTAAACCTATCCACCGGCCGTCTGCTGAGGGCCGGTTGCCACACTCCAGAGTGTGTGGGCCGGCTTCTGTATTATATGGGCCCGTATCGACCGCTTTGCGAATGGAGGAGAATTGAGGGCCGCACCTGAGACTCTTACCCAGAATGTCAAGTTGCTTGCCTGGATCGGCGAGGCAGCTGATCTGTGCAAACCGGATAGCGTGCGCATGTGCAATGGCACGCAGGCTGAGTATCAAGAGTTGTGCGACCTGATGGTCGAGCATGGCACCTTCACCAAGTTGAACGAAAGCCTACGGACCAACTCCTTTCTCGCTCGTTCGCACCCTAGCGATGTAGCCAGGGTCGAAGATCGCACGTATATCTGCAGCAGCGAGCAGATCGACGCAGGTCCGACGAATAACTGGACCCCGGCTGCTGAGATGAAAGCGAAGCTGCGTGGCATGTTCGCGGGCTGCATGGCCGGACGCACGCTCTATGTGATCCCCTTCTCTATGGGGCCGGTAGGTTCGCCATTTTCCAAGATAGGCGTCGAGATCACCGACTCGGCCTACGTGGTGGTCAACATGATGATCATGACCAGGGTGGGCACCGAGGTGCTGGAGGCTCTGGGCAAGGACGGAGAGTTCATCCCCTGCCTGCATTCGGTCGGAGCGCCGCTGGCTCCTGGGCAAGAGGACGTGGGCTGGCCCTGTGAGCGTGATCCGGCGAACAAGTACATAGTGCACTTCCCTGAAGAGCCCTCCATCTGGTCGTATGGCTCAGGGTATGGAGGCAACGCTTTGCTGGGTAAGAAGTGCCTTGCCCTACGCATCGCTTCGGCGATCGGGCGCAAGGAGGGGTGGCTGGCCGAGCACATGCTTATCCTGTGTCTCACCTCGCCCGAAGGCCAGAAGCACTACGTGGCTGGGGCTTTCCCCAGTGCCTGCGGCAAGACTAACCTGGCCATGATGCTACCGTCACTTCCGGGATGGAAGGTCACCTGCGTCGGCGACGACATCGCCTGGATGCGCATAGGCAAAGATGGCCGGTTGTATGCCATGAATCCGGAGACGGGCTTCTTCGGGGTGGCTCCGGGCACATCTATGCAATCTAACCCCAATGCCATGGACTCTCTCAAGGGCAACTGCATCTTCACCAACACAGCCCTCACCGATGAAGGCGAGATATGGTGGGAGGACATGGGTGTGCCTTCGCCAGCCCATGCCATCGACTGGGAGGGCAGCGACTGGTCGCCCGACTCGGGTAAGAAGGCGGCGCATCCCAACTCCCGTTTCACGGCTCCGGCCGAGCAGTGCCCGGTGATAGACCCCGACTGGCAGAACCCTGAGGGTGTACCCATCTCGGCCATCCTGTTCGGTGGACGGCGCGCCAACACGGTGCCGCTGGTGTATGAAGCCTTCGACTGGGAGCACGGCGTGTTCATGGGCTCGGCAGCCGGCTCGGAGACTACGGCCGCCAACCTCAGCAAGACGGGCGTGCTGAGGCACGATCCTTTCGCCATGCTGCCCTTCTGCGGCTACAACATGGGCGACTACTTCGCGCACTGGTTGTCTATGGGCGAACGCACAGAGGCCGGCAACCTGCCCAAGATCTTCTTTGTCAACTGGTTCCGTAAGGCTGAAGACGGTCACTGGCTCTGGCCTGGGTACGGCGAGAACAGTCGGGTGCTCAAATGGATAGCCGAGCGCGTCGACGGAAAGGGCCTCGCACAGCAGACGCCTATAGGCAACCTGCCCACTGTCGAAGCGTTGGACCTTTCGGGTTTGGATCTGCCTGCCGATGACCTGCGGGCATTGCTCGCTGTGGACGTTGAGGCCTGGAAGGCCGAGGCTGCCGGACTCTCCGAGTACTACGAGGACTTCGGCGACCGTCTGCCAGAAGCTCTGCGCAGCCAGTTGGCGGCGCTTCAGGACCGTCTGAACCAGGCCTAGTCGACAGGAGACATCTTTATGGGCACGCAACCTACGGCGCTCAACCCGCTGGCCACTGAGGCCAATCAGGTGCTCGAGCAAAATGCTCCAGCGGTGATGCGAATGCTGTCGAGTCTGGGCAGGCAGTTGTACTTCCCAAAGGGGATACCCACGCAGAGCGCAGAGGCGAAGCAGAAGGCACATCGCTTCAACGCCACCATAGGCGAAGCACGAGAAGCGCAGCACTCTATGGGTCTCGATGCTATCACTCGTCATCTTGCTGAAGTCAGCCCTGACGATGCGCTTCCGTACGCGCCGTCTTACGGCCGGGCAGACCTGAGGGAGGCCTGGCTGGCGGAGATCAAGGACAAGAACCCATCGCTAGGGGATAAGGCTGTCAGCCTGCCAGTCGTCACCTCGGGGATCACGCACGGTCTCAGCACTGTGGCGGACCTGTTCGCCGATGAGGGTGACGTGTTACTGCTACCCGATCAGCTGTGGGGTAACTACCGCATGATTTTCGGGGTGCGCCGTGGGACGACCATCGACACCTACCCGCTCCTCGATCTGGAGCACGGGTTCAATGTCGAGGGGCCTACGCGCCGCGGTGCAGAAGCACGCCGGCGCGGGCAAGACTCATCGTGCTCTTCAACTTTCCCAACAACCCGACCGGCTACTCGGTCACTCCGCCGGAGGCGGACGCCATCCGCGACGTGCTGGTGCAGACGGCCGACGGTGGTTGTGACATTGTCGCTGTCTTTGATGATGCCTACTTTGGCCTCTTCTATGACGACGAGGTTCTCAAAGAGTCGGTGTTCACGCGGCTGGTCGATGCTCACGAGAGGGTGCTGGCCATCAAGTTGGACGGTGCCTCCAAAGAGGACTACGCCTGGGGTCTTCGGGTGGCCTTCATCACCTACGGCATCAAGAACGGAGCCGGCGCGTATGAGGCTCTGGAGAAGAAGACCGGCGGCTGTATCCGCGGGACCATAAGTAACGGGCCCAACCTCTCGCAGGCGCTCGTCCTGAAGGCCATGAGTGATCCCGGCTACAAGGCGCAGAAGGCCGAGAAGTTCGCCATACTCTCGGGCCGCGCGGCCAAGGTGCGCACTTTGCTGTCTGACCCCAAGTTCGCGCCCGCGTGGAAGTTGTACCCGTTCAATTCCGGGTATTTCTTCACAGTGCGGTTAGAAAGCTTGGACGCCGAACAGTATCGGGTCAGGCTGCTGAACGACTACGGAGTCGGGGTGATATCGACCACCGCCACCGATATCCGAGTCGCGCTGTCATGTGTGGACGAGAGTGACCTGGAGGCTCTGTTAGATGTCATGCTGGAGTGCGCTCTGGCGATGAAAGAGGGCTAGGCGGCGTTCGGCCGTTCGGAGGTCGGCGGAAAGCGCCAGCGGGCGAAAAGCGGTACTCCGACCAGAGCCAAGATACCCATGGCCGCCACTCCGACGGAGGTGGCGGCCCGTCCAGGGATGGCCACGCTGGCCAAGGGAGAAAGCGCTGCGCCGAGGCCTTGCGAGACCCGCTGGACGGCTCCGTACAGCCCAAAGGCAAGCGCTTGATAGTCGGAGCGGAAGGTCTGCGCGAACGCCGCACGCACGGTCGGTATCAAGGCGCCAGACAGCGTCCCATGAATGCATCCGCACATTACTATCAGCGGCACCGTCCTCATCAGGCTGAGAGCCAAGGCGTTGATGCCGAGGAGGGTCAGACCTATCGCGATGATCCGCCAGACCATCCTCCCGACCGGACGGAGCAGGGTCACCACTGCGGCTCCGATGATGGAGACCGCAACGACCAAGCCGAAGACGAGGGTGAGCCCGCTGCCTTTGAGGCCGGTCACGGCCGCTACGTGCAGCGGCAGATAGAGCGTGAGGCCCATTATGGAAGAGTTGAGGGCAAAGAACCCGGCAAGAAACCATCCGGCCCTGTGTTCGCACGCGGCTTCCTTCCAAAGGTCGTACATGCGCCGGTGCAATCTGCCTTCGGGTCGTTGCACCACGTCGGTGGGCTCCGGCCATAAGCGGCGGGCGTAGAAGCCTGGCAATGAACAGGCGATGAAGATCAACGCCGCGGGCAAGACCGCATAGCCGCGGCCGCTAACGCCGGGTATCAAGCGGCCCGATACCAGTGAGTCTATGAGCGCGATCCCCAGCAGCCCGCCCAAGTAACTCAGGCCGAGCCCGGTCGCCGATACGCTGACCACGTTGGCGCCGCGGGCCGCGGTAAGCATAGACGCGTTGTATATGAGGCTGGATATCTGGAAGAAATAGTTGGCCGCCATCACGAGGCCCAGAATCAGCACCAAGGAGCCTGTGCCCTCTTGCGGCAGGAAGGCGATGACTGCCAGAAGCAGGGTGGCGACCGAGGCAGAAGTCATGAACCAGCGGCGCCGCTCGTGCCTCTCGTCGGCGTGGATGCCCACGTACGGACCCGTCAGCCCGACGGCGAACGAAGAGAAGGCCGAGGCCAATCCGAAGACCCAGGCCGCGACACCGAGGTCTTGGACTATCCAGATGGTCAGATAGAGAGGCACTGCGAACTCGACCGTGGTGTTGCCCAGGTCGTAGGCGTACCAAGCCAGGCGAGTGCGTCGCTGGTTGGACGAAGGGTCTCTAGCGGCGGAGGTGAGCATTGCTGCCTAGTGTACTATGGGTGATGTGCGTCAAACGGGGTGGGAGTCGACCATGAGGATCGTGCTGATCGGTCAGGCAGCCTTCGGGGAGAAGGTATTCGAGGCCTTGCTTAGCTCGGGCGAAGAGGTGGTCGCAGTCTACGCGCCGCCGGACGCCTCTCCGGGTAAGAGCAACACCCTTATCGCCCTGGCGGAGGCAAACGGCACGCCCACCAGACAACCGCAGAAGATGCGGTCCTTGGACGTCATCGAAGACTACAAGCGCTTCAAGCCAGATCTCAACGTGATGGCCTTCGTCACCGACCTAGTGCCCGCCACGATGCTCAACTTCCCCGCGCTTGGCACTATCCAATACCATCCTTCGCTTCTGCCCAGACACCGAGGGGCTAGCGCCATCAATTGGGCCGTGATCAATGGCGAGACCACCACCGGGCTGACCATCTTCTGGCCTGATGAGGGGCTGGACACAGGTCCTATCCTGCTGCAGAAAGAAGTCGATATCGGTCCGGATGAGACCATGGGCGACGTTTACTTCAACAAGCTGTTCCCGCTGGGTGTGCAGAGCATGCTGGAGGCGGTGCGACTCGTCAGGGAGGGCACGGCGCCGAAGATCAGACAAGACCTCACCCAGGGAGAGTATGAGCCGGTCTGCAAAGCTATGACCATCGAGTGGTCCTACCCTGTAGCCATTGTCTATAACGTCATCAGAGGCTGCAACCCTTCGCCAGGGGCCTCCACCATCTACAAGGGCCAGACCCTTCGTATATTTGACTGTGAGAAGCGGTCGGGCAGTGGCAGACAAGCTCCGGGCACCATACTCCAGATAGCCGACAGTGGCTTCTTGGTGGCGGCCAACGGCGGCAGCATAATGGTGAAGCGCGTCCAGACAGACAGCTCGGCCAAGATGGGTGTTGAGGAGTTCGCCACCACTCATGGGCTGCAGGTGGGTGACAAGCTCGGCTAGCATGGATGCCATGTCTGCTCACACATCGACCTTGAGTACGACAGGCGCGCCTGCTTTTCGCCTGCTGGGCCTGGTTTTGGGAAAAGACCCGCTGGGGTGCATGATCCGGCTGCGGCTGCATGTGCCTGGCTGGGTCAAGGCAAGACCGGGACAGTTCGTACTCCTGCAGGCTGAAGACTCTGCTTGTTTCCTGGCACGGGCCCTTTCTGTATCCGCGCAGTCGGCCGAGACGGTCTCGTTTCTCGTATCCCCAGTGGGGCGCGGTACTCGTGAGCTTTGTGAGCTTGCGAACGGCAGCCCGGTGTGGGTATTGGGCCCTCTGGGCAATGGTTTTGACTTGCGCGAGTTGCTCGGGGGGGCGGGGCGCCTGTTGGTCGTGGGCGGCGGGGTGGGTATTGCGCCGTTTCCCCTGCTCCTGGCCGAAATGGCAGAGGCGGCCACCAGTACCGGTGCCGCCGGACCGGAGGTCCTTGTTCTAGCGGGCTACAGAGACCAAGATCAGGCATGCGGAGGTGAGACGTTGGCGGAGGCCGCCGAGGGCGCTTCGGCTTGCGGACTTAAGTGTAGCTACGAGCGGGTCTTGGAGGACGGCTCCGAGGGTGACGCGGTCCGCGTGACTGATCTGCTCGGCCGCCGGCTAAGACCGGGTGATCGGGTGGTGGCGTGCGGTCCCCAGTCCATGTCTGAAGCGGTGTGGCGTTTGTGCGCCGGCATGCCTGATATCAAGGTCTGGTTCAGCCTGGAGACCAACATGGCGTGCGGCGTCGGCTCTTGCCACGGATGTGTGGTGGCGCTCGCTGACGGGTCCTACGCGCGAGTGTGTCGAGAAGGGCCCGTCTTCGCGGGAGAGGAGGTCTTCGGTGGTTGACCTCGCGGTGCAGCTGGGTCCGCTTCGACTCAAGCATCCACTCATCAACGCCTCGGGCACGATGGAGATATTGGAGCTCGCCTCGATCGTGGGCGAGGGGTGCCTTACCGAGCCGCCGGTGGCCGCCTATGTTCCCAAGACCATCACTCTCTCGGCCAGGAGGGGCAACCCGCCTCCGCGGATCCTTGAAACGGCCGGGGGGATGATAAACGCCATCGGCTTGCCAGGGGAAGGGTTGGATGCTTTTGTGGCGGACGGATTACCGCGGCTACTTACTCTCCCGTGCCCCCTCATAGTAAGCGTAGGGGGCTTCTCACCAGATGAATACGTGACCCTGGCCGCGCGTCTGGAGCAGGCCGTGAAGGCGAGCTTGGGGGAGCACTGGATCTCGCGCGTGGGCCTGGAGCTCAACGTCTCGTGTCCGAACGTGCACTCAGGCTGCGCGTCGATAGGCAGTGACCCGAGCGAGACCGAAGCGGTGGTCTCGGCGGTTCGCGCTGTGTGGCCCGGATTGCTGGTGGTCAAGCTGACCCCCAACGTCACCGACATAGTCGCTGTGGGCCTGGCCGCCGAGCGAGCGGGGGCGGACGCCATTGCCGCAGTGAACACCTTCAAAGGCCTGGTGTTGGAACGCAAGACACTGAAGCCGTTTCTTGGCAATATCACCGGCGGTCTTTCCGGGCCAGCAATTAAGCCCCTGGCGCTCTTGGCTGTGTATCAACTGTTCGAGGTCTTGAGCGTGCCCATCGTTGGCATGGGTGGGGTGACGACGGTGCAGGACGTCTTGGAGTTCATCGCCTGCGGTGCGACGCTGGTCGCTGTGGGGTCCGCGGGCTTTCAAGACCAGATGCGGGCACAGAGTCTTGCAGTGGCGTTGGGGGAGCGTCTGCGGGAGCGGAGCTTGAGCCTGGACGATTTGCGGGGTAGTGCTCACCGGGCAGACTGAATCTCGCGCGGGATGAAGAAATGCGCGAAAGAAGGCTGGTAGAGGGTCAAAAACGGTATTGCGTCCACTAGGGGGGTTGGTATAATGCTCGTCGTGAACCAGATTCCCAGCACCATTCCCCAGACTCCTGAGCGTACCCAAAAGCAGAGGATGGAGGCTCTTCGACGGGCCAACGACATCCGTTCTGAGCGGGCGCGTCTCAAGGAAAGCCTGCGTAACGGCGACGTGGTGATCGTTGAGGTTCTCGCCGATCCCCCTGTCTGTGTTCACACTGCCAAGGTCATGGACCTTCTGTCTGGCGGTCCCCAAGTACGGTAGGGTCAAGGCCAACAAGGTCCTCGAGCGGTGTCGCATCAGCCCTGCGCGGACTGTCAACGGTCTTACTCCCCGTCAGCGCAAAGAGCTGCTCGACATGATGGGCGGCTGACCGACTCTGACTTTTCGGGGGCGGCAATCGCGCGGCTCATAGTCATCTCTGGACCTTCCGGCGCCGGCAAGGGCACGCTCATAAAAGGTGCTATGGAGCGACTCTGCGATGTCGTTCTATCTGTATCCGCTACCACCCGCCCTATGCGCTCCGGCGAGAGAGACGGGCGTGAGTATCTATTCCTGGACAGGGAGCAGTTCGAAGAGCAGGCGGCTGAGGGACTGTTCCTGGAGTGGGCCGAATACGCCGGCAATCTGTATGGAACACCCGCTCGGGCGGTGCAGGAGAACTTGGCCACTGGTTTGGACGTGATCCTTGAGATCGAGCTCAAGGGGGCAGAGCAGGTGCTCGCGCTGCGACCAGATGCAGTCATGATCTACATAATGCCTCCTTCAGAGGCGGAGTTGGAGCGTAGGCTGCGGGGCAGGAAGACGGAAAGCGAAGCGTCCATACGGAGCCGATTGGCCCGGGCCAAGGAGGAGATAGCTATCGTCGAGCGCAAGAGGGGCCTGGGTCTGCCCGAGCACCACTATGCTATAGTCAACGATAGCGTTGAAAGGGCGAGCGCAGAACTCGCTGGCATTATTGAGCTAACCAGGGAAGAAGATGAACAAGCCGACTGTCGATGAGGTTCTTGCTGGTCTATCCAGCGCACGTGAAGAAGGGGCCGAAGAGCCCAACCGCTACACGGCGGCAATGGTCACGGCCAAGAGGGCTAGGCAGATAAACTCCTACTACCATAGCCTTGGCGAGAATCCGGGACTGGATGCCTTTTCTCCGCCCAGTATGGCTACCTTCTCGAAGAACTATCTGAGCATCGCCATGGGAGAAGCGTCCCGCGGCGAGATCTCATACCGGTTGCGCCCAGTCAGGCACTAGGGCGCCGGTCAGCTAGGAGCACGCCATGCCTGAGCGGCCCTTGGTCCTGTTAGGGGTGACGGGCGGGATTGCAGCATTCAAGGCTGCTGAGTTGCTGCGGGGCCTTCAGAAGGCCGGCATGGATGTGCGTGTCATCATGACACGCGCCGCGACTCAGTTCGTAGGACCCATGACCTTCGAGACCCTTTCCGGGGCTCCGGTGCGCTTGGACCAAGTGAGCGAACTGCGGTCTGACTCGCGCATAACTCACGTAGAGGACAGCCAAGACGCCGACATCATGGTCGTTGCACCTGCGACCGCGAACACGCTGGCCAAGATGGCCAACGGGATCGCGGACAACCTACTCACCTCGATGGCACTGGCGTTCGGAAAGACGGTCGTGATTGCGCCGGCCATGAACACCAACATGTGGGAGCACGCCGCCACCCAGAAGAACGTCGCCACCTTGCGGGACCATGGGGTCTTCGTAGTCGAACCGGGCTCTGGTGAACTGGCCTGCGGTGACTACGGCTCAGGTCGGATGGCGGAGCCAAACAGTATCGTGGCTGAGGTCAAGCTGCGCCTACAGGTGCAGCGCAAACGTGATCTGCGTGGCCTGCGGGTCCTGATCACCGCGGGCGGCACCCGCGAACCGATCGATGCGGTTCGCTTCATCGGCAACCGCAGTTCGGGCAAGATGGGGTTCGCGCTTGCCCGAGCGGCCTTTGATCGCGGAGCAAAGGTCGATCTGGTGGAGGCAAACGTGGATATGCCCGCCGTACCCGGCGTGAAAGAGATCCAGACCCCCACGGCCAAAGAGATGCACCAGGAAGTGATCAAGCGTCTACCGGACACGGACATATTGATCATGGCTGCGGCTGTAGCTGATTACAGGATGGCCGACGGTCCCGCTGGAGGGAAGGTGGGCAAGGGCAAGGATGAGTGGGCCATCGAGCTCGAGGCGACGACCGACATACTTGTTGATGTCGCCGAGCATCGCGAGGCTCAGTACGTAGTGGGCTTCGCGGCGGAGTACGGCGTGGAGGCCGTGGGGCGGGCGCGGGAGAAGATGGAGCGCAAGTCGCTGGATATGATGATATTCAACGACATCTCGCGCAGCGACATCGGCTTCGACTCTGACTTCAACGAGGTGCGCGTACTCACGCGTGACTCCGAGGTGCTGATAGAGAAGGCCCCCAAGGAGACCGTGGCCGAGCTGATTCTAGACAACATCGCCCTGGCCGTGCGGAGCAGGCAGCAGGGGGGACCACTGCCGGCGTAGCGGTACTCAGACCGCCGCTAGGCCGTCTCCCTCATTGCCTGGATGTCCTCAGAAGCCTTGATCTGCTCCAGTGCCTTGGCCTCGATCTGGCGGATGCGCTCGCGACTGACATTGAAGCGGGAGCTGACCTCGGCAAGAGTGCGCGGATGCTCGCCCTTCAGACCAAAGCGAAGCTCGACGACTTTGCGCTCGCGCTCGTCCATGGCCTTGAGCACGCGGTCCAAGCTCTCCTTGGCGATAAGGCTGGAGACCACGTCTGCCGGGTCGGGGGTCTTCGAATTCTCGATGAAGTCGCCCAGCTCAGCATCCTCCTCGTCACCGATGGGAGTCTCGAGGGAGGTGGTGCGTTGCGCGATCTTGCGCATCTCCTGGACTTCCTGAGCGTCCACGCCAAGTTCGGCGGCTAGATCGTCGTCATTGGGCTCTTTGCCGGTCTCCTGCAGAAGCTTGCGTTCGGTCCGCACCATCTTGTTTATCTTCTCGATCATGTGAACTGGGATGCGTATGTTGCGGTCCTGGTTGGCGATGGCGCGGGTGATCGCTTGGCGTATCCACCAGGTGGCGTACGTAGAGAACTTGAAGCCCTTGCGATAGTCGAACTTCTCCACGGCGCGGATGAGACCTGTGTTTCCCTCCTGGATGAGGTCGAGAAGGTCCATGTCCTGGGTGTAGTAGTTCTTGGCAATGGAAATAACCAGCCGGAGGTTGGACTGGATCATGCGGTCCTTGGCCCGCTTGTCCCCGGCCTCGATTCGCGTAGCGAGCTCGATCTCTTCGTGCTTCGAAAGGAGGGGGATCTCGCCCGCCTCCTTCAAGTACAGCCGGAGGGGGTCATGTGTGACGGTCTGGATCGAAAGGTCCAGAGCAGGCTCAGTGGGTTCAAGGACGCCTTGACTGACCGGGCTCTGTTCATAGATCTCTATGGATTGATCGAAGAGCTGAGAGTAGAGGTCTTCGATCTCCTCCATGGCCATATCGTGCTCCTCGACGAGCGCCATTATCTCGTCGCTGGTAACGTAGCCACGCTCCTGCCCGACCTGGAGAAGGTCTTGCACATCACCGATGGTACGAACATCAATGCTAGCGATATCTGTTTCTCTTTGCACTCTTGCCTGCTATCCTATGTAAAGGTTTAAGCTTTCCCTTTGAAAATCATCGTGTGACACAAACCACAGGATTATACTCTGCAGCACATGAGACGTCAAGCAGCGCCCTGTGGATAACGCTGTGCTTGTATTGTACCGAACAAACGTTCGCAATGCAATGCTGATCCATTTGATACCAAGGACGGAGTCACACGTACGCGCGTTCCTGGCGATGTAGGCGGATGCGCTTTGTCGGGTCGTCTTCCAGCCAGGTGCTTTGTGTGAGAGAGTCGTCAACAGAAGGTTCAGCGGGTCCACGGGCAAGGAGTCTAGGTGCAAGGTCGACGGCAGCCGGCAGTGGTAGAGCAGAGAGCGGTCACTATCGCGTTGGATGCAGAGGGTGGCGACAACGGTCCAGCAGAGGTCGTCGCAGGAGCTCTAGAGGTAGCCTCCCCTAAGCTCAAGGTATTGCTTGTCGGGCGCCCGGAGGTCATAGAACCACTGCTCGATGGTGTCGACCGGGGCGAAGTTGAGGTTTTGGCCAGCCGCTCGGTCATAGGTTGTGACATGGAGCCTGCGTCGGCGGTCAGGAACCTGCAGGACTCATCGATAGTGGTCGGGTGTAAGGCGGTTGCAGAAGGGCGAGCCGAGGGGTTCGTCTCGGCCGGTAGCACCGGCGCGATGATGGCGGGCTCGTTGCTCTTCATCAAGCGAGCCGCGGGGATCAAGAGGCCGGCGATAGTGACTATCCTACCGGGTGATGAAGGCCCGTTGGTCTTTCTTGACGCAGGTGCCAACGCCGACTGCCGGTCCGAGAACCTGCTGGACTTTGGGGCGCTTGGGGTCGCGTTCGCGCGCGCTGCGCTTGGTATGCCAGAGCCTCGCGTCGGTCTGCTCAACATCGGCGAGGAGCGCGAGAAGGGTAGCGAGCTTGCGCGGGCGGCACACGAGTTGCTCGCCGCCTCCGGGCTTGCGTTCGTAGGCAACGTGGAGGGCCGAGATCTCTTGCGAGGTGTGGCAGACGTGGTGGTCACCGACGGCTTCACCGGCAACGTTGCCCTGAAGTTGCTCGAAGGTTGTTCTTCCTCCTTGTTCATGCGGGTGAGGCAGGCGGCCAACAGCAGTCTCAGGGCGAAGATGGGGGGTCTGCTGCTGAGGCCCGCGTTGCGCGCCGTGAGGGCGGGCCTTGATCCGGAGGAGTACGGCGGCACCTATCTGCTGGGAGTACGGGGCCTAGTAGTAATCTGCCATGGCAACTCGTCCCGAAGGGCGATCGCCAACGCACTTCGATTCGGGGCCGAAGCTTTGAGAAAGGGCGTCCTGTCCGCGGTCGAAGATGATTTTGGAGGGCTTTCTGGACCCGGAAGGGCTGCCCTGTCTTGACTGCCGCTGATACAATAGCGCGGCAGTGAAGTGGTGCTGGCGGTAGGCCAATTGAATCGGTAAGGAGTTGCAGATGAGCAAAGACGAGATCCTCGCTAAGTTGCGCGACATCCTGGTCGACCAACTCGGCGTCGACGCCGCGAGCGTCACGTTGGAGGCCTCGTTCTCGGATGATCTAGACGCGGACAGCTTGGACCTGGTGGAGCTCATCATGGAGCTCGAGGACCAGTTCGGCCTGAAGATCAGCGATGAGGAGGCCCAGACTCTCACCACGGTCGGCGCGGCAGTGGACTTCATAGCCGCGCGCGTCTGACCTCTACTTGCGGCACAAGATGGGAACGCGGGGACTGCCGGCTATGAAGCGGGCGGTCCCCGCTCGTTTGTTCTACAAAGTGGCCCATCGCGGAAGCGGCCTGCACAGAGTGGCAGGCAACGGTCTGCTGGACCTGATGCGGGAGCTGCCGCCGGAGTTGCGGGCGACGGCCTTGACGCACTCTTCGCGTGCGGCTTCGCGGGTTCAGTCCAACGAGCGTCTGGAGTTCCTAGGTGATAGTGTTCTTGGCTTGGCGATAGCGGCAGAGCTGTTCCGGCGATATCCCGACAGTGAGGAGGGCGATCTCGCTCGTCTCAAGGCGTATGTTGTCAGCCGAGCCAACTGCGCCGACGTTGCCGAAAGGCTTGGCGTAGAACGTTTGATGGTAGAGCAGTCACAGAGCAGCGAGTGCGGACGGGGACATGCCATCCACAGCCGAGCTGTGGTTGGCAATACGCTGGAGGCCCTTATCGGCGCCGCTTTCCTGACTTTCGGTTTTGAGCAGACCCGTCTGGCCGTGGTCGAGGCTTTCGAGGAACCCATGCGGCGGGGTGCCGCCGGCAATACAGACTCCAAGACCTCGCTGCAGGAAGTGCTCGCCCATCGAGGCGTGCAGCCTGAGTACCGTCTGGTAGAGGAGAGCGGTCCGGCGCATGCTCGCGTCTTCGGCTCGGAGGTCGTTGTCGAGGGAGCCGTGCGCGGCCGCGGCACCGGTACCACCATCAAGATGAGCGAGCAAGAGGCGGCAAGAGAAGCTTTGACCTACTACGGCATGGACTCGGGAGCTTCCTGAGATGGTTCATCTGCAGTCGGTCCGCATACGCGGCTTCAAGACTTTTGCCAAGTCGACGGAACTGCTTCTGGAGCCGGGGGTCACGGTGATCATCGGACCGAACGGCAGCGGAAAGAGCAACATTGCCGACGCTGTGCTGTGGGTACTGGGCGAGCAGAGCCCCAACAGTCTGCGTGGTCGGACGATGCAGGACGTCATGTTCTCTGGGGCCGATGGCAAAAGACAGAGCTCGGCGGCAGAGGTGAGCCTTGTGTTCAACAATGGCTCCGGCAGTCTGCCGCTTGACTGCAACGAGCTGGAGGTGACGCGACGCCTCACCAGAGATTCCGGTTCAGAATACAGGCTCAACGGAAGCAGCTGCCGCCTGCTCGACATCCAAGATGTGGTGGGTCAGCTTGGCTTGGGCAGGGAGATGCACAGCGTTATAAGCCAGGGCAAGGTGGAGTCACTGCTCAACTCCAGCGCAGAGGCCCGTCGCGCCATGGTGGAAGAGGCCGCCGGGTTGGGTCGCTTCAAGAAACGGCGGGAGCGCGCCCAGGCGAAGCTTGAGCGGGCCACCCAGAATCTGCTCCGGGCGAGGGACATCGAAGAAGAGGTGCGGACATCCATGCGCCCCTTGAGGCAGCAGGTGGCAGCCGCCGAACGGTTCGCCGAGGCCACTGAGGAGTGGGCTACCGCGAGGGGCCGCCTGCTGCTCCACATGCTTACCGAGGCACACGACTCACACGGGTCGGCGGAAGAGGAACTTGAAGCAGATCGACGCAAGCTTGGCGGAGGTGGGTGAGAAGGTAGCCGATCTGCGTCGACAACGAGCCGCCGAGGAGGAGAGCTTCACGGTGGCGCTGAAGGAGCGAGAGCGGCTGGGGAGTCTGTTTCATCAGACACGCGCCGCCGGTGAGTACCTGGAGACAAGGACTGCGGCTCTTCGGCAGCGGCTGGCCCGGGTGGAGGGGGACCTCGACCGTGCTCGTCGCCGCGCGGAGATGTCTAAGGGCGACGCTTCATCTTTGGCGAGTCGTATGGCGGAGGTCATGACGGGGACGGCCGACGAGGTGCGTCTGAACCGAGTGAGTGGTTTGTCGGAGCGTCTGCGCTCAGCGCTCGATGAGGCGCAGCCGGCGTATCAGCAGTCGGCGCAGCGGGAGGACGACCTGAAGGACTCGGTCTTCGAGTTGGAGGCCGCCCGTTCTCGCGCACTTCAGGACAGGGAGTTCTTGCGGAGAGAGACGGAGGAGAGGGGACGAGTAGGAGCCGAACTCTCCAACCTTCTCGAGCAGACTCAGACGCGCACGCTCCAATTGGAGGCTGATGCCGCCAAGCTGGACGCCGACGTGGAGGCCGCAGCGAAGAGTGTGCTTGCGGCGGAAGCCGCGATGAGGGCCGCCGCCGAGGCTCGGGACGGTGCTCGGAACAAGGCGAAGGATGTCTCACGCGCCGAGGCCGGATTGGCAGAGGTGCTGGCGGGGCTGGAATCCCGTTTGACGGTTCTGACTGGCGTGTTGGAGCGCAAAGAAGGCCTGCCTGCAGGGGCCAGGGAGTTGCTAGAGGCACCGGGTGGGTATCGCTCTCTGGCCGAGGTGTTGGTTGTGAAGCCCGGGTACGAGCGAGCGGTGGCCGCCGCTTTGGGAGCCATAGTGCAAGCCGTGGTCGTGCCCGCGGGTGTGCATCTGGCCGACGCTCTTCAAGGGTCACGTGGTCCTGTCGAGGCCGTCCAACAGGACGGCGAGACCGGCGAGACAAGACCCAGCACGTCTAGGCCTGCGGGTACGCGTGACCTATGGGAGTTTGTGGGCGGCCCAGAGCCGGTCGTGCGCGCACTTCGGCGTCTAGTCCCCGAGACACTCGTGGTCGAACACGACTCTGAGACGCAGGAGGGAGCGCAGGCACTGGCAGAGCTCGGCAAGGCGTGTTCGTGCAGACTTGTGAACAAGGCCGGCGAGTTGTTGCTGCTTGGCCTACATGCGGCCCGCAGACAAGAGGCTGGGGCCGAGAGTCTGCTTACGGCTGCCAACGAGCTGGAGGCTGCGACAAGAGAACATGAAGAGCTAGAGACAGAGCGACGTGAGGCGCGAGAGCATGCAGAGAAGGTTGAGGCCGCATCGGCAGAAGCAGAACGAAGCCTGCGGCAGGAGGAGGAGCGCGTACGCGAGGCTGAGCATCACCTTGCAGGCCAGCGCAGCGAGGCAGACCTTTGCCGGCGCCGGCTTGAGGAGTGCGGCGTCCAATTGTCCGAACTCCGCGATCGCGATACGCGAGAAGCGCGCCTGGTCGAAGAATTGCGGGGCCAACTGCTGAGCGTAGAGCACACCATGACCGCACGCGAGTCGGAACTGGAGCAGGCACGTTCGGGCCTGCGTCAGCTTCAGTCGGAGTTGGATACCCTGCGGGGCAACGTGGCGCGACTGGAAGACAAGAAAGGGCAGGCCGCGCTGCTCGAAGTGAAGCTGCGCGAGCGCTGCCGCACACTCGCGGGCGAAAGAGCGCGCGTTGAAAGCCAGAAGGCAGCGGCAGACCGTGAAGTCGATAGATGGGGGCGGAGGGTTGAGTTCCTCGAGGCCTTCGCTCCTGTAGTGGGGAAGCTCCTGGAGGCTGCACAAGGCCTCGCCGAGCGCGGCAGAGCCGCTGTGGAGCAGCTCCAGGCTCGCGTCGAGGCGACTCACAGCGACACCGAGGGTACTGCCAAGACCATGCGTGACTGGAGCAGCGCAGAGATCGGCCTTCAACGGGAATACGACGCCATGACCGGCCGCCTTACCGAGGTCCGAGTCGAGCAGGCCCGGCTGGGGGACAAGCGCGGACAGCTTGAAGAGGAGTTGGCCGAATTGCGGCGGCGGCATCTGTCACCGAGGTCTCTGACGCCGGCGGACGTGGCGGGTTTCGACGCGCATTCATTGGAGTCGGCGGTCGAAAGGGCTGAGCGCCGGCGGGAGCGGATAGGACTTGTGAATCCCCTCGCCGAACAGGAATATGGCCAGATGCAGGAGCGGGCTGAATTTCTTGCAGAGCAGCGGCACGACCTGGAGGCGGCTGTGGGGCAACTTGAGGAAGTCATCGCGGGCCTGGACGACCACATCGAGCATTCCTTCAATGAAGTCTTCGAGGCGGCAAGCCAGAACTTCGAGGCGGTCATCTCAGTCGTGTTCCCCGGGGCCAAGGGTGCCCTCAAGTTGACTGAGTCCAGGCCGGGCGGGCGTGCGACGGTCGATGATGCCGAGGGCACGGTGGATGACTTGCCGGACGAGGAGCAGGCTCAGTCTACGCGAGGGGTGACTCTCGAGGTCAAGTTCGCGAACAAGGCGCCCCGCACTCTCAGTCTTCTGTCCGGCGGAGAGAAGGCCATGACGGCGATAGCCTTCTTGTTCTCACTCTTCCTGGCCCGGCCCTGCCCGTTCTACATACTCGACGAGGTCGAGGCATCGCTCGACGATCTCAACATCAGACGCTTTCTCTCCCTGGTCCAGAAGTACCGGGACCGGACGCAGTTCATCATAATCACCCACCAGAGGCAGACCATGGAAGTGGCGGATACGCTCTACGGCGTCGCCCTGGAGAGCGACGGCACCTCGAGAGTGCTTTCGCGCAAGATGAGCATGGCCAAAGGGGCATAGGTCTTGACGTACGATTGGGCACAGGTTTTCGTTGGCGTGGATGGAGTGCCGGGCGAGGAGACGCCTGAGATACAGTTGGCTCGCAACAGCCGTCTGGCTCAGCTTCGCGAAGGGCTGGCAAAGAGCCGTAAGGCTCTGCAGTCGCAGTTCTTGTCCGTGCTCTTCGACCGCTTTGACGAGAGCCTTTGGGAGCGCATAGAGGAGGCCCTGATCCGTGCCGACATCGGAGTCGACACGACCGTCTCCATCGTAGAGGCGCTGGAGACCGCTGCGAACCAGGGTACTCTCAAGACTTCGGCGGAGTTGGTCGAGCGACTACGCGAGTTGGCGGCCGATCATTTCTGCAAGGCCGACACCCGCATCGATATAGGCCACAACCCGGCCGTCATGTTGATGGTGGGCGTCAACGGGACGGGCAAGACGACCACCATAGGCAAGATAGCCTGGCATCTCAAGGAACTGGGCAAGGAGCCTCTCCTGGTGGCGGGAGATACCTTCAGGGCGGCAGCCATAGAGCAACTGGTGGAGTGGGGTCGTCGTGTGGGCTGTGAGGTCGTTCACCACGAGCGCGGGGGTGATCCGGGCGCCGTGGTCTTCGATGGGCTGTCCGCCGCTGAGGCCCGCAAGGCAGACGTTGTGATTGTAGATACGGCCGGTCGTCTGCACACCCAAGTGAATCTGATGAACGAGCTTGCGAAGGTGCGCAAGGTGATCGAGAAGCGCATGCCGGGGTCGCCGCACGAGACACTGGTCTGTATCGACGCGACCACCGGACAGAACGGTCTGATACAGGCGCGCATGTTCAAGGAGGCAGCGGAACTCTCGGGAGTTGTGCTGACCAAAATGGATGGCACGGCCAAGGGCGGCATAGCACTTGCTATCTCGCATGAGTTGGACCTGCCCATCAAGCTCATCGGCATCGGCGAGAAGGTGGACAGCCTCCAACCCTTCGACGCGACCTCGTTCGCCGCCCTGTTGTTTGACGACTCACTGGCGCGTCACTAGGTGCTACGTTTGACGGGATATGCGTAGACTAGTAAACTCCCAGGCTCGTGGCCGAAGAGTAGGCCGTTCTTAGGGTCGCGCCGTGAGGCGTGGCCAGATGACAAGGTGACAGGTGTTCGATTCCCTATCTGACAAATTGCAGGCGGCGTTCGACGGCCTGAAGCGGCAGGGCAAGCTGACCGACAAGGATGTGGAGCGGGCTGCCCGCGAGATACGTCTGGCGCTGCTTGAGGCCGACGTCAATTTCAAGGTGGTCAAGCAGTTCGTCGACGCTGTCAAGGGACGCGCCTTGGGTGCGGAGGTGCTTGAGAGCCTGACACCTGCACAACAGTTCATCAAGATCGTCAATGAAGAGCTGACCGCCTTGATGGGGTCGGCCAGCACCAAGCTTACTTTCTCGCCGCGCCCGCCCACGCTCGTCATGATGGTCGGTCTCCAGGGCTCCGGCAAGACGACGGCCTGTGGCAAGCTGGCAAGCTTCCTGCTTCAGCAGGGCAAGAGTCCGGCACTGGCGGCCGGCGACGTGTATCGCCCGGCGGCTATCGATCAGTTGAAGACGATTGGGGAACAGTTGGGCGTCCCGGTATATGACGAGGGCGCGAAAGCTGACCCTGTCCATATCGCCAAGAACGCTGTCGATTGGGCGAGAAGCAAGGGCCGCGACGTGCTGATAATCGATACCGCGGGCCGCCTGCACGTGGATGGGACCCTCATGGACGAGCTGGTGCGCATCCGGCATACCGTCAAGCCGCACAACATCCTCTTGGTGCTTGATGCAATGACCGGGCAGGACGCCGTCAACGTGGCGCTTGCCTTTCAGGAGAACGTGGACTTCGACGGGGTCGTGCTCACCAAGATGGACGGCGATGCCAGAGGTGGAGCCGCACTTTCGGTCAAGACGGTCACCGGCAAGCCCATAAAGTTTGCCAGCAGCGGCGAGAAGCTCGACAACTTCGAGTACTTCCATCCGGATCGCATGGCTTCGCGCATCTTGGGTATGGGTGACGTGCTGTCTCTTATCGAGAAGGCAGAACGCACTATCGACGAGAAGAAGGCGCGTGAGCTCGAGCAGAAACTGCGTAAGGCCACCTTCACCTTCGATGATTTCGTGGAGCAGATGCAACAGGTCAAGAAGCTGGGCTCCATATCGAGTCTTCTGGGCATGATCCCCGGCATACCCTCGGCCAAGCTGCGCGGGCTGGAGGTCGATGACAATGCGTTCGACAAGATCCAGGCGATGATCAACTCCATGACTTCGGAGGAGAGATCCCACCCCGATGTGATCAATGGTAGCCGGCGGCGGCGGATCGCCGACGGTTCTGGGTCGGAGCTCCACGCGGTCAACCAACTGCTCAACCAGTTCAAACAGGTACAGAAGATGATGAAACAATTGGGCTCCGGACGTGTGCCCAAGAATCCATTTCAGATGTTCGGCAACGCTGGGTAGCTGGAGGAGGTGAGAAATGGCAACTGCAATTAGACTGGCTCGACGTGGCAGCAAGAAGAAGCCGACCTATCGCATCGTCGTGGCGGATTCGCGTAGGGCCCGTGACGGTCGGTTCATAGAGACTATCGGGTTCTACAATCCGCTAACGGATCCTTCGACGATCGAAGTGGACGCGGCCAAGGCTAAGCACTGGCTGGAGTGTGGCGCTCAGCCCTCCAACACCGTTCGGCAACTCCTCAATCTGAAAGGCATCGTCTAGGTGAAGGACCTTCTTGAGTTCTTGGCACGCTCTCTGGTCGACCACCCTGATGAAGTCCGGGTGGAGGAGAGAGAGAACGCCGACGGCGTATTGCTGCGTTTGACCGTGTCCAAAGAGGACGTGGGTAAGGTGATCGGCAAGCAGGGGCGAATCGCGCGTGCCCTGAGGACCGTGGTCAAGGCCAGCGCCGTCAAAGAGGGCAAGCAGGCCACAGTCGAGATCGTCGACTAGGGCGCCCGTGGCTCGTCCCGAATGGATCGAGGTGGGACGGGTCTCGCGCCCGCACGGGGTGCGGGGCGAGGTGAGGATCATCCCCGATTCGGACAATCCGGATAGGTTCGTCGAGGGGTCGGTCCTGCACGGCCGCCCAGCGCGCAGGCCTTTGGCCGGCGCTGAGGCCTTGGGCAGGTCCCGGTACACCATCGAGACGGCACGCGGAGACGCGGATTTCCCCATAGTCCTGTTCGCCGAGATCAAGGATAGAGAGGCAGCTGAGGGCATACGGGGTTTCGTACTCGAGGTCCCCGAAACAGATCTTCCTGCGTTGGTTGAAGACGAGTATTACCCCTTCGACCTTGAGGGGCTGTCCGTCAGGGATGGGCAAGGGGCCGTCGTGGGCAGGGTCGCTGAGGTCATAGACTCGCCAGCGCATACCCTACTTGTGGTGAAGCTAGACTCCGGTGAAGACGTCCTGGTGCCGTTCGTGCTGGTCGCGGTGCCCACGGTGTCTCTTGGTGACGGGTATCTGGTGGTGGAGTCACGATTCCTGGAAAAGCCATGAAGCGCTTCTACGTTTTCACACTAGTCCCGGAAGCCTTTTCGCTGGTTCGTGTCGCAACACCCTGTTTCCACCGCCATCGCAGCTGGAACGGTGTCGATCTCGGTACACGATCTGCGCGAATACGGGCGGCCGCCCCATCGTGAAGTAGACGACACTCCGTATGGAGGCGGACCAGGCATGGTCACCCGGGTAGATGTTGTCGCGGATGCTCTGCAGGGTGTTTTCGGAATGGCCGCCGAAAAGGTGCGAGAGTCGTCCGATGTCTACGTTCTCGCAGCGGGCGGTCGCCCCTTTGAGCAGGGCATAGGCCTGGAGCTTTCGCGGAGCGAGAGGGACGTAGTGCTGTTGTGTGGGCGTTTTGAGGGCTTCGACGCTCGGGTCGAAAACCTCTATGCAACGGGGTCCTTGTCTGTGGGCCCCTATGTTCTGGCGGGAGGGGAGTCGGCCGCCTTGGTCGTCATGGAGGCTGTTGTCCGGCACCTGCCGGGCGCGTTGGGCAACACGGAGAGCGTGGCCGAGGAGTCCTTCAGCGAGGGGTTGGACGGGATGGTCGAGTATCCGCACTACACCAGACCGCGAGAATACGCGGGCGCC
Organism: uncultured Actinomycetes bacterium; assembly: GCA_963747275.1. Lineage (GTDB taxonomy): Bacteria > Actinomycetota > Thermoleophilia > RBG-16-64-13 > RBG-16-64-13 > RBG-16-64-13. The sequence continues at coordinate 68,321 of CAVVEI010000013.1, forward strand.
AGCGTGCCGCCCGTCTTGATCAGCGGCGATCATGCAGCCATCGCTCGCTGGCGTCGTGACAACGCCAGGCCTTCGCCTTGGGGGGTACGGTGTGCAGCCGAGCGTAGCGATGTAGCGGACGAGAAGCAGGATGGGCGGACATGATGTACGTGGGGCCAGTGGATGAGCCGGGCGCACAGATGTCCGAGGGGCCGGCGAGCGGTGAGCACGACAACAAACGCAGATCACTCCTCGGGACGTTCATCGAGACGCTGCTCATCGTGGCGGCCGCTTTTGCCATCGCCATGGTGGTGCAGACCTTCATGTTTCGCATCACCGGCATCCTGCAGACCTCTATGCTGCCGACGATTGATCCGGGTGACAGGATAATCGTCAATTGCCTCACGTACGAGTTCCGCGAGCCCAAGCCGGGCGAGATAGTGGTCATACACGATCCGTTGGACGACAAGAAGGACATCATCAAGCGGGTCATCGCGGTTGGGGGTGACACGATCGAGGTGGCCGAGGGCGTGCTCTATGTGAACGGTTCAACAGTCGACGAGCCCTACGTGGTGAACAAGGACGTGATCAAAGGTCAGGGCAGGTTCACCATTCCCGAAGGCTACATCTACGTGATGGGAGACAACCGGCCCGTGAGCGGAGACAGCCGGGACTTCGGCCCTGTAGCTCGGGACCAGATAATCGGAAAGGTGATCTGCGTCATGTGGCCCATAGGCCACTGGCAGACGCTTCTAGGTTTGACACGGCGGGGTTCGGAGGGAAGCGGCAGGTTGCAATAGCCGCCGGTATGCTCTAAAGTCTGCTGGCTTCAATGACGGTGTATACGACGGCGACACACGGTGACAAGGTAGGCTGGGCATAGACATGGGCGCGATTGAAGAATTCGAAAGCAAGCAGTTGCGGGAAGATCTTCCCGTGTTCAAGTCCGGCGATACCCTCAAGGTGCATTTCAAGGTCGTCGAGGGTACCCGTGAGAGGATCCAGGTCTTTCAGGGTACCTGCATCAATCGTCAGGGAGAGGGAGCTAGAGAGACTTTCACCGTGCGAAAGCAGTCTTTCGGAGTGGGCGTTGAGAGGAAGTTTCCCGTGCATTCGCCCAAGATCGAGAAGATCGAGGTCACAGCTATCGGCGACGTGGCCCGAGCCAAGCTCTACTATCTTCGCCAGAAGCTGGGCAAGAAAGCCCGGGTCAAAGAGAAGCGCGTCTAGAGCTTCCCTGGGGCAGCGACTCACAGTCTGCGGCAGCCCCGGATCTTCTGTCGACTGTCACGGCCGGATGGTGACATGGTGGACGTGATGGCGGGGCGTGCCGGTCGGGTGCGAGCACGACGGTCTGACCCCTTCCGTTTCGACGAGGAGTTCCTGGCTGGTCGCAGGCAGGCAGGCGATGATCACCGGCTTGCGGGAGCTGACGAGGCCGGACGGGGGAGCTTGGCGGGGCCCCTGGTGGCGGCTGTTGTCATCTTGGACTACTCCAAGGGTTCTCCAGCTAGCCTTGTGGGTCTGACCGACTCAAAACTCATGACGCCCGCCTCGCGGGAACGCGTCTACCGGGAGATACTCTGCTCTGCGAGAAGAGTGTCGTGGACGTCGCTCTCTGCCTGTACGATCGATCGGATCGGCCTACACCGCTGTAATCTCATAGCTCTCTGCCGGGTGCTCGAGGTCTGCAGCGGAGAATACGATTACGCGCTGGTCGATGGATTCGACCTCAAGCGTGCCGACCTGAAGGCTGATGGGTTGGTTCGGGGTGACTACAAGAGCGCTGCCGTCGCGGCGGCGTCAGTGGTCGCCAAGGTGGTCAGGGACCGGCTCATGCGGCGCGTCGCCGTGCAATATCCGCAGTACGGGTTCGACTCACATGTCGGCTATGGCACAGACAGTCACAGAGAAGCCATTCGTTTGCACGGACCATGTGGGCTCCACCGTTTGAGTTTTCAGGGGGTGGGCAATGAGCAGATGGAACTCTGGGGAGCGCGATCTGGCCCCGACGATCCAAAGTAGGACCATAGTCTGAGCCGGCGGAGCCGGTGCTTGCTCTACTCTGGGCGTGTCTTGTGACGAAAGACCTACGCAAGGAGCAGGCATTGGAGTCACACCGCGCGGACAGATGTGGACCGCGTGGGCCAGGGGGCGAACAGGCGAGCAGACGGCCGCCTTCTTTCTCAGCGAGCACGGCTACCGAGTGTTGGCGCGCAACCAGAGGACCCCCTTGGGTGAACTGGACCTGATATGCCGCAGCCTCTCTGAGGTGGTAGTGGTCGAAGTGAAGGCCAGGTCGAGCGAGGAGTATGGGGAGGCGCTCGAGTCTATCGGTCCGAGAAAGGCAAGGCGTCTCCGGGCGGCAGCAGCCTGGTGGTTGTCTGAGAGGGGACTGTTCCCATGCGCGGTGCGCTTCGATGTGGTGACTGTCGCTCTGGACCATCAAGGACGTCCGCGTAGTATCCACCACCTCAAGAACGTTCTGGACGGCTGACCGAGCCGATGGGGATCTGTTCTACATGGGGTTTCGCACTTGTGGGGGTCGAGGCGGTGCCGGTGAGGGTCGAGGCTCACGCCAGGAACGGGCTGCCCGGAGTGACCATCGTCGGTCTTCCTGGCGCAGCCGTCCGGGAGGCGCGCGAGCGTGTTCGGTCGGCAGCTGCTTCGAGCGATATGCCTCTGCCCACGCGGCGGATAACCGTGAATCTCAGCCCAGGAGACATCCCCAAGGACGGGCCTGGATTTGACCTCCCTGTTGCCCTGGCGACGTTGGCAGCCTGTGGCAGCTTGCCAGGCGAACGTCTGGCCTCGGTGGGGGCAGTGGGGGAGGTCTCTCTGGAGGGTGCGGTGCGCCCCACCCGCGGGACACTCTCGGCGGCGGAGAGCGGATCGCGGCTGGGGCTCTCGCTTCTGATCGTGGCTCTGGAGGCTTTGCCCGCTGCGACGATGGGTGGAGGCATACGAGTCGCGGGTGTGCGCTCGTTGGCGGAGGCTGCGAGGCTGCTTAGAGACGACGCATACCGCGAGCGTCTTGTCGAACGGGGCGAGAGGTGGTTGCGCACTCGTGCGGTCAGACAGACAGACTGAAGACGAGTGCGGGCGACCTTACAGATGTATACGGACATCAACAGGCCAAACGGGCCCTTGAGATAGTGGCAGCTGGCGGTCACCACCTACTTATGGTCGGAGCGCCTGGGTCCGGCAAGACGATGCTTGCCCGAAGGCTGCCGGGTATCCTTCCGCCGCTAAGGCGAGAAGAGGCGGTGGACGTCACTCGCATTTGGAGCGCCGCGGGGCTGAGAGACTTCGATGCGGGACTGACGAAGGTCCGGCCCTTTCGCGCGCCTCACCACACAGCGTCTCGCAGCGCAGCTGGTCGGCGGCGGAGCGGTTCTGCGACCGGGGGAAGTGAGCCTGGCGCATCATGGGGTGTTGTTCTTGGACGAACTGCCGGAGTTCTCACGAGACGTCTTGGAGGCCCTCAGACAGCCCATGGAGGAGGGGCAAGTGGTCATCTCTCGCCGCTGCGGTACCGCGGTGTTTCCCGCGGCCTGTACGGTAGTTGGGGCGATGAACCCCTGCCCTTGCGGATACTCAGGGCATCCATCGGCGAGCGTGCCTCTGTTCGGCAGGCGCCATCCAACGCTATCGAGCGCGGATCAGCGGACCAGTGCTGGACCGAGTCGATGCTGTGGTCGAGATACCTCCGATGACGCTTGCAGAGCTCGAGAGGTCAGGCCGGGGGGAGGGCTCGAAGACGGTAGGCTCAAGGGTGGTCGCTGCGCAAGCCTTCGGGAGAGAGCGCTCGGCGCAGGTGAGTGCGCGAGGCGGTGACAGCCTGGAAGAGAGGTCGGGAATGAGCTCAGAGGCACGGCCGTCTACTGCGGCAGGCCCTTTCCAGTGAATGCTTGGGTGGTCGCGGGTACGTCAGGGTCTTGCGTCTGGCTCGGACCATCGCCGACCTGGATGGTTTGGCGGTGGTCACGGACCGAACACGTGGCCGAGGCGCTGTCACTCCGGCTTGATGTGCGACGCATGGGCTACTTCTGAGAGCCGTGGCGGCACACCATACCTAGCGAGAGAGAGTGCGCCCTAGGTCTAGCCTGGCTGGGTCCGCACAGCGAGCACAGTGCCTTCTGGGGCAGATGAGAGAAGTCGGAGCGCAAGGCGTCTGGTGCGCGTCAAGACGGGTGCTTGCACGGTGGGGGCTCGGTTCCAAAGCCATGGCTTTGTTTCTGGAGGCGAGGCGAGCGCTTCGACCTCGTGTGCCGCACAGGCCATGCTCGAAAGCACGAAGCAGCGCTTCGTGCCTATCGGGGCGCCGTTGTACCCGCCGGAACTCTGCCATCTGCCGTGTCCGCCGGCAGGCCTGTTCTTGAAGGGTTCAGACGAGGCTTTCGCTGTCCTTGTCAGAGCACCACGGATGACTGTGGTCGGGACTCGCAGTGCGACCGCGGAGGGTCTGGCGGCGACCAAGCTGTTCACAGAGGCCTTGAGCCGTCGGGGCGTCGCCGTGATAAGCGGGATGGCACTCGGCATAGACGCGTGTGCCCACAGCGCCGCGCTGGATGCGGGAGGCACCACGATCGCCGTGCTGGGGTGTGGCGCTGACGTGGTCTACCCAAGATCGTCATCGGTGGCTGTACTCCAAGATGCTGCGGGAGGGCGGGGTGGCGAGTGAGCTTCCACCAGGTTGCCACCCCACCAAGTGGACTTTTCCTCATCGCAATAGGTTGCTGGCGGCGCTAGGTGACGCGGTGCTCGTGGTCGAGGGAGCCGAGACCAGCGGCGCCCTGCAGACGGCGAAGTGGGCTCTGGAACTGGGCAGGACCGTATACTGTGTGCCTGGGTCTATATTCAGTCAGGCCAGCGAGGGCTGCAATGCCCTGATCTCTGAGGGTGCTAGGTCGGCCTTGAGGCCTGATGTCATCGCGGAGGATTTCCTCTGGGCGACAAGAATGGAGAGAGGAGCTCGAAGCGCCACAGATCCGCCGCGTGCGGCTGCCGGAGAACAGATGCGACTTCCTGGCGTCGCGCAAGATAGTCCAGGGTCCCGCGTACTGGAGGCATTGCGGGTGGGCCCTCGGTCGGCAGACGCCTTGGCCAGGAGCGCTGGATTGTCGGTGCGAGAGGTCAGTGCCGCACTGGGCGAGTTGGAGGTGCGTGGAGAAGTCAGCCGTGCGGGGCCCGGCGTCTTCTTACGGGTGCGCGCGCGCCTAGCTTTAGACACATCAATGAGGGGACGGACGATGCGGAGCGGAGCAGAAGAGTCCTCACCAGGGGTGAGCGCGGAGATAGACCAGGCGGTAGCCGGGTTTCTCACAGGGCTGGTCGCGTCCGACTACAGTCCCCGCTCCGTCAAAGCTGCTTCGGCTGATCTTCGCCAGTTTGTGGGCGCTTCTCGAACGGGCTGGGGTGCAGACGGTGAGTGCGATCGGGAGGGCGGTGGTGGTCGCGTTCGTGACTGAGCTTAGCGACCCGGCTTCGGGCGGTCCTCGATTGGCTCGAAGCACGATCGCTCGCAAGCTTTCGACAGTGCGCATGTTTCTTGAGATTCTGCGAGCAAGAGGGTCTGCTGCCATCCGATCCCTCGGTGGGCGTGAGTTCTCCTAGATTGCCCAAGCGCCTTCCGCAAGTTCTGACCCCCGACCAGGTGAACGAGCTACTGGAGTCGATCAAGGGACGCACTGCTCTGGAGATGCGCGATAGAGCGCTATTCGAGTTGATATACTCGTCTGGCCTTCGTTGCCAAGAAGCGCTGGATCTTGCAAGTCAGGGACATCAGCTTCGCATCTCGTGAGGTGAGGGCGAAGGGCAAGGGGAGAAAGGTACGTGTGGTTCCCGTGGGTGCGCTGGCTCTGGCTGCGCTTGAGCGCTATCTGCGAGAAGGGCGGACTCGATTGGTCTCTGACGGGGCGCAAGAGGAACACGTCTTTGTGAGTCGGACGGGTAGGCCCTTGTCATCTTCGGATGTGCAGAGGCGTCTCGCGCGGTATCTCGGCCAGGCCGGAGCTCCGGCGGGCACTTCGCCTCATACGCTCCGACATTCGTTCGCCACACACCTGCTTGAAGGGGGAGCGGACCTGCGTTCCATCCAGGAGATGCTCGGGCACTCCTCGTTGCGCACCACCCAGGTCTACGCTCACGTCTCGGCTGCCCATCTTCGCAAGGCCTATCGTCGCGCGCATCCGCGGGCGTAGGTGGCAGGCACGATGAGTCGCGACGACGGCAAACAGAATGACCTGGACCAAGCTTGGCGCTCATACAAACAGGAGAACGACGCGCGAGCTCGCGACAGGCTGATACTGGCCTATTCTCCGCTGGTCAAGTATGTGGCGGGCCGAATGAGCAGTGGTCTTCCGGCTCACATCGAAGAAGGCGACCTGGTGTCTTACGGTCTGCTGGGTCTGATCGGTGCTTTGGAGCGGTTCGACCTGTCGCGCAACATCAAGTTCGAGACGTACGCTGTCTCGCGCATAAAGGGTGCCATAATCGACGAGTTGCGTGCGCTTGACTGGGTACCTCGTTCGGTTCGCAGTTGGGCACGCAAGGTAGAGGCGGCAGTCACCCAACTGGAGAACGAGCTCTCTCGTGCGCCTTCTGACGACGAGACGGCTTCTCAGGCTAAGCATAAGCACAGACGAGTACCAGGACGTGCTCAACCAGATCAGCTGTGCCTCGATAGTCGCGCTCGACGAGTTCTGGGATTCGACCGGATCGGGTCAAGACAAGGTCAATCTGATAGACACCATCGAGGACACTGAGGCGCCCGATCCGTCGCGGGCCTACAGGGTCAGAGTCATCAAGGAGACGCTCGTCGGCGCGATAGAGAGGCTGCCGGAGCGCGAGCGCATCGTCATCGGGCTCTACTACTACGAAGGTCTGACCCTGAAGGAGATCGGGCAGGTCCTTGGGGTCACTGAGTCTCGTATCTCGCAACTCCACACCAAGGCGGTCCTGCGTCTGCGTGGCCGCATCAAAGAGGACCTCGACCTCGAGGCTCTGTCGGTCTGAGCACCCTCAGGTGTGCCTGGAGGCTTGTGGTAAACTGCAACGGTTCATCACTCTAACCTGGGGAAAACTGCGGCGGTGGTGCCGGTAGACCGGTTCCGGCGTGGCCCTCAGCGGGTTCGTCACAACTTAACCATAGTGAGGTAAGTATGCCTGCGGCTTCTATGAAGCAACTCCTGGAATCAGGAGTCCATTTCGGTCACCAGACCCGCCGGTGGAATCCCAAGATGAAGCCCTACATCTTCGCTGAGAGGGGCGGCATCCATATCATCGACCTGCAGCAGACCACCGTCCTCCTTGACCGCACCTATGAGTTCGTGCGCAATATCGCAAGCAGGGGCGGCAGCGTGTTGTTCGTCGGCACCAAGAAGCAGTGCCAGGACTCGATAGCTGAAGAGGCGCAACGTGTGGGCATGCCGTATGTCTCACACCGGTGGCTGGGCGGATTGCTAACCAACTTCGCGACTATCGACAACCGGATCAAGCGCATGCATGAGTTGCGCAAACTGAAGGAAGAGGGTCAACTGGGGCTCCTTCCCACCAAGGAACGCATGGCGATGGAGCGAGAGCTGGAGAAGCTCGAGGTCAACCTGGGTGGGGTCAGCATAATGACACGCCTTCCTGACGCAGTCTTTGTGGTCGATCCCAAGCGTGAGGCCATTGCCACCAAGGAAGTCAACAAGCTGGGCTTGCCCCTTATCGGGCTTTGCGACACCAATTGTGACCCCGACGAAGTCGAGTACGTCATCCCGGGCAACGACGACGCTATCCGTTCCTGCAGCCTCATCGTCAAGACCCTGGCTCGAGCCGTAGAAGACGGCCGAGCGAAGGCGCAGGTGGCGGAGTTCTACGCGAGCGACGCGGCGGCTGCTGGTCAAGCCGGGCCTCATGGGGGCCGTGGGCCGAGTGGCGGTCAGGGTGACAGCGATGAGCGTGGACGTGGCGGATACCGCCAGGGAGGCGACAGCCGAGGCCGGACTGACAACCGTTATGGTGCCTGCGCGTTCCGGTGGCCAGAGTCGCGGTCCGGTGCGGGAGGATTCGGGTGCTCGCAGAGTGCCTGCACGACGGCCTGCTGCGCCGGCCGCAAGGCCCGAGACTGGCTCTGGGAATGTCGCCAACGATGCTCCAGAGGTAGCAGTAACTGAATCGACGAGTCTTCCCCCTGAGAACAGCGCCGCAACTGACTCTGAGGCTTGAGGGGGCGGCCGCCTTCGCGGTCGCAGGCGGACCCGCTCTGGCTGGGTCGCACAAGGTCTGATAATACGGTCATCGTCTCGATGGAGGCTAATGATGAACATCGATGCTGTAGTGGTGAAGAAGCTGCGTGAGGCCTGCGGTGCGGGCATGATGGACTGCAAGCTGGCGCTGGTCGAGGCCCAAGGGGATATGGAAGAGGCCCTCAAGCTGCTCCGTAAGAAGGGAATAGCCTCCGCCGACAAGAAAGCCTCACGTGCCGCTAATGAAGGCATGATCGACTGCTACATCCACCCTGGGGCTAAGGTGGGTGTGATGATCGAGGTCAACTGCGAGACAGACTTCGTGGCGCGCAACGAAGAGTTCCAGGCCTTCGTCCACGACGTTGCCATGCACATCGCGGCAGCGAGCCCTATCTGGGTGTCAAGGGAGGACGTCCCCGAGGATGTTCTGGCGGGCGAGTTGGAGATATACGCCGCACAGGCCAAGGCCTCAGGCAAGCCGGACGCGGTTGTCCAGAAGATAGCTGAGGGCAAACTGGCAAAGTGGTACACCGAGGTCGTTCTTCTTGAGCAGGAGTTTGTCAAGGACCCGGAGAAGACCATCGATGGTATCAGACGGCAACTGGTGGGCAAGATCGGCGAGAATGTAGAGATCAAGCGGTTTGCCAGGTTCCGCGTCGGCGATGAGGTGGCATAGACGGCATTTCGACGTCGGACAAAGTCCGGGGCGGCAGGCTGCGTCCCTGGCGAGGGCCAAAGCGAGGCGACATGACCCAGGGGTCAAGGTACAGAAGGGTTCTGATAAAGCTCAGCGGTGAAGCCCTCATGGGTGGCCTGAAGTACGGCATCGATCCGGATAGGCTTGGAGCGATCGCCCAGGAGATAGAGCAAGTCGCGTCTGGGGGCACTGAGATCGCCGTTGTCGTGGGCGGCGGGAACATCTTCCGCGGAGTCTCTGGGGCCTCACAAGGTATCGATCGGGCGACCGCGGACTATATGGGCATGCTGGCGACTGTCATGAACGCGATGGCGTTGTTGGACGCTCTGCGGAAGTTGGCGGTAGATGCCAGGGTGCTGTCGGCGATCAGCATGCAAGAAGTGTGTGAGCCTTACATAAGAGGCAGGGCCATAAGACACCTGGAAAAGGGGCGAGTGGTCATCTTTGCTGCCGGCACGGGCAATCCGTTCTTCAGCACCGACACGGCGGCGGCGCTTCGCGCGCTGGAGATCGGGGCGGAATGCCTGCTGATGGCGAAGAAGAAGTACGATGGCGTGTATGACGCTGACCCGGAGACGCATCCAGAAGCCAAGATGATTGAGCAGATAACTCATCGTGAGGCCTTGGAGAAAGGACTTCGGGTAATGGATTCGACTGCGCTGTCTCTGTGTATGGACAATCGTCTCCCCATCATGGTGTTCAACATGAGTGTGCCGGAGAACATAAGGCGTGTTCTTAGAGGCGAGCGGTTAGGCACTAGAGTCGTCTGCGATTGAGGGTGGAGAGGGAGGCCTGATGATCCGCGAGTTGGTTGCCGATGGAAAGCGACGCATGGAGAGCGCTATAGAGGCCTTGCGCTTGGAGTTCAACGCGGTGCGTACCGGGCGTGCCTCCACGGGGCTGCTGGACCGTTTGCACGTTGACTACTACGGCACGAAGACCCCGCTGAAGCAGTTGGCGAACATAGCCACGCCTGATGCGCGAACGCTCTCGGTTACCGTTTACGACAAGGGGGCGGTCAGCTCTGTCGTCAGGGCCATCCAAGAGTCCGATCTCGCGCTGACTCCCAACAGTGAGGGTAACGTCATTCGTCTGAACGTCCCAGCCTTGACCGCCGAAAGAAGGCAGGAGCTGGTGAAGATGGTCAAGGCCATGGCGGAGGAGGGCCGAGTGGCCATCCGCAATGTGCGCAGGGACGTGATCCAGGACCTCAAGGACCTCAAAAAAGAGGGCGAGGTGTCTGAAGACGAAGAACACCGGGCTGAGGATGAAGTTCAGAAGCTAACAGACGGGTTCATCGAAAGAGTCAACGAGATAGTGCATCACAAAGAACAGGAGATCCTCGAGGTCTGACGTGTTCCCAAAGGGTCGGCTCAGAGCATTCTGGCGCGCGAACAGGGACAGCACTTCTGACCAAGCGACGGCTGGACCAGGAGGGGCGCTTCCTTTTCATGTAGCCATCATCATGGACGGCAACGGTCGCTGGGCCCGTCGCAGGGGGCTGCCTGTGGCGGCGGGCCACCGGGCGGGAGTCCAGGCTGTGCGCCGCGTTATCGAAGCGGCGCGTGACGCTGGCATCGGTCAACTCACTCTCTACTCTTTCTCAACGGAGAACTGGAGCCGCCCCAGCGCTGAGGTAGACGGGCTCATGGACCTCCACGCGGAAATGATCGATGCGGAGGTACCGACGCTCCACAAGAACGACTGCCGCGTCTGCTTCGTAGGCAGCCGAAAGGGCCTGAACGCCAACCTACTGGGGAAGATGGGGTGGGCGGAGAGCTTGACGGTCCACAACAAGCGCATGGTCCTCTTCATCGCCTTCAACTATGGGGGGAGGCAGGAGATAGTGGAGGCCGTGAAAGCCTCTATCGCCGGGGGCCTCGACCCAGAGCAGCTGACCGAGGCCGACATCTCCGATCACATGTACTCCTCTGTGATGCGTGATCCGGACCTATGCATCCGTACTTCTGGCGAGCAGCGACTCTCGAACTTCCTTCTGTGGCAGTCGGCATATTCCGAACTGCTCTTCTCAGAGAAGCTCTGGCCAGACTGGGGCAAAGAGGACTTCGACCGCGCGCTTGCGGAGTACGCCAAGCGGGAGCGTCGGTTCGGCGCGCGCGGGGGAGCGCATGCTTAGACAGCGTCTGCTGGTCGCCATAATCGGGCTCCCGCTGGGGCTGGCGGCCATCATACTTGGCGGCTATTTTCTATTTGGATTCGGCGTGGTGCTCACTCTGTTGGGGCTGCACGAGTACTTCACGTTGGTGCGTCCGTACAAGCCCAACCTGTTGGTGGGCTATGTCTCAGGGGCAGCGGTGGTGGTCTGCTGCTTCCTCTACGCCAAGTTCCCGAAACTCGGGTTCTCAGGCCAGGAAGGTATCTTGATGGGCCTAGCCCTAATGATGGTGATGATGTTCTTCTGGTCCCTGCTGGGCAAGATCGGGGCTCACCTGGTGGGGCGCATCGCTCTGACCGCCTTCGGGGTCCTGTGGGTGGGTGTGGGGTTCTCGTACATCATGCTCGTGCGCTTCATGACCCATGGACTCACGCTTTCGATACTGCTTTTCGTCTGCACAGTGGCCAGCGATACCTTCGCCTACTTCGTGGGAAGGGCCATCGGTAGGCACCGCTTGGCTCCGCGTGTATCTCCGAAGAAGACTGTGGAGGGAGCGATCGGCGGACTGGTCGGGGCGATGCTGGCGGCGTTGCTGGTCAGTGTATATGCAGACTGGGACATGTCGAAGGGCTACGCCGTGGTGCTTGGACTGGTGGTGGGAATCGTGGGGCAGTGGGGCGACCTGTTCGAGTCGGCGGTCAAGCGCGACTTTCAGGTCAAAGATTCGGGCAAGCTGCTTCCGGGGCACGGGGGCATACTCGACCGCTTCGACGCCTTCCTCTTTGCCGGGGTGGCCACCTACTGGGTATCGATAGCTCTCTTTGGGAGCGCGGTCAGGTGATGAAGCGCGTAATCGTACTGGGTTCGACGGGGTCCATCGGAGTACAGGCACTCGAGGTGATACGAGCAAGTCCCGGCATGAGAGTGGTGGGGCTGTCGTGCGGTCAGAGGGGCGACCTGTTGCTTGAGCAGGCGGTTGCGACGGGCTGCTGCGATGTGGCCATAGCCGACGATGGCGCGGCGGACGCGGCGGCTAGACGAGCTGATGGCATCTGCGTGCGACGAGGGCCTGGGGCGGCGGCTCGACTCGTACAAGAGGTCGAGGCCGACCTGGTGCTGAACGCTATCGTGGGGTTCGCCGGTCTGGAGTCGACTCTGGCGACGCTCGAAAGTGGGGTGACTCTGGCACTGGCCAACAAGGAGAGCATGGTGTGTGCGGGGACGCTTGTCACTGCGACCGCAAGGGGCCAGGGCGTAAAGATCCTGCCGGTCGACTCTGAACACTCCGCGCTGTACCAGCTCATTGTCGCCGCGCGCCCCGAGGCGGTAGATTCGGTCATCATCACGGGCTCGGGGGGACCGTTCAGAGGGCGCAGCAGCGAACAGTTGCGGGAGGTCACCCCTGACGAGGCCCTGGCGCACCCGACTTGGTCGATGGGGGCGAAGATAAGCATCGATTCAGCCACGCTCATGAACAAGGGCTTGGAGGTCATCGAAGCACATCACCTGTTCGGTCTGGCGTATGACCGCATCGATGTCGTCATACACCCGCAGTCGATAGTCCATGCACTGGTTCGTATGGTCGACGGGGCTTTGCTCGCTCATATGGGAATGCCTGACATGAAGGTGCCCATCGGGTATGCCCTGAGCTTTCCCGAGCGCAGCCCGGTCGAGTCACCTCCTTTGCAGCTGGAGGCTGGACTGGCGCTGGACTTCGGCAAGGCTGACGAGGAAGCATTTCCGGCCATACGCCTCGCTCGAGAGGCGGGAGCCCGTGGCGATTCAAGCACATGCGCTCTTAATGCGGCCAATGAGGTTGCCGTGAACGCTTTTCTGGCGGGCTCCCTGCCATTTTTGGGTATAACTGAGGTGGTCGCGCAGGTAGCGGCGCAGAGTGAAAGCGGGGCCATAGGAACATACCAGGAGGCGGTGGCCGTCGATGAGTGGGCGAGACAGAAGGCTTGGGCGCTATGCGAGCGGCAAATGGCGGAGACAGAAACCAGGGGTCGATAGCCAGTGAATACGGCTTTGGGAGTTGTGATCGGCATCGTAGGATTGGGTTTTCTGATCCTGGTGCACGAACTGGGTCATTTTGTAGTGGCGAAGGCCACGGGAATGCGGGTCGAGGAGTTCAGCCTGGGCTTCGGCCCTTACTTGGTCAAGCGGCGCTGGGGCGAGACCGTGTACGGCATCTCAGCAGTCCCTCTCGGCGGGTATGTGCGGGTCACCGGCATGCACAAAGAGGAGTTCGATGAGCGGCTTGCTGAGCTAAGGGAGTCGGAAGCCGAAGACGCTGCAAAACCAAAGCGGGGTCGTGACCCGGAGGATGCCTTGGCCGGGAAGCGAGCGCTGAACGCGGACGAGATAGCCGCGACCCCCATAGAACGGAGGTACTACTCGCACCCGCTGTGGCACAAGCTGCTCTTCATCGTGGCCGGTGTGGTGATGAACGCCATCATCGCCTTTGGTCTGTTGTATGTGGTCGGTCTTGTCGAAGGTGAGACTATCGCGACCGCTGTGGTGGGAGAGGTAGCACCTGGGTCGGGAGCAGCGCAGGCGGGCGTCCTTGCGGGTGATCGCATCGTCAGCATCGATGGGCGAGCCATTTCGGACTGGGACGCTCTGAGGTGGGAGGTAATAAAGCACAAGGGCGACTCGGTCGTAGTCGTGGTGGAGCGAGCAGGTGAGTTGTTGGCTCTGCCCACGCCGGCCACCATAGGCGAAAGCGAAGAAGGGCTGGGTCAGTTGGGCATCACCTGGGGAGGCGAACTTGACCCGCGCGACCTGGGGGCGTTGAGTAGTGTGGACTATGCGGCCAGACAGTTCGGCCATGTGGTCAAGTACACTTTCGACGGCATCGGGATGATGTTCACGCGAGACGTGCCCGTGATGGGCTCCAACGGGATGGCCGGGGTAATCGGCATAGTCCAGATCTCTGGAGAGATGGTGCAGACGGGGTTCACGTCATACCTGTTCTTCGTTGCCCTGATCAGCATCAACCTCGCGCTCCTGAACATGCTTCCCCTGCTACCGCTCGACGGAGGACACTTCGTCTATGCGATAGTCGAACGCATCAGAGGGCGGGCACTGTCACTCAGGGTTTTCGAGCGCATCTCGATGGCAGGGTTCGCGCTCCTAGCCGTGCTGGTGGTGGTAGCCATGATAAACGACGTCGATCGCCTGTTTACCGGTGGATCGTAGGGAGAACACGTGGCCAGCCAGCTTCAGGTGAGTGTGGGGGGAGTGCTGGTGGGTGGAGGCGCTCCGGTGGTCGTGCAGTCCATGACCAATACGCGCACCGACGATATAGACGCGACGCTCGGCCAGATAAGGGCGCTGGCCACAGCAGGGGCTCGCTTGGTGCGTGTCGCTGTGCCCGACCGAGCGGCGGCTGAGGCGATGGGGGCTCTGGTAGCGGATTCACCAGTGCCCTTGATCGCCGATGTCCACTTCGACTATGAGCTGGCGGTGGCTTCAGTGAAGGCAGGCGCCGCCGGTGTGCGCATCAACCCAGGCAACATAGGGGGCCCCCAAAACGTGCGGGCGGTCGTGGAGGCCGCGGCTGAGAGAGGCGCGGTCATAAGGGTGGGGGTCAACAGCGGTTCGTTGGAGAGGGACCTGCGAGAGCGAGAGAAGGCCGACCCCGCCGGCGCCCTGGTGGAGTCCGCCGTTCGCAACTGCGCCCTGGTAGAGGACTTGGGCTACAGCAACCTCAAGGTGTCGGTCAAATCGTCATCACCGCGGGTGACCATCGCCGCCAACCTAGAATTGGCGAATAGGGTTCCATATCCGCTGCATCTGGGCGTGACCGAAGCGGGAACGATGCGCAGCGGCGCTGTCCGGAGCGCGGTCGCCCTAGGGGCCCTGTTATCGAAAGGCATCGGGGACACAATGCGAGTGTCGCTGACGGGAGATCCGGTGGAGGAGGTCCGCGTCGCGGTTGAGATCTTGCGCGCTCTGGATCTGGCCCCACACGGCGCGCGCGTGATCTCTTGTCCGACATGTGGACGCACAAGGATCGACCTGGAGCCTCTGGCTTTGGAGGTCGAGCAAAGACTTGTGGACCAGGGGCTGGACCTGGAAGTGGCGGTGATGGGTTGCGTCGTGAACGGGCCCGGAGAGGCCCGCAAGGCTGACTTCGGTATTGCAGGGGGTGAGGGCGAGGGAGTGGTATTCGCCGGTGGCAAGCCCGTGCGGAAGGTGGCCGAGGCAGATCTGGTGGACGCTCTCTTCGCGGAGATAGCACTGCGACACGTGTCAACGCCGCCCTCCGGCGACGGAGCCTGCTAGACTTCTAGCGAGTATATGCGTGGGCCAACCGGCCACGCGTCCAAGGCATCCGGAGGAGGAGTCCATGCGGGCGACCGCGCTGTTTATGCCCACGGTCAAAGAGGACCCCGCTGACGCTGAGGCTATCAGTCACAAGCTGATGGTCAGAGGCGGGTTCGTCCGCCAGTTCGCCTCCGGCATCTATGTCTTTCTGCCTCTCGGCTGGCGAGTGATGGCTCGCGTCTTCAAGATACTGCGCGAGGAGATGGACGCGATCGGCGCCCTGGAACTCTCCATGCCGACGCTACACCCGGCCGAGGTCTGGCAGGCAACGGGCAGGTATGGGTCTATCGGCCAAGAGATGTTCCGGCTCGAGGACAGGGGTGGGCGCGACATGGTGCTGGCCATGACCCATGAAGAGGTGTTCGCCTGGTTGGCGGCACGCGAGCTACGTTCGTACCGAGACCTTCCCCAGATCTGGTACCAGTTGCAGCTCAAGTTTCGAGACGAACCTCGCCCCAAGGGCGGTGTGCTCCGTGTGCGTGAGTTCGTGATGAAAGACTCGTACTCGTTCGACCTGGACGAAGCAGGGCTGGAGAAGAGCTATGAGAAGCACGTCGAGGCCTATGACCGCATCTGCGGCCGTTGTGGCATAGAGTTCTATCGCGTCGAGAGTGACAGCGGGTTCATGGGCGGCGCGCAAGCGCACGAGTACATCGCCCCATCGCGCGCGGGGGAGGACCGCATCGCTGTGTGCGAGTCGTGTGGTTACGCGGCGAATGTAGAACTGGCGCGGTCAGCGGCCCGTGAGCCGGAGTCTGGAGAAGCGTGCGGCGAGGACTCCGGTGGTGCCGCCGCCAAGCCGTGGGAGGTAGCTACTCCTGGGCGGCGGACCATCGAAGAAGTGTCTGAGTTTCTGAAGGTCCCTAAGACGTCCATCATGAAGTCTTTGGTCTATGTGGCGGGAGACGAAGTCCTGCTGGCGTTGGTGCGGGGTGATCACGGAGTTCACGAGAGCAAGCTGGCCCGGCACCTCAAGCGGGAGGTTCGCGTCGCGACTGCAGATGAGGTCAAGGCGGTCTGTGGGGTGGAGCCGGGGTATGTGGGCCCCGTCGGTCTGGCCTGTGGGGCCAAGATGAGAGTGGTGGCAGACGAGGCTCTGCGCCCACCGTCCGGCGAGGGTGGGGCGCGCCCACTTGAGTACGCGGCAGGTGCCAACAAGGTGGACGCCCATCTACTGGGGGTGGTGGTCGGGCGAGATTTTCAAGCGGAGTTCGCCGACCTACGGGAGGCGCAAGAAGGCGACGGCTGCCCGCAATGCGGTAAGCACCTGGCAGTGAAGCAGGGCATCGAGGTCGGCAACATCTTCAAGCTGGGCACCAGATACTCGGTACCCCTGGGGGCCACAGTACTCGATGAGGCGGGGTCAGAGCGTCCCCTCATAATGGGTTCGTACGGCATCGGGCCGGCGAGGCTGGCGGCTGCCGCGGTCGAGCAGCATGCGGATGAGCGGGGGATCGTGTGGCCCAAGTCGTTGGCTCCGTTCGACGTTCATCTGGTCCAGGTGCAGGTCAAGGACGAGACTCAGACAGGGGTGGCGCTCGCTCTGCACGACCAGCTCTGCACCGAGGGCTGGGATGTACTGTGGGACGATCGTGATGAGAGGCCCGGTTTCAAGTTCGCCGATGCAGAGCTTATCGGGTGTCCGGTACGGGTCACTGTGGGCAAGAAGGCCGCCGAGGGCGTGGTCGAGGTGGAGCCGCGGCGTGGGGGCGAGAGACTGGAGGTCGGGGTGGCCGAATGCCCCGCGGTGGTCCGTAGAATCTGGGAGGCCGCAGACTAGGCATGCTATAATCGACTGCGCAAACGATAGCCATGTTGTTGGACACAGTGGGTGCGGGATGGGCCCACTTTTGTTTTACTTGAAGGAATGGACTCATGGCAGTGACCGAGGCCTGGCTGCAGCAAGTCATCGACCGCGAGGTCGAGGGTGTAGAACTTGTGATGATGGAGCAGGCAGGCGGCCAGAAGCAGAGGGTCATCAGGCTCTACATCGACCATGCGGACGGCGTCACACACGAGTTGTGCGGGTTGGTGTCCGGAGTTGTCGGTAAGGCAATGGACGATGAGGGCACGATCAGGGGGGCGTACACGCTGGAGGTCAGCTCGCCTGGACTTGAGCGCCCGCTGCGCAAGCGGGAGCACTTCGAGGCTCAGATCGGCAAGAAGATCCGTGTCAAGGCGCGAGTGGTTGTGGAGGGCGCGAAGGTCTGGCAGGGCAGATTGGTGGAAGTGACGGCGGACGCGGTCCTCGTAGAAGATGATGGCAAGCAGGTGCGGATCAAGTTGAGCGATATCAACAGCGCTCATTCGATATACGAGTTCGATTAGGGGGAAGGGGATGAACAAAGAGACGATAGAGGCTCTTCGCCAAATAGAGAAAGAGAAGAGCATTCCCTTCGACCTGCTCATAGAAGCGTTGGAGGAGGCTCTTCATTCGGCCTACCAGAAGACGCCACACGCGGTGCCCTTCTCTGAGGTGAAGATCGATCACGATACCGGGGAGATACGCGTGTTCGAGCTCATCTTCCCACCCGGACAAGAACCGGTGGTAGAGGACGAAGAGACTGTAATCGATACGTCCATGGCGGAGCGGCAGGAGATCACCCCCGAGGACTTCGGGCGCATTGCGGCACAGACCGCCAAGCAGGTGATATATCAGCGCATCCGCGAAGCGGAGCAGGGGATCGTGTTCCAGGAATACGCCGGCCGGATCGGTGAGATCGTCACGGGTATCGTGCAGCAATCAGACAGCCGGTACACGCTGGTCGATCTAGGCAGGGTCGAAGCACGCTTGCCCAAGAGCGAACAGGTGAATACTGAGCGCTACGAGCACGGGATGCGACTCAAGGCAGTCATCAAAGAGGTCTCGCAAAGCCTCAAGGAGCCTCCAATAACTCTGTCCAGGCGTAGTGAAGAGCTAGTGCGGCGTCTATTCGAGTTGGAGGTACCTGAGATCGCCGACGGGCTGGTCGAGATCGTGGGTGTTGCGCGTGAGCCCGGGTACCGGTCAAAGATCTCTGTGGTCTCGCATAGCGACGGTGTGGACCCAGTCGGAGCGTGCGTGGGCCCCAGGGGGTCGAGGGTGCGCATGGTGGTCTCCGAACTCCGGGGTGAGAAGATCGACATCATCCCGTTCGACCAGGAACCGGCTCGTTTTGTGGCAAAGGCGCTCTCGCCCGCCCGGGTGCGGGAGGTGCTGTTGGACGACGAGCAGCGCGAGGCTACTGTCGTTGTGCCGGACGATCAGCTGTCACTTGCCATAGGCAAAGATGGGCAGAATGCCAGACTTGCCAATCGGCTGACCGGCTGGAAGATCGACATAAAGTCCGAGACTGAGATGAGTGATGACGATACGGTCTACACGACGACTGAGAGCGAGAGTCTGGTGATCGATGGTCGTTGTCACGCGCTGACATCCGGCGGTAAGCGTTGCCCTAACGCTGCGCTCCCTGGAAGTCTATACTGCGGCATGCCGCAGCATCAGGAAATGACCGGTGGGAGCTCCTGAGAGACAGTGCATCGGCTGCGGGATGCGCGGTCAGCAGAGTGATTTGGTGCGCCTGACCGTGGTCGCAGAGGGCGAGTCGTTGCGGGTGGTCGCCGCAGGCAGCAGACACGCTGGTAGAGGTGCCTACCTGTGCAGGAGGCAGGCGTGTCTGGAAAGAGCGCTTATGCGAAAGGCGTTTCAAAGGGCATTTCGGACTTCGGTGGAAGTTGATAGGGATAGCCTAGACAAGGCGATAGGGATCATCAAACGCGAGGGACCCGACGGGTCCGAGTGCAGGTAGACAGTGGCCAAGAGACGCATCTATGACATAGCCAAAGAAAAGGGCCTTGCCAGCCATGAACTGCTGGAACGGCTCCAGTCCGCGGGCCTTGACGTCAAGACGAGCGCGTCTAGCGTCGAGGAGTCGGAGGCCGAGAAGGTGTTGTCCGCAAAGGGCAGGCCTGCGGGTCCCAAGACCGCGCCTGTCGCGGTCGAGGCAACACGGGCTGAAGGCGTGAAACCGGTTGCCGCCGAGCCTCCGTCCGCGGTTGCGACGGGGGGCACCTTGGCGCCCTCTCGGCCAACTGCGCGCGCCGGAGTCGACTCTGGCCAGCTTGGTGAACCTAAGAAGACCGATGAGCCGGGCGGGGGCGAGCGTAAGCCGCCGCCGCGGCCCCGTGGCCGAAGTCCTCGCTTGGACAACCTGCCGACGGTGGTCGGGCCTGGCGTTCCGCTACGCAAGGGTGTCAAGCCACCGGATCACGTGGTCACGAAGGAAGAGTTGATCCGTCTGCAGCAGCAGAGACTGGCTGAGGCTGAGGCTGCCCGCAAAGCGGCGATCGCCAACAGGTCTACGGCGAGCGGCGAGGGGGAGAGACCTGCTGCGCCTGGACGACCACCGGCGAGTAGACCGGCCCCCGCTGGTCGGCCGCCTACGCCGCGCCCGTCTTTTGCCCCGGGTCGTCCGCCCTTCGGCGCTAGGCCGGCTCCTACCGCGCCCGTCGGTGCTGTAAGTCGTCCTGCCCAGGCCGGTGGCAAACCACCACGTAAGCCTGGCCCCGGGCGTGAAGCTGTCGAGCGGCGGGATAGACCACAACGCGAGGCGTCGGCTCCCATACCAGACCTCTGGGCAGAGGCCGCAGAAGCGACCGGGTTGGTGGCACCCACGCCTGCCCCGGGCGCAGCTCGCGTGCGTCGTGGTGACGACAAGCCTGCGAAGAGGCGAGTGATAATCGACTCTCAGGCCGGTCGCAAAGGCGGCAGACCGGTTTTCGCGATCGGCGGGGCATGGTCCCGGCCGATGTCGAGAGAGTCGCGCCTAAGAAGAAGCTACCCCCAGGTACTGAGACGCCGGTTCGAATCAAGAGCGGTGCCAGCGTCAAGGACTTGGGTGAAGCGCTTGAGCTTGGTGCCGGCGAACTGATCAAGACCCTTATGCGGTTGGGAGAGATGGTAACCATCACCCAGTCGTTGTCTGACGATGCGGTACTCATACTCGCCGAGGAGTTCGAGCGCAAAGTCGAGATCGAACACGCTGAAGAGGAAGCGGAGTCTACCGATACCTTTGCGGACGATCCCGCTGATCTTTCGCCGAGGGCGCCGGTGGTCACCATAATGGGCCATGTCGACCACGGCAAGACGTCGCTGCTGGACGCCATTCGGGAGACCGAGGTTGTCAAGGGCGAGGCCGGCGGCATCACGCAGCATATCGGTGCCTACCAGGTCACGCATCAAGAGAAGAAGGTCACCTTTCTCGATACTCCGGGCCATGAGGCCTTCACTGCGATGCGCGCCAGGGGAGCGAAGTCGACCGATATAGCCGTGATCGTGGTCGCAGCCGACGATGGCGTGATGCCCCAGACCCTCGAGGCGATCAGTCATGCGAAGGCTGCAGAAGTGCCTATCCTGGTAGCCATCAACAAGATGGATCTGCCCGATGCCAACCCGGATCACGTGAAGAAGCAGCTGTCTGACGAGGGATTGGTCCCCGAAGCGTGGGGTGGGGACACCGTGGTGGTCGAGGTGTCGGCGAAACAGAAGCTGCATCTGAGCGAACTGATGGACATGATCCTGTTGGTGGCAGAAGTCCAGGACCTGACAAGCGAATGCCAAGGCGCTGGCTTCGGGCGTGGTGATCGAGGCGCAATTGGACGTCGGCCGTGGGCCGGTCGCCACTGTGTTGGTGCAGCGAGGGACGCTGAAGGTCGGGGATTCACTGGCCTGTGGTGAGGCGTACGGCAAAGTCAAAGCGATGTTCGATTTCTTGGGCAACGTGCTCATCAAGGCTGGTCCTTCGGTACCTGTGCAGATACTGGGCTTCAATACCCTACCCGCTGCCGGTGACTTCTTGTCGGTAGTCAAGGACGAGCGTGAAGCTCGTCAGAAGGCCGAACAGCGAACGGCCAGACTCAGGCAAGAGCAGTTGGCCAAGAGCCGAGGCGGCGCGAGCAGCCTGGAGGAGTTCTACCGCCGGGTCAAAGAGGACAAGGTCAAGGAGCTCCGCCTGCTGATCAAGGGCGACGTGGGCGGCTCGGTGGAAGCACTGGAGGAGTCGCTTCAGAACGTCTCGCACGCTGAGGTCAAGGTGGTCGTCGTGTTCGCCGGCGTCGGTGGTATCAACGAGTCCGATATTCTACTGGCGTCGGCGTCGAAGGCCGTGGTCATCGGGTTCAACGTGCGGCCCTCGGCTGCCGCGAAGACGCTTGCCGAACAGGAGCAGGTGGATGTGCGCACCTATCGCGTCATCTACAAGGCCATCGAGGATGTCGAGGCCGCGCTTGTGGGCATGTTGGAGCCGGAGCAGGTCGAGCAGGAGCTGGGCACGGCTGAGGTCCGCCAAGTGTTCCACGCGTCGAAGATCGGTACTATCGCCGGCTGCTACGTGCAGTCCGGTAAGCTGGTCAGGTCGGCCAAGATCCGTGTAGTGCGGGACGGGAGCATCGTGCACGAGGGCAGCATCGGCACCCTGAAACGGTTCGCCGACGATGCCCGCGAAGTGCAGTCCGGCTACGAGTGCGGTCTGCATGTGGACGGGTTCGACGACCTGCACGAAGGTGATGTCATCGAGGCCTACGAGATCAAGGAAGTAGCTCGTACTGGGTAAGAGCGGCAAGGGGTTCGTCGGCATAATCACGGCCGATCTGCACTTTCCCGAGAATGGCTCGCTCAAGGGCAAGCGGATGTACCTTAGGCGGATCAGAGACGGAGTCACCCGCCAGCTGGGGGCTTCATTCGCGGAGGTGGGCTATCAGGATCTGTGGCAGCGGTCGCGAGTGGTGTTCGCTGTGGCCGCGTCGGATCTGAAGGTGTTGGAGGAGACGCTGGAGCGGCTCAGGTCTTACCTTGATTCGCAGGAGTGGACGCTGACGTCAGCCGTGACCGAGGTGGTGGATGTCGATGCGTAATGTCGTCCTATCGGGTTCGTCGCGTCAACGAGGCGCTCAAGGAGATCATAGGCACTGCGCTCTCCCAAGATCTCAAAGACCCGCGCATAGGATTCGTGACCCTCACCGGAGTGGATACCGCTCCCGACATGTCGCACGCCAAGGTCTTTGTCTCGGTCTATGGGAAACAGAGCGAGAAGGATGCGACCCTGGAGGGATTGCGAGCCGCGCGTCCGTTCTTGCAGAGACTCATAAGTGATGAGCTGGACCTGAAGCGCACCCCCATGCTGGAGTTCACCTACGACGGCACTATCGATCGCGGTATGCGCATCCAGGCGATACTTAGGTCGAGCGGCGCCGAGGCCCTGCGTCCAGAAGACGAAGCTGCCGAGAACGAACCTGAGAGCCTTGCCGACGCCTGAAGAGGGGTGCCCGTGAGCCGCATCGGCCGGCAAGTCACGGCTCTAGAAATCGCGGAGCGGTTGCGCGGCGAGACGAGGGTGGTAGCGGTCACTCATGAGGCGCCCGACGGTGATGCTCTTGGCTGCTCTGGCGGCGCTAGCCCTAATGTGCGAGCGCCTGGGGGTGACCTGCACGCGCGTACGTGCCAGGTGCCAGTGACTTTCCTGATGAGTACAAGTTTCTTCCTCACCTCGACGACGTCGCCAGGGGTGTTGCGCCCGCACTTGAACCTGACACGACGATCTACTTTCTGGACTGTGCATCGCTGCTTCGCGGTGATTCCGACGGTTTCGACCCACGTCTGACCAGGGTCAATATCGATCACCACCAAGACAATCCGGGGTTTGGCGATCTCAACCTGGTGGATGTCGGGGCGGCGTCGGCGACTGCGATCCTTCACGCGGTGTTCAAAGCTGGGGGTTTGCCGGTGGATGCCGAAGTGGCGACGTCACTGTACGTCGGCCTTGGTGACCGACACGGGCAGGTTCCAGTACTCCAACACAACGCCGGAGGCGCATCGTATCGCCGCAGAACTGCAGGAACTGGGGTGCGACGTCAACTCCATCTACCGGCGGGTGTACGAGAGCGTCCCCCTCGCGAAGGCTGCGGTTGCTGGAAAGAATGATGTCTCGCATGCAGCTTCGCGCTCGAGGGCGCTCTGGTCACCTCTTGGCTGGGCAACGGGGACTTCGCTGACACAGGGGCGCACGAGGGTCACGCCGAAGGTCTCATCGACAGCCTTCGATGCATTGCGGGGGTGCGCGTAGCAGCTCTCGCACGCGAGAAGGAGGTAGGGAGCGGCAGAGACCAAGGTGAGCCTGCGGTCCACCGACGGTTCGGTGGACGTGGCGGCATTGGCTCACGAGAAGGGCGGCGGAGGGCACATACGCGCAGCGGGGTTCACAGCGGAAGGAAACGTGGATGCCGTGCTCGATTGGATCGAACGGCGTGTCCGCACGATGCTCTGACGTGAGATTGTAGATGACTGGGGCGTCGGGCGTACTTCTAGTCGATAAGCCGGTGGGACCCACAAGCTTTGACGTCGTCCGCCATGTCCGACGGGGCTACGGCAGGCGGGTGGGGCATGCAGGCACACTTGATCCTTTTGCCAGCGGCCTTCTGCTGGTGCTTATGGGGCAGGCCACGAGGCTGTCTCAGCTTATGCTTGGGCTGACCAAAGGAATACGAGCTGACGGTGCAGTTCGGCGCGGTCTTCTAGCACCGGCGACCCCACAGGGCGAGATCACGAGCACCGGTGGAGCGCGTCTCTGCGTGACAGTGCAGCGTGCACTCGATGGGTTTCGAGGGCTCATCTGGCAGAAAGTACCCCTCACTTCCGCCGTCAAGGTCGACGGGGAGCCGCTGTACAGGAGGGCTCACCGCAGGGGAGATCGTTGAGACTCCAGGCCGGCAGGTGACCATCTATGATCTCTGCATGTTGGGCTTCGACGATGGCGCTCAGACAGCGAAGGTGCTTGCACTGACCAGCAGCGGGACGTATCTGAGGGTGCTGGCACAGGATCTGGGAGAAGTCGTGGGGGTGGGAGGCTTCGCTCTGGCGCTCAGGCGCACTCGCATAGGCCGATTCTCGGTTGCTGACGCTTTGGGGATGGGTGATATCGACTCCGAGCTGTTCGCGTCGCCCAGCCACGGGGTGTTGAATCTCGAGGAAGCGCTGGCAGGAATGCCCGGCGTGGAGTTGGGCGCGGTCGCTGCTCGTCTGGCTGCCAACGGCAACCAGTTGCGTCTGGACCAGGTGGGTCGCTTTCGCGCCTATGGGGAGTCCAGGTTGCTGGGCGTATACGAGGGACGAGAGGGTACAGCGCGGCCAGTAGTCGATCTTTCCGAACGAGGCCAGAGCATGAAGAGGCACGTGCGGCTTGAAGAGGTGGAGGCTGCCCCGCTGGGGGGCAGGGTCGTCGCCATAGGAGTGTTCGACGGCGTACACCGCGGCCATCAGAGCATCATAGCCGAGGCTGTGGGTGCGGCAGCGCGCACCGGCGGTCGAGCTACAGTCGTCACCTTCTATCCGCATCCCGACACGGTGCTGCGGCCAGAGCCCAGGGTTGAGAGCTCTCACTCTGCAGCGGCGGAAGGTCGAATTGCTTTGGGAACTGGGCATTGATGAGGTTGTGACCGTTGAGTTCGACAAGGACTTCGCGGGACTTCTGCCAGAGTCGTTCTGCAGTCTCGTTCTATCATCGAGGTTGGGCGCGACTATGGTGCTGGTGGGAGAGAACTTCCGCTTTGGCAGGCAGGGGACCGGCACGGTGGATCTGCTGGCCGCGTTCGGCGCAACGCACGGGTTCGGGGTGCGGTCTGTAGCTCTGGTTAGACATGACGGCGAAGCCGTTTCGAGCACGCGCATACGCGGTCTGCTGGACTTGGGAGACGTAGAGACGGCGGCGCGCCTCTTGGGCAGGCCACACCGACTGGAAGGGGTTGTCGTCAGCGGCGCGAGACGAGGCCGTGCTTTGCAGGCGCCTACTGCCAACCTGCAAGTGGCGGACGAACTTGCCCTGCCTGACTCGGGCGTCTATGTCACCAGGTCATCGGTGGACGGAGTGGTCTACCACGACTCGGTGACCAGCATCGGCAGCAACCCTACCTTTGAGGACGACGGTGTCGTCAGAGTCGAGACCCTGTTACTGGATTACGAGGGTGATCTCTACGGAACACACATGGCAGTCGATCTTCTTGGAGCGCCTGCGAAGGCAGGAGAAGTTCGGAGACGCCGCTAGTCTGGCCGAGCAGATACGAGCTGACGTGAGCGCTTCTAGGCAAGCGCACAGAAGGCTAGGTGCGAGTTAACGGTGGTATTCTGTGCGCCACTCATCAAGGAGGCCAGATGTCGGCAGTGGATCAGCCAATGACGTTCGGAGCAGACGGGCCAGCGAGACGACGCGTGGGGCGTGGCTGGAGTCTTGTGCTTGCCGTCGGCGTTCTGGCTGTGGCGTGGGTCGCATCCCCTGGCGGCTACGCTCGTGGGGCCACTGATTACATGGTCCTCACCGGGGACGACGTCTATCACACCTCGGTCCTGTTGTCCAAAGCCGGCTTCTCTCCGGACGTGGAGTGCGTGGTGGTGGCCAATGGTGACGACTACATGGCTGCCACGAGTTCGGCTGTCCTGGCGGCCATCTACGGCGGGCCGGTGCTGCTTACTCCCTCTGTTTCGCTGGACCCGAGGGTGGGCGAGGAGATGAGCAGGCTCGGGCCGGACTTGGTGTTTGTGGTGGGCACCCATGCTTCTGTCGTGAGAAGCATCGCTGCTCAGTTTCCGGATCTGGCGGCGCAGGGCCGGATCGTCCTTATAGGGGGTGTCGACGGTCCCGATACCGCGGCACTGGTTGCGGAACAGCTGAGAGCCAGAGCCGGAGAGGAGCGCGGGGTGGTGCTCGTCTCCAACGATTTGGGCGCGGCGCCGCTTGGCAGCGTGGTGGTCGCATCGGCTCTCGCGGCGTCGAAGGGCTGGCCTCTGCTCTTCGTGCCCTCGTCAGGGGAGCTCTACGGGGCTGTGGCCGAGGTTCTCACGGCTTATGCGCCCAAGACGGTGGTCAGGATACGGACCACGGTGGAGTTGGGTGGGGACGCGGAGGTCGTCACACTGGAAGGGGCCGATCGGTATGGCGTGAGCGCCAGTATCGCTGAGTACTCAGCGTCAGTAGGACTCTCCTTTGCGCACGTCGTCGTCGTGGCCGGCCCAGACGAGCTGAGTCCGTATGGTATGGCTGTGGGGGCCTATCTGGCGCGCAACAAGGGTATCGCGGTGTTGTGCGCTGCGGAAGAATTGCCCCCGGCGACCGTCAGGACTCTTCTGAGCGGTGACGGCGAGATCACTCGACTGGACTTCTGCGGGCCGCAGCTAAGGGCTCGGCAATTGGCGCAAGAAGTCGTCGGAGCCGGTGCGGCCATGCCCAAGGGGTTCGGCGAGGTCGCTATCACCAAGGGCGCCAGAGGACCTCTGGTGATGTGGCTGGAGGAGAGGCTGGCGGAGTTGTCATATCGCCCAGGTGATATCGACGGGGTGTTCGATTGGCAGACCAGGGCGGCCGTGATGGGTTTTCAGAAGTGGGAGCGTCTGAAGCGCGACGGTATTGCAGGGAGAGAGATCTGGTGGAAGCTGCTGGCCGCCGATCGTCCGACGCCGACCATGCATGCGGAGGGGACATGGATAGAGGTGGACAGGAAGCGGCAGCTCCTGTTGCTGTGTGTCGACGGCGCCGTCTATCGGACCATCGCGGTCTCCACCGGTACACCGGCGGTCGGGATCTTCACTCCTGCCGGCGAGTTTCGTGTGGAGAGAGAGAACACCTACGAGAGGTATCGGTACAAACCGCTCTACATCGAAGAACCCGGCTCCTACTTGGCTATCCATGGTTTCCTGAACGTCCCGCCGGCCCCAGCCAGTCACGGCTGCATACGCATGACCTGGGATGACATGGACGAACTGCATCCTCTTGCCCCGGTGGGGACGCCGGTCTATATCTACTAGCCCCTGCGCGTCGATGGCCTGGCAGGGTCCGGGGCCGCCCCAGCTGCCCTCGTTGGTCTGCGTGCCTGTGCTAACCTACATCACCAGTCTGGGCCATGACGCCCGGAGAGGCACTGCAGAAGTGGTGCCGGCATTTAAACCTGCATCTCGGCCTTGACGGCATGTCATGGCTGGGGGCAAGGAGCCTAGGAGGCCATGCATGCTGAGCAAGGAACGCAAGACCGAGATTATCGACCGCTTCAAGAAGCACGAGGGTGACACCGGGTCCCCTGAGGTGCAGATAGGCATCCTCACCGAACAGATCAACGTGCTTACCGAGCATCTCAAGACTCATGCCAAAGACCACCATTCACGGCGTGGGCTTCTGAAGATGGTCGGACACAGGCGCCGTCTGCTCAACTATCTTCAGCGCGAAGACGTCGAGCGCTATCGGACGGTGGTCAAGGAGTTGGGTCTCCGGAGGTAATCGCCGGTAGACGGTAGGTACGGAGCAGCAGGGGAGTCAGATAGACGGAGAGAGGACCCAAGAGAGGTCCTCGGACGGGAGCAAAGAAAGTGGCTGCAGAAGTGAGAACGACAGAAGTGACACTAGGTGACAAGAAGATCACCTTCGAGACGGGCAGGTTGGCGAAGCAAGCCAGCGGGGCCGTGGTAGTCCGTACGGGCGACACCATGGTGCTGGTGACGGCGGTCGTGGCAAGCAACGAGCGCAACGTAGATTTCTTCCCCCTCACGGTCGACGTCGAGGCGGGAATGTATGCCGCGGGCAAGATCCCCGGCGGCTTCATCAAGAGAGAAGGCCGGGCGAGCGATCAGTCGATCCTCATCGCCCGGCTTATCGATAGGCCGATCCGGCCCCTGTGGCCCAAGGGCTTCAACAAAGAGACTCATATCGTGGCCACGGTGCTCTCCGTGGACAAGACCAATCCGTACGACGTGCTCGCCGTAGCGGCGCTTCGGCCGCCCTGTGCCTCTCCGAAGGGCCGTTCCAGTGGCCCCGTCGGAGCTGTGCGGGTGGTCAAGGTCGATGGTTCGTGGATAGTCAACCCCACCTACGAGGAGATCGACCAGAGCCTGGTCAACCTCGTGGTGGCCGGTACCAGCGAGGCCATCGGCATGGTCGAGGCGGGTTGTGAAGAGGTCGACGAGGCAGACATCATCGCTGGGCTCGAAGTGGCGCATGACGCCATCAAGAAGCAGTGCGAAGTGATCCGCGCTTGGGCGGCCGAAGTGGGCGCGCCGAAGATGGAGTTCGCCGCTAAGGTGGCCGACCCGGCTCTGGTGGAGAAGATCAAAGACTCGTTTCGCGAGTGACATCGAGAAGGCCAGCAACGTCTTCGACAAGCACGAGCGCTCTAACGCGGTCGCGGCTGTCAAGCAGCAGGTCATCGAGGCGTTTCCGGCAGCCGAAGGCGAGGACGCGGCGGCCCAAGCGGCCGCGCTCGGTAAGGCGTTTGACGCGGTAGAGAAGGCGATCGTGCGCAGGGTCATCGCCGTCGACAAGAGGCGACCCGACGGACGCGGAGTGGATGAGATCCGCCCACTCGACTGCGACACCAAGATAGCTCCGCGCACTCACGGTTCGGGCCTGTTCACGCGCGGTCAGACACAGGTGCTGACGCTTCTGACCCTGGGCGCCGCTCGCGACGAGCAGCGCATCGACGGTCTGGGCGTCGATGAATCGAAGCGGTTTATGCATCACTACAAGTTCCCGCCCTTCAGCGTGGGTGAGGCCGGCTTCATGCGCGGTCCAGGCCGGCGTGACATCGGTCACGGGGCTTTGGCGGAGCGCGCCCTCGTGCCGGTCATCCCCGACGAAGAGGCATTCCCGTATACCATTCGTCTGGTGTCGGAGACTCTGGAATCAAACGGTTCGAGCTCCATGGCCAGCGTTTGCGCGTCTACCTTGGCCTTGATGGACGCTGGTGTGCCGATCACCCGTCCGGTGGCCGGCATCGCCATGGGGCTGGTCAAGGAGGGCGACGACTACGTCGTGCTAACCGACATCGCAGGGGTAGAAGACCATCTGGGCGACATGGACTTCAAGGTAGCCGGTACCGACAAGGGTATTACGGCGCTGCAGATGGACATCAAGATCCAGGGCGTGACCTTCGAGATACTCAAGGACGCACTGGAGAGGGCGCGCAAGGCTCGTCTGTTCATCCTTGACAAGATAACGAGCACCATCGCCGCCCCGCGTCCGCAACTCTCTGAATTTGCGCCGCGCATAGCCACCATCCGCATCGACCCTGAGAAGATCGGGGCTGTGATAGGCAAGGGTGGCGAGACCATCAGGGGCATGGAAGCGGAGTTTGAGTGCACCATCGACGTGGCCGAAGACGGGTTGGTCAAAGTGTTCGCCTCCGATGGCAAGCTCGGCGATCAGTGCTTGGAGCGTATCAGGCTGCTGACCCGGGAGACGGAGGTCGGCGACATCGTAGAGGGCAGGGTCGCCTCCACCACCTCGTTCGGCGCTTTTGTCACGCTCAAGCCTGGTACCGACGGCCTCGTGCATATCTCGCGACTGGCCGACCATCGTGTCGCCACCGTCGAAGATGTCGTCAACCGTGGCGATCTGGTGAGAGTAGAGGTGCTGGAAGTGCAGATGCAGGGCGGCAAAGAGAAGATAAGCCTGCGGCTGCTGGAGAACCTCTCTTCAAAGGAAGGCAGTGGCGACTGAAGAGTACCGTGTCGAACGCCTAGCCACAGGCCAACGCCTGGTCACAGAGAAGCTTGAACACCTGAGATCAGTCTGCATGGGCTTCTGGATCCCGGCCGGGTCGCGGGACGAACCCGCGGCCCTGGTCGGGACCACGCACTTCATAGAGCACTTGCTGTTCAAGGGTTCGTCAAAATACTCAGCCGAAGAGATCGCTCAGATCTTTGACGCCCTTGGTGGGGAGCTCAATGCGAGCACCTCCAGGGAGTATGTGGTCGTCTACGGACGCTTTCTAGACGACCAGTTGCCGGTAGCGCTCGATGTGATGACCGACATGCTCATCTCTCCCACGTTCGCCGACCTTGACCGAGAGCGGGAGGTGGTGCTCGAAGAGATAGCAATGGTAGAGGATTCCCCGCAGGACTTGATCCATGACGTGCTGGCCGAGGTGGTCCTGGACGGTCATCCGCTGGCCCATCCGATCCTGGGGACGCGTGAGAGCATCGCGGGTGCTTCAGCTGAAGACATCAGGGCCTACCATGGCAGACGGTTCCGGTTTGACGACATGGTTGTGGCGGCAGCGGGTAACATCGACCATGAGGTGTTGCGCGACATGCTAGTCGCCAGGCCCGGGGGCGGCAACGGCGACGGTGGGGCACGTGTGCGAGAAGTCCCGGCGCCGCGTCCTAGCAGGCGTTTCGTCGGCAAGGAGACGGAACAGATGCATGTCTGTCTGGGTGGTGTGGGCCTTGCCCGGGATGACGACCGGCGCTTCGAGCTCTCCGTACTGGACAGCCTTTTCGGTGGTTCGCTCAGTTCGCGCCTGTTCCAGGAGGTAAGAGAGAAGCGGGGGCTTGTCTACAGCGTGTACTCGTTCTCGAGCCTGTATCAGGAGACGGGGCTCAGTGGCATCTATTTCGGATGCAGGCCTGAACGCCTTGAGGCGGTGATAGAGACCATAGGCCGGGAGCTGGTCCGACTGGTCAGAGAGCCGGTAGGTGAAGAGGAGTTGCGTCGAGCCAAGGAGCATCTTAAAGGCCGCATGATACTTGGCCTAGAGAGCACCTCAAGCCGAATGACGCGCTTAGGCAAGGGCGTCATCACGGACACGGAGATACTGTCACTTGACGAACTGGCGCACAGAGTCGACGCGGTCACCAGCGATCAGGTCATGCTACTGGCCGGGGAAGTATATCGACCGGACGTTCTCTCGGTTGTGGGCATAGGGGCCGATGAGGACAAGTTCTACGCCGCTGTGCCGGCCGATTGTCTCAGTGGGCTAGCGTAAGGGGGCGGCCATGGGTGGTGATACCACGCAGCAGACAGCAAGGATCAGGGTAGCGGTCTCGGGAGCATTGGGTCGCATGGGCAGCACGACCTGCTCGGCAGTCTCCAGCGATCCAGATTTGGATTTGGTCGCGGCTGTGGACCCGCTGTTCGCTGGAGGCGTCGCTGCCGACGGCGCGGGGCAAGAGGGCGTGGGAAAGACGCCGGCCTTCGATGACCTCAAAGCGGCGCTGTTGGCCGGGGGGATAGATGTCGTGGTCGACTTCAGCCGGCCGGACGCTGTCAAAGAGAACATATCGATGTGTGTCGCTCACCGAGTGCCGGTGGTGGTGGGCACCACCGGTCTCTGCGCAGAGGATCTGGCGGAGCTGCAAGCGGCAGCGCAGAAGGCAGAAGTCGCTGTTCTCATAGCACCCAACTTCGCCATGGGCGCAGTACTCATGATGAAGTTCGCGGAGCAAGCCGCAGAGTACCTAGGAGCATGCGAGATAGTGGAGTTGCACCATGAGGCCAAGCTGGATTCACCCTCTGGGACGTCACGCCTCACAGCACTGCGCGTCGAGGGTTCTTGGCGAAGGCGTGGCTTGGTCAAGGAGGTGACGGTCCACAGTGTCCGTCTGCCGGGCCTGGTCGCTCACCAAGAGGTCATCTTCGGAGCCACAGGGGAGACGCTGACTATCAGGCACGATTCATTGTCCCGGGAGTCGTTCATGCCGGGGGTGGTGCTGGCGATCAAGCGTGTGCGCTCGCTCCAAGGACTAGCCGTCGGCCTGGAGAACATCCTACCGTGACCAAGCGAACGCTCAAAGTCATACCCCTAGGTGGGCTGGGTGCCATCGGCAAGAACATGCTGGTCTTGGAATACGGCGAAGCGATTCTTGTTGTAGACACCGGCCTGATGTTCCCAGACGACGAGATGCTGGGCATCGATCTGGTGTTGCCGGACTTCACGTACGTCGTCGAGAACCGGGAACGGGTTCTAGGCATCATTCTCACTCACGGTCACGAGGATCACGTGGGAGCGCTGCCGTACCTTCTGAAGCAGATAGAAGCGCCTGTCTATGGCACGCGGCTTACGCTGGGCCTCCTCAACTCCAAGTTGGGCGAGCACGGTCTTCAGGGTAAGGTCGAGCTAAGAGAGGTCTCCACCGACAAGCAGGTCTCCCTGGGGCCTTTCAAGGTGGAGTTCATGGAGGTGTCGCACAGTATCCCCGACGGAGTGGGGCTGGGTATCCACACGCCGGTGGGAGTTGTGGTTCACACTGGCGACTTCAAGCTCGATCAGACTCCTATCGATCAGCTGCCTACCGCGATGCAGAGATTCGCGGAACTTGGTCGTAAGGGCGTACTGCTGCTCATGTCCGACAGCACCAATGCGGACGTTCCTGGGTTCACCGCACCTGAGCGCAGTGTAGGCCAGAAGTTGGATAGCATCTTCGCGCTGGCCCCCGGCAGGATCATAGTGGCTTCTTTTGCCAGCCATATACACCGCATCCAACAGGTCATGAATACTGCCGACCGACACGGACGGTCGCTGGCCATAATCGGTCGGAGTATGGTCAAGAATGTCAATATCGCCTCTAACTTGGGCTACCTGGACGTCCCAGATGGCCTGATCGTCAAACCTCATGATATCGCTCTGTTGCCGCCCGACCGCGTTGCGGTGCTGTGCACCGGAAGCCAAGGAGAGCCCCTCTCTGCCCTGTCGCGCATGGCGGCTCAGGAGAATCCGTCCATCGAGGTGATGAAGGGCGATACGGTCATCATCTCGGCGAGGCCGGTGCCGGGCAACGAGAGAAGCGTGAACAGAACGATCGACAGGTTGTTCGCCGCCGGAGCGCGAGTAATCTACGAGTCATCGGCGGGCGTGCATGTCTCTGGACACGCAGCCAGCGAAGAACTCAAAGTGATGCTCAATCTGGTGCGGCCCAAGTACTTCATGCCTATCCACGGCGAGCACCGTCATCTCTACTTCCACGCTGAGTTGGCGCGGGCCACTGGGATCCCGGATGAGCGGATCTTTGTATTGGACAACGGAGACGTACTCGAATTGTCGCCTGACAATGCTGTGGTCACCGGAAAGGTGCAGGCCGGCATGATACTTGTCGACGGCTTTGCCATGGGCGACTTTCGCGATCTAGTGCTGCGTGATCGCCAACACCTGGCTAGCGACGGCCTGGTCATGGTGGTGGTGGCGAGGAGCGCTCAAGACGGCAAGATAATGGGAGAACCAGAGATCGTGTTCAGGGGTATCGCCCATGCCGACGACCCGGACAAACTGAGCGCTGCCGCCAAACAGGTCGTGCTCGAATTGCTGGAGAGCGATGAGATGCGTCGGGTCACTGATGTCGGCCTGGTCAAGAGTCGAGTGCACGACGTACTTCAGAAGCACCTTCGGCAAGAAGCCAACAGGCGGCCGATGGTTCTGCCCGTGGTCGTTGAAGTCTAGGGGAGCGAGGACCGGACGGTCATGGCGGGACAGCGAGACAGGCGGAAGAAGGGCGGCGCCAAGACCGTCGAGCGCACGGTAGTGCGTAGGCCGGCGCGCGCCACCGGAAAGGCGGGAGGGCCAGCGTCTCGAAAGCCGCAGCGCAAAGGTGCGGAGCCTGGCGCTCTAGCCGAGCACGGTAGGGAGATCATTGCGCTTGTCTTGCTCGGTTTGGCTGTGTTCCTGTTGGTCGCACTCTTCGCAGGAGATGCTGCCGGGGCCGGGGGCCGTGGCGTACGCACCGGGCTCGTCTTCGTGTTCGGCCGGCTGGCTGTCCTGGTACCGCTCGCCCTGCTGGCGGTCGTTGCTACCACTGTACTGCGCCGGGAGTTCTGGAATACATATAGGTGCTGCCGGTTTGGTCGTGTTCTTACTCGGGCTGTTCCTGCTGGTTGCTGCTGGTGGCCCGCCGGTGGGAGCCCATGGGATAGAGACTTTTGTGCGGAGCGGGTTCGAGGCACGGTCGGGTGCGTTGGGCGAGGCTTTGTACGCCGGCCTTCACCGGGCCGTGGGCACGGTGGGGGTGGCGATATTGGGTTGGCTTGCCGGCCTTGTAGGGCTCATTCTGACTACGGGGATCACAGGCGTGTGGGTCGCCGGTAGAACGAGACGCGTGGCCGACGCCGTGAAAAGAAGCGCGGAGCGCAGCGCGACGGCACTTGAAGACACTGAGCGCGAGTGGGGAACGGGTGGAGGCGCTGCGAACGTACGCTCCTCCTGGCCGACAATAGAGGGTCAGCAAGGTGCTGGGAGGTCTGGGGGTCGTGACCCCGTGCGCCTGGGACCAATAGACTTGGTGGGGAAAGCGGCGGAGGCAGCTGAGGCCGCTTCGACTGCCGGCCGGAAACCGGAGGATAACCTCGGGGACGCTTTCGAGGAGTGGGCTATTCCTCGTATGCGAGGGTGATAGTCCGCGCGACGACACCTTGGTCAAACCCTTTGAGGGACCGCGTGGCGTAGTCGACGGGGCACAGGCTTTCGCAGACATCTATTGCGCAGGTAGCGACCACTCGTCCGGACCCGGGCAACTGGTAGAGCTGTCGTCTCGGCGTAGTCATGATCTTGAAGATGAGACCGCCGAGACAGTGGAATCGCCCAGACCGGTTGATGTAGAGAGCGAGACCGGGTCTGGCCAGGAGACTTTGCCAGGCCTCGGACGCCGGCCTCGGCAGATAGAGCTAGCTCTCGATGAACCGGCATACCTGTTGCCAGAGGCGACGATGCTGCGCAAGAGTGGGCCGCTCACGGGGGTCAAGAGCGGTAGCGAGCAAGACGTGGCCGGGGTGCTTCTGGGCGCGCTGTCACAGTTCGGTGTGGAAGCACGTGTCGTAGGCATGGTGGTCGGGCCTCGCGTCACCAGGTACGAACTGCAGTTGGCCCCGGGGACCAAAGTGGCGAAAGTGTCAGGTCTGCGGGACGACCTGGCATATGCCCTGGCCAGCACCGAGATCCGCATTCTTGCGCCCATCCCTGGGAAGTCGGCGGTGGGGGTGGAGGTGCCCAACCAGAGGCCCGACTTCGTCACGCTTGGCGACATCTACAGAGAGTTCCCCAAATCCGCAGGCCCGTTGATGGTGTGGCTGGGCAAGGACATCTCGGGCAAGGCGGTCTACGCAGACCTCACGAAGCTGCCCCACCTGCTCATAGCAGGCACCACCGGCTCGGGCAAGAGTGGTTGCGTCAACTGTTTGGTCTCTTCTGTGCTGTTGCGGAGCACGCCAGAACAGGTGCGCATGATAATGGTCGATCCGAAGAAGGTCGAGCTATCCCACTACGATCGCATCCCGCATCTCTTGGTGCCGGTGGTCACGAATATGAAGGACGCCGCCGGGGTCCTTCACAACGTGGTCAAGGAGATGGAGGACCGGTATGAGCTGCTGGAGCTGGACCATGCTCGCAGCCTGACAGAGGCCAACAAGTCCAGGGCTCGAAGGGGAGAAGCCCCGCTGCCGTACATCCTCATCGTCATTGACGAGTTGGCCGACCTTATGATGAGCTCTCCACAAGAAGTCGAGGACTACGTCATCAGACTGGCCCAGAAGTCGAGAGCCGTGGGTATCCACCTGGTGGTGGCTACGCAGCGTCCGTCTGCCGATGTCATCACAGGCATGATCAAGGCCAACATCCCATCGCGGATCGCTTTCGCTGTCTCCAGTCAGACCGACTCCAGAGTGATCTTGGACGTGAACGGGGCAGAGACTCTCCTTGGCATGGGCGACATGCTCTTCAAGCCCTTGGGCTCCAGCCATCTGCAGAGAGTTCAGGGTGCGTACATCACCGAAGAGGAGATAGCCGCCCTGGTTAACCATTGGCGTCACCAGGCAGAGCCACAGTTTCGCGAAGAGTTGTTGAAGAGGCCGACGGAGATCAAGAAGGGCATCAATGAAGGCTTTGACCCCGATTCAGACGACCTCTTGGTGGATGCGGCGCAACTGGTGGTCCAGACTGGGAGTGCCTCGGTCTCTATGCTGCAGCGCCGTCTTAGAGTCGGATACACAAGGGCTGGTCGTCTCATCGAC
Organism: uncultured Actinomycetes bacterium; assembly: GCA_963747275.1. GTDB lineage: Bacteria > Actinomycetota > Thermoleophilia > RBG-16-64-13 > RBG-16-64-13 > RBG-16-64-13. The sequence continues at coordinate 104,459 of CAVVEI010000013.1, forward strand.
ATGCTGGAGCGCCGGGGCATAGTGGGCCCATGGGAGGGCAGCAAACCTCGCCAGATACTCATAGGCAAAGACGAACTCGATATTGCCTTGGCAGGTCTTGGGGTCGAAGATCCTGACGGCGGTGCGACTTCTTAGGGTTGAAGTCGCTTGTCCCGCGCTGCGGGCGATGGTAGATTAGCCGACGTCGCTCAGGGCGCTGGTGGCTCAACAGGCCTGACTCGAGAGGTGCCTTCGAATCCCAATGGCAGAGATAGGTAGCATACTGCGTGAGGCTCGCATACGGTCGAGCCTCAGCCTAAAACAAGTCTCAGAGATCACCAAGATCCGAGTCAAGTACTTGGAGGCCTTGGAGCAGAACGACTTTGGGGCCGTACCTGGGCCGACCTTCATCAAAGCGTATCTTCGAACCTACGCCTCGGTGCTACGGCTGGATGCCGACGGTCTGGTTGAGGAGTACCGCAGCACTTATGAGCGGCGCAAGTCTTCGCAGAGCGAGTATTACGACCTCACGCTCGAACAGATGCGCAGCCGCAACCTGCGGACGGGCAAGCGGCGACCAGTACAGAACACCCGGCGTGGGTATACGGTGATGGGCGTCGTTGCCATCATCGCCGTTGTGCTATTGGCGGTCTTTGGCTCGCGCAGAGGGCCTGGCGAAGCCGTCATCGACGTCAACAGCCTGGGTGGTAGCACGACCACGATCGCCGGGTCGATCACCAGCACCACGATGAGTGGGATAGCCACCACTACCACTTCTGAGGCGGTCTATACGGGCAGTGTCGTCTTGCTCCGGATCAAAGCCACGGGTGATTGCTTCGTCGTGATCAAAGAGACGGACGCGAACGGCGATACGCTGTTTCGAGGCACCATGACGGCAGGGGATGAGGTGACCAAGCAGGAGGCAAAGCGGTACCTGGTCAGCATGGGCAAGCCGGAGGCCTTGGAGGTCTACATCAACGATCGATTCTATGAATCGCCCGCCGAAGCGGGTCTCTACTACATCACAGAGACACGCATCGAGCCTGCGCAGTAGCATGACCGGCGGCGAGAGCGGATTCTCGGCGCGCGTGTTCTTTCACACGCTTGGGTGTCCCAAGAACGACGCAGACAGCCGCGCAGTGGAGCGGGGGCTGTTGACCGGGGGGATACGTGTCACAGACGACCCCATCGAAGCTACTCACATCGTCATCAACACTTGTGGATTCATCCAAGATGCAAAGGCTGAGTCGATCGAAGCGATCCTGAGTGTCTGCTCGGAGCACGCTGACAAGGCAGTGCTGGTGATGGGTTGCCTTGTAGAAAGATACAGAGAGGAATTGAGCCGGCAAATACCAGAGGTATCTGGGTGGTTCGGTATCGCGGGGGAGGACTCGATACGACAGATCATGCGAGCTGTCACGGGCGCCGACCGGCGCGCGGGGGTCTTAGCGGACCGGGCACCCCAGGCGCGCGGCTCGTACGCCTACCTGAAGATCTCGGACGGTTGTGACGAGAGCTGCACCTTCTGCGCGATCCCAGGAATCAAGGGTACCTACAGGTCAGTTCCGGCGGAAGAGATCTTGGCCGAAGCCGATGCGTGCCTGTCAGAGGGCGCGAAGGAGCTCGTGTTGGTGGGGCAGGACACGACGCGCTGGCGAAGCCAGGACCTCGATCTATCAGGCCTTATCGATGTACTTAGCGAAGACAAGCGTCTCAGACGCATTAGAGTCATGTACCTGCAGCCGTCACGACTCACAGACTCGTTTCTGGAGTTCATGGCGGGCCATGACAAGCTCTGCCGCTATCTGGACGTGCCCTTTCAGCATTCTCATCGCGAAATACTGAGAAAGATGGGACGCGGGGGTGACGGGGCCTCATACGGGGCGTTGTTGGAGAGAGCGAGGACGATGATGGACGACCTGTCCGTACGCTCGGCTTTCATCGTGGGCTTTCCTGGAGAGACCACGCGGCATTTCGAGGACTTGATGACCTTCGTCGAGAGCGCCCGGTTTGATTACGGGGGAGCGTTCATATACAGTCCTGAGGAGGGTACTGAGGCTGCGAGTCTGCGACCCGCTGTAAGGAGGGGGGTCGCACAAAGGCGCCTTGACCTGCTGAATGAGGCTATCCTCGATAGTGGAGAGCGCAGACGAGCGGGTATGGTCGGAACGCAGGTGGAAGTCATGGTCGATTCTGTGGGCGGCGAAGAACTGATCGAGGGCTCGTGGGCTGTCGGCAGGACGGCGGGACAAGCTCCGGAGGTAGACGGAGTGACCTATCTGCGATGCATTTCTGGGCTGTCGTGCAGGCTGGGTGATGTGTTAAGGGTCAGAATAGATGAAGTCTCAGCTTGCGATCTGGTGGGAGAAGTCTGTGCGTCCTAATCTACCCAACTCGATTAGCCTGTTCCGAGTGGCCATGGTGCCTGTGTTCATGGTGTTCCTCTTGGCCGATGTCCCGGGAAGGTACGCGGTCGCCTTGGCTGTCTTCGTGGCTGCGGCAGTGAGCGACTGGCTCGATGGTTATGTGGCGCGTAAGCGCGGGCAGACATCGGTGCTCGGGGCCTTTCTCGACCCGTTGGCGGACAAATTGCTCGTCACCGCGGCACTTGTGTCTCTGGTGCAGTTGGCTGAGCTGTCCGCCTGGGCTGCTATGGTGGTCATAGCCAGAGAGCTGGCGGTCACTGGGTTGCGGATGGTGGCAGCGGCTCGCGGCGTGGTGATATCGGCGAGCGGATGGGGCAAGATCAAGACTTCCTGCCAGATGGCGGTCATAGTGGCGTTGATAGTGGAGCGCTGGCTCGAAGACAAGTGGATGTGGCTGGGGCACAGAGTCAGCTTGTACTTGGTGATTGCCATGCTGGTCATCACGGTCGTGAGCGGCGTGCTGTATTTCGTGCACGCGTTTCGCACACCGGGGCTGTTGATCGCGGTCAACGAGGCGGGTCTGCTGAACCGTTCCAGAAGGGAGTAGTCTGGCTGTGGGTCCAGCGGTAGAACGAGGCCACAAGCTGTTTGTGGCCGTGCCGCTGCCGGAGACCGCCGAGTATCTTCGCCCTGCGTGCACAGAGTGCGCTGTCCGAGACGATCGGCGTGCGATGGGTAGAGCGGACACAACTGCATTGCACGGTTGCCTTCATCGGTCGGTCTGACCCTCAGAGAACGGCGGAGGCCAAGGCAGTGGTGGGCGCATTGCCGGCGGATTGCGGCGGCGAGGCCTGGTTGAGGGGGCTCTTGTTCCTACCGGATCGACATAGGGCCCGCGTCTTGGCGCTGGGGGTCGAGGACGACAAGGCGGTGTTCGCCGGGCTGTACGAGGTGGTCATGAGTGCGCTGGAGGTGGCGGGTGTCATGAAGAGAGACCAGCGCCATTTTCGGCCGCACGTGACAATCGGGAGGTTCAAGGAACCCGGCAAGGTGCAACTTACGGTCGACTGCGAGAGCGCCGTATTTGGGGTAGATTCAGTGTGCCTATATGAGAGCGTGTCGGGTCACCAGGGAGCTGTACACACAGTGCTGGTGCGAAAAGAAGTTCAGTGGGCCTACGGGCAGAAGATGGCATAGGAGGAATGGTGGAAAAGGACAAGGCGCTGGAGATGGCCGTTCTGCAGATCGAGCGGCAGTACGGTAAGGGCTCCATCATGAGGCTTGGGGACGATTCGGCAGCCCTTCGGGTGCCCGCCATCTCTACCGGTTCGCTCGCGCTGGACCTGGCATTGGGTGTGGGCGGCGTGCCTCGAGGTCGTGTGGTGGAGGTCTTCGGTCCTGAGTCCAGCGGTAAGACTACGTTGGCTCTGCATATGATCGCAGAGGCTCAACGCGCCGGCGGCAAAGCAGCGTTCATAGACGCCGAACATGCGATGGACTCCACGTACGCGCGCAACATAGGTGTGAACATCGACGAGTTGCTTGTCTCGCAACCCGACAGCGGAGAGCAGGCTCTGGAGATAACAGAACTGCTCATCCGCAGTGGGGCTTTGGATATCGTGGTCATCGACTCAGTTGCTGCTTTGACCCCGCGAGCAGAGCTCGAAGGTGAGATGGGTGACTCACACGTGGGGCTGCAGGCCCGGCTCATGAGCCAGGCACTCCGCAAGCTTGCAGGGACCATCAGCAAGACGCAAACCTGCGCAGTGTTCATCAACCAGCTGCGAGAGAAGGTCGGGGTCATGTTCGGCAATCCCGAAGTGACGCCTGGGGGTCGCGCCCTGAAGTTCTACGCTTCGGTGCGTCTTGACATTCGTCGCATCGAGACCCTGAAGGAAGGCACAGAGGCGGTCGGCAACAGGGTGCGTGTACGGGTCGTCAAGAACAAGGTAGCTCCGCCGTTCAGAGAGGCTGAATTCGACATCATGTACGGGCACGGCATCTCCGTAGAGGGTGACGTACTAGACTTGGCTGTGGTCCACAAACTGGTGCAGAAGAGTGGTGCGTGGTTCTCGTACGGCGACCAGAGGTTGGGCCAGGGCAGGGAGAACGTGCGGCAGTTCCTGCGTGACAATCCAGAATTGGTGCAGCAACTTCGAAAGATCATCTTTGAGGCCGCACTGGCCGACGCGGATGGTGGGCCTCACGGTTCGAAGGCGGAGAAGAGCGTGGAGCCCGCGAGCGAAGAGGTCGTCCCGACAGAGACGGCCGAAGATACGGACACGTCCGAGGATTGACGAACTAGGCTAGACCATGAGGTTTGACAGGGGCCGTAGACCAGCCACGCCCAGGACTGCAAGGGGCGGTGTAGTAACGTCCCTTGCAGCCAGAGGAACGGACGGCGGTCGCATCGCTGTTTCTATCGATGGCGAGTTTGCGTTTGAGGTAAGCGCCGCCTTGGTGGCAGAGGCAGGACTTCGCAAGGATGAGTTCCTTAGCGAAGAGCGTCAGACAGCGTTGTTGCATGAAGATGAGCCGTACTTCGCACGGGAGAGTGCGCTTCGCATGCTGGCCCGGCGAGATAGGTGTGAGCACGAAATAGTCGAGGCACTCCTGAGGCGTAGCGTTTCGCGAGACGTGGTCGAGCAGACCTTAGAGTGGGTTAGGGAACGGGGTTACGTGGACGACCGCCGGTTCGCCACTGCTTACGCCACCGATCGGCGGAGAGCGGGTTGGGGCCGGCAACGCATCGTACTAGAGTTGATCAAGAGGGGAATCGCAAGAGAAGCGGCAGCCGATGCCCTTGGGGAGTGCATCCCAGAAGGAGGGGCCGGGTACTTGGATGAGGTCACGGAATTGGTGCGGCGGCGCTTTGCCGTCCAGTTGCGCGATGACCCCGAGGGTGCGCGGCCACGCATAGTCGGCTTTCTTACACGTCGCGGGCACGATTGGGATTCTGTCGCATCCGTCTTGAGGGCGGTCATGAAAGAGTCGGTCCTGGTCGACCGCGATTCTTGACACCTGTATCGGGACAACGGTAAACTCGCGACGTGTGATGATCGGTCGACGACGATTCTGTGCGACCTTGCTTTTGGATTATTGTGGCTCTCACGTCAGCGGCGAGGCTGTCGCGGGTGGGGGCCGGCGAACTTGATTTTGGGGTGAATACCGTACAGCGCCTCGCTGCAGGAGCGGCGGGACAAGGCTGCTGGGACAGTCCCTGGTAAGGGCAAGGTTTGTGGGAGACGTTCATCGGCCGGGCGCTTGCTCGGCCTGTTTGTGGCGAGCTTCGCCTGATCTTCACACTGGTGTCTTGAACAAGTGGCGGACACGCCCTAGTGAAGTGGTGGGCCAATGAGCTCAGGGATTGTTGTCATCATCGTCTTGGCGGCAGCTATAGTCGCCGCCGTCGGAGGTTTCTTCGGACGCAAGTACCTAGGTGAGGCGCGCATCGCGTCGGCTGAGGTGGCTGCACGCAAAATGCTGGATGAGGCTGAGCGCCAGGCGGAGTCGCTGAGGCGCGAGGCCAGAGTCGAACTGAAAGACGAACTGCATCAGGTGCGCTCTCAGGCCGAGGCAGAGGTGCGAGAACGGCGGCAGGAACTTACACAGCTGGAAAACCGCCTGCTGAGTCGCGAGGAAGCCCTGGATGAAGTGCAGAAGGATATCTCGCGGCGCGAGCAGTCAGTCAGCGACCGAGAGGGCCACTACCGTAAGGTCATCGAAGAGGTAGAGGGGATCAAGGCCCAAGAGTCGCGACAACTTCAAGAGATCGCTGGTATGTCCACGGATCAGGCGGCCGAACTTCTGCTCAAGCGCACTCAGGACGAGGTCCGCCACGACATGGCCAAGCTGGTCAGGTCTATTGAAGACGAGGCGCGTCACGAGGGCGATCGGCGGGCCAAGGACATACTGTCTATCTGCATCCAGCGGTCCGCTGCCAGCCACGTTGCCGACTCTACGGTGTCGGTGGTCCCCCTGCCTTCGGACGACATGAAGGGGCGCATCATCGGACGCGAGGGGCGAAACGTACGCACTCTAGAGAATCTCACCGGCATCGACTTCATCATCGACGACACGCCTGAGGCCGTCGTACTGTCTGGTTTCGATACGGTGCGGCGTGAGATCGCCCGGTTGACCCTGTCGAAACTGGTGGCGGATGGGCGCATCCATCCTGCGAAGATCGAAGAGATGTACTCCAAGGCGCGCGAAGAAGTGGAGAAGGAGATACTGGACGCGGGAGAACAGGCGGTCCTGGACGCCAACGTCCATGGTGTTGCGCCCGAGCTGATCAGACTCTTGGGGCGTCTGAAGTTCCGCACGAGTTACGGGCAGAATGTGTTGGTACATTCGCTGGAAGTGGCGCATCTCGCGAGCATGATGGCCAACGAGCTTGGCGTGAACGCCAAGCTGGCCAAGCGGGCGGGTCTGCTTCATGACCTGGGCAAGGCTGTGGACCATGAGGTTGAGGGCTCGCACGCCGCTATAGGCGGCAACTTGGCTCGGCGCTATGGTGAGTCCGAAGCTGTTGCCCATATTATTGAGGCCCACCACAACGAGGTAGAGGCCACAACGGTGGAGGCTGTGCTGGTCGCGGCTGGCGACGCGGTATCAGGCGCGCGACCTGGGGCCCGGCGAGAGACCCTCGAGACATACATCAAAAGGTTGGAGTCGCTGGAGCGGATCGCCGAGAGCAAGAAGGGCGTCGAGAAGTCATACGCCATCCAGGCCGGGCGGGAGATCCGCGTGCTTGTGAAGCCTGACGAGATAGACGATGACGCCGCCAGTCTGCTCTGCCGTGAGATCGCGAAGGACATCGAGCAGGAACTCGACTATCCTGGCACCATCCGAGTGACTGTGATCCGGGAGAGCCGCGCCGTGGACTACGCCAAGTAGTCCGCTAGACGCTGCTCAAGCGGCGCCGACTGCCGACCGGGAGCGGAAGATGAGTCCAGCACGGGCAGATGGCTTCTACCTTCGGTCGTTCGGCTGCCAGATGAACGACCACGATTCGGAGCGGATCTCCGGCATGCTGCACCAGTTGGGCATGTATCAGTGCGACGCTCCAGAAGATGCCAGCGTGTTGGTCTACAACACCTGCTCTATTCGTGAGAAAGCCGACAGTCGACTGGCGGGTCACTTGGGAGACGTAGCGCGCCTGAAGCGCGAGGATCCGGGACGAGTCGTCGTGGTGGCTGGCTGTCTATCTCAAAGCCGGCAGGAAGGACTCCTGGAGGAGTACCCGTTTATCGACGTGCTGGTCGGGCCGCAGAGCCTGCATGAGTTGCCCGACTTGCTGCGACAACGGGCCGGGACGGGGGCTCCAGTAGGGGCGTTCCAGGAGGTCACTACCCACTGGAGTGCTGAGCTGCCGAGGGTCAGAGTGGAGGGCCCGTGCGCGGGGGTGCAGATAACCGCTGGGTGCTCGAACTTCTGCACATACTGCATCGTGCCGCACGTCAGAGGCCCAGAAGCGTCGCGACGTACCGCTGACGTCATAGGCGAAATAGAGGGTCTGGTGGCGACGGGGGTGCGCGAGGTCACTTTGCTCGGGCAGAACGTCAACGCCTACGGCAAGGAACCGAGCTTCCGGGGGAGCGAGACGTTCACTGATCTGCTACGGCTCGCCTGCGCAGTGAAGGGGCTCGAACGTGTCCGCTTCATGACTTCTCACCCGAAGGACGTCTCTCAAGGACTCATCGAGCTCATGGCACAGACCGATGAGTTGTGCGAGCACGTACACCTTCCCGTGCAGTCGGGCAGCGACCGCGTCTTGCATGCCATGCGTCGCCGGTACGACAGGCGGACATACGTGGATCTAGTGGCTGCCTGGCGCAAGGCCGTTCCGCAACTGGCTATCACCACCGACTTGATCGTGGGGTTCCCGGGCGAGACCGAAGAGGACTTCGTCCAGACGCTATCGCTCGTGGAGGAGTGCGGTTTCGACGGTGCATTCACCTTCATATATTCGCCACGGCGCGGGACAGAAGCGGAGAGACTTGCGGGCAGGGTGGACCCGCCGGAGGCGGCATCGCGCATGCAACGCTTGGTGGAGGTAGTCCAACGCGTGGGACGCGCCAAGAACGAAGCGCTGGTGGGGACAGTGGTCGAGGTACTAGTAGAGCGGCTGAGTCGTCAAGCGGGGCGGGAGGTCATGGGGCGTACTCGCAGCCACAAGACTGTCAATTTCGCCTCAGATAGCCGGCCCGGTGATCTGGTGAGTGTGGAGCTACTCACGGCTACCTCAACAAGCCTTAGAGCCAGGCAACTCTGAGCACTGGGCTCGTCATCGCTGTATTGGGCCCGACCGGCGTCGGCAAGACGGCAGTTGCTGCCGAACTGGCAGGTCTCTTGGGTACCAGGATAGTCTCGTGCGACTCGATGCAGTTGTATGCGGGCTTTCCCATTTTGACCAATCAGCCCTGGACGCCCTATGAGAGGCGCGACCTGCACGACCTCATAGACTACGTGCAGCCTGACAGGGTGGTTACGGCCGCCGGGTACGCGGCGGATGCGCAACCCCTCATCGAGGGGCAACTGCGTACTCGTGCAGCGGCCCTGGTTGTCGGGGGAAGCGGATTGTACATGCGTGCGGCACTGGCTCCGCTGTCGACCCTCGGGCCCTCTGACCCGGAGCGCCGCAAGCTCTTGGAGGAGCGGGCCCTGAAGGAGGGGGCAGTGGCGCTCCACGCCGATCTCGCCGCGCGAGATCCTGAAGCGGCGACGAGCATAGACTGGCAGAACACGCGCCGAGTGATACGCGCGCTGGAGGCCGTCGCGGATGGCCGATCATGGTCGGGACGCGGTGATCTCTGGGAGCCTGCGTACGGGCACCCCACTTTGATTGTCGGTCTTGCCATGGAGAGGGCGACACTGTCAGAGCGCATCCTGCTCCGCACGGAGCGCATGCTCCAAGAGGGAGCGGTCGAAGAGGTGTGGCGGTTCTGTGAACTATACGAAGGAGTGGCGACGCGTCCCGCTGGGCAAGGCATAACGTGTGCGATCGGATACGAACAGATCTGGCGGTTTGTCGCGGGAGAGCAGGGCTATGGAGAGACCGTCGAACAGATCGCGGCCGCCACGCGGAGTTATGTTCGTCGTCAATCCACCTGGCTACGCAAGGTCAGGGGCGCTGTTATGATTGACGTCCAGCGCCGCGGAGCGGGCGACATAGCCGAGGAGATACTGGCGCTGGTGGACATCCGCAGAGGGACGAAGGAGTCTGACAGACCATGAGGCTGGCCAAATGGCAGGGCTTGGGAAACGACTACCTCGTCATGGAGGAGTCGGAGCTTCCGGTCGCTTTGACGAAGGACGCCATCCGACTTATCTGCGACCGGCACCTTGGGGTCGGCTCTGACGGTATCTTGGTGAACTGCCTGCCCAGCGGTTCAATTGTGGGCGCCGTGGCCCGCATGCGCATTTTCAACCCCGATGGGAGCGAATCAGAGATGTGCGGCAACGGCATGCGCATCTTTGCGCGATATCTGCGGGCTAGGGGTCTGGTGCATGAGTCGGAGTTCACGGTCGAGACGCTTGCAGGCGCCATCAAGCCGCAAGTGATGGACGATGACAGTGTTCGGGTAGACATGGGGTACGCACGTTTTCGAAGCGCGAACATCGTGGCCAGCGGGAGCCCCGAAGAAGTCGTGGACTCGGTGTTGACAGCGGGGAGTCAGGAATACCGGTTCACGTTCGTTGACGTCGGCAATCCGCATTGTGTTATCCAGGTGGATGATCCTCCGAGATTTGATGTGAGTGGCGTAGGGCCGCTCATCGAGGTGCACCCACTGTTCCCCAATCGGGTGAACGTGGAGTTCATAAGGGTCGAGAGGATGGCTCGGTGAGTATGCGGGTGTGGGAGCGAGGCGTGGGAGAGACGCAGGCATGCGGGACAGGGGCAACAGCGGTCGGAGCAGCGTGCGTGCGAATGGGCCTGACCCAGAGTCCAGTGGTGGTGCACCTACTGGGTGGTGACCTAGTCATCGAGGTCGAGACGACCGGTGAAGCCGAGGCTGCCGGGTCAGTGAGCGTGCACATGTCGGGCCCGGCGAGAGAAGTGTTCAACGCAGAGCTTGGCGAGGAGATGCTCCGCCAGCTCGGCTGGCGGTAGAGGAGGCGTTAGTGCAGTTCTCGCGACGTATGGACGGTCTGGCTCCGTATCTGTTTGCTGAGATGGAGCGAAAGATCATCGAGAAGCGCAAGAGCGGAGTGGACGTCATCAGCCTCGGCATCGGGGACCCTGACCTGCCCACCCCGGCTTTCATAGTCGAAGAGATGCAGCGCCAAGTGGCCGATGCCGCCAACCACCGCTATCCGAGCAACTGGGGCCTCGTGGAGTTCGCTGAGGCGGCGGCTTCGTTCTACCAGAGGCGGTTCGGGGTCGAGCTTGACCCGAAGCTGGAGTTCTTTCCTCTTTTGGGAGCCAAGGAGGGTCTGGCCCACATATGTCTCTCGCTGCTGGACCCCGGAGATCTGGCCCTGGTCCCTGACCCCGGATACCCGGTTTACGCCGGAGGGTCGATCATCGTGGGTGCGGAGGTGCGCTATCTGAATCTGGCCGCCGAGAGGGGCTTCCTGCCAGACCTAGATGAGGTCTCCGAGGAGGATGCACAGCGGGCGAAGGTTCTGTTCATCGGCTATCCCAACAACCCGACCACGGCGGTCGTGCAAGAAGGGTTCTTTGAGAAGGTCGTGGCCTTCGCCAAGAAGTACGACATCGTGGTGGTGCACGACAACGCCTACTCTGAGCTGACCTATGACGGCTATGTCGCCCCGAGCTTTCTCAGCGCACCCGGCGCCAAGGACGTGGGGGTGGAGTTCTTCAGCTTCTCCAAACCGTTCAACATGACGGGTTGGCGCATCGGGTTCGCCGTCGGCAACCATGAGGTGCTGTCGCATCTCTGGCGCCTCAAGACGAACATGGACTCAGGCATGTTCGACGCGCTGCAGCGGACGGGGGGCTTCATACTCAATGGGTCGTGGGACTTTGTACACGAGATGTGCGCAGTCTATCAGCGGAGGCGCGACCTGCTGGCCGAAGCGCTGCTGTCGGTCGGAATGCAGGTGCCCAAGCCAAAGGCGACCGTATATATGTGGGTGCCGGTGCCTGCCGGGTACACATCTGCGAGCTTCAGCGAGCACGTTCTCGACCAAGCAGGTGTGGTCGTCACGCCCGGTACGGGCTATGGCCGTGCCGGCGAGGGGTTCGTGCGACTGTCGCTTACTACGCCCGATGCGCGTATTGCCGAAGCTGTGGAACGGATCGAGCGTTCGCTGAGGCTGTGAGGGGTCAGTCATGGAGATAGAGGTCAGGCTGCTCACGCCGGCAGCCCGGTTGCCGGAGCGGGCGAAACCGGGGGATGCCGGAGCGGACCTGTTCTCGGTGGAAGAGGTGGTGATACCCGCCGGCGAACGCCGGGATGTGGGCACGGGGATCGCAATAGCCATCCCCCCAGGCCACGGGGGCTTCGTTCAGCCTCGGTCGGGCCTGGCGTTCAAGCACGGCGTCATGGTGGTCAATTCCCCTGGGCTGATCGACAGCGGCTACCGTGGCGAGGTGCGTGTTTGCCTCTACAATTCGGGCCGCGAACCTTTCACAGTCGGAGTCGGAGAGCGTATCGCACAACTGGTGGTGCAGAAGGTCGGGGAGCCTCTGTTCGTGCGTTGTGATGATCTGTCCGACACCAGTCGGGGGCACGCGGGCTTCGGCAGCAGCGGGAGATGATGAGCGGAGTGCCAAGGTTGGCCGTAAGTCGCACTGAAGGCTCTAAAGTTATGGCGTAGAATGCCGATAGCACAGGCGACACCGGACATCGGACGTCCGGCGGGAAACGACCAAGGAGGAGTACAAATGTTGAGTCTCATCCGTAAGAGGATGAGGGGTGGCAAGGGCTTCACCCTCATCGAACTGCTCGTGGTGATCATCATCATCGCCATCTTGGCGGCGATCGCGATCCCCACCTTCCTCGGCCAGCGGCAGAAGGCCCAGGATGCGAACGCTAAGTCACTGGTCCGCAATGCCATGACCGCTATCGAATCTGCCAATGTCGACATACGCGACTTCAGCGCCATCACACTGGCTGATCTGGGCGGAGTCGAGCCCTCGATCGTTTGGGTGGCCGGTGGTACTGAGGCCGCGACTCTAGACGCGCCAGAGGCGCTCGCCACTGCGGCCGATGACGAGATAGCATACTTCGGCACGTCTGAGACCGTCTATGCCGCGGGTACCTACTCGCAGTCCGGTAGGACGTTCGCGATTTTGGTTGACAAGGGCGCGGGCGGTTCCACCGAGGACTACATCGATGGCAACGGGACTCTTGACTGGTAGTAGCAGGCTAGAACGGAGCAAGTAGTCGAAGCCGTCTAATGACGGCGTAGAAGCACATCGTGTGGGGGCAGTGCCGTCAGGGCGCTGCCCCCACGTGTTTCGCAACTTGTGGACGGGCACTTCTCTCCAGATGACGGGACAGGCATGCGTAAGAGGTCAGAGAGTCAACCTATGGGTAGATCACTGGTAAGAGGTCGTATCCTCTTGGCCTTGAGCTTCGTGGCGGCGGCGGCATTGATCGCGCTGGCAGTCGTGTGGGCGGCGGGTTGTGGAGATCCCGGCGCCGAAGCCAGGGAGCTTGAGGAGAGGGGCGACTGGTCTGGAGCGATTGCCGTCTATGAGCGCATGCTTGCGAACGACCCCGAAGACCTTCGAGCGTTGACGGGCATCGCCGTAGCGCTTATGGTGCTCCACCGATTTGACGATGCCCTGGAATATCAGGAGCGAGTAGTGCTTGCCGACCCATTGGACGCGCAGACGCGCGTAGAACTTGGTTTCAACTACTTGGGTCACCAAAACAGAGCAGATGACGCGGTGAGGGTTCTGGGCGAAGCAGTGGAGCTTCAACCTAGCGCGAAGAACATGACGTTCCTTGCGCAGGCCCAAGAGGCCACCGGTGATCGCGCGGCGGCGGAAGCGACGCTGAGAAGGGCGATAGAAGCAGACCCAGAATATCCATACGCGTACAGTCAGTTAGCATCGTTGCTGGCGGAAGCAGGCCGTGGTGATGAGGCGGAGCAAGTAATAGACGATGCTCGGGCAAGGGGCGTGAAGATCGACTGACCCCTGGTCTATGGACCTCGAAAGGGGGTAGCAAGAATGAACGCAAGAAGGATGCTCAAGATCAGGCGATGGCTGGCCTGGGGCGTTACACGCAAGCAGGGATTCACTTTGATCGAGCTGCTGGTGGTGATAATCATCATAGCGATGCTCGCCGCTATAGCCATCCCTACCTTTCTTGGCCAACGCGCCAAGGCGCAGGATACTTCTGCCTATACCCTGGTGCGCAATGGGCTCACAGTCATTCAAAGCGCGATTGTCGACACTGGCGGCTACGATGGCTTGTCAGTCACGCTGCTGGAGGACATCGAAACGACCATCCTCTGGGTAGAGCAGGTCGGTCAGGACTTGGTGACGCTTGCCGCGGAGCCGACCATCACCAGCACTGAAGAGGCACTTTGCACAGACAAGAGAATCGTCTTCTACCGCGAATCTGACACCCGCATCGATCTTGCCAGCCAGAGTGCGAGCGGAAACTGGTTTGGCATCCAGGTCGATGCTATAGACCTACATCAGACGGCCTATGTGCAGGTCAAGGTGGTCGCGGGCGAAGGTGGCAAGATCGGCTGGTAGGCCTGGCTACTACTAAAGGCCGTGTGTGGGCCTAGAGGCGCAGAGTTAGTCTCAACTCCTTGACTAAGGAGGTGAGACTTGGATTCGGAATGTCGCGGGTACTGCTTGGCCGAACTCCTTGTGGTGCTCAGTGTGTTGGGCGCGTGCGTCGCGTTGGGCGCCACTTCATTGGCGCACAGTCTTGATAGACAAGAGACGCGAGCGGTCGCCCAGGCTTCACAGGCTGCGGCGGCCTGGGCACAAGTTGGAGTCATGTGGCGGGGCGGGGCATGTGAAGTGTCTGTGGGCCAAGGTGTCTTGACGGTCACCCACGACCGTGACCTATGCGGCGGCGAGTTGACGATTGTCGCGCCGAGCGTGGTTGTTAGTTCGAACGTGTCTCGCTGGAGGACACCAGCAGGAATCTCATTCCGCTTCTTAGGGGGTTTTGCGTGCCCCGACGCTGGCGGTTCGCTCTATCTTCAGGGCGTAAGTGGTTCATACAGGGTAGTGGTCCGGCCCGAGAGTGGACTGACTGCTCGTAGTTGGCTGGCGAGATGAATCCCGTCGCAGAAGGTGACCGTCGCTGTACCGCCCGCCCCGGAGCTTTCGTGCTGCTGGAAGTCATGGTTGCCATCGCGCTCCTCGGCGCAGTTCTCGGAGGTCTGGTCCACGGGGTCCAGATAGCACGCGATGCAGCCTCTTCCGTAAGAGAGAAGTCTTCGACGCTGTCCGGGCAGAGCCTTGCCGGGCCTAGCTTAGGGGCGCGGACATGGGGGCATAGGGTAGAGACCGCATCCTGGGCTACGGGTCCTGAGTTGACCGTTCGCGCCGGGTCCGGCGTGGGGCTGGGTGGAACTCTGGGGGCATGGGCTGGTGGTTGGCTCCTGGGCGAGTGGGAGATCTCAGACGGTGGTTCAGCGAGACTCGGGCCGTCGGTCTGGGCCGGGCTAGAGGGCCGACCCTTGATCGTGCGAGTGCGTAGTCGTCAGGGGGCATGGGGTCCGCCATGGCGGACGTTGGTCCCTGGAGGCGAGGGCGGGGCACTGGCGAGCTCGGCCGTCACAACCCTACAGAGTGACCCGCTGGGCTTCCTGGCAGCGGCTGTTGCAGTGCATACGCAAGCGAAGAGTGCTCCAACCTTCGTGGCCTCTTGGGCAGCTACGCCGGTGGATGCAGAACTTGATGGCCTTGTCTATCTACTGACGTCATCCACCGCGGGTGTGTGCGTGTTGGAGTCGGATGGACGGCTTCAGTCTTGGCTTGGTCAGACGGAGAGGAGACTCGATGTCTACTTCTAGCTATAGAACACCGATTGGGGCGGTCGGCTCTGGTTTCACCGCCCTCGAACTCCTCTTGGGCATAACCCTCACGGTGCTCCTGGCCCTAGGCACCGCCCCCCTGGTTCTTTCGCTGCAGGCAGTCGGTGTGCGGGAGACGGATCGCACGGTCTCGATGCTTCAGGGAAGAGTGGCGGCCGCTCGTATGGAGCGAGATCTTCGTCTGGCGAGTGCCTCGGGCAGCCTCTTCGCTGTGCACGGGCCCATACTCGAGGCGACGCCTTCGCAGATAGTGTTTCTTGGTCCCACCGCGGGTGTGGCAGGCACGGGTCTCATCGAGTGGGAGATAGCCGGCTCGAGTCTGATGCGTAGGTGGGGGTCCTGTCCCCTTGTTCGCCCTGCGTCTTTCGGGCACTCGCTCTATGCGGACCACAAGACGATGCTGGGGGGTTTGGCCGGCGGCACTCAGCTCACCTACTTGGTGAATGGAAGGCTGGTGACCAATCGAGTCCTCGAGGCAGACCTTCCGTGTGTGGAGGCCGTGATGCTATCCGGCGATGGACGAGATTCGTCTGGGGAATGGCCCTGGGGCATCAGCATTGTGGCGCGGGTGGGTCTATGAGCTTGGCGTGGTGGCGACCTCGGAGGCGGAGAGTCAGAGAGTTGCCTGAGCGTGGTTCGGCGATCCTCTTCGCGTTGTTCGCATGCCTTGCCGTTGCCATGGCTATCCAGGGGCTGACACTTGCAGTGTTGTGCGGTGAACGCGCGCTCGCCGACGAGGCGGCCGGTAGGGAAAGGTTGGCCGTAGTCGATTCCGGACTCGCTGCCATGAGCATTAGGGCCGCGGATGAATGGGTTCCGTCAGCGTGGGCGTCATGGCGCAGCGACATGGACGAGATGAAAGGCAGGCTTGTCGGAACAGAAAGCAGCCAGGAGTGGGTATTGAGAGCTGAGGTCGCGGAGCATCCGACCTCTGCCGATTCGTGTCGTGTCGGCGTTGGTGGAGCGAGCCAGAGACGGTCTGGACCTGCCTCAGGCAGCGTGCATTGCCTCGCGTGTTCGCGTTTCTGACGATAGAGCCCTGCCCTGGCTGTGCAGTGAGGCAGCAACTGATGTAGAGCCTGACTACCAGGTCGTCGCCTACCTGCGACAGCGTGAGCCGCTTTCTCTGGTCGGCGACGGTTGCTCTGTGGAGAAGCACTTCCGCAGACTGGTGTCTGGGCGAAGGATGGGTTGAGTCGCTGGAGTCTGAGGCTGTGGCAGGGTCGCGGTTGACCGTGCTCAGCGGTACCCTGGGGGAGACCGTGCGCGTCTCTGAAGGGCCTGCAGCCTTCGAGTAGAGAACGGCCACTGCTGCTGGTCGCCACTGGGGGCGCCGACCTCGACCTGCAGGGGCGCGGCGAGATATGGGGAGTAGTCATCGCGGACGAGGGTGCGGTCTTGCTCGAAGGGACCATAGTGCACGGAGCGGTGTTCGCGGGGGAGTACGTCGACTTCGGTGGTTCGGGCCAGGTCGTCTTCTGTTTCGGTGTATGGCAATGGGCCACAGACTCTTCACTTGAGAGGGTCAGGCTTGCCCCGGGCTCACGCAGCGAAGAGACTGGGTAGCGCGGCGACGGTATACTCGACTTCGTGGACAGCACAAGCACCAGATCAGAGCGATCGAAGCCTCCCGACGAATCGCGCCGCTCACAGAGACTTGAATGCCGTGAGTGCAGCGTGATCTGCGAACGCGTGGTTTCTCCTTGGCGATGCTTGAAGGCTCGGCATCCGTGCGTCTACGCATACGAGGAGGGTGATAGCACGTACTTTGGATGCCTGCACAAGGTCTTTGCGCCAGAGTTGGATCTGAAGGCCTTGAGGGATGGGAGCGCCGGCAGCATGGGGAGAAGCGACCCGTACGGTCCCCTGCGGATTGTCCGTGAACCATGGCCCCAGTGCCCGGTGGGTATCGAGCGTGCGTATATCTCGGGGGCGATGGTGGGGCCTTGCGTGAACCCAAGATTCCTGCGCGAAGCGTTCGTGGTCTGAGCACGCGGTGGATCTTCGTATTGTATTCCTTGGAACGGCTGGAGCCACCCCCACAGTTGAGCGAGGTTCTCCCGCAACCCTGGTGATTCGTGGTGGAGAACGGATACTCGTCGACTGCGGCGAGGGCACTCAAAGGCAGTTGATGCGGTCTGTCGGACTGGGGCGCATCGATATCATTCTGATAACACACATGCATGGCGACCATTACCTTGGTCTTCCGGGTCTTCTCAAGACTTATAGCCTCCTTGGTAGAGAAGAGCCATTATGGCTGCTCGGCCCTATTGGGCTTTACGAGACCCTGCGTGACGCGGAGAGACTGGTGGGCAAGCCTCGCTTTCCGTTCGTAGCCGAGGAGGTGCAAGAGGGCAGTACGGTCGAGATGGCGGGATACTCACTACGAACGGCGGGTACCGAGCACGGTCTTTCAGGGCTGGCCTGGTGTTTGGAGGAATATGAACGCCCGGGGTCCTTCCATCCGGAGCGGGCACAGGAATTGGGTGTATCTCCGGGGCCTGAGTTCGGGCGCCTGCAGCGCGGAGAAACCGTCACTACGGCGGATGGGCGTGTGGTGACCACGGCCGAGGTGATGGATCGCCCGCGCAGCGGGCGGAAGATAGTGTTCACCGGGGATACGCGCCCGACCGACAAGATCACTGAGTTGGCCAGGGGGGCGACCGTTCTGGTTCACGACTGTACGTTCGGGGTCTCGGAGATTCAGAGGGCTGTAGAGACGGGTCATTCCACTGCACGGGAGGCCGCGGAGGTGGCCGCGGCCGCCGGCGCAGGCATCCTTGCCTTGACCCACGTAAGCTCGAGACACAGCTGGCGCGAGCTGCGAGACGAGGCTAGGGCGATCTTCCCCAAGAGCATCCTTCCGAGAGACCTCGACACATTGGTGGTGCCCTACCCCGACAAGGGTGAGGCCTGGGTCGAACGGGTATAATGGCCCTCCGCAGATGGCGCTGGGGTTGCTGCCCCAGCGTGCGCAGCGAGTGACGCCCACGTAGCTCAGGGGATAGAGCACTGGCCTCCGGAGCCAGGTGCCGCAGGTTCGAATCCTGCCGTGGGCATAGTGCGCAGCGGAAGCGTAGCTATTCCGAACACCTTCTCAAAGGCCAAGAGGTACCTGTCCTTAAGGTCTCGCATCTCGAAGGTCCGCCCTGTTGCCACATGCATACTGGTCTGTCGCAGAGCGGCATTGCCGCAAGAAGTCACAAGGTCGAAGAGGGAGAGGTCGACCGCGACATTGAGAGCGCTGCCGTGGCTGGCGATGCCATGCTCACAACGCAGGCCCAACGAAGCGATCTTATTGCCCTGCAAGTACAGGCCGGGACGTCCGGCGAGGCGCTCAACATGAAGGTCTTCGGCTGCCAGGAGCAGCACGAGCACCTCCTCGAGATCGTGCACGTAGGCGCGGAGGTCACGCCGCGGTATGGGTATGATCGGGTATGCGATCAGCTGGCCGGGAGCATGTAGGGTGCACTGCCCACCTCTCTCTGAGCGCACCATCTGCAGACCTCGCCGCTTGGCCTCCGCTGGGCTGAGCACATCGCTTTCGGCGGCGTGCGCGCCAAGCGTGATTACGGGGTGGTGCTCGAGTAGCAGCAGCGTGCCCGGGATGTGCCCGGCGGCGACTGACCGGCGGAGTCTCTGTTGAAGCTCCTGCACCGCAAGGTAGGGGGCCACGCCAAGATCGAAGGCGGATATCGACTGCCCGGCGCTGCTACGCGTGATGTAAGTGACGTCCGTCATCGCTAGAATAGAGTAGCAGCGCATTTACTGGACCTAGGGCGTTCTGGGAGGACTGTTGCGCAAGAAGTTCGACCCATTGTGGGAGATAGTGGATGAGCGTGTGGGCCTGCAGGGCAGTTGTGACATCAAGACTTTGTTCTGTCCACGATGCCAAGTGGCAGTAGAGTTGCCGCAAGTGGCAGAGCCGGGGTGGCGCTTCAGTTGCGGTTTGTGTGGCGCCCAGTGCGAAGTGGCCCTTGCAGGCTCAATAGCGGACGATGGGTCGTCCAAGGTCGTCGCGCGGCTGGCCGAGTGAGGCCTCGAGGTCGTAGGGTGCCGAGACGGTCGTAGGATCGCCATCGGAGATGTACAAGAGTTCCCTGCGTCGCTTGAGTTCATCGATGGCCACCGACAGATTCTCGCCTGCGGAGACTATGCGGGGTATGTTCATCGGTCGGAAGCTCGAGGAGAACGGTGACGGACAGGGTGTCTTATCCAAGCTGACCACGGCCGAGTACTGATAGGTGTAGTCCTGCCAGGTGCCGCCTGCCAGCAGGCTGCTCGATCTGGGAAGGCGCCCGTAAGGAAGCGCAAGGCTCGATACCGCGTTGCTTCCGATGATGTCGTTCAGGGTGGTCTGAGAACTGGCGAGTTCGCTGCGTATGGTCTCTTCGGTGGCTCCGGAGAGGTCGAGGTTGGTCATCGTGTTACTGCCTACCTCATACCCCCAGTCGACCAGGTTGCGGAGCTTCTCCTTGCGCCGCTCGGGTTGTCCGAACACCTCCCTCTCGTTGGGTGCCACGTCGAGCAGACAGAAGAAGGTCGCCTTGGGCTGCCAGTAGCCGTCGTCTACGAAGCTCTGCATTATGGCGACCGCGCAGCTCGGGTCCATAGTGCCATCGTCCAGTATCCGGTAATGCCCCGGGCTTGAACCGTCGAAGGTGATAGCCACAGGCGACTTGCCGGCCGGGATGTCCACGTCTCCGGTGACGAGATCACTTACGTTCACGGGGTAGAACCCTTCAGAGTTAAGAAGTGCGAGGTCGTCGCGAAACTGGTCAGGAGTGCGCACGCTGGCATTGGTGGCAGCAGCACTGACATCGTTGTAGACCACGACCAAGATGAGGCCCATCTCGTTCGCGCCGATGAGCTTCGCGCGCTCAGGGGTCATCGGTTGCCCAGCGAAGGGGTCGGAGACCGCTGTAGTAGCGGTGTTCTGGGCGTTTGCATCCGGGTTCTCGGCGACCGTCAGAGAGCCGGCTCCCCTGGCACCTCCAAAGGCCAAACCCAGGATTATGCCAAGAAAAGAGCCTGCAAAGAAGCACACCAGGATGAAGCGAAGGACCCTCTTGAGAATCATGGTTTGGTCAGTCTACCAGATGTTCTTGGTAAACTATCCGAGTCATGTATACGGACGACTACCGTGACTACTCGCCAAGGGGCTATCCGCAAGGGGCTTACCCGGGCGGTCGCCGTGTCGCTTCGGGCACGGCGAAGACTGGTCGAAGGCGGCGCGCCAAAGGCCCACGCAAGGTGTTGATAGCCATCGCGTGCCTCGGTTTGGTGGCGTTCACGGGCGGGTTCATAGCGATGTGGTCATTAGGGAGCGTCATCGTAGGCGGCTCTGCCTTTGGGGGTGCGGCTGGCGGCGATGTCTCGGTAGGCTCGCTGCCTGCACGCGGCGACTACACTGTGGAGCCCTTGGTCAACCTGCTCGACTTTCGGGATCTCGCCTATGTCCCAGTCAAGGCTGTCGCGGTGATGCCAAACCGTAGAGCGGACTATTACGACAGGGTGATCGCGGCCATCGATCGCACCGAGATCAACAGTCTGGTGATAACGCTCAAGGACGACCTTGGGCGAGTCGCGTTTGACACTGAGCTGCCGCTGGGCATGAAATACGGCACCGTCAACACTGGCCCGGGTATCGGCCTTCAGGACCTGGACGGCTTGTTGGCCAAGTTGGCGGAGCACAACATCATGCCGATAGCACGCTTAGTGGCTTTCAAGGACAACGTTCTGGCCCGTAAGAGGCCGGAGATGGCAGTACAAAGCCAAGAGGGTGGCATCTTCGTCGACGGTGAGAACCAGGCCTGGCTCAACCCGTATAACCACGATGCCTGGGAGTACCTGGTACAGGTGGCCGAAGAGTGTGCTCGGCGCGGTTTCAGGGAGATTCAGTTTGACTACGTGCGTTTCCCCACCGCCGGCACGAGCAAAGCCGTCTATCCTGGACAGTATTGCGCGAAAGAGGACGCGATAGCAGGCTTCTTGGCCTACGCGCGGCCGCGGTTGGAGGCATTGGGGGTGTGGGTGTCCGCTGACTGCTTCGGTTGGGTGGTGGGTCGTACCGACGACGTGGGCATGGGCCAGAAGCTAGAGAAACTTTGCCAGAACGTCGATATCCTTTGCCCCATGGTTTATCCATCGCTGTATGGTGCATGGTCGTACGGTGTGGAGAAGCCTGAAGAGAGGCCGTATGACATCGTACGCGCGGCCCTGACAGACGCTGCGAGGCGTCTGATCGGCACAGGTGCCAAGGGGCGCCCCTACCTGCTGGCGGCGAACGGCAAATATGTGGACTCGACGGCTGAGTGGGTCAAGGCGCAGATCCAGGCCGCTGAGGATCTTGGCTTCAACGAGTGGATGCTCTGGGGCGGTTACATCGAGGAGGCTCTGCGTCTCGCCGATGGGACATACAATGGTCCGCCCGTCACAGTGGGGGGCGCCGGTACCACTCCTACAACGGGCAGCACCAACTCGACCAGCAGTACGGCGACTACCGCGGGTGTGCGATGACAGGTCGCGGTCGGGAGGGGAAGCGTTGAGCGTATCTCAGTTGTCGGTCTTCGTGGAGAACCGTCCGGGACATCTGGCGGACACACTCGGAGTCTTGGCCCAGGGAATGGTCGAAGTGTCGTCGTTCACCATAGCGGACACCGCTGATTACGGAATACTTCGGCTCATCGTGGGCGACCCAGAGAAGGCGAAGACGTTGTTGAGCGCCGCTGGATATGCGGTCGTGGATCATCCTGTGGTCTGCGCGGTGCTGCCAGATGGGCCGGGTTCGCTGGCCAAGGTGGCGCGTTTGGTGTCAGAGCCGGGCCTGGACATCGAGTACATCTATATGGGAGCTGATGGTACGCTTCTCCTCAGAGCAGAAGAGCCGCAGCAACTGGAGGACCTTCTGCTGGCGAACGGAGTCCAGGTCCTAGGGCCTGGTCCAATGGCATCATAGGACGGCCCCAGACGATGCTGTCGTGACCTCAGCCGACTTCCTGCAATACATAGTCAGCGGCATCCATGCGGGTAGCGTATATGCCCTTACAGCGCTCTGCTTCACCCTTGTCTTCAACGCGACTCATGTGATCAACTTCGCCCAAGGCCAGATGGTCATGCTCGGAGGTATGGCCTCTGTGGCCCTTTATGGTGCGGGGTTGCCGCTCTGGGCGAGTGTAGTCGTTGCCGTGGCCTTGGTGAGCGTGGTCAGCCTAGCGCTCGAGCGGCTAGCCATACGTCCGCTGTTGCAGGCCGGAATACTCGCGCAGGTCGTCGCGACAGTCGGAGCGTCGTTCGTCCTTCAGACTGTGGCAATGCTTGTCTGGGGAAGGGACGACGTCTCACTGCCGCCGTTCCCTGGAGGGGCGGCAGTGCTCCGATTCGGTGGGGCGACAATCACAGGCCAGACCATATGGATGGCTGGTATCACTCTTGTTATCGTGCTTTGTCTTCAACTCTTCTATCGGCACAGCCTTTTCGGCACCGCGGTGCGCGCCTGTGCGGTCGATCCTTTGGGGGCTAGGCTTCAAGGGATCTCATATCGGGCGGTGGTGGTGTTCAGTTTTGCTCTGGCCGGCGCGATATCAGCCACTGCCGGTGCAGTGTTCACTCCCGCGACGATGATGAACTACGGCTCGGGCACCATCCTGGGACTAAAAGGCTTCGTGGCCGCTGCGCTCGGTGGTCTTGGCAGCTCCGTGGGAGCGGTGGCCGGCGGGTATGCGCTCGGCATCTTGGAGGCCCTGACGGTGGGACTCATCCCGGGCGGCTCAGGCTACAAGAGCGCCATATCGTTCGTGGTGCTGCTGCTGGTGCTGTTCGTGCGACCGGCGGGACTGTTTGGCGAGAAGGCAGTGGAACGGCAGTGAGAACAGTCGAGGTGACTGGCGTGTTCGGCAAGGCGGGCGGCTTCGCCAAGCGCCATTGGGGGCTCATCTGCCTGGTGCTGATAGTGATGACCGTGCCTGCATATGTTTCAGACCGCTACTACCTGCTGATCCTGGCGGAGGTGGCGTGGCGTTTCATGGCGTGCATAGGTCTGAGCTTGCTCGTCGGACAGGCGGGGCAGATATCGCTCGGCCAGGCCGGTTTCGTGGCCATGGGCGCTTACGGGGCCGCGATCCTGACCATACGCGTCGGACTCAACCCTTTCCTCGCGATGCTGCTTGCCGCGATCATGGCGGTGGCCGTGGCCGTGGTCATAGGCATACCGACCATGAGACTACGCGGCTATTACCTGGCGATGGGGACGCTTGGCATCAACGAGATCATCCTAGTGCTTCTCGACCGGCTCAAGGGAGTGACGGGTGGCGTAGATGGCATAGGGGGCATACCTCCACTGACCATCGGAAGCATCGATCTCGGTGACGCTAGGACTTATCACTTGGTGCTCTGGGCCTTTGCCCTCGTGGCCTTTGTGATGGCCCTGAACCTTACCAAGTCGCGTCCGGGACTCGCCTGGCGGGCGCTTAAGCAGTCTGAGGCCGGGGCGGAATCGCTTGGCATCCACACCAGTCTCAGAAAGGTACAGGTCTTCGGGCTGGCCGCGTTGCTGGCCAGCGTGGCCGGAAGCCTTGAGGCCTTCTACCAGACAGGCGGGGTGCCGGGTCATATCTGGCCGGGGAGCTACGGCATCGTTCTGTCGATCTTTCTTATAGCGGGCGTGATCATCGGTGGGTTGAAAAGTGTGTGGGGTGCTCTGTGGGGGGCCGTGCTCATAGCAGTGGTGCCGGCGTTTCTGGAACGTGTCGGGGCCGAAGACTATGCGGTCCTCGTGTTCGGAGTACTGCTTGTCGCAGTGCCTGTTCTTACGCAAGGTACGGGGCGGACCACCCTGGTGCGCCTGTTCTCGCGATTGCGGGATGCGCTCGGCGAAGCGAGAGCGGGCGACCGGAGAGGGGAGGGCTAGGCCATGGCGCTTCTCAGCATCCAGGGGGTAAGTAAGAGCTTCGGCGGCATCGACGCCCTGCGAGAGGTGGGGTTCTCGGTGCACGAAGGACAGATAAAGGCACTCATCGGACCGAATGGAGCCGGAAAGACCACGCTCTTCAACGTCGTATCGGGGGCCTACAGGCCTACCGCCGGGCATGTGATGTTCGGGGATGTGGACGTGGCGAGAGAGCCGTCGCACCGAGTCTGCGAGTTGGGCATGGGCAGGACGTTTCAGCACAGTCAGTTGTTCAATGATATGACCGTGCTTCAGAATGTCGCAGTGGGTCGATACTGCCGCACTAAGACAGGGGTCCTAGCGGGAGCGCTCACGCTCCCTCGGCATCGTCGGGAAGAGCGCGAGACGGCGGAGGTCGCGAGGGAGGCACTGGGACGTGTCGGGTTGGAGCGGCTTGTTGCCGTACAGGCGGGCAACCTGCCAATGGGAGAGCGTCACTTGGTCGAGATAGCCAGAGCTCTGGCTTCGGGGCCCAGGTTGCTCCTGCTTGACGAACCGGCTGCAGGGCTTGAACGATGAAGAGACCGAGCGCCTGGCTGATACTGTAGTGAAAATAAGGGATGAAGGTGTGACCGTGCTCCTGGTCGAGCACGACATGACCTTCGTCATGGACATATCTGATGAGGTGGTGGTGCTTGACTACGGCAGAAAGATCGCCGAAGGCCCACCACTCATGATCCGGGAGGATGAAGAGGTAATCAGGGCGTACTTGGGAGAGGAGTTGATCTGATGTCATTAGGACGAGGCAGCAATGGGGTGGGTCGAACGAGGCGGCGGTGCTTCGTGGCCGTCGTGGCGGTTCTTGCGGTCTGTACTGCGGCCGTTGTGGCGACTGCCTGTGGCAGCGGTGACGCCGACAACACTGGCAGCGAGGCGATCGTCATAGGTGCCATCGTCTCCGCGACCGGCAACAATTCGCCTCTGGGCGAGCCAGAACGCAGAGTGTTGGAGTTACTGGAGGTGACTATCAACGACGCAGGCGGCGTGCTCGGTCGCCCGCTCGACATCGTCATCGAAGATGACAAGAGCGACGCGAAGGAGGCCGCGACAGCTGCGACCAGGCTCATCGACCAAGAGAAGGTGGTGGCGATAATCGCAGCGACGGGCTCACCGTCGACGTTAGCGGTGAAGGAGATCACAGCGGCGCAGGGCATACCGCAGATTGCCATGGCCGCAGCCAACAGCATAACTGACGCTCCGATGGAGTGGATCTGGCGGACGCCACACAAGGATGCGATGGCGGTGTCGCGGGCGCTCACGTATCTGGCCGATACTCTCGGGGTGCAGAAGATCGCGGTCCTTCACGACGAGAACGCCTTTGGGTCCTCCGGAGCGGCCGAGATAGCCAATAGGGTCGCCGAGCAGGGTCTTGAGATCGTGGCCACCGAGTCATACAAGACGGACGATACCGATCTGAGTGCGCAACTCACCAATATCCGCAGCAGCGCCCCCGAGGCCCTGATCGTTTGGGGTACCGGGAAGGGTCCAGTACTTGCAGCTCGCACGATGAACCAGTTGGGTATGGACATCCCCTTCATCGGTAGCCATGGCATAGCCAACAAGAGTTTCATCGAAAACGCGGCCGATGCTGCTGAAGGCGTTGTCTTCCCGGCAGGCAGGCTGTTGGTCCCGAGCTCTATCACCGACGCTGCGCAGAAGGAAGTAACGGACGAGCTCATCGCTCTGTACGAGGCCGAGTACGGTGAAAGCCCGAACACCTTCGCAGGGTATGCCTTTGAGGCCGTGTCGCTTCTGGTCAACGCCATAGAGATTGCGGGCAGTACCGAGGCGGCCGCGATACAGTCAGCGCTGAATGCTACGCAGGGCTTTCCCGGTCCCGACGGCTTCTACAACTACTCTACGACCGACCACGACGGACTGTCTGCTGATGACATGATCATGGTCAAGATCGACGGTGGCACCTGGGTACTGGTCAAGTAGAGCGGGAGAGACCTGTGCTTGAGCTTCAGGGAGTCTGCGCTGGGTATGGCAATAGCGAAGTGCTGCACGACGTAGATCTGCAAGTCGGCGAGGGCGAGATCGTCACCATCATCGGTGCCAACGGGGCTGGCAAGAGCACGCTGCTGAGGACGATCTCGGGGATCGTCAGACCAACCCGTGGCACCGTTAGATTCGCCGGAGAGCGTATCGACGGGCAGGGAATCGAAAGCATAGTACGGCGTAGGGTAGTGCAGATACCAGAGGGGCGGAGGCTCTTCGCCCCTCTGACCGTGGAGGAGAACCTGGCGCTCGGCGCATACTCGAGACGCAAGGGGGAGCGCGCTGTCAAGGCACGACTCGAGCAAGTCTGGGAGTTGTTTCCACGGCTGCGGGAACGGATGCGACAGCATGCGGGCACCCTATCTGGTGGCGAGCAGCAGATGTTGGCCGTGGCTCGGGCCCTGATGGCCGAGCCACGGCTCCTGCTACTGGACGAGCCCTCCATGGGTCTCGCACCTCTGGTGGTTCGAGAGATATTCACAAGCCTACGGAAGCTGAACACGGAGGGTCTTACTATGCTTCTTGTCGAGCAGGACGCGCGCATAGCGCTGAGCCTTGCCGACAGGGGAGTGGTCATGGAACGCGGTCGAATAGTGCTGTCGGATACTGCACAAGGGCTGGTGGACGATCCAGAAGTGCGGGCGATCTACTTCGGGCGCCGTTCGAACACCCGCGGGCGCCGGACGGAGGGCAGATGAACCAGATCTGGAACCCGGAATACGAGTGCATGCATCGAGAGGAGTTGCAGGAACTTCAGTTCAAGCGGCTGCAGATGACTCTACGGTGGGTGTATGAGAATGTGCCCTTCCACCGCGAGCGTTGGGAGAGGCTCAAGCTGAAGCCCTCCGACGTGCGCGGCTTGGCCGACGTAGAGAAGTTGCCGTTCACCAACAAAGCTGACTTCAAGGCCGCGTATCCCTACGGCCTGTTCGCACTGCCGCTGGAGAAGGTCATTCGGGTTCACGCTTCTTCGGGGACGATGTCTGCACCCACTGTCGTCGGGTACAGCCGTGGAGACTTAAGCACTTGGAGCGAGCTCTGCGCGCGGGTTGCAGTGGCCGGTGGAGCGAGATCACACGATGTCGCGCAGATAGCGTTCGAATATGGCCTGACTACTGGGGCTTTCGGCATGCACGCTGGTCTTGAGCGGGTAGGTGTGACTGTGATACCCGCTTCTACAGGGAGCACGCAGAGGCAGCTTCAGATAATGCGTGACTTCAAGACTACGGTTCTGGTCGGGGCTCCGTCGTACGCCATGCACATGACCGACGTGGCTGCCGAGCTCGGTTATGACTTCACACAGCTGCAACTTCGGGTGGGTCTCTTCGGCTCCGAGCCTTGGACCAACCAGACACGCCAGGAGCTGGAGCGACGTACCGGCATGTCGGCCTCGGACATCTACGGTCTGTCGGAGGTGATAGGTCCGGGCGTTTCGTACGAATGCTGGAACAAAGACGGCCTTCACATCAACGAGGACCACTTCTATGTCGAAGTGGTTGACCCAGTGACCGGCGAGCCCGTACCCGAGGGCAAAGAGGGCGAGCTTGTCTTCACTTCTCTGACCAAGGAAGCAGTGCCTGTCATAAGGTATAGAAGCGGTGATCTGGCCAACATAAGCTATCGACCGTGCGTCTGTGGGCGAGTGTTAGCCCGCCACAGCAAGGTCTACAAGCGTACGGACGAGATGTTGGTGATAAGGGGCGTGAACGTATACCCATCATCGATAGAAGCGGTCTTGGCAGCGATCGAGAAGGTCGAACCACATTATCAGGTGGTCATATATAAGGAGGGCTCACTCGATCAGATAGAGGTACTGATCGAGGTCAACCCGTCGTTCTTGCCGGATGCTGTGAGAAAACTGCAGGCTTTTCAGCGGCAGATCGAAGAGAGGCTACGCCAGGAACTAGGAATCAGACCCCGGGTGCGCCTGGTTGAACCGAAGACTATCCCGCGCGGGCCACAGGGCGTTGACCGGGTTATCGATAGGCGAGGGGTCTGATAAACTGCCGCGACGGAGTAGGTTCGCTCGCGCGCAGCGGGTCGCGTTGTTTGATTTGTGGAGGTTGCTTTGGAGCACGGTGATTATCTCTTTACGTCGGAGTCGGTCAGCGAGGGGCATCCTGATAAGATCGCCGACCAGATATCTGACGCGGTCTTGGATGCTGTGCTTAAGGATGATCCGCAGGGGCATGTTGCGTGCGAGACTCTGATCACAACCGGTCTTGTCGTGGTCTCCGGAGAGATAACGACCTCCACCTA
Organism: uncultured Actinomycetes bacterium; assembly: GCA_963747275.1. Taxonomy (GTDB): domain Bacteria; phylum Actinomycetota; class Thermoleophilia; order RBG-16-64-13; family RBG-16-64-13; genus RBG-16-64-13. The sequence continues at coordinate 132,995 of CAVVEI010000013.1, forward strand.
TGTCGATGTACCCTGTTTGGTCCGGAGGACTATCGAGCGGATCGGCTACACCAGGGCCAAGTACGGTTTTGACGCGTCCACCTGCGGCATCGTGACCGCCATCCACGGGCAGTCCCCCGATATTGCTCAGGGTGTCGACCACGCTCTTGAATCAAGGGTCGATCCCCAGGATCAGGACGCGCTCGATCAGCAAGGCGCAGGTGACCAGGGCATGATGTTCGGATACGCCTGCAGGGACACCGACGAGCTTATGCCCATGCCCATCTTGTTGGCCCACCGACTCGTTCACCGCATGAGCGAAGTCCGCAAGGGCGATGTGGTGCCCTACCTTAGGCCTGATGGCAAGAGCCAGGTGACTGTGCAGTACGAGGGGGGCAAGCCCAAGTTCATAACCGCGGTAGTGCTCTCCACGCAGCACAAGGATGGCATCGACATCGATTCCCTCTTGCGCCCGGACCTCATGGAGCACGTTATCCACCCCGTATTGCCCGAGGGACTCTACGATCCAGAGTTCAAGAAGACCAAACTGTACGTGAACCCCACCGGCAAGTTCGTCATCGGTGGTCCCATGGGCGACACGGGTCTGACCGGCAGAAAGATCATCGTGGACACCTACGGCGGTTTTGGCCGGCATGGCGGGGGGGCCTTCTCAGGCAAGGACCCGTCCAAGGTCGACCGGTCCGGGGCATATGCCGCCCGCTACGTAGCCAAGAATATCGTGGCGGCCGGTCTGGCCGATCGCTGTGAAGTGCAGGTGGCCTATGCCATAGGTGTGGCCCACCCCGTGAGCGTCATGGTGGAGTGCTTCGGCACAGCCCGCGTGGACCCGGCGACGCTGCCGGGGCTGGTGGCCGAGCACTTCGATCTTCGCCCGGCCGCTATCATCCGTGACCTGCGCCTGCTCAGGCCGATCTATGAGAAGACGGCGGCATATGGGCACTTCGGCCGCGAAGATGCAGACTTCTCGTGGGAGAGCACTGACAGGGCGGACGCCCTCAGAAAGGCCGCGGGGCTGTAGTCGCTCCCGGTCCGCCGGGGTCCCAGTGGTACGAGCGGGAGGTCTGTGTGGCTGACGCCGCGGGGCACGGTGATCGTCTGACTGCTCAGGTCGTCCCTCTGCTGAGGGTGCGTCATCTGGGTGACCGCCGCTTTGACTATCTGGTGCCTGAGAGCCTCGCGGGCGTGACCCAGATAGGCTCCGTAGTGGGGGTTTCCTTCGGTTCGCGCAAGGTGCGCGGAGTCGTGCTTGGGGTCTCTTCTCGGCCACCTGATGAGGTCGTGACGCTCAAGCCTGTGGAGTCGGTAGAAGAACGCCGTGTGCCCGCAGAGCTCGTGATCCTCGCGCAGAGATTGGCTGATCGGTACGTCGCGACTCTGGAGTCCTGTCTGCGCTTGGTCGTGCCGCCTAGACCTGGGCCGGTCGGCCGCCTGAGGAGGCCTTCACACAAGGGCTCTGGGGAAGGCTCCCCCGAGGGGTCGCTGGATCCATGCTCTGACGGGGAGGCGCTGATCCTTACCGGTGAGCAGCAGCAAGCGCTGGACGTGCTGGTGCGCGACCTGGAGCGTCCAGATGACGCGCATAGACAGCTGTGGGGAGTGACCGGCAGCGGTAAGACGGAGCTGTATCTGCGTCTGGCCAGGCTGGCCCTGGACAAGGGCGCGGGAGTCATTATGCTCGTCCCTGAGATAGCACTCACACCGTTGATGATCGAGCGAGTGCGTGGTCGTCTGGGGGACAATATCGGAGTAATTCATAGCGGTCTCACAGCTGCCCAAAGACGGCGCGAATACGGTCGGATCGCAGACGGTCAAGTGAGGGTGGTGGTGGGCGCCCGGTCGGCTGTGTTCGCCCCAATCGACAATCTGAAGTTGGTCATACTGGACGAGAGTCATGACACCTCGTACAAGCAGGAGGAGGCTCCTGGTTATCACGTGGCGACCGTCGCACGACTGCGCCTGGAGGGCATGGGCGGCCTTCTTCTAGAGGGGAGCGCTTCACCGGCCGTCGAGGCCATGATCAGACCTGAGGAATGCGTACGTCTGAGGGAGCGGCCACGGGGCGCGTTACCGAAGTGCGAAGTGGTGGACATGCGCCAGCAGGCCCACAGCGGAGTACTCGCTGCCTCCAGCCGCGAGGCGCTGGCCCAGACCCTGCGACGGGGTGAACAGGCCATAGTCCTTCTGAACAGGCGAGGTTACTCTGGATACGTCCATTGCGGGTCTTGTGGCCACGTCATGACTTGCGAGGACTGCGAGTTGGCTCTCACTTATCACAGTAAGGCTCAGCGTCTGTTGTGTCACCACTGCGGAAGGTCCTACCGTCAGCCTCGAGTGTGCCCGAGTTGTGAACAGGCACCTGTCGTGCGGGGAGGGCCCGGCACTGAGCGACTTGCGGATGAGTTGGCCAGGTTACTACCAGAAGAGCACATTTTCAGACTTGACTCAGATGTACTCACGAGCGGCGCCGTCGCGAGGGGAGTACTAGAGGAGTTCTCCGCTTCGCATCCGGCCATCTTGGTGGGGACGCAGATGGTGGCCAAAGGGCATGACTTTCCTGATGTGACCATGGTAGTAGTGGCCGACGCGGATACGGCGCTGTACATGTCTGACTTCAGAGCAGCGGAGAGGACGTTTCAGTTGCTCACTCAGGTGTCCGGACGCGCGGGGCGTGCAGATAGGCCGGGTAGAGTGATCGTTCAGACCTGGAATCCAGATGTGCCCTGTATTAGAATGGCGCTGGAGCGCGACGAAGAAGGCTTCTACAGTCGCGAGCTGGGCTTCAGACAGCGTCTCGGCTACCCCCCCTTCTCCCAGCTGATCCGTCTCATCACGGCCGGAGAGAAGGCACATAGCGTCCGGCTTGCCGCCCAGCATCTGGCGGACGGCCTGAGACCGCACTTCAGCGCAGAAGACATTCGCGGGCCGGCGAAGCTTCCGGGTTTGCGGGGCAAGACCAGATGGCACATAGTACTGTCAGCAAGTGATGGAGAGAGGGCCAGAGCCATAGTGGCGCAGGCTGTCGGACAACTGAGCGAGCCATACCGACTACGCGGAGTGCGGCTGGTCGTTGACGTCGACCCTTTCTCGTTCATGTAGTAGAGAGGTCAAGACCCGTTGAGAGTTCGTACTTTGGGTGATCCGGTGCTGAAGGAGAAGGCGAAGACCGTCACCAGCTTCGATGAGAAGCTGGAGAGGTTGGCCTCGCAGATGGCTGAGGTCATGGAGCGTGAGGACGGCGTGGGCCTGGCGGCTACGCAGGTGGGCGTGTTGACCCGGCTAATCGTTTGGCGCGACCCTGACTTCGAGGACGATGTTCACGCCTTTGTGAACCCGGTGATAATCGAGTGGTCGGAGGATTCGACCGTTGCGGTCGAGGGTTGTCTGTCTTTGCCCGGTACGAGCGTCGAGGTCAGCAGGGCCGATGAGGTCACCGTGCGTGCGGTGGATCTCCTCGGAGGGCACATGGAGGTCCGACTCAGCGGTTTTCCGTCGAGGATCGTGCAACACGAGATCGACCATCTCGACGGATGTCTGATTCTGGACCGCGCCACGCCAGAGGAGCGAAGGCGCGTAATGAAGGAGTTGCGCGAGCGAACACTGGCAGAGGACGCATGAGCTACGCTTTCGTAGGCACGCCGCGATTCGCTTCTTGGGTGTTGCGCGAACTGGTTCGGCTTGGGCGTGCTCCTGTGGTCGTCATATCGCAGCCCGATAGGCCGCGAGGGCGAGGGCGTGCGGGCAAACCTCCCGAGGCAGTCTGTGAGGCCGGCCTTGTCGGCCTGCCGTATATCCAGACCGATGACATCAACTCACCCGAACTGCTTGAGCGACTGCGCGGACTGGGTGTGACTACTCTGGCTGTGGCAGCCTTTGGACAGCTTCTGCGAGCGCCGCTTCTGGACGCGTTTGAGTGCGTCAACATCCATGCCTCGCTACTTCCCAAGTACAGGGGTGCGGCCCCTATCGAGCGAGCGCTTATGGCCGGAGAGACCAAGACCGGAGTGAGCATAATGCGGATAACAGAGGGTCTCGATGCCGGTCCCTGGGCCCAGCAGGTCGAAGTATCGGTCGGTTTGCGCCAAGATGCGGGTTCGCTATCACGTTTGCTGGCCGTTGCCGGCGCATGTGCGCTGGCTGAGGTGCTGGACTCGATCCACGACGGAACAGCGGTATGGACGCAACAAGAAGGCCCCGCCTCGTATGCGGAGAAGCTCTCAGCGTCTGACTGCGAGCTGAACGTAGGCCTTGGCGCCAAGCAGGTGCATGATCATGTGCGGGCACTGTGCCCTGCGATAGGCGCGCGGGCGATCCTGGGAGAGACTGAGGTGAAGATCTGGCGGACCTGGCCGTACGGAGAGACAGGACTGTCGGAGGTCTCTGCAGAGGTCCAGGCTATCTCGGGTGACCCGCACAGGGTGAAGGTGGTAGGGGAGCGGCTGTTCGTGGGCTGTGGACGGGGCTCAGTGGAGATTCTTGAACTTCAACCCCTATGCAAAGCGAGGATGAACACGGCCGCATTCTTGCGTGGATATCGTGGCAGGCTGGGCGAGCGGATGCGACCTTCGTCTACGAACGGGAGGGACTCCTGTGGAGATTCCTGAGGCGGTACGTCGAGAGATACATCTGCTCCCCTCGATACTCTCGGCGGACTTTGCCAGATTGGGCGAGCAGGTCTCCGAAGTCATGGACGCGGGCGCGCGCATTATCCATGTCGATGTCATGGACGGTCACTTCGTACCCAACATCACCGTCGGCCCTCTGGTGCTGGAGGCGCTGGCACCAATCGTCCACGGGCGGGGTGGCTATTTCTCGGTGCATCTCATGATCGAACACCCTGAAGAGTATGTGAGTGCCTTCGCCGAGGCAGGGGCAGATGCACTCACTGTTCACGCCGAGGCGTGCAGTCACGTCTATCACGCGCTGGTAGAGATCAGGGCGCATGGTATGAGCCCCGGTCTTGCCCTCAACCCTGGCTCTGACGTCAGCCAGGTGAGAGACGTGGCGGGAATGGTCGACCACGTGCTGGTGATGACAGTCAACCCGGGCTTTGGTGGACAGGTGCTCATAGACGCAGCTCTTCAGAAGGTACGTGACCTGCGAGGCATGCTTCCGGAGCACGCGGCGATCGAGGTCGATGGTGGTGTGAATGCCGGTAACATCCGTCGCGTGGTCGAGGTAGGCGGCAACTGGGTGATCGCCGGGTCCGCTGTCTTCGGCAGCGCGGCCCCCACTGCTCAGGTGCAGATGCTGCGCCAGCTGATGGTAGGCGAAGAGGCAGTGTGATAGATTCCTCTTTGCGCGTGTAGAGCGCACAAAGAAATAGGTCTTCGGGGTCGGGTGTGATTCCCTACCGGCGGTGACAGCCCGCGAGCCCTCAGGGGCAGACCAGGTGTGATTCCTGGGCCGACAGTCAGAGTCTGGAAGAGAGAAGGCCGGAGCTGGACGTTTTCGTCCGATGCTCTAACGACCCCTGGGCCGCAAGCCGTGGGGTCTATTTGTTGGACGAGAGAGACACGTCACACCTGGAGAGGGCGCTTGAACTCGCCGAGCGGGGACGGGGGCGCACGAGCCCCAACCCCATCGTGGGCGCGGTCATCGTGCGCGAGAGTTGTGTCATCGGCGAGGGATGGCATGTCACCGCGGGGCAGGACCACGCCGAGGTGGCCGCCATCCATGATGCCCTAATGCGCGCCTGCAGACGACCGAAGGCCGGCACGTCGCAGTTGGATCGCCATGCCACCAGAGCGTTGTGCTCGGGGGCGACGATGTACGTCAGCCTCGAGCCGTGTTGCACTCAAGGAAGAACTCCGCCGTGTACGACCGCGCTCATCGACGCAGGGTTCAAGAGAGTGGTGACGGCCGCCCTCGACCCTAGCCCCTTGGTGAACGGCAAAGGCGTCGAATCACTCAAAGCGGCAGGCGTGCAAGTGGAGGTGGCCGACGGGTTGATCGCTCACAGGGCTAGGCGCCAGAACAATGGGTTGCGGAAGATCGTGACGACAGGTCTTCCGTTCGTGGACTACAAGTATGCAATGACGCTGGACGGTAGGGTGGCGACAGATAGCGGCGATGCGCGTTGGATATCCAGTCCGGAGAGCCGCATGCTGGTGCACAAGTGGAGGTCGTGGGCGGACGCTGTGGTGGTGGGAGGAGGCACAGTGGCCCGAGATGATCCGACGTTGACGGCCCGCGATGTCGATTGCGGGCGACAGCCGCTGCGTGTGGTCGTCGATGGCTCGTGCTCGCTAGAAGGACACAGCAGGTTGTTCCAGACGGTATCCGAGGGTCCCGTACTTCTCTTCTGCGGTGACGAGGTCGACGCGGCCAAGATCGAGGCAGTGCGGACGTGGGGTGTGGACGTGGTCACAGTGCCTCGGGGCGGAGAGGGGCGCCTTGATCCGAGACAGGTCTGCAGCGAGCTTGCTGCGCGAGGTGTGCAGACTGTGCTGCTGGAAGGCGGACCAACGCTTGCGGGCGCTTGGTGGTCCGCCGGCTTGGTCGACAAGGTGTCAGCATTTGTCTGTCCGAAGTTAGCCTCAGGGGAGAAGCATGCTGGCTCACTGCTCGGGCTTGGAGCAGAACTCATGCAGAAGGCACCCAACCTGTGTGAGGTGGAGGTAACGAGGTCTGGAGTCGATGTCCTAGTGGCCGGCTACACGGGAGGGCCGTTCTGATGTTCACCGGCTTGGTCGAAGAGGTGGGAGTGGTGCGGCGGCTGGAGAGGGGCTCAGAGGCTGCCCGACTCGTCATAGGCGCCCGCAAGGTGCTCGAAGGCACCAGGATAGGTGACTCGATAGCCGTGAGCGGAGCCTGTCTCACAGTCACTCATGTCGGGCGAGACGAGTTCGGGGCGGACTGCATGGCAGAGACGCTCTCTCGAACAACCCTGGCAACGGCTGCCAAGGGGACGCAAGTCAACCTTGAGCGCGCGCTGGCCGTCGGCGGCCGACTGGGCGGACATCTTGTCCTTGGACACGTCGATTCGGTCGTTGCCGTGACCGGAGTCCAAAGACGGCAGGATTCTCTTGAAGTCAGCATGACTCTGCCGGACGCGGTCGCGCCGTTCGTGGCGGAGAAGGGTTCGGTGACCATAGACGGGGTCTCGCTTACGGTGATCCGCGTGGGGGCACATGATTTCGTGGTGGGTCTCATACCGCATACGATCGGCGAGACCACGCTACGTGCGGTCCAGAAAGGCGTTTTCGCGAATCTTGAGGCAGACGTCATAGCTCGTTACGTTCAACGCTATTTGCGAGTGGGGACGGCAGGTGCTGACGCAGAGGACATTCCCTCCGAGGGGCTGACAATGGAATTGCTCAGGGACAAGGGGTTTGCATGAGAAGCGAGGCTTCATTCGCGAGTATCTCGCAGGCGCTAGAGGAGATAAGAGCGGGCCGCATGGTGGTGGTGGTCGACGACGAGGATCGGGAGAACGAAGGCGACCTCACCATGGCTGCCGAATTCGTGACGGCGGAGTGTGTGAACTTCATGGCCGTCCACGGTCGGGGTCTCATCTGTCTGGCTTTGACCGAGGAGAGGGCCCAGAGGCTTCAGCTGCATCCCATGGCTAGGGAGAATCAGTCGCGATTCGGCACCGCCTTCACTGTGTCCATCGAGGCGCGACACGGCGTTACAACTGGCATATCTGCCGCAGACCGGGCGCGCACTATCACTGTGGCGATAGAGCCAGAGGCGCGCCCCGAGGATCTGGTCAGCCCAGGGCACATATTCCCGCTTGTAGCGCGAGAAGGAGGAGTGCTCGAAAGGGCCGGACAGACCGAAGCGGCGGTCGACCTCGCTCGGCTGGCGGGACTTACCCCGGCCGGCGTGATCTGCGAGATCATGAACGATGACGGTACCATGGCGCGCGTGCCGGACCTGATGGGGTATTGCGAGCGGCATGGTCTGATGATGGTCACCGTGGCCGACCTGATACGTTACCGCCGACGGACGGAGCGACTGGTGCGGCAAGTCGCGACTGTTCGTATGCCCACGTCCGCCGGCGAGTTCGTCGCTTACGGGTACGAGAGCTTGCTTGACGGCGAACAGCACTTGGCTCTAGTGAAGGGTGACGTGTCGGGCAAGTCTGATGTGCTCGTGCGTGTGCACTCTGAATGCCTGACGGGGGATGTCTTTCATTCGCTTCGTTGTGACTGTGGCCAGCAGCTCGAAGCCGCTTTGGCTCGGATAGAGAAGGAGGGCTTGGGTGTGTTGCTCTACATGGCCCAAGAGGGTCGGGGTATCGGGCTGCTCAACAAGCTGCGAGCGTACGAATTGCAGGAGCAGGGAAGAGACACCGTCGAGGCCAATGTGGAGCTGGGGTTCGCCGCAGATCTGCGCGACTACGGCATAGGGGCGCAGATACTTGTAGACCTGGGGCTCACTTCCATCAGGTTGATGACCAACAACCCACGCAAGTTGGTGGGTCTGGAGGCATATGGCCTTACCATCAGCGAGCGCGTTCCGCTGGAGGTCGGCCCTACCGGAGCTAACCTGCGATACCTGCGGGCCAAGAAAGAGAAGTTGGGGCACATACTGCATCACCAAGGATTGCAGTACGCCGAAGACGAGAGAAAGGATGGGGCGAATGAGTAAGCAAGGGCATATCTACGAGGGGGTCCTGAAGGGCGAAGGCCTCACGTTCGCCATCGTGGCGAGCAGGTTCAACGAGTTCATAGGGTCGAGACTCATCTCCGGAGCCAAGGACTGCCTGGTGCGCCATGGAGTGAACGAAGCAGACATCGACCTGGCTTGGGTGCCAGGGTCGTTCGAAATCCCCCTAGCCGCACAGCAGTTGGCACGCAGCAAGAAGTATGGAGCCGTCATCTGTGTGGGCGCAGTGATTAGAGGCGACACTCCACACTTTGACTATGTGGCCGCTGAGGTGACCAAAGGCATAGCACAGGTGCAGTTGGACAGCGGGGTACCTGTCTTGTTCGGTGTCCTTACCACTGACACCATAGAACAAGCTATAGAGCGTGCCGGCACCAAGGCGGGCAACAAAGGATGGGATGCTGCGCTTGCGGCCTTGGAGATGGCCAATCTGCTGAAGGAGCTAGGCAGCTCCGCAAAGTAGTGAGGCTAGGCGACCTTCTGGACCTTGTGCACCTTGAGGCACTTGGCGCAAACATAGGCTTTGGTCGGTTTGCCGTCTACGAGGATGCGGACCTTCTGCACATTAGGATCCCAACGACGCGGGGTCGCACGCATGGAGTGGCTCCTGTTGCTACCGAAGCTCGGTTTCTTGCCACAGACTATGCACACCTTGGACATGTTGGATTTCCTTCGTCTCGTTGCGCCCAATCGGAGGCGCCATAGTATGCCGCAGAGTGGGTCTCTCTGACAAGGGCAGAGGAGAAGAAGGGGGTGACTACGGCGTGCCCACTTACGGTAGAATACCCTCGCAGCGTCGGTAGCCGAGCAGGGGAAAGGAGACCGCCATCTTCACGAAGGACATGTCGTTGATGGAAGCCCTACAAGCTGATCCCAGGGCTCGTGAGGTCTTTGCGGCGCATGGAATGGGGTGCGTCGGCTGCATGGGCGTGAGCATGGAGTCCATCGAAGACGGAGCCAAGATGCATGGCATCGACCCACAGGTCGTGCTGGGGGAGCTGAACGGACTGGCTGCTTTGCCTGAGGAGGAGTCTCGATGACTCCGACGCCCGCCTCGTCGCCGCGTGCGTCTCGCGTGCCTACTTCGGCGGTCGGTGGCAAGACTGTAGTCACCGACAAAGCGATAGCGGATCTCGTGGGGCTAACCGTTCTAGAATGCTACGGCATAGTGGCCATGGCGAAGCCAAACCTGCGCCAGGGAGTGGCGTCTCTGCGTTCTAAGGATCGCATCCGCCAGGGCATCAAGGTAGATCAGCCCGGCGACCAGCTCCATATCAAGCTCTACGTCATAATCGAGTACGGGCTGAACGTGGCAGAAGTCGCTGGTAACGTTCGCTCACAGGTGGCGTACAACATACAGAAGATGGTCGGCAGGCCCGCGACCACTCTGAGGATCTACGTGCAAGGGGTCCGGGTTGGCGACCACTAGCGGAGCCCCTCTTAGCGTCTCCCAGGCGCGGGCTCTCTTGGGTGCTGCCTTTCAGGCCTTGGAGGCGCGCAAGCAAGAGGTGAACGATCTCAACGTGTACCCGGTGCCCGATGGCGATACCGGTACGAACCTCGCTCTGACTGTACGCTCTATGGTGGACGCCGTGGGCAAGATGCCGGAGGGGCTGTCGCCTCAGGAGTTGTGTTCTAACATCAGCCAGGCGGCCCTCATGGGCGCGCGCGGCAACAGTGGTGTGATCCTGTCCCAGATAGTCCGAGGGGCGATGAACGTCATAGGGCAGTCGGACCGCGTCGACCCGAGCACCATGGTGCGAATGCTGCGCGAGGCGACTGAGACAGCGTATCGAGCAGTGCGTAGACCCGTCGAAGGCACTATTCTCACGGTGTTGCGCGAGATGGCTGAGTCAGCCGAGAAGAGGGCTGAAGGCGCAGACATCAAGTCGTTCATGGACGAAGTCGTGGCGGCCGGATGGAAGAGCGTCCAGCGGACGCCTTCACTACTGCGAGTACTCGCAGACGCCGGGGTAGTCGACGCAGGAGGGTACGGTCTGGTCGTGCTGATCGAAGGCGCAGTAAGTGGCCGGACGGAGTGGGAGGTTCCCATCAGCGGAAGGGTCTCTCACGTACAACCTGCAGAGATGCCCGACAATACCGACGACGAAGAAGAGAGCGAGTTCACGTACTGCTGCAGCTTTCTCCTTACCGGGGACGATCTAAGCATCGACTCGTTGGAGAAGGAGTTTGGCGCGATGGGCGACAGCTTGCTTGTGGTGGGCGGCGATAGACAGTTCAAGGTGCATGTCCACAGCGACGAACCAGGCAGGGTGTTGGGTCTGGCGACCAGCATGGGCGTCCTTACCGAGATAGAGATCGACAACATGGATGAGCAGACGGCCGCCCGCACCAAGAGGTTGGCAGAGGCAGCGGGCGCTAGTGCAGATCAGAGCGGCCAAGCGCTTGCCACCCAGGTCGTGGCGGTGGTCGCCGGAGAGGGCAACAAGAAGCTGTACCGCAGCATGGGGGTCGAACTCCTTGTGGACGGGGGACAATCGATGAACCCCTCAGCCAAGGACCTGTTGCAGGCCATTGAGTCTGCCAAAGCGCCCTCGGTCATCATTCTGCCCAACAACGGGAATGTGATCATGACTGCGGAACAGACTGTTTCGCTTACACAGCGAGAAGTGCACGTTATCCCCACCCGATCGATCCAGGCGGGGCTGAGCATGGCGGTAGCGTACGACGGGCGCGCGAGCGGAGTGGAGAACGCGAAGGAGATGAAGAGCGCGCTAGAGCGGGTCATTGCGGGAGAGGTCACTCGGGCAGTGCGTGCCGCCGTTGTCGACGGGGTGCAAGTCAAGGCCGACGACTACATCGGTCTTGTGGATGACAAGGTCGTCGTCTCTGATCCAGGTCTCGATGCCGTCGTCGCTTTGGTAGTCGCGCGGCTAATGGAGGGTGATCGGGAGGTTCTGACCGCTTTGATCGGAGAGGGTGAGACGGGTGAGCAGGCTCGCTCCGCCGTGGAGTCTCTACGGCCAGAGTACCCGACGGTCGAGATCGATGTTCACGAGGGCGGGCAGCCGTTCTACCCGGTGCTGCTTGCCGCTGAATAGAGACAAGTGTTCGAACCACGCCAGCGGGGAGGTCACAGGATGATCGTCAATAGGCAAACTACCGCGTTAGTCGTCGACTCCACGGCGGATATGCCCGAGCGTATGTCGACCGATCCGAATGTCAGCATGGTGCCGCTTACGGTCTTTTTCGGAGAGCAGGGGTACCTGGACTGGGTCGAGATCAGGCCGGAGGAATTCTACGAGAAGCTTGCTGCATCCCCACAACTGCCGCGCACTTCGCAGCCCTCCGCCGGGTCGTTTCTTGAGGAGTACAAGCGACTTCGCGCAAAGTACGAGCGCGTCTATTCCATTCACATCAGCAGTAAACTGAGCGGCACCATCGCGAGCGCTGAGGTGGCGCGTCAGCAGATCGATGGGGTCGAGGTAGTCGATTCGGAGGTTGCCACCTGCGGTCTCTCACTGCTCGTCGACCGACTGCTTGAGCTCATGGACAAGGGTGTCGAAGAGCAGGAGTTCAAAGCTTACATAGAGCACTTCGTAGATAAGAAGCTGCTGCTCTTCATCCCCACGACTCTTGATCAATTGGCCAAGGGTGGCCGGATCGGCAAGGCACAGCATCTGTTGGGTAGCCTACTAAATGTCAAGCCGGTGCTCACAGTCATCGACGGAGTGGTAGACGCACACAAGAAGGTCCGAGGTCTGGGACAAGGGCTTGAGGCCTTGCGGGATGCCATAGTAGAGGGGACGGAGCCCGGCAAGAAGGTGTACGTAGCTTTTGCGCATGGTCTGAACGAGGAGCCACTCGCGCAACTCAGATCGCTTCTGGCAGCGATCGATGATCGAGAGATCGAGATCAGGCTTACCACAATCGTCGGGGCCGTTATAGGCACGTACGCTGGACCGGGCGCGGTCGCTGTAGCTGCCATACAGTAATGGGGGCAGACGCAAGGGGTAGATGCTACTACCCCTTGGGGAGTCGCGATGCACTGACGCACAGTATCGGTGCTCTGCCTCTCACGTCAAAGGTCGCTGTGCAGCCTTGCCGACTCGAGCGGCCCGTTGAGGCGCTGCAGGGGGTCGGCAAGGCGACGCGAGACCGGCTGAAGTCGCTTGGTATAGATCGGGTCGAAGATCTGCTCATGCACCTACCGTTCAGGCACGAGCTGCCTTCACGCATGACCGAGATCCGTGACCTGCGCTCGGGCGAGGAGGTGACGCTGCGGGTGCAGGTAGTGTCCTGTTCTGTGCGAGAGACCAGCCGCAGACACGTGAAGGTGCTCGAGGCCTTGGTCAGCGATAAGACCGGCAGCACCATCGCCACCTGGTACAACCAAGCCTACCTGGAGCCGGCCTTCAGGAGCAAGCCGGAGATACTGCTAAAGGGCATGGTGATTCATAGGCGGGGGGGCTCCGTATTTCAGGTGAAGCGACACGAGATACTGGCAGACGACGAGCAAAGCAGGCATATTCTAGGGCTGGTGCCTGTATACCCCAGTACCGGCGACCTCAGCGTGCGGACCATCCGCACTCTACTGCATCGGGCCGCTCCTGAGCTGAGGCATATGGTCGACCCTGTGCCTGCGCGAATGTTGGCGCAGAGGCGGTATCCCGGAAAAGGCGCGGCGGTCTGGACATCGCACTTTCCTGATTCGGTGAAGGAAGGTAAGAGCGCTCACGATCGCCTTGCTTTCGAGGAGCTGCTGTTGCTTCAACTCGCCGTACTCCAGCAAAGGGTCGGCCAGGAGGCAAGCCGGAGAGCGCGCCGACTTGCTGAGCCGTCTGAGCTTTCCAGGTGCTTCGTTCAGGCGTTGCCATATGAACCGACCGACGCTCAGAAGAGGGTGATGCAGGAGATCGACTCGGACCTGCGGCGCGCCGCCCCCATGAGGCGACTCCTACACGGTGACGTGGGGTCCGGAAAGACGGTAGTGGCCGCTTACTGCCTCTTAAGGGCTGTAGAGCAGGGTGCGCAGTCCGTCCTCATGGCGCCCACCGAGGTGTTGGCCGATCAGCACTATCTCGGGCTATCTCAGCAACTCTGTCCGCTTGGGGTGAGGGTGGCGCTACTGAAGGGAAGCCAGTCGGCGCCGGAGCGAAGAGCAGTGCGCAAGTCCCTTGATGAGGGGACGGTGGACTTGGTCATCGGTACGCATGCGCTCATCCAGGAAGGTGTGCGGTTCAAAGATCTGCGACTGGCTGTGGTCGACGAGCAGCATCGTTTTGGAGTACAGCAGAGAGACGCTATCCTAGCTGTTGACGAGTCAGGCTATTGGCCCCACACCTTGCATATGTCGGCCACCCCCATCCCTAGGACGCTCAGCCTTACGCTGTATGGAGATTTGGACGTCAGCGTTCTAGACGAGATGCCCGCAGGCCGGCAACCTGTGGTAACGAAGCTTGTGTTCGCCGATTCTGAAGCCTCAATGTGGGAGTTCCTCCGCGGGCAACTATGCCTCGGCCATCAGGCCTATGTGGTCTGCCCACTCATCGACGAGAGCGAGACTCTCCAGGCGGCTTCGGCCACCCAGGCTTTTGCCGATCTGAGGGCTGGCGAACTTGCAGACTTCCAGCTCCGACTGCTGCACGGGCAACTTCCGCCAGGAGAGAAGGCCGCCGCCATGGCAGACTACGCCCGGGGAGAGGCGCAAGTGCTGGTGAGCACCTCTGTGATAGAGGTCGGGGTGGACGTGCCCAACGCCACCGTAATGGTCATTCTCGGGGCGCGCCGCTTTGGACTGTCACAACTCCATCAACTGCGGGGGCGTGTCGGTCGAAGCGTGAGGCAATCCTACTGTTTCTTACTTGCCGAAGGGGAAGAAGGTGAAGCCTTGGAGCGCTTGGCTCTGTTCGCCCGGACCCCGGATGGGTTCGACCTGGCTGAGGCCGACTTAAGGGCGCGAGGCGAAGGCCAGCTGTTCGGCGCCCGGCAGACCGGCCTAGGGGATCTGGAGGTCGCTTCGTTGTTGCGGGACCGTCATCTGCTGGAGGAGGCCCGAGCAGAGGCGAAGAACCTTGTGATGGGCCCCCAGGCTAGGAGCACCGGACCGGCAGAAGGGTTGCTGTTCGAAGCCGCCGCGGCGAGGTTCGGTGAGAGGATGGGCTGGATGGACAGGGTGTGATGGCCATGGTCCGAAGGGGCATACGAATAGTGGGCGGCGCGAAGCGCAGCAGACGTCTTGAAGTACCCTTGAGCACTGAAGTCAGACCGACTAGCGATATGGTACGAGAGGCAGTCTTTGATGTTCTTGGCCCGGTCGCTGGTCTGAAAGCTTTGGATCTATTTGCGGGGACCGGCGCTCTGGGCCTCGAAGCACTTTCGCGCGGAGCGCGTGATTGCGTCTTCGTAGAACACCAGCGCGCGGCCGGTGCGATTCTGCAGAGCAATATTGACGCGCTACAGTACGGTGATAGGTCTAGGGTGCTGCCCAGTGACTACCTGAAGGCCGTCGAATACCTTGTCGGCGCTGGCGAGAACTTCGATTTGCTCTTTGTGGACCCTCCCTATAGAATGCTGGCGGAAGTCGAGGCGACGCTCGAGCCAATGGTGCCGCGTCTCTTGTCGACAGAGGGTGTGATGGTAATAGAGAGTGCCAGAGCGAGTTGCCCCAGATTTGGGTTGTCTCTGGTCTTCGAAAGGCAGTACGGTGATACGAAGATCACCATTGTGAGACCGAAAAGGGGTCACGCTTGAACACCGCATTGTGTCCGGGTACGTATGATCCAGTGACCATCGGGCATCTTGACATCATCTCGCGTTGCGCTTCCATGTTCGATCAGGTTGTGGTCGCCGTGGTTGATGAGTCCTTTCGCAAGAACGTGCTGTTCACTTCGGAGGAGCGGCAGCAGTTCTTGGAGGAGTCGACCAAGCATCTGCCGAATGTAAGGGTCGTTATCATGCACGACTTGGTGGTGGAGTTGGCCAGGCAGGTCGGTGCTCACGTGTTGGTGAAGGGGTTGCGGGCGCTTACGGATTTCGAATACGAGTTTCAGATGGCGCAGCTCAATCGCAAGTTGGACCCGACCTTGGAGACGATGTACCTTATGGCTTCACCCGAGTACTCGTTCTTAAGTTCGAGCGGAGTCAAGGAGATAGCGCGTTACGGTGGGAATGTGAGCGACCTGGTACCAGAGGTGGTCGCGCGCCGTTTCGCTTCGATGTACTAGATGGCGGAGGACCTATAGATGGACGTTCTCGTACTGATAGACAAGCTGGACGACCTAGTCCACAGCGCGAGTACGTTTCCCATGACCGACAAGGTGATGATCGAGCGGGACGAGATATACGACCTGCTGGATCAGATGCGCGGCACCATCCCCGAAGAGATCAAGCAGGCGCGGTGGATAGTGAAAGAGCGCCAGGAGATGTTGCAGGAGGCCAAAGAAGAGGCCGACCGCATCCTGAGGGAGGGCCGGGACGAAGCCCAGCGCCTTGCCAGCGAGCAAGAGGTCGTCAGACGGGCGCAGCGTCAGTCAGAGGAGATCATCAGAGAGGCCGAGACTAGAGAACGCGAGATCCGGCTGGGAGCTGAGGACTACGCTGACGAGATACTCAAGACTCTAGAGACGAATCTGGAAAGATTCCTGGCAGCGGTGCAGCGGGGGCGGGAACGCCTGCAGACGGGCCAAGCCGGCAAGTCTGCCACCCTTTCGTCAAAGACTGAACGCTTGTAGCCCGCGGGCCGGCTGCGGCGCGCACGGTCAATGTCTATCATCCATCTGAACCTTGATGACCTCGGCCTGCGCGGTGGGCAAAGGCACATCTGCGTACATGCCTTGGATATTGCCCCTATCGTATTTGGCGGGGTGAGCTACGAGGTCATCGTCCCCGATGGAATGACCGTGACCGTGCACCGCGTTGCCGGAGGGTACCTCGTGCAGGTCGAGATGAACGCCAAGGTATTCGGGCCGTGTTGGCGTTGTCTCAAAGATGCGGGCGTAGACGTGCATGCTGCTGAAGAGGAGTTCGTCCCCACGGCCGCTGGAGGGTGGGCAGAATCTGAGTCGAGCCCCTTTGTGAATGACATGGTCGTAGACTTGCCGGGTCTCAGCAGAGAGGCTTTGGTGTTGGCGTTGCCTGCTAGAGTCCTGTGCACGTCGGAGTGTAAGGGACTCTGTCCCCAGTGCGGCGCCGACTTGAATGAGGGTGAGTGTGAGTGCAGGCCACTTGAAATATGAGCGCTGATGCGGTAAAAACGCTGGGTTTGGCAGTTGCGAAAGAGAGAGGCTGAGGATGGCCGTTCCTAAGAGAAAAACTTCCCGGGCACGCAGGGATTCGCGTCGTTCAACGCATGGCGCGCCGGTTCCCAGCGTGAGCGAGTGTCCGCAATGCCACAGTCCCAAACTGTCGCACCGGGTCTGTCCCAATTGTGGCATGTACAATGGACGCCAGGTTGTTGCGGTGGAGGAGTAGCATCTCGCTTGGTGAGGCAATGGGCGTCGGTCAGAGGAGGGCGAGAAAAAAGTGCAGATCGTTGTCCAAGAAGGAAAGGCGCTTATCAGTCTCATCACGCCTATCCAGGCGCCAGATGAGAACCTGAGGACGACTACGGTGCAGAGCATCTCAGGGCCGGTCAAGGTGTACTACCGTGACTATGAGGTGATACTCGTGGAGGCCCGCGAAGGTGCTCTGGAGATAATGCCGTCGTCCATAGGGGCGATTACGTGGACGGCCAAGGACCGCCGTTACCAACTGCGGATAGCAGGGTAGCGGGTAGGCATCGGTCAAAGAATGCGCATGTGAGAGGCATCGTGCATACCGTCATTGGATCGGTGTACATAGGCAGAGGGTATTGAAGGACGCTGTCCAGAATGGGCGGCGTCCTTTGTTTTGGCCATAAGAGTCGATC
The DNA here is from genome assembly GCA_963747275.1 of uncultured Actinomycetes bacterium. Lineage (GTDB taxonomy): Bacteria > Actinomycetota > Thermoleophilia > RBG-16-64-13 > RBG-16-64-13 > RBG-16-64-13. Next base: position 150,477 of record CAVVEI010000013.1, read on the forward strand.
CCGATATCCCGCGGGCATGCGGGGAGTGAGCTGAGGAGGTTTCATGGCGTCTACAGATCCCGCCAAAATCAGAAACGTCGCAGTGGTCGGCCACAGGGGAGCGGGCAAGACGTCGCTTGTGGAGGCCATGCTCTTCACCGCGGGGGCGAAGAGTCGTCTGGGCTCGGTGGTAGAGGGTACGACCGCCATGGACCATGACGAGGACGAGATAAAGCGACAGATGAGCATATCGGCCGGTCTGACTCATATGGAATGGGCCGGCAACAAGGTCAATGTCATCGACACTCCCGGAGAGGCGTCGTTCATCAACGAGTCTCTGGGTGCGCTCCCGGTTGTCGAGACTGCGGTGGTAGCTGTTAACGCTGTCACCAGGGTCGAGGTGCAGACAGAGCGGGTCTGGAAGCGCGCCAAAGAGCTCGGAGTATCCAGGATCGCCGCTGTGAACATGATGGACCGAGAGAGAGCGGACTTTGGAGAGACGCTGGAGGCTCTCAAGAAGCGGTTCGGCGATGAAGCGGTCGCCGTCGCGTTGCCGGTGGGCAAGGAGGGGGCCTTCAACGGAGTCGTGGACCTGGTGACTCTCAAGGCCTACACATACGTCGGTGGGGCCGCCAGAGGCACTGAAGGGCCTATACCCGCAGACATGCAGGATGTTGTATCCAAGGCGCGTGAGACGCTCATGGACAGGGTGGCCGAAGCTGATGATGCGCTCCTAGAGAAATACCTGGACGGGCAGGAGTTGTCTGCTGACGAAGTGGTCGCGGCCCTGAAGGCCGGTCTGGCTGCTGGCTCTGTGGTACCAGTGCTGCCCGTGGTCGCCACAAAGAACATCGGCGTGGACCGGTTACTCGACATGATCGCAACTGCTGCGTCGCCCGTTGAGCGGGGGGGCCGACAGATGCTGGCGGGCTCGACAGGCACAGACGAGACTGAAGTGAGGCCTGACCCGGCCGGACCTGCTGCCGCCTTCGTGTTCAAGACGATCTATGACCAGTTTTCAGGGCGCGTCAACCTGGTTCGGGTGCTTTCGGGCAGAATCACGACCGACAGCCACCTGCTGAACGTCAGGGCAAATGAGAAAGAGCGGACCGGCAACATCTTGTTGATGCAGGGCAAGGAAGTGAAGGCTGTCGAAGAAGTGTCAGCGGGGGACATCGTGGCTTTGGCCAAACTCAAGGAGGCCAACACCGGAGATACTCTTTGCGACCCAGCCCACATCGTGCGTTTTCCCAGGTACGAAATTGCACCCCCAGCCATATCTTTCGCCATCACACCCAAGACTCATGGGGACGAGGAGAAGGTCAACAACGGCCTAAGGCGACTGGGCGAAGAAGACCCTGCCATGCAATTGAAGTTCGACCCGCAGACGAAGGAGATGCTCATCTCCGGTACGAGCCAGGTTCACGTAGAGGTGATTCTCGATAAGCTCAAGAGACGCTTCGGGGTCGAAGTGGAGCTTCATCCGCCACAAGTGCCGTACCGTGAGACCATCCGCAAGAAGGCGAGCGCTCAGGGCCGACACAAGAAGCAGACCGGCGGACGCGGCCAGTTTGGAGACTGTTGGATCGAGGTGGAGCCCAGACAGAGAGGCGAGGGCTATGCGTTCGAGGACGCCATCTTCGGTGGCTCGATCCCTCGCAACTTCATCCCCGCGGTTGAGAAGGGCATAGTGGAGGCCCTTGATCATGGAGTGATCGCTGGTTACCCGGTGGTGGACGTGAAAGTGAAGCTGTACGATGGCTCTTATCACGCCGTCGACTCGTCCGAGTTGGCCTTCAAGCTTGCGGGCGGACTCGCCTGGAACCATGCTATGGCCGATGCTAACCCCGTGTTACTGGAGCCGGTGATGAACGTTCAAGTCGTCGCCCCCGAAGAGAATATGGGCGACATCATGGGCGACCTATCCGGCCGTCGCGGAAGGCCGCAGGGCAGCGAGAGCATGGGGGAGATGCATGTCATAAAGGCCCAGGTGCCTCTTGCGGAGATGCTCAGCTACGCCCCTCAGCTAAGATCAATGACTGCCGGTCGTGGTTCTTTCAGCATGGATCTGGACCACTACGATGAGGTGCCGTCGCACTTGGTGGAGAAGATCTCTGCAGAAGCCAAGGCACGCCGCGCGGCGGAATAGCAGGAGGACCAGGCCGGGGTAGACCCCGGCCGTAACTGCACGCGACCGGCGGCCCCCGCAACGGGGCCGCCGGTCGCGTAGTGGGGCAATTGCCGTCTCGTTTTGCCAGCCTCGCATGGATTTCTCGCTTGCTGGGGAGGATGCGTGCAACGAATGTTGTATAGTTCAGCGTATGCAACTCACGGCATAGCTGGAGGCGAGTTGGAGGATCAGCGGCCGCTTAGGCTGAGCGATCTGCTACGGGAGGGGTTTGATGGCTTCTCTCGTTCGCAGAAAGCGGTAGCGCGGTTCATAGTCGATCACCTCGAGGAGGTTGGCTACCTGAGCGCTGAGGAACTCGGGGATAAGGGCAGCACCTCGAGTTCCACTGTGGTCAGATTCGCGCAATCCTTGGGTTTTGCGGGATACCCTGAGCTACAGAGGGCTGCGCGAGACGAATACCGTTTGGGCGCGACAGCGCGTCCGGTAGTCCATGATGACCAATTAGGTTTCTCAATTGAAGAAGATGTGTTGACTCGGTCTCTCAAGACCGACGTGCTCAGCCTCGAGGAGACCATCAGTAAGAACACCATGGAGCGGTTCAACAAGGCGGTCAACGCTCTGGCAGGCGCGGGACAGGTTCTTGCCGTAGGGCTGCATGAGGCGGCCATGGTGGCCGATCATGCTGCCTACGTGTTCGAGCTCTTGGGGATCCCCTGCCAAGCGGCCACGGATGGCTCCGAGTCCAACGTCGCGCGCTTGGCAAGGCTTGGCAAGGGCGACATGCTCTTGGCGATAGGCTTCAGAAAGGCTCATTCGGTGAGTATCGCGTTCTGTGAAAGAGCCGCGGCCCAGGGAGCCGATGTTCTTGTGATCACCGACAATTCGCTGTCAGAATTAGCGGACAAGGGAACGGTAACACTGTATGCCGACATCGACTCCACCTTCTTCGTGCATTCTCTCGTGGGCCCCATCGGCCTGGTCAGCGCTCTAGCCGCGGCGGTATACGGCCGGGACAGGGATCTGCATGACGCCAGAGTGCGCACTATACGAGACAGGTCGTTCGAGTCCGGGTGGCTGCGGTAGTGGCATGCAGGCCGGAATCCCGTTGAAGGGCTCCCAGGGCTCAGCTAAACTCAAGTAGGCGACGTACCGGTAACTCTCAAGCGTGAGCGCGCGGAGGTCAGCTGAATGTCGGGACATTCAAAATGGGCGGGCATCAAGCACAAGAAGGCGCTTGTTGACGCTAAGAGGGGCAACCTCTTCGGCAAGTTGGCCCGAGCTATCACTGTGGCAGCGAGGGAGGGCGGGGGCGACCCCGACCACAATGCGGCGTTGGCGACAGCCATACTTAAGGCCAAAGACGCCAACATGCCCGGTGACAACATCGAGCGGGCCATAAAGAAGGGCACGGGCGCCGGGTCTGACGCCGAGACCTATCACCATCTGACCTACGAGGGCTACGGCCCGAACGGTGTCGCGATCTATGTCATGGCACTCAGCGACAACAAGAATCGCACGGCGGCCGATGTCAGGTACATCTTTGACCGTAGTGGTGGCAAACTGGGCACCGACGGTTCGGTGAGTTGGATGTTCGAGCGCAAGGGTGTGATCTTCGTCGATGCCGCGGGGCAGGACGAGGATACGTTGATGACCATCGCCATCGATGCAGGCGCCGAGGACGTTCTCACCGAGGGCGACGCGTACGAGATCAGGTGTGACACCACGGAGTTGATGAATGTGCGTTCCCGGCTGCAGGAGGCTGGGATAGCGTTCACTTCGGCCGAGGTCACCATGATCCCGAAGAACACTGTGGCTTTGGACGAGGGTGATGCGCGCAAGACGTTCAGGATCCTTGAGGCTCTTGAAGATAACGATGACGTGCAAGAGGTATTCGCAAACTTCGATATCACAGACGAAGTAATGCGGACCTTGGCGGGCTGAGAGGGCCTGCCACGCCATGGACGAGTCGGCCGGCCGGGTGATACTGGGTCTCGATCCGGGCATGGCCTCCACGGGATTTGGCGTTGTAGCGGTCTGCGGCAACCGGCTCCGGGCGCTGGATTATGGGGTAGTGGAAACTCCCTCAGGTGTTGCGCTCGAGAAGCGGTTGGAGTCGGTCTTCTCTCGAGTCTCCGACATCCTTGAACAACATCATCCCGACGCGACGGCCGTCGAATCTCTATTCTTCAACACCAACGTGAGTACCGCATTGGCAGTCGGCCATGCACGGGGTGTGTCTTTGCTGGCGTGCTCGCAGGCGAGTTGCGAGGTGTTCGAGTACACTCCCCAACAGGTGAAAATGGCTGTCGTCGGGTACGGCAAGGCCACCAAGCAGCAGGTCATGGAGATGGTTCGTGTTCTGCTGGGTCTGTCGGAACTGCCGCGACCCGACCACGCCGCGGACGCTCTGGGCGTTGCCATCTGCCATGCCAACACCATGGGTATACGTGAACGGATCAGTGCCGCGACGGCCGGCAAGCAAGAAACGAGGACGAGGGCTTTGATCGAGAGACTTCAGGGTGAGATCCTGGCCAAGGGTGCCGAGCGAGTCGTGCTGGGCGTAAGCGGCGTTGGGTTTCTGTTGGATGTGTCGGCGGTCACCCTTAGGGATACGCCGGGGCAGGGCGAGCAGGGTACGCTCTTCACGCATCTGCATGTGCGCGACGACGCTTTGCAGCTGTTCGGGTTCTCGACAGAAGAGGAACGGGAGCTGTTTCGCATGTTCCTCGGCGTCAGCAAGATCGGACCCAAGCTGGCCCTTGCGGCACTGTCGTGCCGGCGCCCGCCGGAGCTGAAGAAGGCGCTGGCCCGCGGTGACGTAGACCTGTTCGCATCCGTGCCCGGCATAGGTCGCAAGACCGCCGAGCGATTGATACTGGAACTGCGCGAGAAGATGGGTGATGCAGGCGTGACTGGCCACAAGACCACCGATGACGACGGAGACGAAGACGGAGATGCGGTAATCGTCGCCCGGTCGGCGCTGGTGGAGTTGGGGTACTCGGTCTTGGAGGCGGATAAGCTGCTGGGTCCGCTTGACCCCACGCTTCCCGTGGAGGAGCTCGTCAAGCGCGCGCTGGGCGGGCCATCATGACCGATGCTGATGGCGGGACCATGGAGGACGCCGTGCTGGCCCTCAACGTTTCTGGCAGCGATCGCCTGGCGGACCCTGAGGTCGATTCGCAGGAGCAGGACCTGGAGCGGACTCTCAGACCTCGCTCACTGGAAGCCTTTGTCGGACAGCCGGTACTACGTGAGCAGCTGCACATCTTCATAGAGGCGGCCACTTCGCGCGGAGAGCCCTTGGACCACGTGCTGCTGGCTGGTCCTCCGGGCCTGGGGAAGACCACCCTGGCGAACATCATCGCGCTTGAGATGAAGGTGAACATCGTGACCACATCGGGGCCGGCGCTGGAGCGCAAGGCGGATATGGCTGCCATCCTTACCCACCTGCAGGAAGGCGACGTCCTCTTCATCGACGAGATTCACCGTCTTAATCGCGCAATTGAGGAGATCCTCTATCCGGCGATGGAGGACTTCCAGATAGACATAGTCATCGGCCAAGGTCCCACCGCCAGGACCATACGGCTTGATCTGCCCAGTTTCACGCTTATCGGGGCCACTACACGCTCGGGGCTGATCACTACACCCTTGCGTGATCGTTTTGGGTTCTCGCATCGCTTGGATTACTACTCCGTTGACGAGCTGTCGCATATCGTCGGTCGCTCGGCGGAGATACTTGGGGTGGCCATCGACCAGCAAGGAGCGAGAGAACTGGCCCTCAGATCTCGCGGTACCCCCAGAATAGTCAACCGTCTGCTGAAGCGAGTGCGAGACTTCGCCCAAGTGCGACACCAAGGGAGCATCACCGGGTCGATCGCTCTTGAAGCACTTCACTTGTTCGAGGTGGACGATGAGGGTCTTGACAGAGTGGACCGGGAGATACTCACCTTGATCCTGCAGAAGTTCGACGGTGGGCCGGTCGGTCTGTCGACTCTAGCGGTGGCCATAGGGGAGGAACCGGATACGATCGAGGACGTCTACGAACCCTTCTTGCTTCAAAGGGGCTTCTTGATGCGGACGCCCAGGGGCAGGGTCTTAACGAGGCTGGGTTACGAACACTGCGGCGTGGAAGCGCCGGCGGGCGTGCAGCCCGTGGACCCTGAGCGGCTCTTCCCGTAGACCCAGATGATCACGGCCTGAACGCTTTGAACATGTTGTTGCACATTTGTTGCGGGCCCTGTGCTGCAGGTGCTCTGCCGGCTTGGGAGCGCAAGGGCGTCGACTTGATCGGCTTCTTCTATAACCCGAACATCCACCCGTTCATGGAGTATCGCCGGCGGCTTACGGGGGCACGTGAGGTGGCAGCGTCGGCCTTGGTCAGTCTCGCGGCAGATGAGACCTATGACCCTGAGCGGTGGTTCGCCGTTGTCAGTGGGAGCGACTGCTCCAGGTGTGTGAGTTGCATCGGCATGCGAATGGATAGATCTGCGGAGAAGGCCAAGATGATGGGGTGTGACGCGTTTTCGACCACTCTCACCATCAGCCCTTGGCAAGACCACATGGCCATCAAGGGACAGGGTGAGCTGGCAGCTGAACGGCATGGAGTCGAGTTCGTATACGAAGACCTGCGAACAAGCTACTCCGAGTCGCGCCGCCTGAGTCGCGAGAACGGAATCTATAGGCAGAAGTACTGCGGCTGCTTGGTTTCCGAGTGGCAGCGGTATCGCGACAAGCAGGTTGGGTTGGGCCGCGAGCTCAAGAGCGAGACCCGGTGAGACTCGAAGAGCTCGATTTTGACCTGCCGCCAGAGGCCATAGCGCAGAGCCCGGCTGAGCCACGAGATTCCTGCAGGCTGATGCATCTTTGCGCCGTTGAGGGTATCGAGCACAGGGTGTTTTCGGATCTGCCGGGTCTCCTGATGCCAGGCGATACTCTCGTCTTCAACGACTCAAAGGTCTTGCCGGCGAGAGTGCTAGCACGCAAGGCAAGCGGAGGTGCTCTGGAGTTACTGTTTTTGCGGCCGAGCGCCCTTCATCCCGGTAGTTGGGAAGCTCTCATACGTCCCTCAAGGCGTCTGCGTGTCGGCGGCGAGATGGTGGCCTCAGGGGCAGAAAGACTCACACTGGAGACAGAACTTGGCGACGGGCGCTGGATAGTCAGGGGCCCAGCAGAGCGGTCGCTGGTGCAGATCATGGAGGATCACGGGCGCATGCCACTGCCACCTTACATAACGACTGACGCAGGGAAGGCGTCTGACTATCAGACGGTTTACGCCGCCGCTCCCGGGTCGGTGGCAGCGCCGACGGCGGGTCTGCACTTCACACATGAGCTACTGGAGAGGATCGCGGGCCGTGGGGTGGGCGCCGCTTGGGTCACTCTACATGTGGGACTGGACACGTTCTTGCCTATCCGCGAGGCTGTCGTCGAAGAGCATCGTATCCACAGCGAGTTCTATACGGTACGTCGGGAAGCCCTCCGGATCATACGAGATACTAGACAGAGGGGCGGACGGCTGATCGCCGTGGGCACAACTGCTACGCGGGTAGTTGAGACGCTGGCCCAAGACGGAGCCCTAGACTTTGGGCGAACTGCCCAGAACGTGGCAGGGTCTACTCAGATATTCATCACACCCGGCTACAAGTTCTTGGCGGTCGATGCTCTGCTGACCAACTTTCATCTGCCGAGGAGTTCGGTGCTCACGCTGACCATGGCTTTTGCAGGTGTGGAGCGGATCAGGGGTGCCTACCGGCAGGCCATCGAGCGGGGCTATCGCTTCTTCAGCTTTGGTGATGCCATGCTCATAGATTCCGCGGGTGAACCGGTCAGCCACGGAGCCGAATACTGTGCCTGACCTCGATGGTCTGCCCGACTTCCCGTTTAGGGTAGTGGCCCGGGATGGTGGCGCCCGCGCTGGGGTCTTACAGACCCCGCGGGGTGACGTGCTCACCCCCTGTTTCATGCCCGTGGGCACCAAAGGGACTGTGAAGGCAATGTCGCCCGAGCGGCTCCAGGCGGTGGGGGCGCAGGTTATCTTGGCGAACACCTATCACCTGGCCCTGCGACCCGGCAGTGACGTCGTGAGAGAGCTTGGTGGGCTGCACGGGTTCATGGGTTGGAACGGGCCTATACTCACTGATAGCGGTGGCTACCAGGTCTTCAGTCTGCGCGACACCGTGCGGATAGATGATGGCGGCGCGGAGTTCCTTTCTGTCTACGACGGCTCCAAGCAGGTCTTCACACCCGAGCGGGTCATGAGGGAACAGCAGACGCTTGGGGCCGACATAGTGATGTGCCTGGACCAAGTGCCACCTGCGGGGGCCGACGAGGAGTACGTGTCCGGCGCTGTGCGACGAACTACAGCCTGGGCACGGCGCTGCAAGGCAGCCCACCAACAGTGCGAAGGCCTTGGCAGCGATGGTCCGCAGATGCTTCTTGCCATCACCCAAGGTGGGGTGTCCCCACGTCTACGGCAGAGGAGCGTCGAAGAACTGATCGAAGTCGGCTTTCCGGGCTACGCCATCGGAGGGCTCTCGGTGGGAGAGGATCGCGGAGCCATGCTTGAGGCCACCGCACTGGTTACTTCGCTGCTCCCCAAAGACAGACTGCGGTACTTCATGGGAGTCGGCGACCCCGCAGGCCTGTTGGATGTGGTGGCACGGGGGGTGGACATCTTCGACTGCGTGCTGCCCACACGCACCGCGAGGATGGGGACCGCTTTCACCAGCCAAGGGCGCCTGAACATGCGCAATGCAGAGCACACGCTCTCCAGAGAGCCGCTCGAAGAAGGATGTCCCTGCACTGCCTGCACGACGTTCACACGTGGTGCCATTCGCCATTTCGTCATGCAGAAGGAGATATTGGGTAGCTCACTCCTCACCGAGCACAATCTGGTGTTCTTGATGACGTTGGTAGCAGACGCACGGGCGGCCATTCTGCAGCGATCATTCGCTGGATTCCATCGGCGGCATAGAGGCGCGTGCTAAGATACCGAATCGTGCCTATGGAGCGTGTTCAGAGGCGCGGACTTGTATGAACATAAGGAGGATTCTTTGAGCTCCAACTCGATTTACATGCTGGCCATCATCGTCGCGTTCTTCGCCTTCTTCTACTTCATGGCCATCAGGCCACAGTCGAAGCAGCGCAAGGCGCACCAGGAGATGATGAACACCCTTGCCAAGGGCGACTTGGTGATGACCTCCGGCGGAATGTACGGCAAGATCAAGCGGGTGGAGGACACCGTCGTGGTCATCGAGATCGCCAAGGGCGTCACGATGAAAGTGGCCCGTAGAGCCATAGCCGACATCATCAGAGACAGCGAGCGGGCCAAGCTCCTAGCCCCCGAGGGCGTCGGAGGTACGGTTGCCGCGAAGGGCTCCCGCGCCGCGAAGTCGGAGTCCTCCGATGACGTGAGCGAGGAAAGCTCGGATGTTGTCGGCGACGATTCGGCGGATAGCTGATTCAGCGGCTTGCAGCGTTTCGTTGACACGCTGGTGCGCGTGACCTATGCTCGACGACTGCGGCCGCGGGACTGGCCGAGAGCGCAATACTGACATGTGATCCTCGTAGGAAGGTGACCGATTGTCCGCAAAGAGGCGTGACGTACTGATTCTTCTCCTGGTCGCAGCCCTTCTGGGGGCTATGGCATATTTCGCCTTTCCTCTTTCGAAGACCAATCTGGGCCTTGACCTGCAGGGTGGATTGTCGGTCGTGATGGAGGTGCAGGAGAGCGACAAGGCGACTGCGACCTCGGACAGTATCGACCAGGCAGTCGATGTCATACAGGATAGAGTCAATCGGTTGGGTGTTGCCGAACCCGAGATACGACGACAGGGTGAGTGGCAGATCAACATCCAACTGCCAGGCATCGAAGACCCGGCACACGCGCTCGAGATCATTGGCAAGACTGCAGTGCTGCAATTCTTCGCAGTGAGCGATTTTGGGGAGAAGTACGCTACAGAGGCGGAGGCGCTGAACTCGGCTGGAGTCGCAAGCGTGGACGACCTTCCCGAAGGACAGCAACTCGTCTACTGGCCTGCTGTCGAAAGCCCGGATCGTGGGGCGGCTGACGAGTACTACATCGTCAAGACGAAGGCCCCTGTTGATGGCTCCATGCTCAAGGAGGCCGGCTTCGACAGCCAGACCCAGAATGGCGCTTACCGGGTTACCATGGACTTCAACTCCGCTGGCGCGGACGCCTTCGCTGCGACCACCAAGGAACTAGCTGAGATCGGGGTGGTCACCGGGGTGACACAGCAGTTGGCGATCGTCCTCGACGGCAAGGTCGAGTCGGCTCCGACCGTCAAAGAAGAGATTGAGGGCGGCAGCGCTGAGATCACCGGCACCTTCACCCTGCAGGAGGCAAAGGATCTCGCCTTGGTGCTACAGACCGGCAAGCTACCCATTACGTTGGTGTCCGTTAGCCAGAGCGAGATCGGCGCAACGTTGGGCAAGACCGCTCTGGAGCAGGCACTCATCGCCGGCGCGATCGGGCTGCTCTTGATCATGGTCTTCATGATCGCCTACTACCGGCTGCTTGGGCTTGTGGCTTCTGTGGCGCTGGTGATCTATGGCGTCATCTTCCTTGGCATACTCAACGCCATCAATGCGACCATGACGCTTCCCGGCATTGCAGGCATCATCCTGACATTCGGCATGGCGGTGGACGCGAACGTACTGATTTTCGCGCGCATGCGTGATGAGGTGGCCGCGGGCAAGACCGTCGGAGCAGCTACCAACGCTGGCTTCAAGAAGGCCTTTCGCGCGGTCTTCGACTGCAACATGACGACGGTGCTCACTGCGGTCGTGCTCTTCGTCACGGCTACGGGGGGCATCAAGGGCTTCGCTCTCACGCTTTTGATTGGAGTGATACTTTCGTTCCTGACAGCCGTGGCCGTGACTCGATCGATGCTGAACCTTCTCAATGGCTGGCGGCCCTTCCGAAACCTCAGATTGCTCGGGCTGCATATCCCGAAGGGGAAGACGACACAGACCAGCGCGGGAGGGCAGTCATGAGGATCTATCACTTCATGCGGTACAGGTGGTGGTTCCTGGGCTCGCTGACGGCGGTGACCATCTTCGCAGTGTTGGCGATTTTCGTGATGGGTCTGGACTTCGGCATAGACTTCAAGGGCGGAGTCCGCATGCAATTCTCCCTGGGGCAAGAGGCGAGCGTAGACGACATCCGGGGGGTGGCGGACAAGGCTGGTGTCTTTGAGTCCGTGGTTCAGTCCGTGGGCACTCCCGCTACCGGCAGCGCCTTCATGATCACGGCTCAACAGATGAGCCAGGCGCAGATCGACACGGTGAAGGCTGCGTTGACGTCTGATTATGGTCTTGACGCTGAGTCTATCGCGGTGGAGCAAGTGGGGGCGAGTTTCGGCAAGAGCACCACGAACATGGCCTTCATCGGGGTCTGCATAGCCATCGTCTTCATAATCGCGTATCTATGGTTCAGGTTCGAACTCAAGTTCGCGATCCCGGCGATCCTAGCTCTCATCCACGACGTAGGCCTGACACTGGGCATATATGCCGCATCGCAACGGTTGGTGACGTCGGCGACAGTCGCAGCGATCCTTACGATTCTGGGCTACTCAGTGCACGACACCATCATCGTCTACGATAGGATGCGCGAGAACACGCTTCTCATGAAGAAGGAGACCTACGGAGACATGGTCGACCTGTCCATCCGGCAGACCATGGTGCGGTCTATCAACACCACCGTGGCTCTTCTACTGCCGCTGTTGGCCATCCTGATCTTCGGCGGGCCGACGTTGAAGGACTTCGCTCTGGCATTGACCATCGGTGTGCTGGCGGGCACTTACTCGTCCTTCTTCGTGGCCGCTCCACTCGTCACTATCTGGAAGGAGAGGGAGCCGCAGTACAAGAGGCGGCTCGCTCTTGCGGTTTCTGCGGCTGGCGCTTCCGCTGCGACTGCTTCTGCGGATGCGGTTACCGGTGTGTTGCCAACGAAACCGGGTCAGAGCAAGGCACAGTCCAACCGTTCGACGACAAGATCGCCCAAAGGGCGTTCCGGGGGCAGCAGACGCTAGCGGACGCCTCGCTGAGAGGAGGACCCTGTGGCAGAGAACGAGGGCACCAATGACAGTTCATCAGGCAGGTCGGCGGGCATACAAGGGCTGAAGGATCTCATAGAGCGCACGTTTCTGGCTGGCATGGGTGCTGCGGCGCTGACCAAGGACCGCATCCAGGATCTAGTCGAAGACCTTGTCAGCAAGGGCCAGATGAACGCTGAGGAGGGCCGCGAGGTCGTGGATCGCATCGTGACCCGGAGCCGCGAAGAAGCCCGATCGATTCTTAAGAAGGCAGATTCATCGTTACACGATGCGTATCGTGGACTTGGTCTCGGCTCCAAGGAAGAGCTAGAAGAGCTGGCGCTGCGTGTAGACCAACTCGAGCACAGGGTAAGACTTCTTGAAGAGCAGGCCGACTCCGGCGGGGCAAGTTCGTAGCTGCGCCGGCGCAGGGTTGTCTCTTGACCTGCTGATAGTCTGGTAGGGGGTAGGAATGCCGACGTCGCCCGTGAGACACCCCAGCTTCCTGACCCGGCTTCGTGGCCTCGAGCGCATGCGCGAGATTACCGCGGTCGCGGTGAAGCACGGCTTCGGGTACTTCTTCGAACGACATCGCCTGCAGACCTTACTGCCCTTGGGCCGAAGGAGGAGGGCTCACATTCCGGCCCAGCGGGGTAGACATGTGAGGGAGATGTTGGACGAGTTGGGTCCCACTTTTGTCAAGTTGGGCCAGGTCCTCAGCACTAGGCCGGATATCGTGCCAAACGACATCCTTGAGGAACTTGTGAAGCTCCAGGATGATGTCTCGCCTCTGCCGTTCTCAGTCGTAGAGCAGGTCGTAGAGGACGAGCTGGGGCTAAGCATCGATCGAGCCTTCATGAGCTTTGAGATTGAACCGATCGCCTCGGCTTCCATAGGGCAGGTGCATGGCGCAGTCCTGCCCAGCGGCGAGAGAGTTGTCGTCAAGGTACAGCGACCGGAAGCGGCCAAGGTCATCCGCCGAGATACAGACCTTATGCTTCAACTTGCTGAGGTCCTAGAGCATCGAGTCGATCTTGGGTTCTCGCCTACGGGAGTGGTGGAGGAGTTCGCTCGCTCGGCGGGTCGTGAGTTGGACTACGGCTTGGAGGCCCGCAATGCCGTGCGGTTCTCGGTCAATCTACGGGATAGCCCGAACGTGTTGGTGCCGCACATCTATTCCGCCTACTCGACGAACAGGGTGCTGACCATGTCGCGGGTCGATGGAGCCAAACTGAACTCACCCGAGGTTGCGGCCTTGGCTCAGGAGGAACGAACGCTTCTTGCCGAGAACATTGCCGAGTGCTGGTTCAGGCAAGTCTTGGATGACGGTTTTGTTCACGCCGATCCGCATCCGGCCAACCTGGTCTATCTGGGCGAGGGACGCTTTGGGATGCTCGACTTCGGCATGACGGGTTCGCTCAGGGCTGACGATCTGGCCGAGGGGACCAGGCTATTCCGTGCGGTCATGCGGTCTGACCTCCCGGGAGTCAAGCGGTCGCTCAAACGTCTGGGCATGCAATGGAACCCATCTTTGGACGAGCAGATGACCGAAGCGATAGAGGAAAGTTTCGGCCGCTACTTTGGGGTGTCCTTGAGCGACGTGAATGTTAGCGCGATGTTCCACGACGTCTTTGATCTCATCTACTCACTGCGCCTCCGGCTACCTAGTCGCTTCCTCATGCTCGATAAGGCCGCCCTGACCCTGGAAGGGGTCATCAGTAAGCTGGCTCCTGATTTGAACCTCTTCGATGTAGCCCGTCGTCTGTCCGGTGACTTCCGGGCCAGGCTGGCAGACCCTCGGCGAGTTGCCGACAGGGCACAACGCAGAGCTTCCGAATACCTGCATCTTGTCGCCGACTACCCAATATTGCTCCATGACATGATGGAAGAGATCAGGTCTGGGGAGTTGGAGATCAAGTACAGACATACCGGGTTGGACGACCTTATCCACCGCATCGACCTGGTGATGAACCGTCTGGTCGTGGCTCTTGTTAGCATAGCCCTCGGGGCGACGGGAACGGCGGCAGCTATCCTTGTCAAGGATGGTCCACAGGTGGGTGGTATCTCTGCCTGGGGACTCCCTGGCTTTGCCGGTTCGCTGCTCTTTGGCATCTGGCTGATCTGGGCCATCCTCCGCTCGGGTAGGCTATGACCTGAAGAGGGGCTAGGCGTTCGGGAGGGTGTCCACTCCCCTCTGTATAGTTGTCTGCATGCAAGATGCAGAACTACACAGTAAGACAGCATGGGCTGTCAACGCATGTTCCTGGCGCGCAGCGGCGCGGTTGTCCCAGGAGTTGGGCATACCTCACGTGGCCGCAATGGTCCTGGCCGGTAGAGGAGTGACCGACACCGAGGTCGCCCGCGAGTTCCTAGAATGCAGCTTCACCCTGCCCGACCCCTTCTTGTTCGCAGACATGAAGGGGGCCGTCACTGCCATTGCTGCAGCGGCTGACCAGGGCAGTAAGATCGTCGTACACGGTGATTACGATGCTGACGGCATAACTGCCACCGCCCTTCTTGTGTTGGGCCTTAGGGCACAGGGAGCCGTGGTTGATTGGTATTTGCCCAGCCGCTTTCGTGAAGGCTATGGTCTGTCGAACACGGCCGTAGAGTCAGTCGCCGCGGGCGGGGCGGCGCTCCTGATCACTGTGGATTGTGGGGTCAATTATCCCGAACAGGTGGCTCTGGCCAAGCGACTGGGGCTTGAGGTAGTGGTGGTCGATCATCACCAGCCGGGTCCAGAGCTTCCTGCTTGTCACTTGATTCATCACGTTCGCGGAGAGTACCCCCATAACGATCTATGCGGTGTCGGCCTGGCACTTAAGGTTCTGCATGCTTTGCATATCCACCGCACCGGCTCAGGGCAAGAAATCCTGCCCCCTGGCCTCTCGGCAGCGCTTGATCTCGTAG
The DNA here is from genome assembly GCA_963747275.1 of uncultured Actinomycetes bacterium. GTDB lineage: Bacteria > Actinomycetota > Thermoleophilia > RBG-16-64-13 > RBG-16-64-13 > RBG-16-64-13. The sequence continues at coordinate 165,549 of CAVVEI010000013.1, forward strand.
CCATCGGCACTATCGCAGACCTGACCCCCTTGAGGGGCGAGAACCGGTACTACGTGCGCGAAGGACTGAGGCTACTCAACCTAGGCCAACGAGTTGGACTGCGGGCCTTGGCTGAAGTAGCGAGTTGCGCTGGGGCCGTCGACTCCGGCAGTGTAGCGTTCCGGCTGGCGCCCAGGCTTAACGCCGCGGGGCGCCTCGCGGACCCTTCACCGCCGCTTCGTCTCCTTCTGGCCGATGACGAGGGAGAGGCGAGGGCCCTTGCGGGGGAACTCCATGAATTGAACAGTGCTCGACAGGACCTCGAGAGAATCATGTTCGAGACAGCCACTCGCCAAGTAGAGTCTCTTGAGACCCTGCCAACGGTCATAGTGTTGGCGTCGCCTGACTGGCACGAGGGCGTGGTAGGTATCGTGGCCTCGCGCCTGGTTGAACTGTTCCAGCGGCCAACAGTGCTGTTGGGGGTCCGCGATGGCGTGGCCAAGGGATCCGGGCGTTCCATCCCGGCGTTCGATCTCCTTGGGGGGCTGACCGCCTGCAGCAGTCTCCTTTCGATCTTTGGGGGGCATGCCCAAGCAGCTGGGCTCACGCTGCCGGCGGAGAATGTGGAGGCATTTCGTCTGGCACTGCAGCAGCATGCAGGGGCGGTCCTCGCTCCCTCGGCTCTTGTTCCCAGGTATCGGGCAGACGCGGTGCTATCCGCGGAAGAGCTGAACGCCGAGACTGCCCTTGCGTTGGCCTCGTTCGAGCCTTTCGGCTGCGGAAACCCACGTCCCAGGTTCCTGTTGGTGGACACTACACTGGAGAACGTCGAACGGACGCGAAATGGCCTACACGTGAAGTGTCAGGCTAGGGTGGGAGGGGTCAAGATTCCCGCCATCGGCTTCGGCATGGGTCGAGATGCCCAACCCTCCGCAGACGGAGGTTCGTACCTGGCCGGCGCACAGCTTAAGGCCGACGAGTGGCGGGGCTCAATCCGCGCGCAACTGGTTCTTGAACGTGTCACCCCATTCTTCGGGAGTGATGTTGAGCGGTGCGTCGGCAAGTGGCCAGACGGCGTCGACGGAACCGACGCAAACGAAGAGTATGAACAGGAGTGCGATGCTGACGCCGAAAGTCACGACCGCCGACACGGCGGCGCTTGGCCTGATTCGGCGCGAGACCTCAGAGGGCATGCCGGCAGGTTGACGTCAGTGGCACAGGTGATGGCGGCGCACGAAAGAGTGGCCTTGGTGACAGTATCAGCGCCCCATGCAGCTGCCCTGCTGGGCGCTTCGCTGCCGACGGAGGTGTTCGACATAGAAGGGACCGCCTACGCGGACGCTCTCTCTTCGCGCCGAGTTGCAGACGTCCTGGCCGCGAAGGATTCAGCGCTCGTTGAGTGGGACGCACTCAGGATCGTCGAACACAGCCTTCGAGAATGGCCCCACGTGATCGTGCTGGATCCTGCGTATCGCGAGGACCACGTTCGTTCAGTCGCCCATCTGGCAGAGGCGGGTGCTCAAGTTCACCTTATGTATGGGGAGAGCGAGAAGCGGGAGACAGCCAGTTTGCTTCGGTATATTGTCCATCCTCGGTTCGCAATGGTCTGCATGTACAGGGCCCTGCAGCAAGCCACCAACACGGGTGAGGGACTACACGTAGCCGCCATGCGTATCGCGTGGAACGAAGGTCATGTCCTACTAGGTCGGTCGCAGTTGGTCAAAGCGGAGGAGATACTGCGGCAGCTCGGTGTGGAGCGCGAATCTGTGGGAAAGGCTAAACTTGAGACAAGCCAGAATGCAGCATTTCGTCATGCTGAGGCGGAGTACGAGGAGTGTGTGAGGTTGTGCCAGAGCCTCTGAAGACCAGCAAGCAATCGGCCGGAAGCCGGAGGACGTCCACTCCCGAGCAGAGCAAGCCGTCAGCAGACATCCCCGCTCTTCTACGAGACCTCTTCGACAAGGTCGCCGCCTACAACCCTTCTCTGGACAGGGACCAACTGATACACGCCTTCGCGGTCGCTGAGAGACAGCATGCTTCGCAGGTCAGGGCGAGCGGCGAACCGTACATCAACCACCCCGTAGGCACGGCGAGCATCTGCGCCGACCTGAAGCTTGACACCCCGACGCTGCTTGCTGCCCTCTTGCATGACGTGGTCGAAGACACCGGCATGCCGATTGAAGCCGTGCGAGAGCAGTTCGGTGACGAGGTCGCTCTTCTCGTGGACGGCGTGACCAAGCTTTCGCAGCTCGCCTTCACAACAGCGGAGGAAGAGCAGGCCGAGAACATCCGCAAGATGGTCATCGCTATGGCCAAGGATATCCGGGTCATCCTCATCAAGCTCGCGGATCGCCTGCACAACATGAGGACGCTCAGCTATCTGGGCAAAGACAAGCAGATCAAGAAGGCGAAGGAGACGCTGGAGATCTACGCCCCGTTGGCGCATCGACTGGGCATCGAGTCCATACGTTGGGAGCTCGAGGATCTTGCCTTCGCAACCCTGCACCCCCGCAAGTTCGCAGAGATCCAGAGAATGGTCGCACAAAGAAGAGCCGATCGTGAGCAGGACCTCGAGGAAGCCAAAGCTATCCTCAACAAGGAGTTTGGCGCCGTCAGCATCGAGGCTGAGATAGCCGGCCGCGCAAAGCATTTCTACTCCATATACGACAAGATGGTACGCAAGGGCAAGGAGTTCAACGAGATATTCGACCTCACGGCTCTGCGTGTCCTGGTGGACTCCGTCAAGGACTGCTACGCGGCCTTGGGCATCACGCATGCTCTGTGGAAGCCGTTGCCTGGTCGCTTCAAAGACTACATAGCGATGCCCAAGTTCAACATGTATCAGTCACTCCACACCACTGTCATAGGTCCGAAGGGCAAGCCGCTGGAGATACAGATACGCACTCGGGAGATGCACGAAACCGCTCAATACGGCATCGCTGCGCACTGGATGTACAAGGAGAAGGGTACACGCGCGGGGCAGCGGGCAGACGCTCAGGGGGAGAGGCTGCAGTGGCTGCGGCAGATCATGGATTGGCAATCGGAGACGAAGGATGCCGGCGAGTTCATGGAGTCGCTGAACCTGGACCTTCTGCGCGACGAGGTGTACGTATTCACGCCCAAGGGTGAAGTGAAGAGCCTGCCTGCTGGTTCCACGCCGGTGGATTTCGCCTACGCTGTGCACACAGACGTGGGGCATCACTGCGTCGGAGCCAAGGTGGACAACCGGATAGTGCCCCTCACCTACAAGCTCCAGTCTGGCGACATAGTCGAGATACTGACTTCGAAGGCTTCTCAAGGGCCCTCGCGAGATTGGCTCCAGAGTGTGCAGAGCTCGGGCGCCCGCAACAGGATCAGACAGTGGTTTAAGCGCGAGAGGCGGGAGGATGTGGAGCATCTTGGCCGCGAAGCGTTGCTCGAGGCACTACGCAAACAAGGACTGCCTGCCCAGCGCCTCATGAACTCTGAACTGCTGCTCAAGGTCATGAAAGAGACCAATCACGCCAAGAGGGAAGACTTCTTCGTTGCGCTGGGGACGGGGGCTTTGAGCGCCCAACACGTGGTCACCAGGGTGATCCATGGCCTGAACGCCGAGGGTGAAGCCGCCACCGCCACGTTGCCTGCTGTAGAGAGCCCAGGCAAGGAGTCACCGGCCGGTCTGACTTCGAGTGAGTTGGGCATACAGGTGGGCGGCGTAGGCGACGTGGCAGTTCGGATTCCCCAATGCTGCCGTCCGGTGCCCGGAGACGATGTGGTGGGCTACATCTCTCTGGGGCGCGGGGTCACCATCCATAGGCGAGACTGTCCGAATCTCAAGGCACTGGAGAAGAATCCGGAGCGGCTGACCACCGTCACTTGGGATCAGCGGGGCAAGATGCCGCTGCGCGTGGAGATCCAGATAGAGGCCTACGACCGCAACCGTCTGCTTGAGGACATCTCGCGCACCCTTAGTGAGAGCGGAATAAACATCATCGCCGCCCACATAACTACCGCCAGGGACAACATGGTCAAAGACAGGTTCGTCTTCGAGGTGCCCACGATCGACTACCTGGAGACACTGCTTCAACGCATCCGGCGTATCGACACGGTGTACGACGCCTACCGGGTGACTCCGAACTAGCAGATACCGACACTCGGGCGAAGCTGGCCGCTCTGATAGAATCTCTGGTCATGAACATGCTTTGTGTGCCCGTGGGCCCCCTTCAGGCGAACTGCTATCTGGTCTCGGATGACGAAGGCCGTGCGTGTGCGGTTGACCCCGGGGGAGAGCCCGAGCGGATCATTGGAATGCTTGCGCGCGATGAGCTGACCCTAGAGGCCATACTTGTGACACATGGTCACTTCGACCACGTAGAAGGAGTCTCGGGATTGGCTGACGCCACAGGAGCGACCGTGTACTGCTCAAAGCTGGTGAAGACCGTGCTCACTGGTTCGGAGGGTTGCTCGGCGACAGGACTCCCGATACCTATGTTGCCAGAGCCGAGGGTGAGCGAGGTGGAAGACGGTCAGTCGCTCAAAGTGGGGGACCTTGCAGTCAAGGTCCTGGCCACACCTGGCCACACCCCCGGAGATGTCACGTACGACATCGACGGCTCTTTGTTCTGCGGAGACCTTCTCTTCAGCGGGTCTATCGGTCGAACAGACTTTCCTGGCGGAGACTTCACCGAACTGCTGGCCTCGGTGGGGCGGCTGAACGAATCCTATCCACCCGACACACCTGTGTATCCGGGGCATATGGAGGCGACGTCCTTGGGGCGCGAGCTGAAGACCAACCCCTTTCTGACTGGATTACGGTCGCATGGTTGAGCGCATTTCAGCTCCCAAGGGCACTTACGATGTTCTACCCCAGGACCAGGCAATCCGGAGATGGGTGATCGCCTGCGCCGAGGAAGTGTTCGAGAGGTTCGGATACAAGCGAATCGATACTCCGATCATTGAAGACACCAAACTGTTCTCACGTGGCGTGGGCGGATCCACGGACATCGTTCGCAAAGAGATGTATACGTTCGACGACCTGGGTGGTAGGAGCATGACTCTCCGACCAGAGGGGACGGCGCCTGTGGCCAGAGCCTACGTAGAGCACGGCATGCATACGTGGCCACAACCTGTGAAGCTCTACTATCACAGCCCCATGTTCCGGTACGAAAGCCCTCAATCGGGGCGATATCGCCAGCATCACCAATTGGGTGTAGAAGCACTGGGCTCCGACTCCGCAGAGCTGGACGCAGAGGTCATCGGAGTCTTGGCGGCCTTGTACTCGCGTGTGGGTCTAGAGGGCGTCATTCTGCGCATCAACTCCATGGGTTGCCGAGAGTGTCGGCCCTCATACTCTACGGCACTCCGGGGGTTTCTCGCCGGTCGAGCAGCGGACCTATGTAAGGACTGTCGGGAACGGGCGGAGCTCAATCCCATGAGAGTTTACGACTGCAAGGTCGAATCGTGCCGAGCGATCATCTCTGACGCACCCAAACTCAGCGAACACCTTTGTACGGCCTGTGGCGCGCACCACAAGCGCGTGCAGCAGTGCCTTGACATACAACGCCTCACATACGCAGGCGATCACACCTTGGTTCGCGGCATGGACTATTACACCCGTACTACCTTCGAGTTCACGGCTCCTCAACTGGGGGCGCAGTCTGGGGTCGGCGGTGGCGGCAGATACGATGACCTGGTGGAGTCCATCGGTGGACCTGCTGTGCCTGGAGTGGGGTTCGGCACGGGTATCGAACGTATGGTGCTGGCGCTCGCTCAACTAGGCGTGGCGGGCGCTCCTGCGGCGCAACTGGGAGTCTTTGTGGTCGCGATGTCGACCGAGGCCCGGACGAAGGCTCTTGAACTTGCCCACACCCTGCGCACACTGGGTGTATCCACTGACTTGGACTATGCTTCGCGGAGCGCCAAGGGCCAGATGACGCAGGCAGGGCGCTCAGGAGCGAGATACGCGTTCATCCTTGGAGAGCAGGAACTTGCCGAGCAAGCCGTGACTGTACGTCACATGGAAGCGCGTTCTGAGACCAGAGTCCCTGTGGACGAAGTCGGGCAATTTGTGCGCAAAGTAGGCCTCGCGTAGCGCGGGCACTGCAAATAGCGCGGATAGAGGGAGCTACAGTGGCATACAGGACAGATTGGTGCGGCGAGGTTGGCGGAGATCAAATAGGTAAGCGCGTCCAGGTGGCCGGCTGGGTGCAGCGACGTCGCGACCATGGTGGGCTGATCTTCGTAGACCTGCGGGACCGCAGCGGCCTGTTGCAGTTGGTCGTTTCCGCCGACGAGAGGCCGCAAATCCACGAATGTGCCGACGGACTGCGCAACGAATACGTGATCTCGGCGACCGGAACGCTGGTAGCGCGCTCCCCAGAACGGGTCAACCCCAATCTGCCCACAGGTGGCGTCGAGTTGGTAGTGGACGAGTTGCTCATCTTGGCGGCCGCGGAGACGCCGCCGTTCTTGCCTGAAGATGACATCGATGTGGACGAGACGCTACGTCTGAAGTATCGGTATATTGACCTGCGCCGCCCGCGGATGCTCCGGAATCTGACCCTTCGTAGTACGGTCGCCCAGGCAGCCCGAAGGTATCTTGCTGACCTGGGGTTCATCGAAGTGGAGACCCCCATACTTACCAAGAGCACACCGGAAGGGGCGAGAGATTTTCTTGTACCCTCCCGCTTGAGGGCAGGCGAGTTTTACGCTCTGCCACAGTCTCCGCAACTCTTCAAACAACTGCTCATGGTTTCGGGATTTGAGCGTTACTTCCAGTTGGCCAGGGCCTTCCGAGATGAGGACCTTCGCGCAGACAGACAGCCTGAACACACCCAGATCGACATAGAGATGAGTTTTGTCGATGAAGAGGATGTCCAGACTACAGTGGAGGGCATGTTCAGGTCAGCGTTCAAGGAAGCTCTGGGCGTTGACCTGAGTACTCCGTTCCCGCGGATGAAATACGCGGACGCCATGGCGTTGTACGGCAGCGACAAGCCTGACTTGCGTTTCGGGATGCAAATAGTGGACATCACGGAACTAGCCGGGCAGACGGACTTCAGGGTCTTCGCCGACGCGGTCCAGCGAGGCGGGGTCGTCCGCGGTGTGAGGGCCGAAGCTGGGGGCTCCTTCTCGCGCAAGGATGTCGACGATCTTGGTTCTGAGGCTGCCGTCTTTGGAGCACAGGGAGTTCTGCCGATATGGGTTGAGGCCGAGGGTGTGAGATCGCCTCTGCAGAAGTTCGTTAGCGAGACACAACTTGCTGAAATGGTAAGAAGGCTATCTGGCAAGCCGGGTGACCTGCTGTTGCTGGTTGCGGGCGGTAAGAAGGTGGTGGAGCCGAGCCTGGGAGCCCTACGGCTGTCTCTGGCAACCCGGCTTGGGATCAGGAGAGAGGGCTGGGCGTTCTCCTGGGTGCTTGACTTCCCCATGTTCGAGTTTGACGAACGGGAGGGGCGGCTCAAGGCGCAACACCATCCTTTCACCAAGCCCCGTCTGGAAGCGCTCTCAGATTTGCAGGAGCGGCCGTTGGAGCTGGGCACCTATGCGTACGACCTCGTGCTCAACGGTGTGGAGTTGGGCAGTGGTTCCCTGCGCATCTCGGACCCGAAGATGCAGGAGGCGGTCTTTGCGGCGCTGGGACTGAACGCGGACGAAATAGCGGCCAAGTTCGGATTCTTGGTCGAGGCTATGGCCTTTGGCATACCCCCCCACGGAGGTATCGGTCTGGGGCTGGACAGGACGGTCATGCTGATGGCCGGAGAATCGTCCATAAGAGAGGTCATTGCTTTTCCAAAGACTCAGAGTGGTTCTTGTCCGCTGACTGATGCGCCCTCCAAGGTCGCTATCGAACAACTCCGCGAACTCCACATTCGCACTGTCTAGCGTCCACTTGGCGGCTGCTGAAGGCGTGTGCTACCCTGCGGCTGCTCGACCTTGTGCGTGATCTGGCTCAAACTTGAGCCAACACTCATCGCTTGGGAGGCTTGTTCACCTGGACGGCGAATACCTTCCAGAGGCAGCCACCCACCTGCTATTGCAGGTTCAAGCGACTGTCAGACACGGCAAGGTGGAGCACTATGAATGAGGGGACCAACATGACGCGACGGATCTGCCGAATGGCAGCGAAATTGCTGTGCATCGGACTCCTGACCCTCCCGCTGGCGGGGTGTTTCGGCGGCGGCGGCGAACCTTCGGACACTACCTCCGATATCAATGCCCCGACTTCGAGCACCACCGGTGTAAGTATCCCGGTGAGCACGACTGAAGCGTCGTCGCTGATCGAAGGCCTGCCGAGGGCATTCGTCGAGTCTCTCGGCACTCGCCCGATCGTGGTGCTCTTCTATGCTCCCGGGGGAGTCGAGGACGAAAAGGTGCTCACCGCAGTGCGAGAACTGCAAAGCGCATACAGCAGCTATACCTTCTTGAGCTTCGACTACAGGGTACCGGCGGCCTATGGCGACCTGTCGAAGGAGCTTGCCATCCATAGCCTGCCCCAGCTTGTTCTGCTTGACAGGCATGGAGTCACCCAGACCATCTGGAGTGGTTATGTAGACAAGGTCACATTCGCTCAGACTCTGGTCACTCTAGGGCGGTATTGAGCCGGATCGCAGGCAGCGCAAAGCGGACTGCAGCCTCCGTCATCATAGGGCTGAGCAGCGGTGTCGACAGCACTGTCGCAGCGTGGCTGCTCAAGCAGCAAGGTTACAACGTAATCGCAGTGACCTTCGCGCTGTCAGAGTCGACGGAGGATGCCCGCGGCAATTCTTGTTGCTCACCTTCATTGATGGCCAGGGCGAAAGCGATTGCAGATCATCTGGGGATTCCGCACTATGCCGTGGACATGAGGCAGGAGTTCAATGCCGAAGTGGTGGGCTATTTCATCTCCGAATACGCTGCGGGAAGAACCCCGAACCCCTGCGCCAAGTGCAACTCCAGGGTCCGATTTCGGGCGATGGTCGATGTCGCGGCACGTCTCGGTGCCGAAGCGGCTGCCACGGGGCACTACGCGCGCTTGATCGGCACTCCGCCGCGCTTGGCGCGGGGGAGGGACGCCCAGAAGGATCAGTCGTACGTCCTCGCAGAGGTGGAGCCAAGCCTGCTGGAGAGATGTCTCTTTCCTCTGGGTGACTACAGCAAGATCCAGGTTCGGGACCTCGCCGCCCAGATCGGTATCATGGAGCTCGTCTCAGAAGAGAGCCAAGAGATCTGCTTCATTGACGGTGAAGGCTATCGACACTTCCTGCGGGAGAGGCTTGGTGTTCGTCCCGGCGAGGTGGTGGATGAAACCGGCCGAGTTGTAGGTGCCCATCAGGGAACCTACAACTACACGATAGGACAGCGAAAGGGTCTGGGCTCTTCGGTTGGAGAGCCCCTGTTCGTCGCAAGTGTCGACCCGGTCGAGGCAAAGGTTGTTGCCGCGCCCAGAGACAGGGCTGTGGCGCAGACCGTAGCGATTTCGGTATCTGCGGTGCATCGCCGACCCCCAAAGGGCAGGGTACTTGTGCAGTTCCGCTCCATGGGTCGTCCGGTCGGTGGTAGGTTGCAGGGCTTGGAGGCAATCAGGCTAGACGAACCTGCAACGGGAGTAGCGCCGGGGCAGACCATCGTTGTTTACGACAACGAAGACGTGGTGTTGGGCGGCACCGTCTCCTTCGCACACTCCGGAGTGGATTGAATCGCAGTGGCCGGCGAAAAGGCCAGAATATGCCCTGTGGTATAGTCATGACGCTGGCGGAGCGATGAAAGGGAGGCGCCATGGAATGGGACGGCGGCACCATCTGGAGGATCGCCCTCGGTGTCTTCTTTGTGCTTAGCGGCAGCGGTATTGTCTACGCGCTGTTTCGCTTGGGCTGCGTCTTTAAGAGGCTCGCAGACATCCTCAGCAGTGTCGACTCGCGAGTGCTTCCGCTGCTTTCGCGTGTTGAGGCCACTCTGGACGGCGTGAACTCTGAACTGACCAAAGTTGACCAGATCACGGGGTCGGTCGCTGAAATGGTCAAAGCGGCCGAGGAGACCACCACAGCGCTTCACAACGTTGTGGCCATGCCTCTGCGAAAGGTCGCCGGCCTTGCTGGCGGAGTCAGTCAAAGCGTGAGAGCGTTCCTGGCCGCCAGGAGGAAGGGGTAATTCTGATGGGTGCAGTGAAATCGTTGGTCATACTTGCGGCTGGTGCCGCCATCGGGGGAGCGGCGTTCCTTGCATATCGCATTGCCCAGGAGACCGGCAAGCCGATGCAGGAGGCTTTGGCCGATGTGCCTGGCGAGTTGCAGCGCCTGTACGCCGAGGTCAAAGCCAAAGGCGAAGAGGCCTTGGAGAAGGGTCGGACCGCCTACGAGGAGACGCACCAGGAGTTGGCCGATCAATTGAGGGAATTCACTTCAGCAGAGTGATTGAAAGTCTGCATCGAGTGTCAGTCAGTGGAGAGCCGGTTCTACTGAGCGTCCCGAGGGGGGCGTTCGCGCTATCTGCCATGCGTGTGGTCGCCGGATGGGTAGCTTCATGCAATGACATAGCGCTTGACCAGCTCGATGACATCGATCTTGCCTTGGAGACGCTCCTTGCTGGTGAAAGTACGGGCGGAGCGCCTCTGTCATTGAGCATTGACGTTCGGCAGGGTTCTGTGTACGTGCTGCTTCAAGGTCTGCAGAGTCGCGCTCTCAGAGCCAACCTCCAATCAGGCGCCGACTTTCGGGGGTCTGCCGATTGGCCTCTGGATATTCGCCTATTCTTGGGCGCGCTTGTCGATGAGTATGAGAGTTGTGATTGTGATGGCGGGTCTTTCAGCGTGCGGATGCGCAAGCGGATCGGCTGAATGAGTTCTGCGGACCACATCGAGACCACCGCACGCCGTCGGCCCAGCAAAGCCGTACTCGACCGTCCGCCAGAGAGCCTCTCCGAGCGCGAGCTTCTCGTACGCGTCCGAAGAGACGAGGACAAGGCCGCGCGCGAAGAGCTGATAACCCGATATCTTCCGCTGGTCAGGAGCCTGGCGCGCAGGTTCATGTCCCGCGGCCAGCCACTCGAGGACCTTATTCAAGTGGGTTCCATCGGACTCATCAAGGCTATCGACCGTTTCGACCTAGACAGAGGCGTCGAACTGTCCACTTATGCGACCCCGACGATCCTAGGCGAGATCAAGCGCTACTTTCGGGACAAGGGGTGGGCGGTCAAAGTCCCGCGTGCGCTGCAGGATCTGAATGTCAGACTAAATAGGGTGATCGAGCATATGACGGTCGACCTGCAGCGCTCTCCCACAATCTCAGAGCTTGCGGTGGCGACTCTAGTGAGCGAAGAAGAGGTGGTGGAGGCCCTGGAAAGTGGCAGGGCCTACAATTCTGTATCGATCTTCTCGGGAGGTTCAGGAGAGGACGAGGAGTCTCTCGAGTTGCTAGACTGCTTGGGCCAGGAGGAGCAGGCCTACGATGTGTTCGAGCAGCGCCGAGTCTTGGCGCCCGCCATGGAGCGCTTGGATCCACGAGAGAGGCTGATTCTTCATCTTCGATTCTTCGAGGGTATGACGCAGACGCAGGTTGCGGCACGCATTGGCATCTCACAGATGCACGTGTCGAGACTGATTAGAAAGTCCATCGACAGCCTGCGCGAGACGATGACTGAACAACAGGTCCAATTCGGATCACAAAGAGAAGAGGGCAGGAGCCGTACGTGAAGACCGTTGAATTGCGCAAGCTCTTCTTGGACTACTTTGTCGAACGTGGCCATCTCTTGGTGCCAAGTTCGTCCTTGGTCCCCTTCAAAGACCCGTCGGTGCTTCTCACCACAGCGGGCATGCAGCAGTTCAAGCCCTACTTCATGGGCCTGGCCGAGCCTCCGAGCTCCCGAATGGTCAGCGTGCAGAAGTGCTTTCGCACCTCCGATATCGACAAGGTCGGGCTGACCGCGCGCCACTGTACATTCTTCGAGATGCTCGGCAACTTCTCAATCGGTGACTACTTCAAAGAGGGCGCGATTCGCTTTGCCTGGGAGTTCACTATCGACTATCTGGGCCTAGACCCCGATTTGGTCTGGGTATCGTACTTCGAGGGAGACGACGCCATCGGGGCCGACGAGGAGGCCATCAGCATCTGGCAATCACTCGGCATTCCCCGCGATCGTATGGTCGGGCTTCCTCGCAGCGCGAACTTCTGGGGCCCAGTAGGAAACAGCGGTCCGTGCGGACCTTGTTCTGAGCTCTACTATGACCGCGGTCCAGACTTCGGCTGTGATGACCCCTCATGCAGACCCGGCTGTGATTGCGACCGGTATGTAGAGTTCTGGAACCTCGTCTTCACGGGCTACAACATGGACGAGAAGGGCGATCTTAGCGACCTTCCTGCCCAGAACATAGATACAGGCATGGGTCTTGAGAGGGTAGCGGCCCTCAAGCAGGGTGTGAAATCGGTGTTCATGGCCGACTCGTTCAAGCCTCTCATCGAATTGGGCGAGCAGCTGTCGGCCAAGACGTTTGGGGAAGACGAGAAGACGGATGTGGCCCTCCGGATTCTAGCTGATCACTCGCGCGCCATGACGTTCTTGGTTGCCGATGGCGTCAATCCAAGCAACGAGGGACGTGGCTATGTTCTGAGGCGCATAATCCGCCGCGCTGCGCGTTACAGCCGGTCCATAGGCATCGAGCCGCCATTTCTTAGCCTATTCGCCGAACGTGTCATCAGCATGATGGGCAGCGCATACCCTGAGCTGAGCGAGCGCAAGACTGGCATCCTGAGGGTTGCCCACAGTGAAGAGGAGCGGTTCAATCGGACGCTTGACCAGGGTCTCACCCTGGTCGACGAGGCCATTGTGAGCGCCGAACACAATGGCTGCAAAGAGTTCCCGGCGGCAACGGCCTTTCTGCTGCACGACACCTACGGCTTCCCGGTCGAGGTCACGCGGGAGATTGTAGAAGAGCGAGGGCTATCCCTAGACATGCCAGACTTCGACCGGGCCATGGAGGCGCAGCGAAAGCGCGCACGCGGAGCCGCAAAGGGCGGCGACGTCCTGACCGACGCTTTGGTGCGGTTCGCACGAGATACAGTCCACCCGACGGAGTTCTTGGGTTATGAGCGCGACGAACTCTTCACTGTGGTAGAGGGGGTCGCTCCGCTGGCCGATGGCAGATATGCTCTTGCGCTCCGCGAAAGCCCCTTCTACGCTGAGTCTGGTGGGCAGGCATCGGATCTCGGCACGATCGAGTCTGAAGAAGGCAAAGTCGCAGTCGATGACGTTCAGCAGCACGGGCAGGTGCAAGTCATCGTGGCACGGGTAACGCAGGGCCGGATAGCGCCTGGGACGCGGGTCAAGGCTGCTCTATCTTCTGCCCACAGACACGATATCGCCTCCAACCACACGGCGACTCACTTGCTTCATTACGCACTGCGCACTCGTCTTGGTAAAGAGGTGACGCAGGCCGGATCAGCGGTGCGCGCGGACAAGCTTCGTTTCGACTTCGCCTATCATGAACCTCTCGGTGCCAAGCACCTGGCTGAAGTGGAAGAACTGGTCAATAGGCGCATCGTAGAAGACCACCCGGTGCGTACGTTCACGACCACTCAAGACCATGCGAAGGATCTCGGGGCCATGGCCCTGTTTGGGGAGAAGTATGACGAGTTCGTGCGCGTAGTTGAGATCGACGATTTCAGCAGAGAGTTATGTGGCGGCACCCACGTGGCCTCGACGAGTGAGTTGGGAATCTTCAAGATTCTCTCAGAGAACAGCGTGGGGGCGAATGTGCGCAGGATCGAGGCCATTACTGGCCGCTCGGCAGTGGCCTATTACCGCTTTCAGGACGGTATGGTTGAAAGCGCAGCAGCGCTTCTTGGCTCCACCACCAAAGTCGACCTAGTAGTGGCCATTGAGCGGCTTCAGACGCGCGTTGCGCAGTTGGAGGCCGAAGTCGATGAGTTCCACACCCTGAACACCCAAGATATCGCCGACTCGCTGGTGCAGAGCGCCCAGCGGAAGGGCGACGTTGCGGTTGTCGCGGATGTTGTAGAGGCCTCCGACGTTGACCGCCTTCTCTCCCTTGTCGATTCTGTGCGTGATCGATTAACCCCGTCAGTAGTGATTCTCGGCGCAGATATCCACGGCAAAGCGGCTATTATCATCGGCGTCAGCCCTACTCTGAGCGCGGTGCACGCCGGCGACGCCGTCAAGGAAGTCGCGGGCGTGTTGGGCGGCAGGGGTGGAGGCAACGCGACACTCGGCCGCTCGGGAGGCGGAGATCCGGCCTGTCTGCAAAAGGCGGTCGACGGGGCGAGAGACACTGTGTGGGAGAAGTTGTAGGCAATTGAGGTTGCTCGGCGTAGACTACGGGCGGACGCGCACTGGCCTTGCGCTGTCGGACCCCATCGGGGTGACGTGTAGGCCGGTCGCCGTCCTCACTGAACGTGACATGGATAAGGTGGTCCAAATAGTTATCACCAGCGCCAGAGACCATGAAGCGCAGGGCATTGTGGTAGGCCTGCCTCGTCCTCTCAGTGGCGGAACCAACCAGCAGTTGGAGGAAGTCCTCAGTTTTGTCAGCAGACTGCGCGCTGAGGCGCCAGTACTTGTGGAAACGTGGGATGAGAGATTCACAAGCTCCCTCGCTGAGGCAGGGTCGAAACACAGGGGTCCCCGTGACGATGTGGCTGCGTGCTACATGCTGCAGAACTACCTGGACAGATTGACCGCGGACAACAGGGGGTGACCATGCCCGGCAAGCGTCGATGGACTCGTACAACGATAGCCGTCGTAGTGGGCTTCGCCGTGTTTCTAGCCATCGTGTTTGCAGGGTTGGGAATGGCCGTCAGATGGTACGGCTCACATTCGACCGGCACGACCGTGGCCGTCGGGGCGGATGGCTCGCGCGTGGTGGATATAGGTTCCGGCATGAGTGCCTCTCAAATCGGCGCCCTGCTTCAGGAGCAGGGGATCATCTCTGATTCTGCGGACTTCTTAGATCTGCTCGCCGAGCGCAACAGCGAGAGCAAGCTTCAGCCCGGCAGATACACGTTCACTGAGGGACTGAAGTTGCTCGACATCGTCGATATGCTCGAGCAAGGCATCGGTTCGGCCAGGTACAAGGTGACCATACCTGAAGGCAAGGCTATCTCGCAGATCAAGGCGCAGTTGGACGAGGCCGGCAAGGTCTCGGGGACAGAATATGAGAGTCTTGCGGGGCAAATGGCCCAGTTCGAACTGCCTTCTCTGGCGGGTGCACAGGTAAGCGATGTCACGACGATGGAGGGCCTGCTTTTCCCGAGTACCTACTTCCTCTCCGAGGGACAAGGGGCAGATGAGCTGATAAAGCAGCAGCTCCTGGCCTTCACCAACAAGACCTCTGCTTTGCCTTGGGACAAGGCCACGACACTGAAGGTATCGCCGTACCAGATAGTGATCATAGCGTCGATCATAGAGAAGGAATGCAAAGTCCCGGATGAGCGCGCGAAGGTGGCACGAGTGATCTACAACCGGCTGGCGAAGGGCATGCCCCTGCAGATCGATGCAACAGTGCGGTATGCAGTCAACAAGTGGACTGGGGCGCTGACGACGGCTGACCTGGGCACGAAATCACCTTACAACACATATGTGAACAAGGGCTTGCCACCGGCGCCCATCTGTAACCCAGGGGAGGCCACGCTGCGGGCAGCGCTCGAACCAGTGGCCGGGGATTGGCTCTACTACGTACTAAGAGACACCACCGGCAACCATTTCTTCACGTCCTCATACGAGGAGTTCTTGCAGGCGAAGGAGAATCAACCTACTCAGTAGTCACTTTTGGCGACGGCTTGCCGCGAGGGCTCCTAGTGGCCGGCCACCAGAGTCATACCTTGGTGCCAGAGTGGACGCGCCGACCATGCTGTAGTCTTTGGCAGACGCCGGTGCGATGTCTTGATGGGCAAGGAGGTTCTTCGGGCGGTGAGGTATTCGTTGACATCAAGTGCGACTGATGCGACCGTGTGCCTGCTCGGGCACCCGATCGGGCATTCGCGTTCGCCGGCGATGCAGAACGCCGCATTCCGCCATCTTGGCCTGAGCGTCACTTACCTGGCCCGCGATGTGGAGCCGGAGGCCCTTCCTGGAGTTGTGGGGAGTCTTCGTTCAGAGCGAGTTCTGGGGGCAAACCTTACACTGCCGCACAAAGAGCGCGTATTGGAGATGCTGGACGATGTGGACCCCCTAGCGGCCCTGGTAGGGGCTGTGAACGCTATAGTCAACGATGGGGGCGCGCTGAAAGGATATAACACTGATATCGGTGGTTTTCTTACTGCGCTGCGAGTCGTGGCTCAAAATGGTGCCCGTGGTCTTGACTGTCTAGTGCTCGGCGCTGGGGGCGCCGCAAGGGCGGTAGTGGCGGGCCTTCTGCAGGATGGCGCTGCAAATGTGTGGGTGGCAAATCGAACGAAGGCGCGTGCAAAGGTGCTTTGCACTGCAGCCGCCGCGTGGGGCAGCGCTCCATGCGTCCCACTGCATGGTTACGAAGCTGCAGACGTGTCCGCCAGGTGCCATTTGATCGTCAACGCTACCTCTCTCGGACTGCCTCACTCGGTCAAGGAGTTTCCGCTGGATGTCGATATTCTCCATAGTGGTCAGGTGCTATTTGATCTTGTGTACGGAGCCGGACCGACAGAACTGGTCCAGGCAGCAAGAGCGAAGGGGCTGATCGCTATGGATGGCAAGGAGATGCTGGTACAACAGGCCGCGCTCTCTTTCCGGTTGTGGACGGGGATAGAGGCGCCGCTCGAGGTCATGCGGGGCAGCATTGGCACCAGTTAAGGACGATACTGCGAACCTGCCGGTGGCTAAGGAAGAGAATCTCCAGAGGAGGCTCTCTGGCAAGCGCACAGGCGAGGTTCTGGTGGAGATGGGCCTGCTCACTCTTGAGCAGGTGGACCAGGCCATCGCAGAACAACGGGTCTCTCACAAGCGAATAGGTGACATAGCCCTCGAGAAGGGCTGGGTGACCAAGGCCACTCTGATGGAGGCTTTGGGCCTTCGTTTGGGGGTCAAGTATCTTGACCTTGCCTCGACGCGAATCGATCCCATCACCGCCGATCTGATCTCTGAGAGAGACGCCCGGCGCTACGCCGCCGTCCCTGTTGGATTTGTCGACGACCACACCTTGCTTGTTGCGATGGCGGACCCGTCGAATATCGTGGCGGTGGATGACCTGCGAATTCTGACAGGCTTCGACATAGAGCCCGCCATAGCGACAAACGACGACATTATGGCGATGTTGTCCAATATGAGGCCTGCGCAAGAGCAGATTTCAGAAGGCGCTGACGCCCATGGCGCCGAGGATGAGGCGAGCGCAGTAGAACTTCGAGACATACGAGAGCAGGTGGATGCTGCCCCGGTTGTTAAGCTCGTCAACAGTGTTCTCGCGCGCGCGGCTGATGAAGGAGCTTCGGACATCCATTTCGAACCACAGGCCAAAGACCTGATGGTACGCTTCAGGCACGATGGCGTGTTACACGAGATCATGACCATCCCTAGGAGGCTGCAGCCGGGAGTCCTGTCACGTCTCAAGATCATGGCCGACCTCGATATTGCCGAACGCCGGATCCCACAGGATGGTCGCATCGGGCTCGTGGTTGGGGGCCGTCCTATCGATATGCGCGTGGCCTCTCTGCCAACTGTATATGGAGAAAAGATAGTCATACGTCTTCTGGACCGGAGCAACGTGATGCTTCGGCTAGAGCAGCTTGGCTTCTCTGAGGTCGCGCTGAGCAGGTACACGAAATCCTTCACCAAACCATACGGGGCAATCTTGGTGACGGGGCCGACTGGTTCGGGTAAGTCGACTACGCTCTACGGCACGCTCAACATCCTCAATACCCCCGATAAGAACATCATCACGGTCGAGGATCCTGTTGAGTACCGCCTACAAGGCATAAACCAGGTACAGATTAACCAGAAGGCCGGGCTCACTTTCGCCTCTGGGCTTCGCTCCATCCTGCGTTGCGACCCTGATGTGATCATGGTGGGCGAGATCCGCGACAAGGAGACCGCTCAGATCGCTGTAGAGTCAGCCCTGACCGGTCACCTTGTCTTGTCCACGCTTCACACCAATGACGCTCCGGGAGCGTTGTCACGTCTGACGGAGATGGGCGTGGAGCCATTCTTGACGGCCTCCGCAGTCGACTGCGTCATCGCTCAGAGGCTTGTACGCAAGTTGTGCGAATACTGTCGTGAGGCGTACCCTGCAACCAAGGAGATGCTCGAACGGCTGGGCTTCTCACATGAGTCCGTCGACAAGTGGAAGGATACTCAGCTTCATAAGGCGACGGGCTGTGCTCACTGCAATGGCACGGGCTACAAAGGTCGCCTGGGCATTTACGAGATAATGCCTGTGACAGAGGCCCTCGAAAGGCTGATAGTCGAGCGCAAGAGCGCCGATGAGCTTATGAGGGTCGCAGTGGCCGAGGGCATGATCAGCCTTCGCCAAGATGGACTAGAGCGTGTTGTTCAGGGCGTGACAACTGTCGAAGAGATATCTAGGGTTATCGTGTAGGCGAACGCCACGGTATCGTGGATCGCGGAGAGGCGTGCAGCATGGACATAACGGAGATTCTTAAGCAAGTGGTTGCTTTGGGGGCGTCTGACCTTCACCTCTCGGTCGGTGTGCCTCCGGTAGTGCGGATCGATGGCCATCTTGAGGCCTTGGACTACCCTCCGCTCGACCCGATTGCCAACAGGGAGATGGTCTACAGCATCCTTTCCCAGGATCAACGCCAGAAGCTGGAGACCGACTGGGAGCTGGACCTCGCGTACTCCCTCTATGGAGTGGCCCGCTTCCGTGTCAATGCCTTCTTTCAGCGTGGAGCCATTGCGGCCGCCTTTCGAATGGTGCCCCTCGAGATCAAGGCCGTCGACGACCTCGGTCTGCCCAAGGTTCTTCACTCGTTCTGTCACAAACCGCGTGGTTTCGTGCTTGTGACTGGGCCAACAGGTTCCGGCAAGTCCACGACGCTCGCCGCCATAATTGACGAGATCAACCAGACACGCTCTCATCACATCGTCACGATAGAGGATCCGATCGAGTTCCTTCACATTCACAAGCGTTGTGTGGTGAACCAGAGAGAGCTGGGAGCCGATACCAAGTCGTTCCCCGCTGCCCTTCGTGCGGCCTTGCGCCAAGACCCCGATGTGATACTCATCGGCGAGATGAGGGACATTGAGACAATGCAGATAGCCTTGACTGCCGCCGAGACTGGCCACCTTGTGTTTGCCACTCTTCACACTCAGGACTGTCCGCAGTCTATAGACCGCATCATCGATGTGTTCCCCCCGCACCAACAGGAGCAGATCCGGGTGCAGATCGCGGCCACCCTTGAGGGAATCGTCTCCCAGCAGTTGATGCCACGCGTTGGCACCAAGGGAAGGGTGGCGGCCTGCGAAGTACTGCTACCCACGCCGGCAGTCCGCAACCTTATCCGCGAAGGCAAGACTCACCAGTTGTACACGGTCATGCAGACCGGCAGTCAGCAGGGTATGCAGACTATGAACTCAGCTCTCGCCGACCTCGTGAGGCACGGGAAGGTATCGAAGGACAATGCGATGCGGCGAACAGTCGCTCCTGATGAGTTGGAGCGACTGTTGCTTGGCGGAGCGGCATAGGTTGACGACCACTCAGAGAGTGGGGGAGAGAACCCATTTGGTGAGACGACTGATTAGCAGGGTCATCGCTGCCGATATAGAAGTTAGGTTGTCTATGGGCGGCATGGCTGTGGTTATCGCATAGCAGGGGAGAGCAAGTGGCGACTTTCGTATACACGGCGCGAAAAGACCGCGGAGGCATGTTCACCGGGGAGACTTCCGGTGACTCCAAGCAGTCCGTTGCCGCGGACCTCAAGCGCAAGGGCTTGACTATCCTCAGGTTGGAGGAGAAGCGGAGCGCTCTCAACTTCAAAGCGCTCATGGAGAACTCGACGAAGATCAAGGTCAGAGACAAGGCGGTCTTCGCCAGGCAGTTCGCTACCATGATCCAATCGGGCCTCGCGGTATTGCGCGCTCTGTACGTACTTGAAGAGCAAACGCAGAATCCTCGCTTCAAGAAGATAATCGCGTCACTCAGGAGTGATGTCGAGTCCGGGATGTCTCTTTCAGAAGCGATGGAGAGATACCCGATCGCGTTTGACAACCTCTATGTCTCCATGGTGCGCTCCGGAGAAGTGGGTGGTGCGCTCGACGCCTCTTTGAACCGCTTGGCTACGCAGCTTGAGAAAGACGATAGTATTCGCCGTACCGTCAAGTCGGCGATGGCTTACCCGATCATGATCGCGAGTTTTGCCATCCTGGTAATGATAGGCATGCTTCTCTTCATCATCCCGATCTTCTCCAACATGTACGACGACCTAGGCGGGACTCTGCCCTTGTTGACCAGGGTCATGATGGGCCTCAGCAATGCCATGAAGCGCTACTGGTTCCTGCTACTGCCCGGCTTCGTAGGCATCATCTGGGGCTTGCGGAGGTGGAAGAACACTGACAGAGGACGCCGGGCTTGGGACCGCATGAAGCTCAAGCTGCCCATGAAGCTCGGGCCTGTGGTTCAGAAGATCGCTGTATCGCGCTTCAGCCGGACTTTGGCCACATTGGTCAGCAGCGGTGTGCCGATTCTTCTCGCGATAGACATCACCGGCAAAACCTCCGGAAACACTGTCATCGAGGATGCGATGCTGGACGTCAAGGAGAGTGTACGTAGCGGTGAGTCTATAGCTAAGCCGCTCAGCCGGGTCTCTGTCTTTCCTCCTATGGTCACGCACATGATCTCCATCGGCGAAGAGACCGGTGCGCTCGACGCCATGTTGAACAAGGTCGCCGACTTCTACGAAGATGAGGTGGACTCCACCATCAAGGCGCTAACGTCGATACTTGAGCCTATAATGATGCTCTTCGTCGGAGGATTGGTCGGCGTTATCGTCATCTCCATGTACTTGCCTATGTTCAGCATGATGAACCTGGTCAAGTAAGAGGGCGCAGCGACCAACCGAGCCGCAGAGCGCAGCATCTAGAGGAATACTCCCCCTGAGGGCTCTGCTATTAGAACCTTGCGCGGGTCAATCAGCAGTCTGCTTCGCAATTACGTGAATGCACGATAATGTACATTATGTAAAGCGCAGCAATGCACGTCGAACCCTTGTGTTGGTCAGACGTCATACTTGAGCAGGCTGAACACGTCGTTGCCCTCCAGCCGCTCTCTCCCCTTGAGCTCGGTCAGTTCGATAAGGAAGGCCAGCCCGGCAACGACAGCGCCGGCCTCTTGGACCAGTCGTATGGTCGCGGCCGCCGTACCACCAGTCGCAAGCAGGTCGTCATGGATCAGAACGCTCTGGCCAGGCTTGATGGCATCCGCATGGATCTCTAGAGCGTCTGTGCCGTATTCAAGATCATAGTCGCACCGGCTTACCGTCCAGGGAAGCTTGCCTGGCTTGCGTGCAGTGGCAAAGCCTACTCCAAGTGCGTAGGCAAGTGCGGCCCCTACTATGAAACCTCTCGCCTCAGCGCCTAGGACGAGGTCGACGCGACGTTGCCGCCCGTAGTCAGCTAGGCGGTCCACTGAGTACCTAAGGGCCTCTCCATCAAGGAGAAGTGGCGTGATGTCATGAAACAGGATGCCCTCTTTGGGAAAACCTGGAATGTGGCGGATGTAGGTCTCAAGTTCCATGTGACTCCCTTGGTGTGTACATATATCCGTATGGCAACCCGCCCCAAGTACGGCATGTTGAGGCAGAGACCTAGACTATGCGGCGCAACTCCCGACTCAGGAGTAGGCCTGTCAGTTGTGCTAACAGGGAGCCGAGTTCGCGCAGGGTATCAAGCCCGTATTCTCGCTTGTCGGCGTGGCCCGAGCGTAGTGACGGCGTCACCACCTGTTCAATGAGACCGGCTTCGCGTTCGGCAGCCGAGCTGAGCACCCTCAGGTGCCTCGGCTCTACCTGGAAGCGTGAAAGCCGCTGACATATGAAAGCGGTGTCAAGATCGCTCTCTGTGAACGCTGGTCCGGAGTCAGAGGTTCGTTCGACCAATTTGAATTCACTCAAGCCCAGTACGAATTCCTCATCAGTGCCAAGGCGTTCGCAGAGTTGCTCCAGGCTGTAGGTCGGTTCTTCCCGGACTAGAGAAATCTCGGCACATGCAGATCGCGCGGCGGCCCCTGACCTGGACGGACCGCAAGACCCCTGCCCCAGGCGCTGGCGAATGACGTCCAGCGGGAGATACTCGTCGCGCTGCATCGCCAAGATGGCCCGCAACGAGCCCATATCAGCCCTGGAATACTTGCGGTACTTGCCCTTCGTGCGTTGGGGACTGACAAGACCGCGATCTTCGAGATAGCGGACTTTGCTGATAGAAAGATCAGGAAACTCGGATTGCAGTTCCCGGACCAATTCCCCGATAGAAGTGAGGGGCGCCTTGGGTCTGGCCCTCCCCTCTGTACCAGTAGTCTTGTTGACGTCAGAACCCGCCTCAGACATGGTGCTACGTCACTCTACTCTTCTGTTCTAGAAAGGTCAGTTTGAACTTGCCAATCTGCACCTCGTCGCCGTCGAAAAGCTCGTGTCTCTCAATTCGCCTGCGATTGACGTACGTGCCGTTAAGACTATCCTCATCTTCGATGAGGTGGTCACCGTCAGCGTTGAGAATGCGAGCGTGGCGGCGCGACACAGTGACATCGTCAAGAAATAGGTCGCTCTTGGGGCTGCGCCCGATTGTCACCACTTCCCCCTGCAGGCTAAGCAACTCGCCCTCTCTGTCCCCTGGGGAGCGTATCTGCAGAACTGTACCGTCAGCAGGCAGAAGGTCCGCGGGAACGAGTCCCAACATATCTTCGACCCCTTCAGCGTAGCCCTCAGTGGTCTCCTCGTGGTCGCGTCCCGAAAGCACATGCGCACCGCAGCGCCTGCAATAGTTGGAATCAGGGCTATTGTCAACACCACATTCTGCGCACTTGATCATCGCACCCACCCCAACGCGATCTCTACCGGCTACTTATCGGCTACTTCTTCCTTAGAGCCTTTCTTGGCGAGGATCTTGCTGAGCATGCCAACGTCGCCGTTAACCACCAGCCCCTGTGCCGATCCGCTCTTGTCGCGTAGTCTGCGAACAAGTTCAGCTCTGACGATGTCTAGTTCGCCCTGCAGCAGCCGCCGACGCTTGGACAACTCACTCTCTTGTTCGGCGAGCGAGTCGGCAAGTGCGCGCAACTGCGAGTCCGTGTAGGACTGGATGTTAACAAGGCGTTCGAAAGAAGACTCGTCCACGGCAATCACTCTTTCACTATAGCTGCTCGCAGCAAAACCTTCAACTCAAGGTCGAGACTCGGCGGAATCAGATACCCTGGTCCCAGGGTACCTGGCCTAGGCGTTCAGCCTACTCTTCCGCGACCAGCAGGGCGTCGTATTGCTCGACGCTCAGAAGGTCATCGGCCTCGGCAGGATCGCTGAATCTGATCTTGATGAGCCACCCCTGGTCGTAGGGGCTCTCATTCACCGTCTCCGGGGCATCGACCACGTCCTCATTGATTTCGATCACGGACCCGGTCATCGGGGCGAAAACATCGGAGACGGCTTTGACTGACTCCACCTCCGCGTAGGGGGTCCCAGCGATGACGTCCGAGCCTACCTCGGGGAGTTCGATGAAGACGATATCACCGAGCGTTTGCTGAGCGTAGTCGGTGATGCCTAAAACAGCGGTATCACCCTCTATGCGCACCCAGTCATGCTCCCGGTGGTACTTGAGGTTCTTTGGGTTCACCTGCGCTCCTTTCTCGCCATACCGGCTGGCCGTCATGATAGCACAGCGCATTTTCCGCCCATGCGCCGCTAAAGTGCTCGTTGCTGCCCACCGACTTGTATACTGTGGTGGCAACGTCCGAGCCCAAGGAGGCAAGCTGTGGCCCGTCGCAAGGGACTCGTCATCAGTGACGAGCAGATGAGAGTAATTGATGGGGTGCTATCCAAGCTGCGGAACGTGACGGGATCGCATTTTGTTGCCCTTATCTCCACCAGTGGCCAGCCGATCACGGTATCCCCACCTGATGCCCAATCCGACACTCTTTCTCTAGCGGCACTCGCCGCTGGTTCGTTCGCCGCCACCCGCCAACTCGCCGAGGTGCTCAAGGAGCGCGAGTTCACTCTGTTGTTCCACGAAGGCAAAGAGTCCAATCTCCACGTCATACAAGTCACCGAGCAGATACTGATGCTGCTCACGTTCGGGCATGAGACTCAGGTTGGTTTGGTCCGCCTCTACACTACGCGGGCCCTCGCGGTGCTCAAGCCCATTTTTGAACGTGCCGACGATAATGACGGAGAGGCAAAGCTTATCGATCAGGATTACTCTCTTGAGGCCGGCAGTGCGTTGGATGCCCTGTTCACCGAACAGGGTGCGCAAGAGTAGCGGGGAGCAGCTCGTGGCACTCATCAACCTGGCAGCTCGGGAGATCAACTACAAGATCGTCTACTACGGTTGCGGTCTTTGTGGAAAGACCACCAACATCCAGTACATACACAAACGTGTCAACCCCGCCGCCCGTGGGCGCCTCGTAAGCATCGCTACCGAGGAAGAACGCACTCTCTACTTTGACTTCTTGCCGCTCTCACTCGGCACTGTCAAAGGCCTGCGCACCCGCTTTCATCTCTACACTGTGCCTGGGCAATCGTTCTACAACGCTTCGCGCAAGCTGGTGTTGCAGGGTGTGGACGGCATTGTCTTCGTGGCCGATAGTCAAGTGTCGCGCCTAGATGAGAACGTCGATAGCTACCTCAACCTTTGGGAGAACCTGCACTCGCAGAACGAGGACCCCTCTTCTCTGGGGATGGTGCTTCAGATGAACAAGCGAGATCTGGGCAACATCTTTAGCGTCGCCGACCTGACCGAACTACTCAATCACACGGGTTCCCCTGTGCTTGAGGCCTGCGCGCTCACAGGTGTCGGAGTCTTTGAGACCCTCAAGACTGTCTGTAAGCAGGTCATCGCCAAGAGTTCTCGCTCCTGATCTGGGGGCTCCTCGGGATCTAGAGTCCTCCCCCGTCTCAGCGTACACATGAAAGAGCGCCTCATCGCAGTCAGGCAGAATGAGCACCCACGCATCCTCAGGCAGAGCGATCTTTATGCCTCTAGCAGCGAGACAAGACTGTCCGCAGGCGCCGCAGTAAGTCGCCTCATGACGGCTGCCTTGAGATCCCAGGGGCAGTCGACAAGAAGATGAGTGACGTGCGTGCGAGGCTGTCTACCTGCCAGTTGCGAAAGAGTCATGTGCTTCTTCGAGACACCCTCCAGCACCTTACCCAAGCCCAAGACCTCCCGCAACGGTAGTCGGGACGGCCGGATTTGAACCGGCGACCTTCCGGCCCCCAGCCGGATGCGCTACCAAACTACGCCACGTCCCGACGCGCTGCAACAGTATACCGCGCGCTCAACCCTCGCGAAGTACAGACTATCGGACCTCAAGCGCCGCCTTTGCGGCTGCGGCTTCGCGCTTGGCCTTGGTGTTCCAAGGGAAGATCACCCTGCGTTCGGTGCCCTGCAGCACCCGCTTCATGTTGCCGCGATGGGCCCATAGCACTAGGGCCGCCATCATACAGCAGGCCACTACATAGGCAAGTGAAGTCTCCCAGACCCCCGTGCCATAGCGATAGAGCAGACCTGCAAGCACAGGAAGACCCACAGTGCAGGTGATCGAGGCCACAGATACGATCCGAGTGCTGACCAAGACGACCATGAACAGCCCAACCAAGCAAGCCATGGGTAGCGGGATCATGGCGATGGCCGCCCCGGCCCCCGTGGCCACACCCTTGCCACCACGACCTCTGAGGAAGATCGAGAACGTGTGCCCTATCACCGAGGCAAAGGCCACGAGTACCACCACAGCCGGCGCGCTGAAATAGCGTGCCAAGAGCACAGGTACGACACCCTTCGCCACGTCGCACAAGAGCACGGCGACTCCCACGCGCTTGCCCAGTACGCGAAAAGCGTTGGTGGTGCCTGCGTTTCCGCTCCCATGCTCGCGGACGTCAATCCCCCTGAAGGCCTTGCCCAGCCAAACGCTGGGCGACAACGAGCCCATGACATAGCCGAACACGACCAGGCCAACAGCGGTGGCGACCGAGCTCACGCTCACGAGTACCTCTCTTCCTTCCCTTCAAAGTCTATGATCAACGGAACGCCTTCCAGCTCGTAGTCCTCCCGCAAGTGGTTCTCAAGGTAGTAGGCGTAGGGTTTGTTCACCAACGCACGTGAGTTGACCATCACCTTGAAGCGGGGCGGCGATTGCTCGTACTGCACCATGTAGAAGGCTTTGATGGTCTTCCCGGACTTAGTCGACGCCGGGTGCTGCCCCTGCAGCGAGCCCAGCCAACGGTTTAGTTCAGCAGTGGCTATGCGGCCGGAGTACTTCTCAAATAGTCCACTGGCCAGCGGAAGGATGCGGTCGACGTTGCGTCGTGTGACCGCGGACACCGTGAGGTGAGGGGGCTTCATCTGGACGCGAGCCCGTATCCGCTCGACGGCCTTGTCTAGGTCGACCGTAGCGATGTCCCATTTGTTGAACAGAATGGCGGTCGCGCACTTGGCTCTTTGAGCTTCGTAGGCGACCTGCAGGTCTAAGTCGGTCAGACCTTCGTTCGCATCCAGTACTACGAGGGCCACGTCGCAGCGCTCCAAAGCCTTGAGCGCCCTTAGAGAGCTGAAGTACTCCACATCAGTCGTGGTGCGCTTGCCAGGCCTGCGAAGCCCCGCAGTGTCCACGAGTGTCAGCGTTCTACCCTGATAGTCGAGCGTAGTGTCGATTGCATCCCGAGTCGTCCCCGGCATCGCGGATACGATTGTGCGTTGATCGCCAAGAAGAACGTTGAGCAGCGAACTCTTGCCGACGTTGGGACGCCCGACTATGGCGACCCGCATCGGCGACGGTTGTTCCTCGCCGGGCTCCCCCTCTTCCGGCAGCAGCGCGACCAACTCGTCCAGAAGATCACCTATGCCCAACCCATGCTCGGCAGAGACGCCTATAGGCTCGCCCAACCCTAGCTCCCAGTATTCGTGAAGCATGGCCTGGGCGGCTTTTGCGTCTTGCTTGTTGACTGCCAGAATGACCGGAACTCCGCTCCGCCTGAGAAGGTCGGCTATCTCCTTGTCCTGCGGCACGACACCGGTCTTGCCCTCTACGACAAACACGGCTACTGTGGCGTCGGCCACAGCAAGGCGCGCCTGCGCGCGTACCTCATCGCTAAGGGGTTGGTCGCTTTGCAGGTCGATGCCCCCGGTATCGATGAGTGTGAAACGACGGCCGTTCCACTCCCCCACTCCTTCTTTGCGATCACGAGTCACTCCTGGCTCCGGGGCTACCACCGCGTCGCGAGTGCCGGTGATGCGATTGAAGAGCGTCGACTTGCCAACGTTTGGGTAGCCGATGATGGCTATCTTGGGCAGGGCAGCGTTCATACGCTCATCTCCGTAAGGGCGGCGACTACCGACTCTATCTGGTCTGGCGGCGTCGAAGCTCCGGCCGTCACTCCGACCACCTTCGCACCAACGAACCACGCAGGCTCTAGCTCCTGCGCTGACTCGACATGATGGGTCCTAGTGCGTCGCTGTGCACACAGTTCGGCCAGTCTGCATGTATTGCCCGATTCCCGACCGCCGACCACCACCACCACATCTACGTCCGCCGCCATGGCCAAGGCTGCGCTTTGCCGAAGCTCAGTAGCGTTGCATATCGTGTTGTGCACAAGCATCTCCCTGACGCCAGGCGCCAATCGGCCCACTAATTCTGTAAGCCGTTCTTTGGACTGGGTGGTCTGTACGACCACCCCTATCTTGGTGCTCGGCAACCGCTCGGGCAGGTCAGCAACACCCTCGACCACCAAGGATCTCTCCCCAGCGTAGGACTTCAAGCCCAACACCTCGGGATGATCTTTGTCTCCAAGGATGATCACGTAATACCCGTCGTCGTGAAGCCGTGCGGTCTTGTCCTGAGCAGACGTGACAAATGGACAAGTGGCGTCAAGCACGTTCACTGTGGAAGAACGTAGCTGCTCTCGCATTGCTTTCGGGACCCCGTGAGAGCGAAGGATCACAGTGCCCTCATGAGCCTCAGAAGGCTCGGCGATGACACCCACGCCCTTTGCCCGCAGGTCTGCGATCACGCTCGGGTTATGTATGAGCGGGCCAAGCGTGTTGATGGGCTTATGGGCCTCCCCCACGGCATCGAGCGTCAACTGCAGCGCACGCTCCACGCCCGGACAGAACCCAGCGCTCTCCGAGACACGCACGATCAGATTGGTCATCACCGCTCCACCGGAGTTGCGAGCAAGTCCTGCAGAGCGTTTCGAACTCGTTCTGTCACCACTCGTGCCCTGTCGGAGCGCAGGCAATCGGGGCCAGGCATCTCGATCGGGGCGCCGATCACAACGTCAATCTTCGGAAAGTGCGGTATGCCGTGCTTGAAGGCAAGTTCCGTGCCCCGCATTACCGCTGGGACTGTCACCACCCCATCCCGTAGCGAAAAGAGACTGATACCCGCACGCAGAGGACCAAGGCCTGGGGCCTTGTGGCAACGTCCCTCGGGAAACAACCCCAGCACCTCCCCTTGCTCCAAGATCTCGATGCCGCGCTTGATCGAGGTACGGTCCACCTCCCCCCGGTTCACCGGGAAGGTGCCAAAGCTATCCATGGCCCAAGCTAGTGGCTTGAACTTCCACAATTCGACCTTGGCCATGTAGTGCACCTGACGCCGGAAGTTGATGCCCAGCATGAAGGGGTCGGTCATCGCCTTATGATTGCAGGCGACCACCACAGGCCCGGTCCGTGGGAAGTTCTCGAGGCCGACTACCTTAATGCGATAGAACAATCGCCAGGTAGGCCGGAGCACGAAGTAGACCAATCGGTACACGAAAGTGTCAAGAGGTCCTTTCTGCATCCGCGACAGACGCCACTTCGGCAAGCGTGCCTCCTGGGCTCTGCGAGCCAGCTCACAGACCGCGTCCACTACCTGGTCGATGCTCATGCCGGTAGTGTCGACTTCGACGGCGTCCGCAGCTTTGCGCAGGGGAGATGCCTGGCGGTCAGAATCAAACGCGTCTCGAGTGGATATGTCATTGACCAATTCATCTATGGACTGCGCCACACCCTGCGCCTGCAGCTGTGCCTGCCGCCTGCGCGCACGCTCCGTGACACTTGCAGTCAAGAACACTTTGACCTCCGCATGTGGCACCACCACGCTGCCCATGTCTCGGCCTTCTAGGACCACATTGCCCTTCTCAGCTTCTGCCCGCTGCCTCTTGGTCAGCACTTTGCGCACCGACGGCTGCGCCGAGACCGCAGAAACGTTCTTGGAGACCAGGGGCCCCCTGATATCGAGGCTTACGTCTCTATCGCCTATGAAGACTCGAGTCAGATCGTCAGACCTCTCCTCGAGCCGTATGGAAGTCGACCTAGCCACTGCTCCCGTCTCGCAGACACGCGCCGGCAGCAGACCATATTCCAGCGCCACGAGCGTGATGGCCCTATACATCGCACCAGTATCCAGGTATCGCATTCCGAGCTTCTTGGCCACCTCTCGAGCTATGGTGCTCTTGCCCGATCCGGCAGGTCCGTCGATGGCAATGATCATCAGTCGCTCACCCCACATCGTTTGTCGCTGCCCGCGGAACTCCATAAGCCGCCAAGGTCGCCGAGCAGGTCGACGAACCCAGGAAAGGAGACCCCCATACAGTCAACGTCATCCACGGTGACGCCTTCGGTCGAGGCACAGCCGGCGATGGCTCCTACCATGGCCAGGCGATGGTCGCCACCAGTCCGCACTGTCGCCCTCACCCAACCGGCTGGCTTGCCGGTCACCTCGATCCCATCGTGCTGCTCGCTCACTTCCACACCTAGATCTGTAAGCAGCTGAGCCATGGCAGACAGGCGGTCACTCTCCTTGACCCGCAGCTCCCCGGCACCCTTGACACGGGATACACCCTTGGCCCTTGCTGCCGCAAGAAGAAACGCCGGCAGTTCATCGATGATGCTCGGCACCTCATCCGGCTCAACATCACAGGCTGTGAGTTCGGAGTACCGTGCTCGCACTTTGCCCACCGGTTCAAGAGCCTTAAGGTCTGTGACCTCCGCCGTGATGTCGGCTCCCATGCGTTCAAGCGCCCTCAACAGACCAATGCGGGTAGGATTCAGGCCTACTCCCTCCACGGTGACATCAGAACCGGGTACAAGAAGGGCCGCGACCAAGAAGAAGGCGGCGGAGCTGAAGTCACCCGGGATGCTGACCGAGGTCAAGTCCAGCGCTTCGACGGGCCACACACGCACAACACCTGGCCCAAGCGCCGGACCATCTCTCTCCACCCGTCCGCCGCCTTGTCTGATCATCCTCTCAGTATGATCCCTAGAGACTCCCGGCTCGCTGACGCTTGTCACGCCTCTGGCCCTCAGCCCCGCCAACAACAGGCACGATTTCACCTGAGCAGAGGCGACATCGAGCACATGATCCCTGGCCTGCAGAATTCCGCCACAAACACCTATGGGCGGAAGCGTGTTGCCGGCGCGTCCCGCCACAGATACGCCCATGGCCGCGAGCGGCTCGACTATCCTGCGCATCGGGCGGCGGCGGATGCTGTCGTCTCCTGTCAGCACGCAGTAGAGGTCACGCGATGCGATGAGGCCCGGCAACAGGCGGATGAGTGTGCCGGAGTTGGCAACGTCGATCACGTCGTTGGGTTCGCAAAGCCCCTCCCAACCACGCCCATGCACAACCAGTCTCTCTTCTACCTCTTCGACGATCACCGATAACGCTCTCACGGCGCGCAAAGTGGCGAGGGTATCAGCAGAACGCAGAAAGCCCTCGATCTCTACAGGGCCTCGGCTTACCGATCCTAGAATAAGGGCACGGTGCGAGATCGACTTGTCTCCGGGCACACGAAGCGAGCCACGGAGCCCATCCACCGCAGGTGAAAAGAGACCGGCACCGCGCATTGCATGTTTCTCTGTGTTCATTCGGTGGTGTCTCCGCTAACGCTTACCCGCGAGGGATACCCAAGCGTTGTGAGCAACTCCTGCGCCTGATCGGCGACCTGTTGACCGGCGACGAAGACCTCGAGGTCACCGCCGACACTCCGGCTCATGTGGTGAAGCGTCAGATCTTCGACGTTGATGGCCGCCTCACCAAGTGCGGTCATGACCTTCGCTATGACTCCTGGTTCGTCAGGCACTCTTACTGTCACCTTGTACAGCGTTCCTGGAGTTATGTCTGCAAACTCCAGCATCTCTTCGCGATAAGCGCCTGCCGATTCTATGGAACGGGCTATACGCTGCGAGTCCGCTGTGTTCAAGTGGGCCGCAAAATCCTTGAGTAGTTCGCCGATGGCCCCCACTGACTCTGATAGAGCCTCCCTGTTCTCTAGAAAGATGTCGCGCCACATGGGCGGGTTGGAGCCCGCTACCCTAGTGAGATCGGTGAAGCTCGCGCCTACCCATTGCAGTGCCCTCTTGCCCCCGACGCTGAAACCCCCAGCGTGCAACATGAGCGCGTTGGCCAGTACATGTGGCAGGTGGCTGATCACCGCCAAGATGCGATCGTGCGCCTCGGCGTCGATGTGCGTAGGCCTGGCGCCCAGATCGAGCACGAACTGCTGCAACATGGCGTACAGCTTTGGGAAGGCTGCCCCTGTGGTGCAGAGAAAGTAGTTGGCCCCCTGGAACAGGTCGACACGCGCATATTTGACGCCAGAATCAGCCGCGCCGCACATAGGATGCCCGCCGATGAAGATGGCTCGAGTCGCGGGCGATAGGCCGCGGACAATGGCCGACTTGGTACTGCCCATGTCCGTGATGAGGCGCGGGCGCGGATCCGCAGAAGCACACTCCTCCACCAGAGCGGGAATACTGCGGACAGGAGTGGATACTACTACTAGGTCGGCGTAGGCCGCCGCCTCGGCAGCACTTGCTGCTGCCTCCGTGATCACCCCTCTGGCCAATGCCTCTTCAAGCGCCTCAGGGTCACTGTCGAACCCGACCACCTCGTCAACGTCGGCGCGCGCGCGCGCAGCCAAGGCGAGGCTCCCCCCCATCATGCCGACTCCTACTACCGCAAGACGGTGGACCCCGCTATGTGCATGTTCTGCGGTCACCCTGCCTAGCCTAGGCTCTTGCCGACCCACTGGACCATGCTCGATATGCGCTCCACAACGGCAGCGAACTGCCTTGGGTCAAGCGACTGCGCGCCATCAGACAACGCCGTCTCTGGTGTAGGATGCATCTCGATCATGATGCCGTCGGCTCCGGCCGCTATGGCCGCCAGCGACAGCGGCTCCACCAGGTCGACCTTGCCTGCCGCGTGGCTCGGGTCCACGACCACAGGCAGGTGGCTACGCTGCTTGATGATGGGTATGGCGGAAATGTCCAACGTGTTGCGAGTGGAAGTCTCGAAGGTGCGGATACCTCTTTCGCATAGGATGACCTTGTCGTTACCCTCTTTGACGATGTACTCCGCCGCCATCAGAAGTTCCTCGATTGTAGCGGCAAGCCCCCGTTTGAGGAGGACCGGTCGGTCGACTTGACCAACGGCCGACAACAATTGGAAGTTCTGCATATTGCGCGCGCCGATCTGGATTATGTCGGAGTATCGCGCCACAGCCTCCAGGTGCCGAGGATCCATTAGCTCAGTGACGACCGGAAGCCCTGTAGCCTCACGCGCTTCGGCAAGTATCTCCAGTCCCTCCACACCCATGCCTTGGAAGGCATACGGTGACGTACGCGGTTTGAATGCGCCACCTCGAAGCATAGTGCCGCCTGCGGCCCTTACTTCTGCAGCGGCCTCAAGCAGTTGCTCTCTGCTCTCCACAGAACACGGCCCTGCTATGAGGGCGACGTGGCCGCCGCCCAGACTGGTGTTGCCGACCGTGATCACCGTGTCAGAGCGACGGAATTCGCGACTGACCAACTTGTAGGGCTTCAAGATGGGCAGCACCTTGTCCACGCCTGGATACGCTTCCAGCGGAAGCCCCGCTACCACGTCGCGCTCCCCCATGACCCCGATTACCGTGACGACGTCACTAGTCGACACATGCCCACGCGCACCAGCGCTCTGCAGAAGCTCTAGGATGCGTTCCACATCCTCGGGCGAGGCGCCCTCCTCCATGACGATCATCATCTCAGTGCTTGCGGTCTCCATATCAACTCTCCGGGCTCAGGGACCCAGCGTCTACCGCAGCGTCCACGACTTGCGCATCCACTGGCGCACCACCTGCACGAAGCTGCTGCATCGCGCTCACAAACCTATCCCCCTCTTGCACTTCACCAATGGTAACCCTAATCCAACCGGGACAGTCCATCGAGTATCCAGACCGAGTGAGTATGCCCTCGGCCAAGAGCCTCTGGCCTACCTCCGGGCCAGGCAGTCCCAAGCGCGTGACGTCGACCAGCAAGAAGTTGGCTTCACCCAAGAAGCATTCGATGCCAAGTTGCGCCAAGAGGCCGGCCACCCGCTTCCGCTCCGTTGAGACGGCAAGCCGGCGCTGGGCCAAGCGCTCGGGATGCTTCAGAGACTCAAGCGCTGCCACCTGTGCTAACGAGTCCACGTTGAAGGGTTGCCGCACCTTGTCCAGGGCGCCGATGACCTCACGGTCGGCGATGGCGTAGCCTATACGCAGCCCTGCAAGGCCGTAGATCTTGGAGAACGTCCGCAGTATCACGAGATTGCGGTGGTCCCTGATCCAGGGGGCTGTCTCCTCCCTCAAGGGCGAGTGGACGAATTCCCCGTAGGCTTCATCAAGCACTACCACGGTATCTTCCGGCACCTTCTGAAGGAAAGCTCGCAATACGCCGGGCTCGATATAGCTGCCGGTCGGATTGTTCGGATTGCACACGATCACCAGACTTGTGTCATTGCGTATCGCCGCCGCCATTGCCTCCAGGTCATGCGCCAGGTCTTTGAGGGGCACCGCGGTGAAGCTACCTCCGTGCGCCAGGGCGATCGACTTGTACATGACAAAGGAAGGGTGCGGAAATACGGCGTGGTGCTCGGGCGTCAGCAGAGCCTGCCCCAGCAGCATCAACAGCTCACAAGAGCCGTTTCCAAAGCACAGGTTCTCAGAACCTACCCCCAGCAGGTCGGCCAGCAGAGCGCCAAGCTCGGTGCAGGCCCCGTCCGGATACCGGTTCAGACCTGTGACGGCCATCTGGACGGCCTCTATTACCTCGGGGAATGGCCCCCACGGCACCTCGTTGGCCGCCATCTGCGTGATGCGGTCGACGTGATACCGCTCTCTTATCTCTATGAGCGAAGGCCCCGCCTTGTAGGGCGTGAGCCTATCCAGTAAAGGGTTGAACCTCATTGCGACTCCGGACTGCCTGCGTTCTTGCGGAAGGGTCCAGTATAGAGCACGCTAGACCAGACCGGCCAACCTGCGCAATTGGACGATCTCGTCTCTGCTGAGGCGTCTCGCCTGTCCGATCGCGAGGTCGTTGTCTGTGAGCGTGGCAAAACGAGAGCGATGCAGTGCGACCACCCGATGACCCACTGCCTCCAGCATGCGGCGCACCTGGCGCTTTCGACCTTCATGGATGACCACCGATAACTCGGTCAGGTTGTGATTGGCCCCAGAAGCCTGCTGAAGTACGGTGACCCGTGCGGGCGAAGTCGTGCCCTCTTCAAGGCGCACCCCCTTGCGCAGTCTTTCCAGAGAGGCCTTATCGAGCTGGCCGTGCACGCTGACCGCATACTCCTTCTGAACGTGATACCGGGGGTGCAGAAGCCGCTCTGTGAGCTCACCGTCGTTGGTCAGCAGCAGGAGTCCAGTGCTGTTCAAGTCAAGCCGGCCGACTGGAAACACTCTTGCCCGAGTAGGTACGCAACTTGTGACGGTAACTCTGCCGCGTTCGTCCACCACGGCGCTGAGTACACCTGCGGGCTTGTTGAGGAGCCAGTATTCCTTGGCGTCGGCGCCGACCGTCTCACCATCGACCTCGACGACGTCGACATCTGCGTCTACACTCACGCCCAAGGTCGCCACCTCGCCGTTCACGGCGACTCGGCCAGCAGTGATGAGTGTTTCGCAACCCCGGCGAGAGCCAAGCCCGGCCTCCGCCAGAAACTTCTGTAGCCTTGTCTTCACTCCGGCACGGTGAGTAGACCCAGGCGCCGGCGCAGATCGGCCTGGGCTTCGCCTGTCAAGGCGAAGTCCTCCAGCGCAGGGAGGTCTTTGAGGTCTGCGAGGCCGAACATGACCTCGAAGCGCCTTGTGGTTGCATAGAGCACTGCGCCGCCCCTCATTTGACTTCGTCCGACGTCCGCGATGAGCTCTCGGTCGAGCAGGCTTCGGATGGAAGAATCGGAGTTGACGCCGCGTATCTCGGCGATCTGTGGGCGCGTGACCGGCTGCAGATAGGCAACGATGGCCAGGCACTCCATGGACGCAGGCGAGAGTCGGCCGGCCTCCGAAGGCAGCTCGAACATCGCCTTCACGGCATGTTCGGAGCGGCGGCTTGTCCTTAGGGCCCAGCCTCCGGCCAGTCGCACTAGCTCGAACCCCCTGTCGCCTTCAGGAGCGAACTCGATCGCCAGCTCCCCCAGTATCTGTTCCACAGCACGCCGCGCAGTCGGATCCTCGGCGCCCAACGCTTGCAGCATGCTGTCGACCGTGATCGAGTCTCCGGAGGCGAACAGCAGGGCTTCGACATCTCTTCTCAGGTCGGCCCACCGAATACCTGGAACCGTGTGTGCCGACTCTTGCTCTGTCATGCTCATCCTCTTGCAGTCTCCCGTGTTTCGCTGCGCTTGACCAAGATATCTCCGAACACTTGCGTCTGACTCACTCTAACCGCTCCTCGCGACAACAGGTCGAGCAGAGCAAACAGGGACAGTGCCTGTACCAAGGGCTGCTCCGCACCAAAGACCTTGTTGAAAGAAAAGCTTGTCTGGCTCCCCAAGAGCTCCTTGATCAGCTCTATCTGCCGTCGGAGCTCCACTTTGGTCTCGGCCAGGTGCGACGTATCCGGGTCACCCTGCTGAGCCAGAACCCGCCGTAGACTGTCTCGCAGCTCTACGACGTCTCCAGCTCCGGCAATCTGTTCCTCGGGGGTCAGTACGACTTTGGCCTGCCCCTGTGCACCGCGCAGCACTGAGGCCGCGCTGTACTCACCGATTTCACGCAGGCGAGTCGCAGCAGCCTTGAACTGACTGTACACGAACAGCCGCTCAAGAAGCTGATCGCGAGCCTGCTCTGGCGTGAGTTCTTCTTCCTCGAAGGGCAGGAAGGCCTCCGGGAGCAGCATCCTTGACTTGACCTCTACCAACAGGCTCATCAAGAGCAAGAACTCGGTCATATCGTCCCAGTAGCCAATGATCCCGGCCGACTCCATGTCCGCCAGATATGCCGTGATCACTTCGACCAAGGGCACCTCGAGCAAATCCACTTCTTCTCTCATGATGAGTGAGAGAAGCAGGTCGAACGGCCCTTGGTAGACCTCTAGGTCAAGTTCGGGAGATCTCAGGGAGTATCACCTACCCGGTGGCACGGTCGCATTCACTGCGCTCTGTCGGAGTCTAGCCAAGAAACGCGTTCGCTATGCCCACGATTGCCCATCTGAGAAAGCGCCCGAACGGACCCCAGAGCACAAGCATAAACACAAGGACGAGGATCATGCCGTACTGGTCCATCTCCGCCCACTTCTCATAGGCCTTCTTGGGGAGCAGGGCACCGAACACCCTGGAGCCATCCAGTGGAGGGATGGGTATGAGGTTGAACAGTCCCAGCACCATATTGACCTGGAATGCCAGGAAGAGCGCCTCTGCTAGGTACCCATCCGCGGAGGGGTTGACGGCCCTCAGGATGAGGATGAAGCCTATCCCCAGGATGAAGTTGCTCACAGGACCGGCCAGGCCGACAAAGGCCATGCTCCTTTGGCGGTTCTTGAAGTAGTAAGGGGAAATGGGCACCGGTTTTGCCCAGCCGAAGATGAACCCCCCTAGAAGGTACGTGATGAAGAACATCGCCGTGCCCAAGGGATCCATGTGCCTTATTGGATTGAAGCTTAGCCGCCCCAGGCGTTTGGCAGTCGGGTCACCAAGTCGAAAGGCCACGAACGCGTGAGCTACCTCGTGGATCATCATCGACAGTACCAGTATCGGCACGAGAATGACCATGTTGATGAGTTTCTCGAGGCTGAAATCGAAGTTCATGTAGTCCTCTCCAGCAGATCGCGCGCGGCAGCCATCTCCTGCTCGCGTCCTTGAATGGCTTGTTCCACTCGCATCTCCCTGAGTCGCTCAAGTACCTTCCCGACGCCTGGGCCCTTCTTGGCGCCCATTGCTAGGATATCGTCTCCGCTCACGCTCAGTGTCCTGTGACGGAGTTCGGTCAAGTAACTGCGCAGACGATCGGCGGGTTGCCCCTCGGACATTCGGGCCAGAGCAAACAGCAAGGCTTCCTCGGAGGTGGCACGCAGCGTCTTGTATATATCCCATTCGCTCATGTGCGGCTGAGAAAGGCTAGCAGCAAGGTGCTTTCCGACCACTACGCCGTCAAGGATCACCGCGGCGTCACCCTTCTTGACTCTCAGCTGCTCCATCCACAGGTAGAGCCCATCATGCGTCATGTTGCTGGCGATGGCAGCCAGACGCAACCGCCACAACTGCACATCATCGGACAGGCCGAGCTCCTCGACAAGCCCGTCCAACTTCTTGACGATCTGAACGGTGTCGTCATCTGTCAGCAGTTGGGGGTGCACGGCATGCGCCACTCCGAGTTCGTTCAGGCGCTTGAGCGTCCACTCCACATCCTCTTCGCTAAGCAGAGCTGTAAGTTCGTCGCGCAGACGCACACTCGAGAGATCACCCACCAGATGCATCTCGACGCATCTCTTGGCCAGATCGCGTGTATGCTCGTCCATTCTGAATCCATAGCGATTCTCGTACCGCACAGCGCGGAAGATCCGGGTGGGGTCTTCGACGAAGCTTAGGTTGTGGAGCACCCTCACCACGCCTTGGCGCAGATCACGGTAGCCCCCAAAGAAGTCGACGACCGTGCCGAAGTCGCGTCCGCCCAGCGAAATCGCCATTGCGTTCACGGTGAAGTCACGGCGGAAGAGGTCTTGTCGTATTGACGCATGCTCCACCTTCGGAAGAGCGGCGGGGTAGTCGTAGAACTCAGTGCGCGTGGTAGCCACGTCCACATGAAACGGCTCACTTGCTCTGCGAAGGTCGGTCGGCACTTGGTCCATGATCTCGGGCGGCAACAGGACCACGGCAGTCTTGAACTTCCGGTGTGCTCTGACTCTCCCTCCCAGGTGTTTGGCCAGTCTCGATGCGAACTCTATGCCGTCCCCCTCGACCGCGATATCCACATCCGAGTTCGGCTGCTCGAGGAGCAGGTCTCGCACAAACCCACCCACCAGGTAGACGCCCGCAAAGTCGTCCGACAGGGCGGAGCAGGTCTTGAACAGCCTGCCAAAGAAGGCGTGCTGTGCCAAGGCCTCCAGCGCGTAGACCTGGGGCGAGTCGGCAGGACTCTGCTCCTTCTCCCATTGGCCTTGATACGCCGCCAGCACATCCGTACGCGTGACAATGCCCAACAGCGCGTCGACGGGCGCCGATCCGCTGGCGACCGCTTCCGGGTGGCCTGCCTCCGACACCACCGGCACGCGGCCCACATCGGACCCCACCATAAGACGCCTGAGTTCGTCCACGCCGGTGCCAGGATGTGCGAAGGCGATCTTGCGTGTCATAACACCTCTGACGGGGGCGCTGCCAAGCCCATGACGGATCGCTTTGTCCAGGTCGCGACGCGCCACTACGCCCACAACCCTTTCATGTTCCTGCACGCATATGCCCGAGTGGCCGTAGCGCTGTGCAGTCACCAGCGCATCGGTGACGCTCGTCCCGGCGTCTACCAGCCGGACGGGGCGGCTCATGATGTCACCGGCGGTGGGGGCGCTCAGGCTCGCCTCTGCGAGAACGTGCAACATGCTCTCGATAAGCCCCGCAGGTGTCTGTCCGCTCACCACAGCCGCGGCGGCCTGGGGATGACCTCCCCCACCAAGAGTGCGCAGCACTGCGCCGACATCCACGGCGCGGGTGCGCGAGCGGGCTGTCACAAAGACCCGCTTCTCCATCGCTATGGCCTGCAAGAGTACGTCAGCGTTGATGAGCTCCATCAGCTTGCGCGCGACGACGCTCAGTCCGTCCACATATTCGGAGACCTCAGCAGAGACCACGTGGATGTCGAGGCCCCGCACCCTCTCCACGCGAACCGCGTCAACGAGCCTCATAAGCACTTCCCGTTGAGCGCTGTCGAGTGCGCTGTGAAGGTACCGTTCTACGAGTGCCTGCGAAGCTCCTAGGCGCATTGCTGCGGCCAACATCTCGGCATCTCGGATCGTGGTGCGCGGATAGGTGAGCGAACCGGTGTCCTCATGTATGCCGAGCGCGAAGATACTTGCCTGCAGCCGTGATACCTCTACGCCCCGCTCCAGGAGCAGGTAGAGCATCGACGTCGCCTGTGCTCCATCGGAGGAGATCAGCCAATTGCCGCCGCTGACAGCGGCTGGTCGTGAGAGGTCCTCCGTGCCGTGATGGTCGATCACCACGGTCTCGAGTCCCTGCGCACCATACAGCTTGCCCAGTTCACCTATCCTGGTGGGGTCGGCAGTGTCAACCAGCACTAGACGGCGGATCTTGGTGACATCAAGCAAACGCAGGCTCACGATGGGCAGGCTCTCTCCATGAAGAGCGACGAACTCGCGAACATTGGGGTTGAGCGACCCACCGAACACGATGCGGCCCTCAGGGTAGAGCAGGGCCGCGCCGACGGCCGCGGCCAAGGCGTCGAAATCGGCGCTTTGGTGCGTCGTGATGACTGTTGAGACATCCATGAGTGAGGGCGCTGCTGTCATAATGCCTAGTATAGACAGCTATGGGGTTCGCGCCCGTGGATGGGCCTCGGCGTATATCCTCTGGAGGTGGGTCGAGCTTACGTGAGTGTATATTTGAGTCGTGGAGAGGTCCGCATGGCCCAACATCTCCTGCACCGCCCTTAAGTCCGCACCCCCCTCGAGGAGGTGAGTCGCGAACGAGTGTCGCAGAGTGTGTGCAGAAACGTCAGAGGGCAGACCCGCCTCGCGGGCATAACGCTTGATGATCAAGTGCAAGCCCTGCCGCGACAATCTTCGACCGCGGTCGTTCAGGAACAACTCAGGGGCCTTCAGGCGGCCAGCGCCCCCAAGCAACCGCCTGCCCCGCTCGTTGTAGGCCCGAAGCGCCTCCACTGCCATACGCCCCAGGGGGACGACCCTCTCCTTTTCGCCCTTGCCCACCGTCCGAACGAAGCCGACGTCAAGATCGATGTCCTGCAGCCGCAGAGCCACCACCTCCGAGGCTCTCAGACCGGCGCCATACAGTGTCTCCAGCAACGCTCTGTCGCGAAGACCCCTCGGGTCCGTCTTGGGCATCGCCAGCATCACCTCGACCTCTGTCACCGTAAGAATGCGGGGTAACCTGGAGTCGAGACGCGGACTCGCAAGTGCAGTCATCGGGTCCACGGTCAAAATGCCAGCCTGCAAGGCCTGTCGGTAGAATGACCGTAGAGATGCCGCTTTTCTCGCCCTGGTGGATGGCCGCCACTCCCCCTGGGCCAAGAAACTCCGTACTTCATCGCCCGAGGCCGTCCGCAGGCTCCTCCCCTGGCGGCAAAGGAACTCAGCAAACTGGAACAGATCCCTGCCGTACGAAGAAGTGGTATTCAGCGAAAGGCCCTTCTGCAGGCTCAAATCCCGCAAATGCCCTTCAATCAGGCGCTTGTCTTCAGCCGCCAGTTCCAAATTCTTGCTCCCGCTTCAGGAGTTGCAGCGCGGCCAGCGACTTGGCGTCTTGCAGGTCGACGCTGCCATCCAGCAATTCAGAGAGCGGAATGCGCACCACCTCAAGGTCTTCATCGTAGTCTGGCTCGCTCTCCTGCTGACTCAGGTCCTGAGCTAAGAACACATGAATGTGTTCGTTCACAAAACCCGGCGACGAGTAGAACGAACCCAGTGGGCGCCACCTCTTCGCGACTATTCCTACTTCTTCGCGCAACTCCCTCTGAGCCGCCTCCAGGCGATCCTCGCCCGGTTCCAGAGTGCCTGCGGGCAGCTCCAGCAGCAGGCGACCTATGGCGTGGCGATACTGTCTGACAAGATACACGCCGCCGTCGCTGTCCAGGGCTATCATCACAACAGCTCCGGGGTGATCCACCACTACCCGCTTCGCGAGCCTTCCTTGAGGCAAAGCTATCTCGTCAACCCGCATCGTGACAATGCGCCCCTCGTATACCGTCTGCGAGCTGACGACCTCATAGCCCAGGCGACCGGCGTCCTCTTCCTCAAGTTCTTGATGTTCACTCACAGTACGCTGCCCGTCTCTTGGCCACTTTCCATCGCGCCCGACTGCATCAGCAAACGCAGGACTACCTCGCAGAGGCGCTCCAACTCGTCAAGGTCTATGTACTCGTCGGCGCTGTGCACGCGCATCATGCCCGCGGCGAGGTTCACGGTCGGTATGCCCAGGGCGTTCAGCACATTAGCGTCGGAACCACCCCCCGCCACATGCAGTTGGGGCTGTAGGCCCGCGGCCAAGATCGCCTTCTGCGCCAGCGCCACCACTGGGGAGTCCTCCGCGAGGTGGAATGCGCGAAACTCGTCGACCAGATCCACCTCCACGTCCACCCCGGATTCCACGGCGGCCTGATGCAGCGCGTCGGCCATCTCAGAGGCCACCTCGGCCAACTTGCCCTCGTCATGCCCTCGGCACTCTCCGGCGAGGTCGCAGTAGCCCGGCACGATATTCGTCGCTACGCCGCCGGCGATCGTGCCGATGTTGGCGGTGGTCTCCTCGTCGAGGCGACCAAGGCTCATGCCGGCGATCGCCTTCGCGGCCGCTTGCACCGCGCTTCGGCCCAATTCGGGTTCCAGCCCGGCGTGAGCAGCTATACCCCTGTAGCGTGCTTTGATGAGCTTGAGGCTTGGAGCCCCGGTTATGATGCCCCCGACCGGCCCGGAGGAGTCGAACACCACCGCCACCGGGCTACGAAGCGCCCCGGGTTGAAGATGCTTCGCCCCCACCAACCCATGCTCCTCACACACCGTGAAGAACAGCTCATAAGGGGCAAACGACGCTTCTCCGCCGAGCAACAACTCAGTTGCGTGCAAGAGAACCGCTATGGCCGCCTTGTCGTCCGCGCCAAGGATGCCCGTATTGGCGTTCGCAAACCTGCCATGCGCGTCCAACTGCGGGTCGATCGGACCGCCGGGCTCCACTGTATCCATGTGTGCACCCAGCGCGAGCCACGCCGCCCGCTGATCCTTTCCGACTCTGCATAACAAGTTGCCGCAGTCTCCGCCTATGGCCTCGCCCGTAGCATCTTCGGTCACTTGAAGGCCTAGACCCTCGAGAGTGCCTATAACCGCGTCTGCCACTCCGCGTTCGTGCCATGAGTGACTCTCTATTCGCGTCAAGGCAAGGAACAGCTCTGTGAGCCGTTCGCGAGAAGGTTTGGCTGGCTCAGTCATTCAGCCTCAACGGCCTTGACGGCCTTTGCCCTCTCCGCACTCAGCTTCACCGCGGCTCCGATGAACTCTCTGAAGAGCGGGTGCGGTCTTGTGGGCCTGCTTCTGAACTCAGGGTGAAACTGGCAAGCCACGAACCAAGGGTGCTCTGCGAGCTCTATTGTTTCAACCAGGCGCTCGTCCATAGTGGTGCCGCTAACAACAAGGCCCGCGTCCACCAGCGCTTCGCGATACTCGTTGTTGACTTCATAGCGATGGCGGTGACGCTCATGTATCACATCGCTGGCGTAAGCTGAATGGACCTTGGTCCCCGGAACGAGCTTGCTCGGAGACGACCCAAGACGCATCGTGCCGCCCTTGTCACAGACTCCCGCTTGGTCGGGCAACAGGTCGATGACTGGATACTTGGTGCCGGGTTCGAACTCTGAAGAGTTTGCCCCCTCCATACCGGCGACATTGCGGGCAAACTCGGCGACCGCGACCTGCATGCCCAGACACAGGCCGAGATAGGGCACACCATTCTCGCGTGCGTAACGCACCGACTTGATCTTGCCCTCGGTACCCCTTACCCCAAAGCCACCAGGCACAAGGATGCCGTCGGCGGCTTCGAGCGAAGCCTCCAATTCCTCATCTTTGAGTGACTCCGCATCTACCCACAGGACCTCGAGATTGCGTCCGTAGTAGATGCAGGCGTGTCTCAGGGCCTCTATGACGCTCAGATAGGCATCCCGCAGTTGCACATACTTCCCCACCAGCCCCACTCTCACTGTCCCCTTGGCGTCCTTCATGCGCTTCACGAGCGAGATCCATTCTTCCAGCTTCGGGGCCCGGGTCTCAAGGCCCAACTTGTCTACCACCAGGCCGTCCAGCCCCTCATCTCGCAGTAGCAGGGGGACCTCATACAGGTGAGCCGCATCGACGCAGCTGACGACAGCCCGTGGCTCGACATCGGTGAACAGCGAGATCTTCTCTTTGAGGTCGGCGCTTATCTCTCGGTCTGATCGGCAGACGATTATGTCTGGTTGGATGCCGATGCTCCGTAGCTCGTTCACGCTATGCTGGGTAGGCTTGGTCTTGAGCTCACCCGAAGTGCTGATAAACGGAATAAGTGTCACGTGTATGAACAGCACATGTCTGCGGCCGATATCATTTCGGAACTGGCGGATGGCCTCCAGGAAGGGCAGGCTCTCGATATCGCCCACCGTGCCGCCGATCTCGGTTATGACCACATCCACGTCTGGGTCGCGCGCTACTCGAGAGATACGCTCTTTGATCTCGTTGGTGATGTGGGGTATCACCTGCACGGTGCTGCCCAGATAATCTCCCCGTCTCTCCTTGCTGATCACGTGGTTGTACACAGAACCGGAGGTGACGTTCGAATCCCTGGTCAGGTTCTCGTCGACGAAGCGCTCGTAGTGGCCCAGGTCGAGGTCGGTCTCTGCGCCATCGTCGGTGACAAACACCTCCCCGTGCTGATAGGGACTCATGGTCCCAGGGTCCACGTTGAGGTAGGGGTCGAACTTCTGGATGATGACTCGAAGGCCGCGACTCTTGAGAAGGCACCCTAAGGAGGCGGCGGTGATGCCCTTCCCGAGGGACGATACGACGCCACCCGTTACAAACACATGCTTCGCCATGGTCACCCCTGCGTCAACTCGGATTTGGGTGGCGCATGACGGTCTTGCCTGCGCCCTATCTAGTCTAGCAGCCCCGCCGCACCCCTGTCTCGCAGTTCTCTCGCTAGCGCCATG
Source organism: uncultured Actinomycetes bacterium (assembly GCA_963747275.1). Taxonomy (GTDB): domain Bacteria; phylum Actinomycetota; class Thermoleophilia; order RBG-16-64-13; family RBG-16-64-13; genus RBG-16-64-13. Next base: position 209,762 of record CAVVEI010000013.1, read on the forward strand.
GCCTCACTGTCGTCGATGCGTCCGCCGAGCATGCGGCACAACTCCTGCACGACCTCCTCATCTTCCACAAGAGAGAGGCGGGCAACGGTGTCTGACGCACCAGAGACCTTGTCGATGAGAAAGTGACGCGCTGCAAGGGCCGCGACCTGCGCCAGGTGTGTTACGACCAGCACCTGAGAATCATCAGCAAGCTGCCGCAGCTTGTTACCCACAGATACAGCCGTACGCCCTCCGATTCCCGCATCGACCTCATCGAACACAAGGGTCTCCCGCCCCCCGATGCCGGCAAGAGCACACTTCATAGCCAACAACACCCGCGAGAGCTCACCGCCTGATGCCGTCTTGGCCAAGCTTCTCGGTGGCTGCCCCGGATTGGCGGCAAGTAGAAACTCCACAGTCTCTGCCCCGGCCTCACCAAGTCCCTCCCAGCCCGGGTGAGTCTGCAGATTGATGACCACACTTGCCTGCACCATGCCCAGACCACCCAATTGCTCCGCGACAGCTTCTTCCAGTCTTGGAGCCGCTTCGCGACGCGCCGCTGTCAGCCTGCCCGCGCACTCAAGAGCTCTCGCCGTCTCTATCCGCCTGATCTCCTCCAGCCTGGAGATATCAGCCTCACCCCCCTGCAATACCGCCAGCCTCTCTCCAGCGTCTCCCAATCGCTGGACGGCGCTGTCGGTCGAACCCCCGTACTTGCGTCCCAGCTCCGTATAGAGCCGCAGCCTCTCATTCACCACTTCAAGGCGCGCTGGATCGACTGACACGCAGTCGGCATAGGTGTGAAGCTCCCGGGCCAGATCTACCAACTGGCACTGCAGACCTGTCAACTGCTCGCATAGCGAGTCCAGCTCGGGGTCGATCCCCTGCAGACCACCCACCAGTGCCGTGGCCTGCCCCACCAACGTTCCGGCGTCCAAACCCTCGCCGTCGCTGTTCAACGCACCTCCGGCGACCCCTGTGGCTCGCAGGACTTCCTCGGCGCGAGCGAGAAGCCGCTGCTCTCCCAGAAGAGCCTCCTCCTCCTGCACCGAAAGCTGCGCGGCGGCGAGTTCGTCCACCTGAAAACGCAGCAGGTCGATCTCGCGAAGCCGAGACTCCTCATCCCTGCTGCTGTCTCGCAATCGTCTCGACGCATCGCGGGCGCGTTGGTACGCCTGCTGGAATTCGACTGCAGCCTCCAGGGCTTCGCTTCCCGCCCACTTGTCCAAGACTGAAAGCTGGTAGCGCGGGTCAAGCAGTCGACGGTACTCGTGCTGCCCAGCAAAGGACAAGAGTCCTGCGACAGCGCCCCCCATAGCACCAAGCGTGACGGCAGTGTCGTTGATGAAGCAACGGTTACGCCCCTCCTTGCCTAGGCGGCGGCCGACGATGAAGGGTCCGGGCTCTACGCCTCCCACAAGCTCCCTCACGTCCGGCGGCAGTTCATGCACCTCATCTTCGCCGAGTTCAAAGATAGCTTGTATGCTGGCGTCTCCGGCCCGGGTACCCACCAGCCCCTCTTCCGCCCGCTCTCCCATCAATAGTCCCAGTGCCTTCGTGAGTAGCGTCTTGCCGGCCCCAGTCTCCCCCGTTAGCACATTCAGTCCAGGAGAGAACTCGAGCACTGCATCTTCGATGAGGACGAAGTTCCTTATGGTAAGGGATGAAAGCACTGGCCTACCCGCTCATAGAAGGCGGTCGCGGAAGTGATGGTACAGGCTGTCCCCCACGAGCAGCGCCAGCGACGTCATGCCCGGGATAGTACGTATGCACACATCAGCCGCTGGCGGGAAGCGCAGAGCGCGTTGGCCATCGATGTCCACGTAGCAGTCTTGGTCGCCCGTGTTGATTATCTCGAGAACATCCAGCGGTCCGGCCACCACCGGCCGCACTCCGACGGCATGCGCAGCCACCAGACTGATTACAAAAGCATCCACGGAAATGCCGAGCAGTGGCCCTCCGGCGGCGAGGCTATAGGCTGAAGAGCCTGCAGGAGTGCCCGCCACCACGCCATCACACTGCACCTCAAAGAGGGTGACCCCGTTTATGGTGAGCGCCAGAGAACACGCGGTCGAGCGATCTCCTTTGCAGACAACGACGTCATTGGTTGCACGAAAGGTGGATCCGCCCACCTCTGCCTGCAGGCCAAGTAGTGGGTATTCTACGAAGTCCCTTGCCAAGAGCCGCCGAACACCTTGGCGAACGTCGTCGCGGTCCACTGTGGTCAGAAAGCCTACTCGGCCCAGGTTGACGCCCGCCACGGGTATTGCGTGATCTCTGGTCAAATGGAAGGCTCGAAGCATGGTTCCGTCCCCGCCCAGCACGAGACACAACTCCACCCCGCCCAGACCATCAGGCTCTTGCATGCTGACCACAGAAGCGACTCGCCCGAAGAGGTCGCGGTGCTTGGCGAGCTCACCCTCGGGGGCGACTACGTGGACACCCAGCTCTTCGCACACCGACAGTGTCTCAGCCAAAGGCCCGGCTCCGACTGCCGGAACACCGTGCGAAACGATCACGACGCGCTTGATCTGTTCGCTCACCTCGGGCTCCTTAACGACTATCTCCGCCAAACACGGCTTGGTCGATCGATCTCTCCAGACTATCAGGGTCAAGGCCAGATACTTTGTCCCGCTTGACGTGCAAGAAGAACTCCACATTGCCTCCCACGCCAGGAACCCCAGAGCGACATACGCCAGCAATCGCCAGCCCAAGGCTATGCTGACGCGAACGAGCTCGTTTCTGCCAACACCTGCCTGTGCACCCCGGGATCCCGTACGATGCCCTTCTTACCCACGAGCTTGGGCCCGGCCTCGAATTGCGGCTTGATCAGAAGAACGCCTTCGAACTCTGTCGCCATACAGTCCACAACCGCTCCTAGCACTTTGCCCACCGAGATGAAAGAGACATCCATGGTAACCAAATCAGGCTCGTAAGGTAGGTCCCCCTTTCGGAGTAGGCGGGCGTTCACCCCTTCGCGAACCTCGACACGCGAATCGCTCCTGAGTCTCGCGTCCAGCTGGCCGCGCCCTACGTCGATCGCTATGACCTTAGCGGCTCCCTGCTGCAGCAGGCAGTCGACGAACCCACCCGTCGAAGACCCGATGTCCACGCAGTCCCTGTCTCGCGCATCGACTCCGAACAAGCTCAGCGCACCCGCGAGCTTTTCCCCCGCCCTAGAGACGAAACGAGGCCTGGCCTTCAGAGAGATATCGGCTGCCGTGGAGACAGGGGCGCCGGCCTTGTCGACCACCTTGCCGTCGACCACCACCAGGCCTGCCATGATCAAGCCACGCGCCTCGCTCCGGCTGGAGGTCAGTGCTCGGTCGACCACTATCTCGTCCAAGCGCTTCCGCTCGGTGCCCATCTAGCCGCCCCGTCTGGTCCTCTTCGGGGGCCCGGCAAGAACCTGCCTGGCTGCCTCAGCGACACAAGCGGCAGTCAGACCTACGTCCGTTCTCAGTAGCTCGATGGAGCCGTGCTTGACGAACACGTCCGGCAAGCCGGCGCGTTTCACGGGCAGGCAGATGTCGTGGTCTGCGAACAACTCGAGAAGTGCGGAGCCAAAACCTCCGGCGAGTGCATTATCTTCTACGGTGACGACGCCTCGGTGCTGGGCCGCCAAGTTCATCAGACGCCTCAAGGTCCAAAGGCCTGATTCGTGTGACAGCGGCAACGGTGGCCCTCACCCCTTCACCCTCGAGTACGTCCGCGGCCTCCTCAGCCAGGTGCACTTCAGGGCCGACACCCAGAATGAGCACATCGCCACCTTCCCGCACCACATCAACCCACGGACCGGTCAGGGGCAGTATCGGGGTAGGCCAGTTCTACTCCCATGCCCGCGGAGCGCGGGTAGCGGATGACAGACGGGTCCCTCACACTGGAGAGCAGTCGCCAAGAGCCTCTGCAGCTCTGCCTCATCTCTCGGAACGAAGACACTCAAGCCGGGCAACACTCGCAAGAAGGAGAGGTCAAAGGCGCCGTGATGTGTCGGGCCATCGGAACCAACGAGTCCTGCCCTATCGACCGCAAAGACGACCGGCAGACCCTGGAGACACACGTCATGAATCACTTGGTCATAGGCCCGCTGCAAGAAGGTCGAATAGATTGCCACTATGGGCCGCTTGCCGGCCGCAGCAAGTCCAGCCGCGAACCCAACAGCATGTGCCTCGGCGATGCCTACATCGAAGAACCGCTCCGGCATCTCCCTCTTGAGCAGGTCCAGACCTGTCCCCGTAGCCATGGCGGCCGTGACTCCCACAACCCGCTCGTCGCTCCGAGCCATCTCCACCACCGCTCTACCAAAGGCCTCGGTGAAAGTGGTCGGCCCCTCAGGATCCATGGGCTCGCCGGTGGCGACAGAGAAGCCGGGTGTGCCGTGATACCGGCCCGGCTGCCTCTCGGCCGGAGCATATCCCTTGCCCTTGGTCGTTTTGCAGTGAAGCAGCACGGGCCCGTCCACAGCCAGCGACCGCCTGATGGCGTCCCGCACTTCCTCGATGTCGTGCCCGTCGATGACCCCGACGTACGTGAAGCCGAGCTCCTCGAACAGCATGCCTGGGACGATGGCCGCCTTGATGCTGTCCTTGATGTGCTGGCCAAAAGCCAACATGTGACGCCCAACTCCGGGTACCCGCTCGACCCAGCGGTCCACGTCCTGCCGCAGCCGGGCCAGCGTGGGATCTATGCGTAGGCTGCGAGAGGTAGCCGCTCATGGCGCCCACGTTCTTCTCTATGGACATGGCGTTGTCGTTGAGAACGACCAGCAGCGGCGTATGCCAGGTGACCGGCGTGATTCAGAGCTTCGTAGGCCATTCCGCCGGTTAGGGCACCGTCGCCGATGACAGCGACGACCCGCCCGGGGTCCGGCAGGACGCCGTCCCAGTCGCGGACCCGTTCACCGGCCGCCAGCTTCATCCACAGGCGGCTCGCCTCCACCATGCCCACTGCCGCGCTCACCGAAGTACTGGCGTGCCCAGTGCCGTAGACATCATAGATGCTCTCTCGCCTCGCTAGGAAAACCGGAGAGTCCGCCATATGTGCGGATCGACTCGAACTCTCGAGCTCGGCCGGTCAGCAGCTTGTGCGCGTACGACTGATGACCCACATCCCAGATGATCGCGTCCCTGGGGGTATTCAACTCGGCATGCAGCGCGATGGTGAGCTCGACCACTCCGAGGCTCGACCCTAGGTGACCGCCATTCTGGGACAACGGTCTCGATGATGGTCTCTCTGACCTCGGCGCGCCACTTGGCGAAGACCGTCGTCATCTAGAGTCCTCAGAGCCTCCGGAAGGTCCAGCGTGTCGATCAGCCTGACTATTGACCCGCTCACCCTGCTTCCCCTACTTCCTTTGCTTCGAGCAATGCGGCTGCCTCCGAAACACGAGTCTGCCGCGCAACGCCCCCAAGAATGCCGTTCACTAGGGCGCCCGCCTCGCCGGAACAGAAACGTTTCGCGAGATTCACCGCCTCGTCGACAATCACTGCCACGGGTGTATCCATCTCACGTATGAGCTCGTACGCCGCTACACGCAAAATCGCCCTTTCCACGAGTCCGAGCCGCTCGATGCGCCATCCGCTGATGTGCTGTGTGAGCAGAGTATCGACCTCGTCGGACTGCCCCCCACGCCCCTGACTATAGACGCCGCGTAGTCGCTCGATGGTCCCCTGCTCCCACCGTGCAAGGGCGTCTTCGACGCTGAGCTTCAAGAGATCCTGCTGGTACAGGACGAACACCGCTCGGCGCCGCGCACTTCTTCTACCCGTCACCACGGGAGCGAAGGTCAGGAGCCTGCAGGAAAGACGCCGCCAAAGACAACGTCAACGTTTGAGACAGACAGGCCGGTCATCGGGCCAAGCGAGCCCAATACCTTCGACCGCACCGCCGCCGCTACTTCAGGCATGAACTCACCCATGCGTACATCCAGATGCACCACAACACTGCATGACTCGTCCTGCACCAAGACCTCCGCCGCATGCCCCCCAACCAGGGGCAGAGCATTGTGGGACTTGATGCGCTCATCACCGGCCAGCGAACCACGCACTATGCTTTCCAGCACCGATGTGGCTATCAAATACTCGGTCATGGTCGACACTCGCTCCGTATTCTGGTCAGGCTCGGGTTGAATACTCATGCGTCCGCGTGTCTACACGCACCACATCTCCGGGCTCGATGAATAGTGGTACCTGTATGACCGCCCCAGTCTCAAGCGTCGCCTCCTTGGACCCACCAGACACAGTGTTGCCCCTGACCCCGGCAGCAGTATCTGTGACCTTGAGATCGACAAAAGTGGGCAGTTCAACATCAAACGGCACATCGTCGATGTGCACCACCTCCACGGGCATATTGATGGTCATGAGATCCAGACGGCCCTCTAGCAGCGTCTTGGGCAGAGCTAGCTGCTCAAACGACTCAGCGTCCATGAACACCACTTGCTCGGGCTCGTCGTACAGGTACGTCATGCTCCTGCTCTCGGTACGCAGCTGTTCGAACTTCTCTTCGGGCCTGAAAGTGCGATCTACCAGAGAGCCGGTGGTTACATTGCGGAGCTTGGTCCGAACAAAAGCCCCCCCTTTGCCCGGCTTCACGTGTTGAAACTCAGCGATACGGTAGGTATCCCCGTCGTACCTTATGGTCATGCCCACCTTGAATTGATTGGTCGATATCACCGCCGAGGCCTCCAACGCGCGCAGAAGGAACTGCTATTGCACAGCCAGCCTTTACAGGGCTGAATTCTACTACAGATAGCGCTATCGGAGCGGGCTCGCGCTCGCCGTGTTGCAGACTCACTATCCCGGCCAATCGCTCGACTGCCTCGACATAGCCCCGGATACCCAGACCCGCGACAGTGAACGCCGCAACTGGGGTGACGACCGAATGTCGACGCCATTCTTCCCTAGACGCCACGTCCGAGAGGTGCACTTCTGCCACCGGACACCTCACCAGCTCCAGCGCATCCCTTATGGCATAGCTGTAGTGGGTCCAGGCCCCGGGGTTGACTATCATGGCTGTCTCGTGCCTGTGTTTGTGAAGCAGTTCGATGTACGAACCCTCGTGGTTAGTGTGCAGACACAGGCAGCGCCATCCGAACCTCGCCGCTTCGCCGCAGACCAGCTCTTCCAGTTCGCGCAAAGTGCATGTGCCGTAGTGCTCCTCCGCACGCTCTCCCAGCATGTCCAGATTGGCTCCGTGCAAAACCACAAGACGACCATTCTTCTCGCTCACCGCCTGATGACCTCCAAAGCCTGGGTGAAGACCTCAGGGGCTACCTGTATGCCCCATGACGGACTTCCGATCGCCTGCAGACCGACGAACCCGCTTGCCTCCGCCGTCATCTTCTTGTCATGTGTTGTCGCCTCGACCATCGCATCCGTGGGCGGAAGCTCGACCGCAGTCGAAAGTCCCAGCGCGCGCAGCAGCGATTCAGTTCTCGCTCGCACCGCCGGGTGCAGCCCAAGCTGATCCTCGCTTATCCGCAGGGCGACCAATATACCCAGGGCTACCGCTTGGCCGTGCGTCATAGAACCGTAACCCAATGTGGCCTCAAGGGCGTGAGCCGTCGTGTGCCCAAGGTTCAAAATGGCGCGCCGCCCAGACTCTCGCTCATCCTCTTCTACCACAGCGGCCTTGAGCCATACGTTCCTCTTGACCAGACGGCTAAGTACGCCCTCATCTCGTCTTAGAATGTCAGACGCTTCGCACTCCAGAGATGAAACAGCCCCTTCGCCCGACAGCAGAGCGTGTTTGACCACCTCTCCCAAGGCACCGACAAATTCGGTTTTCGGTAGCGTGCCGAGAGTGGCGGGGTCGATGATGACCAGGTCCGCTTGGTAGAAAGCACCCACAAGGTTCTTCGCGATACTCAGGTTGATTGCCGTCTTGCCGCCAACGCTTGAATCCACTTGAGCCAATAGGCTCGTCGGCACCTGCCAAAGACTGATGCCCCTGTGATACGTGGCGGCAACGAAGCCTGCAAGATCCCCGACCACACCCCCACCCAGCGCGACAACGATGTCATCCCGATGTGTGTTCCGCTCAGCAAGCCATTCCCAGCAAGCTCTAAGGTTCTCCGCGTTCTTGGTCGACTCACCAGGCTCCAGAACACACACATCGGCTTCATTCACACCACCCAGCAGCGACAAGACACTATCTCCCCAGGCCCCCATAACGTTGGCATCGGTGATCACACGAAAACCACTGCCCCGCTCATGACTCTCGCTTGCCCGCGCCCGCAGACACTCCAACGCACCTTCGCCGCCGATCACTGACGAATGTCGCTCAGTCCCGACTAGACTCCGACACCACGTTTGTGCGCTCCCCGGGCCGCCACATTCGACGAGACTCACGACTTCGCTCGCAACTTGGTCAACAGACCTACCTCCCGTGGGTACGATCCAGTCGGCAGGCCCCTCGTACCCCGCACGTCGTTCAAGCCACAGACTCCTGAACACCTCTTCGTCCTTGGCCAGAGGCCTGTTTGACCCCACTACCCGTGCCCAGGCCTCCTCGACATCGACTGTCAGAAGGACTACTTTGCCCACTTCACAGACAGCGTCCGCATTCTCGGGCCACAGTAGCGTACCGCCCCCAAGGGCAAGGATGACACTTTGCTCTCGCGTCGCGTCCAGAACCGCCTGCAGTGTTTCCCTCTCCCTGTCCCGAAACCCCGCCTCCCCATGCGAGGAAAAGTAGGCAGCTATTGGCGTACCCAAAGCCGACTCGACCTCCACGTCGAGATCTATGAAGCGCCGGCCGAGTCTGCGAGCAACTTCCCGCGCGACTGCCGTCTTTCCGCTGCCCATGAAACCCGAAAACGCTAGGAGCGGTGCCACAACCCTTGCCTCTCCAGCTCCAGGGCATATTCCCCTGCTGCCCTCAGCAGTTCGTCCATACTGTCACCGCCGAACTTATCGATATAGGCGCCGGCGAGCACATACGCGACCATTGCCTCTCCGACTACGCGGGCGGCTGGGACCGCGGTTACATCACTCCGTTCATATTCCGAAGACACGATCTCAAGACTTCTCGTATCGACGGAAGCAATCGGCTTAGTCATTGTCGGTATGGGCTTCATGGCTGCACGGATCACCACAGGCATGCCGTTGGTCATGCCGCCCTCAAGTCCGGCGGCCCTGTTCGTCTCGCGGCCGATCCCCTTCCAGGTCGCGTTCTCTCTAACAACGAAGGCATCGTGCACTCGCGACCCCCGAAGCGAAGAGTTTGCGAATGCAGTGCCTAGCTCGACACCTTTGACCGCCGGGATGCTTCCCACCGCTCCCAGCAGAACCCCATCGAGACGCTGATGATGGGACACATGGCTCCCCAAACCCGGACACAGACCCCAGGCCCAGACCTCGAAGACCCCTCCCAGCGATTCACCGCTCGCTCTGGCAACATCTACAGCTTCGCACATCGCCTGCGTGGCCTCATCGTCCTCGCACGCCACTACAGACGTCTCGACCGATGCCCAGTCAACACTGCTCGGATCTGCGTAGTCCGTACGGCTCACATCTGAGGTCACTCCGCCCATGCTGACGACTTGCGCACGAACGGTCACCCCCAACTCGGCGAGTAGCCGCCTACAGACCGCCCCCCCCGCCACGCGCGCTACCGTCTCGCGCGCACTCGCCCGTTCGAGGACCGGGCGTATCGATGAGTGTCCGTACTTTGCCATCCCAGCGAAATCGGCATGACCCGGACGAGGTACCGCACTCTCCGTATCCAAACCTTCAACGCACGCCTGGTCCGCCGCCGCTCCCATAACGTGGCTCCAGTTGGCATGATCTCTATTCTCGACCAGGATCGCTATGGGGCTTCCCAGAGTGGCCCCCAGGCGGATCCCCGCGACCAACTCACAACGGTCAGTCTCGATGGCCATCCGACCACCACGGCCATAGCCTTGCTGGCGCCGAGCAAGATCTTCGTCTATGTCCGACGCCGAGATACCAAGACCTGCAGGGATGCCCTCTATTATGCAGACCTCATAGGGCCCATGTGATTCACCAGCGGTGGTCAGGCGAACGCGACTCAAAGTTAACCTCCCGCTAGCTATTCATGGTCTACACTGCAGAAGCCGCCACCCAAACCGCTTAGGTAGATCTAGAGCCTACCAAGTCTGGGTATTGTAGGGAGAAGTAAGCCTCAGAGTGAAGTCGATGGAATTATTGCGACGGAATGTCGCCGTAAACGGCTGCACAGTGTCATTGATCGATAGTATCTGGATGCTACCCCAGCCCCCCGTGAACAGCGCCGCGCCAGCACCAAATCCGGTAAGTGACAATCCGTCAAGAGAGAAGCTTACAGTTCCGTCGCCGGGGAACGCGCTCACTGTCAGACGATGAGGAGCCGTAGTGGTGGTCCTGACCGTTGTTGTCGTAACGCGGCTGACCGTGGTCACCACAATCCTCGCTGTAGTGCTAGTCAATTGGGCCTGTGGAATGAAGGGATCCTTGCTCTTGAACGAGGATAGTGGGTCGACCGACGCCACCAATGAAGTGCTCGTCTGTCCGCCATCCGTGCCCCCGCCTGAGACTGTCGTACCATTGCCCGCATTGTCCTCGTCTCCCCCACCGAAGCAGCCAAGCGCGACAACAGAAACCGTGACGGCCGCCAGCAAGAGCAGTGCGGTAAGCATTGACCTAAGGTTACCTCTTACCTTCATGCCAATCCCCTCACAAGATCCAAGACTCGTAGGTAGCTTCGCATCATTGGGTAGTAACAGTAGTGGTCGTCGCCCCCCCGGAAGAGGGGCTCGTGCTGTTGGTTGTGCCGCCGGCGGGCGGACTCTCGCTTTGAGACATTACATAGGCATTCAGAGTCATCCTGATATTCAGGGTGACCTTATAGGCTACTCGGCCGCCCCCCGCGACGATCTCTGGAGTCAGCGACAAGCTCTTCACTGCGAGAAGCCTCCCGGGCCCCGCGACCATCTGCTCAGCCCTATATATGAAATCGCTCACATCGTAGAAGGACCCAGTGAACGACAGTGCAAGTGAGACACTGCTATACGCCAGACCTTCGACTGGCGTCGCGACACCCGGCGATATCTGCATCCAGCTTATTCCCGATTTTGACGCCAGGTCTTGAATCTGGAGTATCAGGCTGGGAAGCTCAGCGTCACCAGGGATCATCTTCGCCAGCTCAAGCAACCTCGCTTGGTTACGCCTGCCGTCTGTGCGCGTGTCCTCGGCCATCTGGAGCTCTTGCTCCGCCCGCGCGATCTTGGAGTTCTCCTCTTCTATGTTCGTGCGGATCTCGCCGATATCCCCGCGGATAGGGTTGATAAGCAGAAAGAAGACCGCCAGCGCCACCACCAAGATGCCGGCGCCTGCCAGAATGAGTCTGAGCTTTCGGCTCACAGGCCCTCGACCTCCACCTTGCTGATGGGCAACTGAGTATCGCCCGACTGAGTGTTGACAAGGGTCGTGGTCAAAGAAAAGCCTCGAATCTTCTTGGAGGGATCAACACTGCCGTATGGATCGCCGGCACCGCCCAGCGTGATCTGCTGAAACGCTGAGACCAGTTTCAGGCGCACTAGCAGCAGCGCAACATCCGGAAAGCTGTACGTGTTCCCCTGCATGGCAACAGTGCCAGTGCCCGAGACAATACCGGTCTGACCCTCAGCCGGGGCAGTCTGCGGGTCGCCGGCTGTGACGGTCAGCGATGTTATCCACACGTTTTCAGGCAACACTCGGCTCAGGTCTGACAACACATCAGACACCAGGGTCCTGCCGGCGTAGACTCCCCGGACAACCTCCTCGGTCTCCACAGCCTTGTTCGCCAACTGCTTGTATTCATCCAAGGCGGCCACCTGGCGCTCGAGGTCTTCCCGTCTATCCTCCAGCAGCGAAAGCTCATTCTCCAGACTGCCGCGCTCACTACTGAGAAGAAAGAAGCTCAGCGCCAGCGCGAACACGACGACCAGCGCGCCCGCCAACATCGCGAGAGCGCCAACGTTAGTCGCTGTACGGACCCTCTCGGCCTTGGGCACTAGGTTGATGCGCCTAGCCAATCTACTCCTCCTCCGGAATAGTGAGGCCAACCGCCACGGACAGATACGGTGCCATGAAAGCTAGGTCAGCATCAGAAAGGTTCGTAGCGTTCTCCGCAAGAAGCAGTAGCGGATTGCCGACAGCAACCGGTATGCTGAGAGCCTCGGCGAGATGAGAGTCCAGATTGCGCACCAAGGCCCCCCGACCACTGAGAATCAGTTCTGTTGCCGGGGCTGCCTTCTCTTGGCCTTCATAGTAGTGAAGCGAACGTCTTATCTCCTCACTCAGTTCAGTGGCCACTTCGGCCAGCCGCTGCCTACTACCCTCGATCACCTCGGGCGCATACAGAGTGGCATCTGCGGGCACTGGCCCCGCTAGACCGATGCGCTGCGTGAGGACGTTGGCGTCGGCCAATGGGATCGAGCGTTGATCGCTCAATACCCGGGCAAACCGATCGCTTGAGAAGTTGATGACTCGTGTGAACTTGACCACTCCGTCCACCGCGATCACAAGTGTCGAGACCGATGATCCGATATCCATGATGCCCTTGCACACGCCACCCTCTCCGCCTGTCACAGAGAAGGGCGTTGGCGGGATGAGCGCACGGACCAGTGCCATGCTGGAGACATCGATACCGGCGACCCTGAGTCCCGCCTGTTTGATAGCAGAATGGAGAGTTGCGACCATGCTGCTCTGAGCCGCGACCAGCAGCACCTCCTGCTTCGAAACACCATCGGGGCTCGTGGTCTTGCCCACGATCTGAAAATCCATGACCGCTTCTTCTACAGGTATTGGTATGTAGTCCTGGGCCTGGAACTCGATAGCACCACGCAACTCGTCCTCGGTCATATCCGGCATCTCCACATTGCGGACGATGACCTTCTGATTGCTTACTGACACCTGCACCATTCGGTTACGCAGCCTGTTTTGGCTGACAAAGGCTCGGAGTTCGCGCGCAAACAAGTCGGCATCGACCACCTCGCCGTCCACGACGAGGCCCTCCGACAGTGGCCACTCCCAGCAGCCCCGCAATCTCAGCCGATCAGACCCGCCACTGACCTCGATGGCAACGAGCCCCGACCCGCCGATATCAAGAGCTATCACCTTCGGTTTCACAAGCCCAAATGGCACGCTCTACCCCCATACACTTCCGCCATCCGCCATCCGACGCTGGGTCGGGACCCACTCATACCGGTCAAGACCGGCACTTTTGGACACTGTACCACGCTAGACTTCTGCACTATATCTTTCCAGGTCGCCGTCGATTCCCCTGTCTTCATGCAAATAGATCCAGGTAACCGCGATAGATCGTCTCCCCCGCGAACAGTGCCACGTACGCTCCTGCCGCCAGGAACGGTCCGAACGGGATCTTGGTCTTTCTGGAGCGTTTGAGAACCAGCAGTAGATAGAGCCCCACGAGCGTTCCCGATAGAAACGCAATGAAGAAGCCCACTAGTACACCAGGAAAGCCAATTGCGCCGCCCACGAACAACGCCATGGTGACATCTCCGCCCCCCATTCCCCCTCCCGGCCACAAGATCGCCAGGGCGAAGCAGAAGGCAGCCGCTGCGCACGCCGCCACAACGAAGATCCACCATCTTTCCGGTTGAAGAGAGATCGCCCCTCCGAGCGCCACCGCTGAAGCCGGCAGAGATATGACACTCGGTATGATCATGTGGTCGAGGTCTATCAAGGCGAGAGCTATAAGCACTGAGACTACGAACCACGCGAACCCGACTTGCCAACTGAGGCCGAAGCGCCAGTATGCGAGCGCGAAGGAACCCGCCGTGAAGGCCTCAACGGCAGGGTACCGCATAGATATTCTGTCTCGACAGGCCCTGCACCGTCCCCGCAGCACCACCCAGCCGGCGATCGGAATGTTGTCGTACCATCGGATGGCCACTCCACACTGGGGACAGTGCGATCCAGGACTGATCAGCGACTCGCCCTTAGGTACGCGGTAGATGACGACGTTCAGGAAGCTGCCTATGATGAGACCGAACACAACCGAGAATACGTAGAGAATCGCCTGCACTACCCCTCCTCATGGGTTTTGGTCGATTCTACACATCACGCTCAGCCTGGACCTACGACTTTCGGTGGACCGCTCGCTCTCGTACAGCAAGCGCAGGGGCTAGCTGCCTAGCCATCCGCCAGCACGCATCGCCACACTGAGTACTTCTTGCCCCTTGGCACTCATGCGTTCGAGCGGTGGGCGAAGCGGCCCGGCCGGCAGCCCAAGCCATTCCAGAGCCTGTTTCACCGGGGTCGGGTTCGGCTCCACAAACAGAGCATCGACCACATCCATGATGCGATAATGTATGGCCATCGCCTCTTTCATCCGACCGGTCCATACAGCCTCGCACATCGCCTTCACCTCAGGCGCGACAACGTGGCCCACAGCCGCAATGGCCCCGGCGGCGCCGTGGCACACCAGGCTGAGAGTCATGACGTCCTCTCCGGAGTAGATCTTGAAAGTCTCGGGATCGGTCCGCCGATAGATGTCCATGGTCTGGTGCAGGTCGTTCGAGCAGTCTTTCAGGCCCACAACCGTAGGTAACTCGCTCCAAAGCCTTATGATCGTATCGGGTTCGATGTTGCGACTGGTGCGCCCGGGAATGTTGTAGATGACCATAGGAAGCGCGGTCGCTCGAGCGACCGCCGCAAAGTGCTCGAACAGACCACTTTGGGTGGGCTTGTTGTAGTACGGTCCTACCTGCAAAGTGGCGTCCGCCCCCGCCTCCGCGGCCAGTCGGGTGAGCTCCACCGCCTCCCGCGTCGAGTTCGAACCGGTAGATGCGATCACCGGCACCCGCCCGTGAGCCTGACCGACCACGGTCTTGATCACCTCGACATGCTCGGCATGAGAGAGGGTGGCAGACTCACCAGTCGTTCCGCAGGGGACGAGACCATCAACTCCCTTTTCCTCTACGAAGAAGTCCACCAACTCCGCAAGCCCTCGGTAGTCCACACTCAAGTCGCTGTTGAAAGGGGTGATGAGCGGAAGTATGACTCCGCGTAGACTCCATTCGACCTTCGCTGCCACTCTAGTCCTCCCGGCTCAACTGACTTGCGCTCTTCGTTTCCCGTCCAGGGCATTATAGGCGCTTGAACAGTCCAGGCAAATGACAAGAAAAGGTAGAGCCCGCCATTGCTGGCGGGCTCTAATCTAATCCCGGCGACTTCCTACTCTCCCACAGGGTCTCCCCTGCAGTACCATCGGCGTTGAGAGGCTTAACTTCTCTGTTCGGAAAGGGAAGAGGTGGAACCCTCTCGCTATGGTCACCGGAAACTTACATGTGCGCATTCCGGTCGCGCACCCTCAAATCTGCATAGCGACAACATAGTAGTAGTGTATTTATGTCAAGACCTCGACCGATTAGTACTGGTCTGCTGAAGACATTACTGCCCTTACACATCCAGCCTATCAACCTGGTGGTCTACCAGGGGTCTTACCTAGTTACCTAGTGGGAGATCTAATCTCGGGGTCTGCTTCCCGCTTAGATGCTTTCAGCAGTTATCAGATCCAGACGTAGCTATCCAGCGGTGCCGTTGGCACGACAACTGATACACCAGAGGTCTGTTCATCCCGGTCCTCTCGTACTAGGGACGAGTCCCCTCAAATCTCCTGCGCCCACGACAGATAGGGACCGAACTGTCTCACGACGTTCTGAACCCAGCTCGCGTACCGCTTTAATGGGCGAACAGCCCAACCCTTGGGACCTACTCCAGCCCCAGGATGCGATGAGCCGACATCGAGGTGCCAAACCCTCCCGTCGATGTGGACTCTTGGGGAGGATAAGCCTGTTATCCCCGGAGTACCTTTTATCCGTTGAGCGACGGCGCTTCCACTTGCTACCGCCGGATCACTAAGACCTGCTTTCGCACCTGCTCGACTTGTTGGTCTCGCAGTCAAGCTCCCTTATGCCTTTACACTCTACGCACGATTGCCGACCGTGCTGAGGGAACCTTTGTGCGCCTCCGTTACATTTTAGGAGGCGACCGCCCCAGTCAAACTGCCTGCCAGACACTGTCCGGTAGCCGGATAACGGCATACCGTTAGAAGTCCAATACACTAAGGGTGGTATCCCAAGGGTGGCTCCACGCGGACTAGCGTCCACGCTTCCCAGCCTCCCACCTATCCTGGACAAAGTGCACCAAACTCCAATATCAAGCTGCAGTAAAGGTTCACGGGGTCTTTCCGTCTTGTCGCGGGTAATCGGCATCTTCACCGATACTACAATTTCACCGGGTCTATGGCTGAGACAGTGCCCAAATCGTTACGCCATTCGTGCAGGTCGGAACTTACCCGACAAGGAATTTCGCTACCTTAGGACCGTTATAGTTACGGCCGCCGTTTACCGGGGCTTGATTTCAATGCCTCGCCTTGCGGCTAACATCTCCACTTAACCTTCCGGCACCGGGCAGGCGTCAGCCCCTATACATCGTCTTTCGACTTAGCAGAGACCTGTGTTTTTGGTAAACAGTCGCTTGGGCCTAGACTCTGCGGCCTCCTCGAGCTCAAGAAGTAAATTCTGTCACCCTACCGAGGCGCTCCTTCTCCCGAAGTTACGGAGCTATTTTGCCGAGTTCCTTAGCCATAGTTCTCCCGATCGCCTTAGTATTCTCTACTTGCCCACCTGTGTCGGTTTTGGTACGGGCACACACCAGAACTCGCTAGAGGTTTTTCTTGGCGGCAGAGGATCGGCGGCTTGCCAGCAGATGCCGGCTGACGTCACGTCTCGGGCTTGTGTGGCTCCCGGATTTGCCTGGGAACCGCCCTACGCGCTTGTCCGTGGTCGACCATCGCCACGGTCCGCTTACCTTTCCGCGTCACCCCATTGCTCAAACGCTCGGTGGTGGCACTGAAATATTAATCAGTTATCCATCGCCTACGCCTGTCGGCCTCGGCTTAGGACCCGGCTAACCCTGAGCTGATTAGCATTGCTCAGGAAACCTTGGGCATTCGGCGGGCGAGTTTCGCACTCGCCTTTCGTTACTCATGCCAGCATTCTCACTTCCCATGCCTCCACGGCTGGCTTACGCCGCCGCTTCACCGGCATGGGAACGCTCGCCTACCGATCCAGCCGCATAGCGGCGTGAATCCCATAGCTTCGGTATATGACTTGAGCCCCGTTGGATTGTCGGCGCATGAACACTTGACCAGTGAGCTATTACGCACTCTTTCAAGGATGGCTGCTTCTAAGCCAACCTCCTGGTTGTCTGTGCACTCGCACATCCTTTCCCACTTAGCCATAATTTAGGGACCTTAGCTGATGGTCTGGGTTGTTTCCCTCTCGGCTACGGAGCTTAGCCCCCGCAGCCTGACTCCCGCGCTCTGGACTTACGGCATTCGGAGTTTGTCTGAGGTCGGTAACCTTTAGGGGGCCCCTAGCCCAAACAGTGCTCTACAACCGCAAGTAAACACGCGAGGCTATACCAAAATATATTTCGGCGAGAACCAGATATCTCCGAGTTTGATTAGCCTTTCACTCCGATCCACAGGTCATCCCCGCCGTTTTCAACCGACGTGGGTTCGGGCCTTCACGAAGTCTTACCCCCGCTTCACCCTGCCCATGGATAGATCACTCGGCTTCGGGTCTACAGCATGCGACTAAAGCGCCCTATTCAGACTCGCTTTCGCTACGGCTCCGCTCACGCTTAACCTTGCCGCATACCATAACTCGCTGGCTCGTTATGCAAAAAGCACGCCGTCACAGCCACGAGGACTGCTCCGACCGCTTGTAAGCACACGGTTTCAGGTTCT
>CAVVEI010000013.1:230000-462512 GCA_963747275.1 uncultured Actinomycetes bacterium
AGATTCGTTGCTGACAGAACGGACTGTCAAAGTCCGATCTGACAACGCTGTTCAGTTTTCAAAGACCATTGCGCTCTTAGGCGCGGCCGGGAAGGTTAGCATCGTACTCGCGACGAGTCAACCCATTGCTGAACGATTCTTACGAAATCTCTCCGTGATCCTCGTCCGACACCCAGCTTCACAACAAACGAGCCGTCCCATGACACGCATGGACGGCTCCGATCAGGGCGGCTATGCAAATCGCCTAACCGTACGTCTCCACCCGAACGTTCATGGTGTCAAGGTGTGGTCGTATCATTGTGAGGTCAGTAGTTTAGACCCTTACTTACCTCCCGTCAATGACCAGACTCATTGTTGCTGCTGTCGAGGTGACGACGTCTCTCGGCACTCCGCGCCCGAACACTCCATACCACCGGCCCTGGTATGCCCACTGCACCAACCAACCTCCGTTGACTTGGTACAGGTAAGCAGGCTCCCCGCCAACAGTGCCTACACGTTCACCACTCACATCGCCCAGGTCACCCCTGAAGTTGGCAACCACATCAAGCCACCCGTCGCCCCATTTCAGAACCAACTGACCCTCGGGCTCCTCAGTCATCGCACCCAACACGTGAGGGTTCTCAACAGAACCGGCATCGCCATTCGGGCCTCCGTCTATAACCGGCCACCATGAATCTGCGACTGCCATACCGCTCGGCAGATCGACTAGCCCGAACACCGGCAAAGGAGCCATCGCCTCCGCCAATTGACGAAACGCCGGATGGACTTCGCCCGCGGGTGCGACCACAGTCGTGGATGTCGATGGTTCGGTGACGTCGCTCGGCACCGACGTCTCCGGAACGGCTATACCCGAACACCCGGCAACGCCGACCATGCAGCCGATCAGCAATGGGCTGATAGCGAAGATCGCCGACAACGCACTTCTTCTCACCATGATCCCCTCCGGTCAGTAGAGAACGACGCTATGCGGCGCGAGCTTAGCCCCCAGGACCCCGGCGCGCACTAAGACTTTGGATGTAGACGAGTCAAGAGAAGTCGACCAGGTGACTAGTCGGAAGCGCGGACTAGAACGACGATGCCGTCCTTTTCGAATAGCGGGACGAAGCCCTCCTGCGGAAGCGCCGCATACACCCGCGCTGCCTCCTCCGACAGTAAGGCGGGCGTCACCATGATGTACTCCACCTTCTCCGCGCCCGGAAGGCGTTTGCCCTTGAGAGAGTCGTCCCCCCAGTAGGAGGCGCTATAGGGGTTGGGGAAGATGTAGATGAGTCTCCGGTTGGCCATATGAGCAGCGAACTTGTCTTCGGCTGCGACCACCGCGTCCACTGGTATGAGGGCCAGCGCCTCGTTGGCGGTGACTGCTTCGTGGTGCTGAGGGTCAGGATAGCTACTGGGCGTTCGAGACCCAGGCAGGGGGCCCCAAAGGTACCCACACCCGACTGTCACCACCAGGCAGACCACGGCCAGCCCCCAGCGCACGTTCTGCCTGCGGAATCGCTCCAAGGCGAAGATCGCCGACACACACAGCACGGGGATGATCAGGCTGGTGTAGTGATACTGGATGTTGCTCTGGTACCAGAAAGTGCTTATGAGGTTGAAGAACAACACAGGCACAGCCAAGAGACTGCGCCAATCGAGCAGCGGAAGGAACAATAGCGGAGTCAGAAGCTGAAAGAGGTACTTCACCTTGTCGGCCGTCAGCATATAAGCGACGACCTCCCAAGGCGCAGTGAAGCACTTCTTGAGCAGACCCCCTATCCCCTCGAAGGGGATCCTCCACGAATCCAGCGAACCGGCCGCCACTCCGCTCAGGGCAGGTTGGATGATAAAGAAGGCTATCAAGAACCAGCCGACCGCGAGTCCGGCCGTAAGCAGTCCCATCCTCCGGTTTCCTCTGACTGCAACATATATCCCCAGGGGCACCAGGAACAGCCACAGGTCCTCTTTGACTAGCAGCAGTAGCACCACCATCACGAAGTATCGCCGCCAGTGTCCGAAGATGGCAAAGTAGATGGCGAACAGGGCAAGCGGCACCGCGAGTGAGTCTGGGTGGAAGTTCTCCATGTTCAACCACCCCAGAGCTGGGTAGAGCAGATAGCCCAGAGTAGGTATCAGAGCCAGCCAGCGGTTCCTGAGGACCTTGACGCCTATCAGGTAGATGGGCACGCCTCCTATCGCCAGTGCAAGCGACTGGACGACCAGCAGAGTCTCGGGAGTCGGGCAGAGCCAGTAGAGGGGCACAAACAACGCCATTATGAAGACAGCGTGGTCCCCAAAGAGGTTCAGCCCCAAGATGGTCACGAAGGGCTCTTTGAAGCGGCTGAGCAGCCATACCCCTTGGTCGAAGATGGCCATGTCGAACGCTGGGGCGTGATAGGCGTGATACTTACGCACCGACCACAGCCCGTAGAAGACTGCATATCCCGCGACCAGCAACACCAACCCCACCAGCGGGCCCACCCCGTGCAGCCACTGTCGGCGAGACAAGTCCCGCAGGCCGCGTGCTCGGACCATGATCGCCGAGATCACTCGAACTTCACGAACTTCCGCTTGCCCACTTGCAGAACGCAACCGCACAGCGAAGCCGGAGCCAACTCAACCTCCGCGTCACGCAGCGTGGTGCCACCAAGCGTCACAGCTCCTTGCTCCATGAGACGACGGGCCTCGCCGTTGGAGGCCGGCGAGCCCCAAGGCAGTCAACAACCGAGGCACCCATATGCGCCCTTCTTTGACGGCCTCGGGGGGCACCGCCACGATGATTATCTCTTCAGGGTCGTCCTTGTCCTTGAAGACCTTGTCAAAACGAGCCCGCGCCTGCTCTGCAGCCTCCGCGGAGTGATAGAGCGTCACCAGCGTCTCCGCCAGGTCCCGTTTGGCCGACGCGGGGTGGTATTCGCCGGCACAAAGCCGATGCTCGATGTCCTGCAGCTCGACCTTCTTCGCCCCGGTGAGGAGCCGCCAGTAAGTGAGCATCGCACTATCGGGTATGGACATGACCTTGCCGAACATCTCGTCCGGGCTTTCGCTCACTCCCACGTAGTTGCCGTACGATTTTGACATCTTCTGCTCTCCATCGGTGCCCACCAACAGAGGCAAGGTCATGATGCTCTGGGCAGGGAGTCCGTAGGCCTCCATGATCGTACGCCCCATGAGAAGGTTGAACTTCTGGTCAGTGCCGCCCAGCTCTATGTCTGCTTTCACCGACACACTGTCGTAGCCTTGAAGCAGCGGATACATGAACTCCAACATGGAGATCGGCTCGTTGGTCTGATAGCGCTTGGAGAAATCGTCTCGCTCCAGCATGCGCGCAACCGTCACAGCGGATGTCAGTCGCAGCACCTCGTCCATCCTTAGCCTGCCCAGCCAGTCCGCGTTGCGGGTCAACTCCACCCTGTCCATGTCCAGCACCTTGGCGGCCTGCTCGACATACGTAGTCGCGTTGGCCCTCAATATGTCGTCGTTCAAAGTCGGCCGGGTCTTCGAGCGCCCCGACGGGTCGCCGACCTTGCCGGTGAAGTCTCCGATTATGAGGACCGCGGTGTGTCCGAATGACTGGAACTGCGCCAGTTTGCGCAGCACCACAGTGTGCCCAAAGTGGATGTCGGGCGCAGTGGGATCTACTCCGAGTTTCACTCGCAGAGGACGCTTCTCGACGCGTGCTCTAGCCAGCCGCGCCAGCAAGTCCCCCTCAGGGAGGACGTCCACAGCTCCGAGCAGGAGCTCCTCGTACTCCTCCCTAACCTCAGCGGGTATTTCCCCTGTAGTGCCTTTATCCGGCATCCGTCACCTCCAGCGCGGCGGCATATAGCGCACTATGTCTAGACCCGGCTAACACGCGTGAACCCAGAGCAGGCGATGACCTCCACACCTGCGCGTTCGATCTCGTCCAGTACGAGGTTCATACCAAGAGAGTCACTGGACATGTGGCCAGCGATGACCACGTTCATGTGCTCCGCTTTGGCCTTCTTTCTATGCTCCTCGTTCATATGCATGCCGACGATGGTGCCCACTCCAGACGCAGCCAAACGACCGAGGGACTCTACGGGACCCGAGGTGCCCCCCGTCATGTCTACCATTATCCTGCCTGTCCGGCGCTCACCGCCCCCCTCGAAGATCGTGGGGCCGCAACCCTGCAGGACTGCCTGGTGATACTCGGGCACTTCTTTCAACATGTCCACGAGCTCATCCACCGTCGTGTCGGCCCCCAGTTCGTCACACCGGTCCTGCAGGAACTTGTTCACGTTGTTGTCTGCCGGGGTGTGGCAGCACATGAACGGGAAGCCCACCAATCGAGCTGCATCGATGGCCCTTTGCGTGTTGCTCGGATGAATCGAACGGGTCACCTCGGCCATACGCTCACTCATGACCGCGTCTCCGAAAGCGATGGGGACGCCGAAGGTCCGCCAGATGTCGGCCTGCACGTGCATCACTTCTTCCAACCTCGCCACCGCCCGCCCTTCAGGGTGATGGGCAAGAAGCAGGTCTATCTGAGCGCCCCTGGAGCGCAGCGCGTCGGCCAACAGGACCTCTCCGACCTCCATATCGATACCTACCAGCACCCGTGTGACCTCTTCATCACCGCTACCGAGAAGAATCCGGGTGTCGGCGTATGGGTTGACGAGCGTCTCCAGGTCGAACTCCCACCTCTTGCGCTCCGGAAGGTCGTCGAACTCCTTCTTAGCGCGCTTCGAGAGCTCGGCTGATACCATCGGCTCCCCGCGGGTCGGCCGCGATGCCGCACCTGTATGCCGTCTCGTAGAAGGCTTGGAGCTTCATCTCACCTCTCCTTGATCATTCTTGCGGGACCACTCACATAGCGGCTCCCCATCCTGTAGTGCCGCAGGCGCAACTCTGTTCGCGACCGAGATCCCCACCCGTTCCGCGCGTCCCAAGCGAGGTCGTTCACCGTCGTCCAAGACAAGCAGGCAGGACTCCTCCCCTATGGCCTTGCCGTTCATCTCCAGCCCGACTTTCAGCGTCCGTCCGACTATGCCGGGCCCCCGCGCCCCCGGCGCCAGCTCCACACCGCCTTCTAGGAGTGGCTCGTACGAGCGAACCAAGACGGCTGAGCCGACCTCCTCCTGATCGCACACGAAGTTGAGGAGAGTGTGCACCCCGTAGCTCAGAAACACGTACAGCCGTCCAGGCGGACCGAACATGGCAGCATTGCGGCAGGTCATACCGGCAGCAGCATGCGAGGCTGCGTCCGCGAACGGCAGATACGCCTCCACCTCGCTCAGCCTCCCCCCACCGACTCCCGGCCGCCACAGTATCTTGCCTACTAGATCCGCCGCCACCTCATCCGACCCTCGGTCGAAGAAGCTGGCCGACAGGCCCTCGCCGGCCGGCAGATACTCTGCTCGCAGCGGGCACACCTCAGAACGGCTCATACCGCCATGTTACCAGCCGTAGCGCCACCAATCTCCGCCGCTCTGAGAGTCTAGGTCTTGTGGCCTGGCTCCAGGTCAGCAAGTATCCGCCTCGCCAAAGCCAATTGCTCCTGCACTCGCTCGGGGGCGGTACCGCCGGGAGAGATCTTGCCTGCCACCACTCGATCCAAGTCGACAATGGGGTAGTAGTCGTCGTCGAAGAGATCGCTCAGAGTGCGAAGCTCTTCGAGGGTAGCGGACGCGAGCGAGCGGCCCTCGGTCGCCAGCACCCCCACAAGCCTACCGGCTACCCTATGAGCATCCCTGAAAGGCAGACCCTTGCCCGCCAAGTAGTCGGCAACGTCGGTAGCCTGTGAGTAACCGCCTTCGGCGCACTCCCTGGACCGCGCTGCGTCGAAGGTCAGCTCCGCCACCATGGCGGTCATCGCCTCCAGGCAAAGATCGAGCTCCCGGTGAGTGGCGAACACGTACGGCTTGTCCTCTTGCAGGTCGCTGTTGTAGGCGAGCGGCAGACCCTTTATGACCCCACCCAGGCCCTGCAACCTGGCGAGAAAGCCGGCTGCCTTGCTGCGCACCAGCTCCGCCCCGTCGGGGTTGCGTTTCTGCGGCATGATGCTGGAGCCCGAAGTCCACGTATCAGGCAGACTGGCCAGACCGAACTCCGCAGTCGTCCACAGTACGATCTCTGATGCCAGGCGTGACAGCGTGAGCCCACAGCTTGCGGCGACCGCAAGATAGGCGAAAGCTGAATCTCGGGACGCTACAGCATCCATCGCGTTGGCCGCTACGTGCTCGAAGCCAAGTTCTTGGGCGACCCACTGCCTGTCGAGCGGGTAGTTGACCCCGGCCAGCGCACCCGCCCCTAGTGGCATCTGCAGCCTGTTCTTCCAATCTTCAAAGCGCGACCACTCTCGCTCGAGGGCGAAGAAGTACGCCAGCAGGTGATGGGCCAGTAGGACAGGCTGCGCCCGTTGTAGATGCGTGTAGCCCGGGATCACAGTCGCCTTGCCCCTGTCGGCCTGTGCGAGCAGCGTCGACATCATGTCTGCTATGAGCCGCTGGTGACCCTCGACGGCCTCCTTCAGGTACAGGTGCAGGTCAAGGACGACCTGATCGTTTCGACTCCGTCCTGTGTGCATCTTGCCGGCCACCGGGCCTATCAACTCGGTGAGCCGCCGCTCGATCGCCATGTGGATGTCCTCGTCGGACAGCGTCCATTCGAACTGCCCTTGCTCCACCTCTGACTCGATCTGATCTAACCCGCCTACTATCAGGTCTCGCTCCGATGGAGTCAGAACCCCGATTCGCTCAAGCATGCGTACGTGCACTTGCGACCCTTTGATGTCAAACGGCGCAAGTACGTGATCGAACGATATGGACGCATGCAATCGGTCGAACAGAGGTGCCGGGTCGGCGCTGAAGCGTCCCCCCCAGAGCTTGCCCGAACCGCTCCCGCTATGGCCGGGCTCGCTCACAAGAGCCCCTCGCGCTTGCGTGCCCAGACCTCAAGTGGCAGGCCCCACAGATGGATGAAGCCGACAGCAGACTCGTGCTTGAAGGTGTCACCCGAGCCATAGGTGGCCAGTTTGCCGACATAGAGCGAGTTCGGAGACCGCCGTCCGACCGGACGGCAACAGCCCTTGAAGTACTGCAGCCGTACCTCTCCGCTCACGCGTTCCTGGCTCTTGTCTATGAACGACCGCAGACACTCAGCCAGCGGCGAGAACCACAGGCCGTCGTAGATGAGCTCGGTCATCCGTTGATCGATAGATGTCTTGAAATGCTGCAGCTCACGGGTGAGGGTGAGGTCTTCCAACTCACGGTGCGCCATTATGAGCGACAGAGAACCGGGCACCTCGTAAACCTCACGGCTCTTGATGCCTACCAGCCTATTCTCGACCATGTCGACTCGGCCGAACCCGTGCGCACCAGCGATAGCGTCCAAGCGCTCGACCAGAGTGATGGAGTCCAGCGTTTCGCCGTTCAGCGAGACCGGTATGTCCGGCTTCCATGCCCACGACGACCTCAACAGGTTCGTCGGGGCAGCCTTGGGGTCCACGGTGAACTGGAAGGCACCGTCTGGAGCCCCCTCCCAGGGGTCCTCCAACTCGCCGCACTCGATAGCGCGCCCCCACAAGTTCTCGTCTATCGAGTATGGGTTCTTCTTGGTCAGAGGCAGGTCGATCCCCCGCTGGGCGAGATAGTCGAGAAGTTCGGGACGCGTCATGTTCCACTCTCTGGCGGGACCGAGCACCGTGACAGATGGATCCAGACAACGCACCGACACGTCTATGCGCACCTGGTCGTTTCCCTTGGCAGTGCACCCATGTGCGACAACCTTGGCACCCCGCTCGCGGGCGACTTCGACCATCTTCTTGGCTATAAGCGGCCGCGAGAGGGCGGAGTGAAGGGGATACCTGCCCTCATAGAGCGCATTGGCCTGTAGCGCAGGGAAGGCGAAGTCCCGCAAGAACTCCTCCTTGGCGTCTATGACTACCGAATCCACGGCCCCGGCGATGAGGGCCCGTTGGCGCAGGCCTTCGACATCCTTCATCCGACCGACGTCCACCAATACGGCGATGATGTCGTAACCGTACTTCTCCTTCATGTAGGGGACCAGCGCCGAGGTATCGAGACCGCCCGAGTATGCTAGAACGCACTTCTCTCCGCTCATCTAGTTCATCCTCCCAGTTCTCTCAAGTACCCGCAGACGCTCTCCGCGCCTTGCGAGTCCTTACACACCATTATCAAAGTGTCGTCACCGGCCACACAGCCCAAGATGAGCTCGTGCTCCAACTCATCTATAACTCTGCCGAGGCCGGGTGCCGCTCCTGGGTCACACCTCAGCACCAGTAGGTTCTGAGCCGTATCTACGCCCCGCCCGAACTCCCTCAGCATGCGACCACAAGCTCCAGCAACGTCCGGCCTCTCGGGGGCAGCCGACTCAGGTGAGTACCTCACCTGTCCTCCGCGATCACGGGCCTTCTGCAACCCCATCTCCCTTAGGTCTCTACTTACGGTCGCCTGCGTCACCTCGCAGCCTTCTGAGGCCAAGGCCGCCACAACGTCCTGCTGGCTGCTCACCGGCGCGTCACGGAGGATACGCGCTATCAGCTGTTGTCTCTGACGCTTGTTCACGCACCTGCCTCTTTGAGGAGGAAGGCCATCAGGGCCTTCTGTGCGTGAAGGCGGTTCTCCGCCTGGTCGAACACTGCGGACCACGGACCGTCCATGGCCTCGTCGGTGATCTCCTCGCCCCGATGCGCAGGCAGACAGTGCAGGACTATGGCCTCCGGCAGGGCCTTGCTCGAGCAGCGCTCGATTCAGTTGATACGGCCTGAGAGCCTCTATCTTCTTCGCTTCGGAGCTCTGCCCCATGCTTATCCACACGTCTGTGTAGATGGCGGACGCTTCAGCGACCGCCCTAGCGGGGTCGCGCTCCACCCATGCCTTCGCACCACTCTCACCGGCAAGGGCTTCGATGCCCCGCATCTTGTCGTCGGGCAGCTCACAACCCGCTGGGACGCAGAAACAGATGTCCATGCCCGTCATCACGCAGGCTTCGCCCAGAGAAGCGGCTACATTGTTCCCATCTCCTAGGTACGTCACCTTGCGACCCCTGGTGTCGCCGAACCGCTCACGCAGCGTGAGGACGTCCGCCAGCGCCTGGCAGGGATGGTCATCATCCGTGAGGGCGTTGATCACCGGTACAGAGGCGGCAGCCGCTAGGTCCACCACGTCCTTTTGGGCGAAGGTGCGTATCACGATGGCGTCCACGTACCTGGACAAGACTCTGGCAGTGTCCTCGATGCTCTCAGACTTGCGCATCTGCAGGTCTTGCTCCGACAGGTACAACGGCATGCCGCCAAGCTGATGCACGCCCACGCTGAACGACACCCTGGTGCGAGTGGACGGCTTGCTGAAGATGAGGGCTACCGTTTTGCCCGCGAGCAAGGTGCCAAGCGGCTTCTTCTTCCATGAAGCGGCTTGAGTGAGGACTTCTTTCAACTCTGCGACGCTCAGGTCGGGGACGGTGAGAAAATGTCGCAACGCCATTGTGCCCCCTACGCCTGCTCGACCCGGCGGGTCGGTACCACTTTGGTGCCCAGCCCGGCGTCGTCGGTGAGTATCTCCAGCAGCACCGAGTGCGGCACCCGACCGTCGATGATATGCGCCGCCCTCACCCCTCCCTCGAGGCTGGTCAGGACTGCCTCCAACTTCGGGATCATGCCCTCCGAGACCTCTCCAGCCGCCATCATCGTCTCTATCTCCTGGGCGGTGCACTCCGATACCACGCTCGCCCCGTCGGACACATCGCGCAGCAGACCGCCCACGTCGGTCAAGAAGATCGCCTTCTCGGCCTTCAGCGCCGCCGCCAGAGTGCCGGCGACTGTGTCGGCGTTTATGTTGTAGCTCCTGCCGTCTGCGCCCACTCCCACCGACGCCACCACCGGCACGTAATCCGCCTCCAGCAGAGTGAGCAGGGCCACATTCACCTCGCCAACCTGGCCCACCTGGCCGAGATCGACCACAGCCCCTTCGCTGTCCCTCTTCACCAGCGGTTCGGCCTTGAGCAGCAGGCCGTCATCCCCACACAAACCGACCGCCGCAGCGCCCTTTCCATTGATCAGGCTCACGATCTCTTTGTTCACCTTGCCAACCAGCACCATCTTAGCTACTTCCATGGTCGCGGCGTCGGTCACCCGCAGTCCGTCCACGAACTTCACCGGGAGGTCAAGCCGCTTCATATAGGAAGTGATCTCAGCGCCACCCCCATGCACGATGATGGGCCGGATGCCGACAAATCGAAGCATGGCTATGTCGGTGGCAAACTCCTCCTTAAGGTCGGCCGAATCCATGGCCGCCCCGCCGTACTTGATCACCATGGTGCTGCCACTGAACATGCGTATGTACGGCAGCGACTCCAGAAGAGTCTCTACACGCTTGCGATAGATGTCGCGCATCTCTATAGACCGTCCTAGCTGTGGTATTCGGCGTTTATGGTGATGTACTCGTGACCCATGTCGGCGAAGAATACCTCTGCGGACGCCTGACCAAGCCCTAGATGCAGCTTCATGTCGACCTCCGGCATCTTCATCTCGCTGGCCATGTGCGAACGCTCACCCCGGGCCAGAGGACACACCGCGCCCTTCTGCACCACAGTGACGCCGCACAGTTGCAGAGTGGCTTCAGGTAGTGAACGTCCCGCCAGAGCGGCGCCCGCCGAGCTCATTATCCGGCCCCAGTTCGGATCGCCACCGTGCATAGCAGTCTTCACCAAGGGTGAGTCCGCGACCGCACGCGCGACCATCGTGGCCGTCTCGAGGGAGTCAGCCCCCGCCACTCGCAAACGCATGATCTTGGTGGCGCCCTCGCCGTCGGCCACCATCATCAGCGCGACCCTCAGAAGCACCGCGTCCAGTGCGACCGCCAACTCTTTCAGTGCCTCGGCACCCGGCTTGACCCCCGACGCGCCACTTGCCAAGAAGAAGATGCTGTCGTTGGTGCTCATCTCACCGTCCACGGTGACACTGTTGAACGAACGAGCCACTGCACCCTCAAGCAACGACCGAGCCTGCGTCCGGGTCAGTTCAGCGTCGGTAGTCACGAAGCACAGCATCGTAGCCATTGCTGGAGCGATCATTCCCGCTCCCTTGGCACACGCCCCAATGCGCACGGTGCCCCCCTCCATCCTGAACGAGCCCGCGCACAGCTTCGCAAAGCGGTCGGTAGTCATAATGCTGCGTCCGAACGATGGCCCCCCATCGGCTTTCATATGGGCCGCCGCTTTCTGGGCCCCGCCAACGACTTTCGCGGGGTCCAGTGGCACGCCTATGATGCCTGTCGAAGCGACCCCCACCGACTGCGACTCAAGTCCCAAAGCCTCAGCCGTCGCCACTTGGGTGGCCCGGGCGGCGATAAGGCCTTCGGGGCCAGTGCAGGCGTTGGCGTTGCCGCTGTTCACTACCACTGCGGTCAGCCCCCCCGCGTCGACCTCGGTGCGATCCAGCACCACTGGTGCCGCAGCGAAAGCGTTGGTCGTGAACATAGCCGCCGACACTGCTTCCGCTCGCCATTCCGGAGCCACGGCCAGAATACCCATGTCGGGGCGCCCGCTCTCTTTGAGCCCAGCCGATATCCCACTGGCCAAGAAGCCTAAGGGATACGTCGGTCCGGGAGACTCTCCCTCCGGTTCCACCAAGGTGAAGCCCTTGGGAAAGTCCAGAAAGCGGGAATGGGCCGGCGCGATGACCACCGGATGGTCGGCTCCGCCGCTGAGTATCTTCATACCTTCCTCCCCAGCCCAGTCTCCTCGGCAAGCCCTAGCATGCAGTTCATGTTCTGCACCGCCTGGCCTGAGGCTCCCTTGACAAGGTTATCGATCACAGCGAAGACCTTCACCAAACCCGCCGCCGCGTCCTCTCGCGCCGTGAGTCGGCAGAAGTTGGTGCCGGCGACCTCGCTCAAGCTGGGGATGTGCTCGCAGACTTCAACAAAGGGTTCGCCGTGGTAGAAGTCCCGAAACCTCTCGATCCAGGCCTCTGTGCCCACCAACCCGCCGCTTGGCCGAAAGTAGACCGTACTGAAGATGCCCCGCTCGACCGGAAGCAGATGGGGCGTGAACGACACCTTCACGGGTTGGCCCGCTGCGAGCGAGGCCTCCTGGACCATCTCCGCTGTGTGCCGGTGTCCCACCTCGCCGTAGGCTTTGAAGTCGCCCGTCACCTCGCAGAAATGCGTCTTCGCAGAAGGCGTTCTGCCCGCTCCTGACACCCCCGACTTCGAGTCGACGATTATCCCTTCAGGGCCGAGGTCGGCGGCGACGGGGAGCACACTGAGCAGCATGGCCGTCGGATAGCAGCCCGGATTTGCCACCAACCGGGCATCCTTGACGAGGGCGCGGTACTTCTCAGGGAGCCCGAAGACAGCTTCTGCCACCAGATCGTGCCTGGGATGCTCGAACCCATACCAAGTTCCGTAGGCCGCGGGGTCTTTCAAGCGAAAGTCGGCGCTCAGGTCGACTACCCTGCATCCGACCTCCATCACTTCCGCGACCACTTGGTGAGACTCTGCGTGCGGATAACAGACGAAGGCTATCTCGCTGCCGGCCAGCGCGTCCGCCGAGTACTCCACGTACTCTCCGGCTACACGGAGTCTCGGGAACACGTCTGCCACCTTCTTGCCGGCGTAAGACTTAGAGGTCAGGCGATGGAGTTCTACGCCAGGGTGTTCTGAGAGGATATCGGTGAGCACTGCCCCTGTATATCCGGTGGCCCCGATGATGCTCGCCTTCGTCACGACCGCGCCTTTCTGTGATTGTCCATAGGCCCGGATGCGAGATTGCTCCCTACCAGGTCTCAGGCATCACTATACAGCGGACCGTATGACTATGCAAGCGCTAGCATCTACCGCCGGCTCACGCGCGGAGTTCTGCCCCTGTTTCTGCCGATACCTTAGTGACCATATCACTGCGCAGGCAATTCACTTCGTCTTCGCTCAAGGTTCGCTCGGCAGAGCGAAATCTGAGTCGCAAGGCGATGCTCTTCTTGCCTTCGCCGACCTGCGCACCCTCGTACAGGTCGAACAGAGATACGTCCTCCAGGAGCTCGCCACCGGCCCGTCGAACGCTCTCGGCCAAGGTAGCGGCCGGAAGGGTTGCATCGACGACCAAAGCCATGTCCTGCTCAACGGCTGGGTAGGCCAGAAGGTCTTTGAAGCCCAACACCTCAGGAGCGGCATCGAGCAGCGTATCCAGTTCGAGCTCAGCGGCAGCCACGGGCCCCCTAAGGTCGAAGGCCTGTGTAACCAATGGGTGGACCTCCCCCACCCAGCCGACTGCGGCGCCTTGTGAATCCTGCACCGCAGCGCTCCTGCCCGGGTGCAAGAAGGGCTCGGTCGTGCGTGAGAATCGAAGAGGCACATGCAGACCGGCAGAGACTCTCTCCACGATCCCTTTGAGCAAGTAGTAGCCGTTACCCACACCGGACTTCAGCCAGCTTCCTTCTTCCCACACTCCCGCCATAAGGATGCCCAGGCGCAGGGGTTCCGCGGGCAGTTGCCCTTCGCCGGGTAGGTAGGCTCGACCCGTCTCGAAGATGGGCGCCCGCTCCTGGCGCATCGAGATATTGCGCTGGGCCGTCGACAACAGACCCGGCAGTAGGAGGGTGCGCATCACGGATTGCTCGGCGCTCAGGGGGTTAGAGATGACCACGCTCTGGCGACGCGGATCTGCAGCCTCAAGGCGCAAAATATCAGGCCACCTCTGGTCCGTGAAGCTGTAGCACAACACTTGCACGAGTCCCGCACCTTCGAGGAGGTCTTCGACCCTGCGCAGCAGCACCTGTCGGCGGTTGAGACCTCCCCGCCCCGACCTCCGTCCCGGGAGCGTCTCGGGGATCTTGTCCAGACCGTATATGCGCGCCACCTCCTCGATGAGGTCGATCTCGCGCTCAAGATCAGCCCTGAAGCTCGGTACGGTCACCAGGAAGTCCTGGCCCTCTAGCCCTACCTCACAACCCAGTCTTTCCAGCAGGCCCACGGTCTCATCAGCGGGGATCCGCGTGCCCAATATCTGCTCGATCCGGCTCTGCCGGAGTCTCAGAGTGTTATGGGCCAGAGCGGGCACACGGACGTCCACCGTCCCCGCCGACACCGTGCCGCCGCACAGATCGACCAGCAGACTGCAGGCCATGTCCAGCGCAGCGTCTATGGCCTCTGGGTCAAGACCCTTCTCGTAGCGCGTCGAGGCCTCCGAGCGCAGACCCAGCGCCGCCGAAGTCCGCATGATCGATGCCCCCCGGAAGTTGGCGCCCTCGAGAAGGATGTCCGTCGTGCCCTCGGTTATCTCGCTCTCCAGCCCGCCCATGATGCCGGCTATGACAGAGGCGCGATCGGAGTCGGCGATAACCAGCATCTCTTCGGTCAACTCCCGTGCTTGGCCGTCCAAGGTGGTGATCGATTCGCCATTTGTGGCGCGCCGGACGATGATCTTGCCGCCCTTGACCGTGCCCAGATCGAACGCGTGCAATGGTTGGCCCAACGCCCACAACACGTAGTTGGTCGCGTCGACTGCGTTGCAGATAGGCCGCAGACCCGCATGCGATAGCAGGGCCTTCATCCACAGCGGTGACTCTCCGATAGTGACCCCGCGGATGATACGGCCTGCATATCGGGGGCACAGATCAGGCGCACTGACCTCGATCTTCAAGTCCTCGTCGGCACGACGCTCGCTGCAGAGGTATGACGAAGCGCCCTCCTCCTGCAGCGGCTCACCCGTGATGGCGGCGACCTCTCGAGCGAGACCCTTGACCGATAGGCAATCGGGCCTATTCGGCGTCACCTCCACTTCGAGCACTGTGTCGGAGATGGCGAAGTGGTCCGAAAGTCTGTCGCCGGCCTGCCAATCGTTGGGGAGAACCATGATCCCGGGGCTCTTAGTCGCTAGGCCGAGCTCGGACTCAGAGAGAAGCATGCCGGCCGAGGGCACTCCCCGCAGCTTGGCTTCCTTTATCAGCATCCCACCAGGCAGAGTGCCACCCGGCAGAACCGCCGCGACAGTCTGGCCGGCTCTCACATTAGGGGCTCCACAGACTATGGTACGTGGAGCCGCCTCGCCGACCTCCACCAGGCACACCGACAGCTTGTCGGCGTCTGGATGCCTATCGCACTCCAGCACTTTGCCCACCACGAAGCAAGCCAGGTTCTGACTGCCACCGGGAACGCCCACCTCAGCCACCCGCTCGACCTCGGTGCCCGTGAGAGCAAGCCGCGAAGCCAGCTCCTCGACGCTGAGGTCTATCCGCACGTATCTACGCAACCATGACAGCGGTGCCCTCATAGCGCCTCCCTAGAACTGGCGCAGAAAGCGCAGGTCGTTTTCGAAGAAGAGCCGCAGGTCGTTCACGCCATGCTTCAGCATGGCGATGCGCTCGATGCCCATGCCGAAGGCGAAACCCGTGTATACCTCAGGATCGTAGTCGACGAAAGCGAAGACGTTGGGATCGACCATGCCGGCCCCAAGGATCTCCAACCATCCGCTCTTCTTGCACAGGCGACAACCGGCCCCCTCACAGAACATGCACGATACGTCGACCTCTACCGAGGGCTCAGTGAACGGGAAGAAGTGGGGCCGCAGGCGGACGCGCCGCTCTGCCCCGAACATGGCCTGCGCGAAGGCAACCAGGGTGCCCTTGAGGTCGGCCAAAGTGATGCCCTTGTCGACCACCAGGCCTTCGACTTGGTGGAACATTGGTGTGTGCGTAGCGTCGGAGTCGCGTCGATAGGTCTTGCCGGGTGCGATGACGTACACCGGGGGTCGCTGCTTCTCCATGGTCCGCACCTGTACCGGTGAGGTCTGCGTGCGCAGCACCACACCCCCACCAGTGAAGAAGGTGTCTTGAAGAGACCGCGCCGGATGATCGGCCGGAGTGTTGAGGGCCTCGAAGTTGTAGTACTCGGTTTCGACCTCGGGCCCGTCGACCACCTCATACCCCATGCCTATGAAGATGTTCTCGATCTCCCGCTGGGTCTGCACTATCAAATGAAGGCGACCCAGAGGAGAGGTCCAGCCCGGCAGAGTCACATCCACCTGGTCTTGGGCCAGACCGGCCAACAGCTCTTGGCTCTCCAGCTGTTGTCTTCGCTCTTCCACCGCCGCTTCGAGCGCACATCGGACCAGGTTGCCGTACTTGCCCACTTCGCGCTTGTCCTCTGGCGACAGCTCGGCGATGGACCTGAGGAGAGTGACGAGGTCGGCCTTGCGCCCCAAGAAGCGGACTCTCGCGTTCTCCAGCGATTCCAGGTCACCGGCCGCTACCACAGCGGCCGCCCCGTCAATGTAGATGGTCCGGAGGTCCGCCCTGTCTAACTGGGCGAGTAGAACGTCGTCTCTGTTGTCCGCGTCTGTGATGTAGCCTCCCTCCGGAAAGTCAATCCTAACGGACCGCCCCCTCAATTGCCACAAGTGCTCCTCTGTCGCCAACGCCATGCTTCATATGCAAAGACCGTACCGGCCATGGCCACGTTGAGCGAGTCGGCCTGCTGCTGCGGTATGCTCACCCGAAGGGCATCGCCCCATCCCTCTCCCGGTCCGGCTCTCTCGGCCCCCAGAACGATCATCACACCGGCGGCCGGTGCCATTCTCCCGACGTCTTCTCCGTCGTGTGGATGCGCCACCCAAATCTCTGGGACCACCTGACCCCTTGCCTTGAGCCCCACGAGCCGCGACGACACATCTGTTGAAGTGACGTCACCCACCACCGGTAGTGAGAACTGCGCTCCCATGCCGGCCCGCATCGCCTTGGGGCCAAACGGGTCGGCAGTACCGGGCGAGCACAGAACTCCCATCAGGCCAAAGGCCAGGGCACTACGCACGATTGTTCCAACGTTACCCGGGTCTCCGACGCCGTCCAAGAACAGCGTTGTGCCGGCCCCCAGATCCAAGTCTCCCAGGCTCCCGCGCGGCTGGACGCACGTGAAGATGACATCGGCCGCCCCACCCAGCGAACTCGCGTAGGCGAGAGTCTCCTGGTCGCAGATACCTATGTGCGGACCATCGCCATGGTCGCCGCTCAGTCTCGCCGCGTGCACGACCGGCTCGGGCAAGTCACCCACAAGGTCCTGTCGAACCAGCACATCCCGGATCTCGGCGCTTGACTCCAACGCCGCCGCCAGCAAGTCCATACCCTCGCAAACCAGCAGACCACGCTCACGCCGATGCTTCTTCTGCTGAAGCTTGTGGACCAGCTTGACGCTGTGGTTCTGCCGGCCGGCGACGTCGCGAATCACAGTTTGCTTCTCCGCCCTCTTGCGACGGAGACGGGGCTACCTGGCCCCCAGGGCTTCCTTGGCGCGAGCCGCCATCTGGGCGAAGACCTCAGGCTCCCGGACTGCCAGATCGGCCAGCATCTTGCGGTCGATCTCTATCTGGGCCTGCTTCAGGCCGTGGATGAGCTGGTTGTAGCTCATACCATGCTCTCTCGCACCGGCATTGATGCGGGTGATCCAAAGGCTCCTGAACTCGCGCTTCCGGGCGCGCCGGTCACGATACGCGTAGGTGCCCGACTTGATGAGCTGCTCTTTGGCGCGGCGATACGACGACTTCTTCAGCCCCCAGTAGCCCTTGGCTTCTCCCAGGACCTTCCGCCGCTTCTTATGAGCGCTGACGCTCCTCTTTACCCTGGCCATTGCTCAGTCCTCCTAGCGGCCCAGAAGGTCGCGAAGTCTCTTCTGGTCTTGTGCCTCGATGTTAGTACCCTTGCGCAGCTTGCGCTTGCGGTTGGCCGACTTCTTGGTAAGAAGATGGCTGCCAAAAGGCCGGCGATGGACCAGTTTGCCCGTCGCGGTTACCCTTATCCGCTTCTTCGTACCCTTGTGGGTCTTGTTCTTGGACATTGTCGTTCCCTTCTCTAGCACGCAGACAGTCCGCTGCCCGGAGAGTCGGTCGTCTCCCACACCCGGCACGGCGCGCCCGCAATATCTACAGCCGCGTCAGTTCCTCTTGGGACCCAACATCATTATCATGTTGCGACCATCTAGGTTCGGCTCGGACTCGACCTCGCCTATCTCAGCCAGATCGTCCGCCATCCGCCTCAGCAGGCGCTCCCCCAGATGCGGGTGCACCAACTCTCTGCCGCGGAACATGATGGTCAACTTGACCTTGTCACCCTTCTTAAGAAAGCGCTCGACGTGACCCTTCTTAGTGTTGAAGTCGTGGTCGTCGATCTTCGGCCTCAGCTTGATCTCCTTTATGCTGATGGTCGTCTGATGCTTGCGCGCTTCCTTGGCTTTCTGTTCTTGCTCATAACGATACTTACCGAAGTCCATCACCTTGCAGACAGGTGGGCTTGCCATAGGAGCCACCTCGACCAAGTCAAGGTTGAGCCGGTCGGCATACTCCAAAGCCTCGGGCACTCCCACGATACCTACCTGCTCACCATCGGGACCGATGAGCCGTACCTGGTCTGCGCGTATCTTCTCGTTGATGCGAACTATGTCGGCTATGTCGCCCTACACCTCCCCCGGTGTACAACCGGTTAGCGTACTGCCCCGCAGACGCAAAAAGCGGCGTCTCCACCGCTCCCCTATGCAGCGGCCCGACCGAAGGCCGGACCGACTCTCTATGGTTTGACCCGTGCACCCTGTGGGCGCCAGGTGGGAAGGGTGGCTTCCTCTTTATGCAGTACCGCAGTATATCCCACGGGACGCAAGCGCTCAAGCGCTACATTCCAGGGCTCGCGGCCTCTACCTCCCTGACGAGGCTCCGGGAGACATGCAACCCACTGCGATGACGGTAACGGCCTCGGCAAGCGCCCACGACTGCGTCTCCTTGCTGCCCCGAGTGCGCACGGTCACAGACCGCTCTTCTACCTCGCGATCCCCCACGACCAACATATAGGGCACCCTACCGACCTCGCCGTCACGGATCTTCTTGGAGACCGACTCGCCCCGCATATCGACCTCTACACGCAGGCCGCTAACCTCCAGGGCCTTCTGTACCTCTGCAGCGTAAACGCCATGCCTATCGGCTACGGGGACCACAGCCACCTGGACAGGCGCGAGCCACGCGGGAAGCGCTCCTCCATAGTGTTCTATGAGGATACCCAAGAAGCGCTCCACGCTGCCTAGCACGGTGCGGTGGATCATGACCGGTCGATGCCTTTGGTTGTCCTCACCGACATAGTCGATGTCCAGACGCTCCGGCATGGCGAAGTCGAGCTGGCAAGTGGCGCACTGCCAGGTACGGCCCATGACATCCTCGATGTGGAAGTCGATCTTAGGCCCATAGAACGCCCCATCGCCAGGATTGAGTGTGTAGGCCAGGTCCGCGCGCTCGAGCGCGGCCGCGAGGGCCTTCTCGGCTTTCTCCCACATCTCAGCGTCGCCGATCGACTTCTCGGGCCGGGTGGAGAGCTCCACGTGCACTTTCTCAAAACCGAAGGTCTTGTACATGCGTCGTATCAGCTCGATGACCCCCAACACCTCAGACTCCACCTGCTCAGGCAGGCAGTAGATGTGCGCATCGTCCTGGGTGAACACCCGCACGCGGAACAGACCGTGCAGCACGCCCGACATCTCATGCCTGTGCACCTGCCCGAGTTCGGCCATGCGCAGCGGGAAGTCACGGTAGGAGTGCTGGTCGGTCTTGTAGATCAAGATCCCGCCCGGACAGTTCATCGGCTTCACCGCGAAGTCGACCTCATCGATCTTGGTGAAGTACATGTTGTCCTTGTAGTTGTCCCAGTGGCCCGAACGCTCCCACAAAGTGCGCTCCAACATCATGGGGGTCTTGGTCTCTTCGTAGCCAGCAGCTTGGTGTTCTCGCCGCCAGTACTCCAAGAGAGCGTTCACCACGCGCATCCCCTTCGGGTGGAAGAACGGGAAGCCAGGACCTTCGTCGTGGAAGCTGAACAGCCCCAGTTCGCGGCCCAGACGACGGTGATCGCGCTGTTTGGCCATCTCCACGCGAGCTAGGTACTCGTCCAGCTCCTTCTTGCCGGGGAAGGCGGTGCCGTAGACCCGCGTGAGCATCGTGTTGTCACTCTTACCACGCCAGTACGCGCCCGCCACTGACAAGAGCGCGACCGCTCCGATGCGACCGCTGTCCGGAACGTGCGGACCGCGGCAGAGGTCGATGAACCCGCCCTGCCGGTAAGTGCTTATCGTCTCACCTTCGGGCAGGTCTCGGATGAGTTCGAGCTTGTAAGGTTCGTCCGCAAAGAGGTCAAGGGCGTCTGCTTTGCTCAACTCGCGACGCTCGAAAGGCCTTGCCTCTTCCAGCAGCCTATGCACCTCGGCATTCAACTTCGCAAGGTCGTCTTCGCCCACCGGCTGGGCAAACTCGAAGTCGTAGTAGAAGCCGTCTTTGATCGCCGGCCCTATGGCGACCTTGGTACCCGGATACAGATTTGTGGCTGCTTCGGCGAGAATGTGC
Organism: uncultured Actinomycetes bacterium; assembly: GCA_963747275.1. Classification (GTDB taxonomy): domain Bacteria; phylum Actinomycetota; class Thermoleophilia; order RBG-16-64-13; family RBG-16-64-13; genus RBG-16-64-13. The sequence goes on from CAVVEI010000013.1 coordinate 250,323, forward strand.
GCCGCGGAGTGACGCAGCACTTCCAGCCCTTCATCAGAGGCAGCTGTGATGATGGCGACGTGGTCGCCATTACCTAGCGGGGTACTAAGGTCGACGGTCCGCTCACCAATCTTGGCCGCCAGAGCCGCTTTGGCCAACCTTGGGCCTATAGCCTCAGCGACGGACGCCGCCGTGGCACCGTCCGTGACAGTGAGCTCAGAACCATCAGGAAGCAAGACCTTCATGCGTCCTCGCAAGAGAAGACATCGGCTCAGATATGGGCGCTGTAGGATTTGAACCTACGGCCTCTTCCGCGTCAAGGAAGCGCTCTCCCCCTGAGCTAAGCGCCCGTTCAGGGCGGTCATGATACAGGCGGCTCAGGCACCTGGCAAGACCGCTCACCCGCTCTCAGGGCAAGGTCGACGACGTGCTGACCCCTGCGAGCGTACTTGACGTCACCGCGGGGGTAGGACTCGACTCAGTCGTGGTGCCGCCTGCGCCGTCCGCATCCAGGTACACGCCGTAGAGCCAGAGGTCGTTAAGGTATACCTGGGTGCCGAAACCTCCGCTCGCATCTGGCTGAACCGTCGCCCCCCCGAACAGGATCAGCTTATCGATGTCATCTGCGTACACCAGCGCGCATCGGCCGCGGGCCATCGGGCTGGCGCCGACCAACTCCGACTGCGTCCATGCGCTCTCCGCAAGGTCGAACACCCACGTGTCGGCGTAGCAGGTCAATTGAGAATCTATGCCGCCAAACAAGATGATCTTCTTACTATGCCGGTCGTACGCCATGCCGTGGCCGCTCCTGGCGCTTGGCGTTGCAGCGGTAGTGATCTTCGTCCACACGTTGCTCGCCGGATCGTACGACCATGTGTCTTCAAGACAGTTGAAGTCTCCGTCGACACCCCCAAAGAGCACCATCGTCCCACTATTGGGCTCGTAGACCATGCCCGCGTCACTTCTGCCGGTCGGCACCTCGCCAGCGGGCTTCAGATTGGTCCAGGTATTGGCCGCTGGGTCATAGCTCCATGTCTCGTTGTAGCATTTGTTCCTGTCTGTGCCACCGAAAAGGATCACCATGCCACTGTTCACATCGAGTGCCATGCACGGACCCACGCGCGCAGGCTTCAGCTTGTCGCCCTTGGGCCCAAGCGCATTCCAGGTGTTCGCGGTCACGTCGTAGCCCCAACTGGTGCCGTCAAACGTGATCACCTTGCTGGTCGCTGGGTCGAACGAACCCGGCATTTGAGCGGCGGCAGTGGGCTGCTTCTCACTCGCCGGCTTCAGATCCGTCCAAGCATTGCCTGTCGGGTCGTACGCCCAAGTCTCAGCGAGCGCGTTGGTGCCGTCGAATCCGCCGAACATGAGCACCCTTCGCGTGGTCGGATCATAGACCAAGGCCTGGTAGCACCGCGCCGATGGAAGACCGGCTGCAGGCTCCGCCTGCCTCCAACTGGCCGGTGGCTCAGTGGTGGTCGTGGTGGTGATTATCGTCGTAGTACTGCTTGTGGTGGTCGGGTCCACAAACCATCCACAGCCGAGGATACATGAAACCATCATAGCCACGAGGAGCGAAACGACGATAAGCATCGGCTTCTTCACGACCATACCCCTCTCTTCGAGCCACCGTTATGACGCGAATCGGCCACATAGACCTCATGCCTCACACCAAGGCGCAATGCGCTCCACAGCGCAGAAAGGAGGCGACGACCGGAGTCGAACCGGTGTAGCGGGTTTTGCAGACCCGTGCCTAAGCCACTCGGCCACGTCGCCTCGGGCCACTACGGGCGAGGAGCGGATGAAGGGATTCGAACCCTCGACCTTCTGCATGGCAAGCAGACGCTCTAGCCAACTGAGCTACATCCGCCGGACGCCTCACGGCGCTCGACGCTGGATTATAGACCAGCCCGTTCCTGTTCGTCTAGCGCGTGATTGACCAGCCCATCTGCGCTAGCGTTGTGCTCCCTTCCGGTGTGCCGAATGCTGAACCGGGCGAATCCGGCAGACCTGCGCCTGGCCTCAGCGAACAGGGGCTGCAAACCGGCATTTTTCACCCGATATTGGCCTAGCATCTGGCGCACCAGGAGCTCTGAATCAGAGATCACTTCCACCTCAGTAGCGCCAAGTTCCTCCGCCTTCTCCAATGCAGCCAACAACGCTTGATACTCCGCGACGTTGTTGGTGGTGACCCCAATGGCCCGGCTCACTGTGGCCAGGGTGTTGCCCTGCTGGTCCTCGACGAGCACGCCTACTGCGCTCGGCCCGGGATTGCCGCGAGAGCCACCATCAATCCACATGCGTACGTTAGTCACACGATCTCCTCAAGGGGCAACGGTGCCCTCCACTCGCCTCCAACCACTCCGCCAACTGTCCGAGGACGTCACGACGACATCTTGCGCCGCCAGAACCATAGCCAGCGACGCGCACCATCTCTTGAACGCCCACCACTCCAGGTCTCCGTGCGGCGCGTCTATGACCGCCAGGCCTCCGGCCACCGCCGACTCACCGTCGTGGTAGCCCAAGTCGCCAGTGACAAGAGCCTCGCACCGCCCCACGGCCCTCTCGACGCTGCCGCGCCCGCTTCCGGGGAGTATGCCTACCCGCCGCACGCGCGCCGTCGCCGCTCCACACCAGCCCACCGAAGACAGCGCGAACACCTCCGCCACCGTACGCGCAAGAGCATCCACCGTCGTCTCGGCAGGCAAATCTCCTACTCTACCCAGACCGACCAGAGGCAGCACGTCCTCCAGCGGGTAGAGGTCGAAGGCAGGCTCCTCGTACGGATGCGCGCCGACGAACGCGCGCACCACTGCAGCCAACCGCTCCTTGGGGACCACCGTCTCCCAGCGCACCTCAGGGGTTCGCTCCGGCCTTCCCACCTGCCCGACTGCTGGATTGCTGGATACGCCCGCAGTGAACCAACCCGTTCCGTCAGAAGCGAACCCACACTCCGAGTACGCCCCTATGCCGCCGGCGCCGGCCGCAAACACCGCCGCCGCCACTCTCTCTACCGCCTCGGAGGGTACGTACCCCACGAACTTCACCCAGCTCAGCGCTGCGGGTTCGAGCGGAGTCACGTCGCACAGGCCCAGAGCCTGCGCCGCTATGTCGGCGATCCCGCCGCGGGCAACATCCAGGTTGGTATGACACGCTATGAGGTTGAGGCCGCCCTTCACCAAGCCTCGCGCCAACCGCTCTTTCGGGCGCGACTCCACCAAGGATCTGATGGGCGAGAACAACAAGGGGTGGTGCGTGAGTACAGTGTCGAAACCACCACTGACCGCCTCGTGCAGCACAGGGTCGGTGAGTTCGAGAGTCGCAAGCACTCTACTGACCGGAGAGGCGGCATCTCCCACCAACAGGCCGCAGTTGTCCCACGGCTGAGCAAGATGCGCCGGCGCCAGTGGTTCAATAACCCGCAAGAGATCCGCAACCAGCACAACCTACCCCCGTAGTCGATAAGTGGGCCCAGCAGGACTCGAACCTGCGACCGGCCGATTATGAGTCGGCAGCTCTAACCAACTGAGCTATGGGCCCGGGGCGACGCTCATTCTACCGCACTGCCCTACGCCTGGGGCGTGACGCGTTCCAGAATAAACAGCGCATCAACCGCTCTCAAGTTCGGCCATAGCCGCACACGCCTGCGTTTGCCCGTGTAGAAGCTCCCCACGATGTGGACGCCCTGCTCGCGCGCGAACACTCGGAAGTCCTTGACAGTGAGCGAACGCACGTTGGGCGTGTCGTACCACTGATACGGCAGGGCATTCGTCACGGGAACGCGGCCGTGGAAAAGCAGCTGCAGCCGAGCCACCCAGTTACCGAAGTTCGGAAAGCTGGCCACCACGTACTTTCCGACCCGCAGACCTTCGTTGAGCACGGTCAGCGTCTCTCCGGCCTGCTGCAGGGTCTGGCTGAGGATGACATAGTCGAAGCTGCCGTCGGGATAGTACGGAAGCACCTCTGTGAAGTCCCCGTGGTGAACGGTGACCCCATGAGCGGTCGCCTCGTAGACCCGCTCCTCAACGACCTCTATGCCGGTGCCGCGAGCTCCTTTTCGGTCGGCCAGCATCTTGAGCAACTCGCCGGTGCCGCACCCCAAGTCGAGAACGCGCGCTCCTTGAGAGACCGCGTCCACGATGTAGAGCAGGTCCGGCCGCCATGCCTGCCCCGCCACTGGTGTCCCTTGGTCAGCCAAAGCGCAGCCCCAGCCTCCGGGCGGTGGTGTCGATGAAGTTCCAGACCATGCGGCTGAGCTCTTTGTTCTCGAGCAAGAAGGCGTCGTGACCGAAGGAGAGCTTCATCTCGATGTAGGAGCAGTCAACGTTGTTGCCTTTCAGCGCCCTCACGACTTCCCTGGACTGGTAGGGTGGATAAAGCCAGTCGCTGCTGAAGGCCATCACCAGAAAGCGCATGTCTTCTGGTAGGTCGCGGAAGGTCTCTGTCAGGACGCCCTTGCCCCCGGTGAGGTCGAAGTAGTCCAAGGCCTTGGTCACGTACAGATACGTATTTGCGTCAAACCTTCGCGTGAACATCTCGCCCTGGTACTTCAGGTAGCTCGCTACCTCGAAGTCCCCGGTGAGGTCATAGGTGAGAGTCGACTTGTCCTGGAACCGCCGGCCGAATTTCTGGTGCATAGACTCGTCGGACAGATACGTGATGTGACCGATCATGCGGGCTACCGCCAGACCGTTATCCGGTGGTTCGCCCTGGTAGTACTCGCCGTTGTTCCACTTGGGGTCGGCCATGATAGCTTGCCGCCCGACCTCGTTGAACGCTATCTGCATGGGTGAGTGTTTCTGTGTAGCGGCAATCGCCACGCAAGACGCAACGGCCTCAGGATACGCGACCGCCCACTGCAATGCCTGCATGCCGCCCATGGAGCCGCCCGACACGCACAGTAGCCTCTCTATGCCCAGATGGTCTATCAGCAACTTCTGCGCCCTCACCATGTCGCCGACGGTGACCAGCGGGAACTCCAATCCGTATTCTCTGCCCGTAGCCGGGTTGATGCTGCTCGGACCGGTGCTGCCCTTGCATCCACCTATCACGTTCGAGCAGATGACGAAGAATCGCTCGGTGTCGAAACCCTTGCCCGGACCGATCATGGTCTCCCACCAGCCCGGCCGCTCCTCTTTCGGATAGTAGCCGGCGGCGTGAGCGTCGCCCGAGAGAGCATGCAAGATGAGTATGGCGTTGTTGCCACTCTCACTCAGCGTGCCATACGTCTCGTAGGCGATGGTTATTGGCGCAAGCGACTCACCAGAGTCCAGGGTGAGGGAAGTGAACTCCACCGTCTGGAGTCGCGCCTCTCCCACCGATGCCCCGTCGCCCGTTCCGTCTGTTATGTAGTCGCTCATCCTCTATACCGGTTCGTGATAGGCAGCCTGCGGTCCTTCCCAAAAGCCTTTGGTGTTATGCGAACGCCAGGCGCGCTCTGGCGCCTTTTGTACTCGTTGCCGTCGATCATGCCCACCACTCTTCGCACCACTTCTCCGTCCAGACCCAAGGCGACCATCTGCTCATAACTCTGGTCCTGGACCACGTAGGCCTCGATTATGTGATCGAGCACATCGTAGGGAGGCAGGGTGTCTTGGTCTGTCTGATCGGGGGCCAACTCGGCAGACGGTGCCCTGGCGATGGTGGACCCCGGAATCGGTCCACCGTCAGCACCAAGGGAGTTGCGATACTCGGCCAGCCTGTACACCAGGGTCTTTGGCACGTCCTTGAGCGCCGAGAAGCCTCCAGCCATATCCCCGTACAGCGTGGCGTAGCCCACTGCCATCTCGCTCTTGTTGCCAGTGGTGAGCACGAGCCACCCGAACTTGTTTGACAGAGCCATCAGCAGGTTGCCACGGATGCGAGCCTGGACGTTCTGTTCGGTGACGCCCGGGGCGCCCTCGCCCAGATACGGAGCCAGGCCCTTCAAGTACTCACCGAAGAGACCTTCGATAGGGACTTCGAGATAGCGAGCCCCAAGCGCCTCCGCGACCTCGCGGGCGTCCGACCTAGTGCCTTCGCTGGAGAAGCGCGACGGCATGGCCACCAGGTTGACCCTGTCCGCTCCCAAAGCATCCACCGCTATGCACGCCGTGAGAGCCGAGTCGATGCCACCACTAATGCCCATGACCACCTGCTTGAAGCCGTTCTTGCCGGCATAGTCCTCTACCCCTAGACGCAGGGCCTGATAGACCTCCGCCTCCGCGCCAAGTGGCGGGCACATGCGCGGCGCCAACGTCACCTCACCTCCCGCCTGCTCTGCCTCGATGAGCGGAACGCACACCTGGTCCACAGGCCAAGGGCTGTCTACCTCGCTGTGAGAAGCGTCTTCTTCGGTGCCGGCTTCAGCGGGGGCCGGGATGTCGACTATCAGCATCTCTTCTTCGAACTGGGCCGCGCACGCGATCATCTGCCCTCGGGGGTCGAACACCATGCTTTGCCCGTCGAACACCAGTTCGTCCTGCCCTCCCACACCGTTGGTGTAGCAGACGCATGCACCCGCGGCTCTCGCGCGCTCTGTGAGCATTGCCGCACGCTCGCTGCCCTTACCCCGGTGGTAGGGTGACATCGACAGGTTGACGACCACAGTCGCCCCTCCGTCACGAGCCCCCACTTCGGCAGGGCCGAGCACCTGCCAGATGTCCTCACAGATGGTGACGGCTATCCTCGTCCCGCCGGCGTCCACCACCAGCACCCGTTCCCCGGGTGTGAAGTAGCGCTTTTCGTCGAACACCGCGTAATTGGGAAGCCAGATCTTCTTGTACCAGCCCGCCACTCCGCCCTCGGCCAGCACCGCTGCGGCGTTGTGGCAGGACTCTCCCTCTCGCAGGGGCAGGCCGACGATGCCCACGATGCCAATGCACACCTCCGCTATCTGCCCGAGCGCCTCCCGGCAGTCATCTACAAAATGGTCTTTTAGGAGCAGATCCTCAGGCGGGTAGCCGGACACGGCCAGCTCAGGGAAGACGACGACGCCGGCACCCGAATCACGGGCCTGCCGCACACGGTCGATTATCAGGCCGGTGTTCCCCTTGATGTCTCCCACAGTCGCATTGATCTGTGCCAGAGCGATACGCATGCGAGCCCCTAGCCCGACACCGCACGGAACCGCCGACTCACTGCGACTGCTCCAAGACTGCAAGGACTTCTTTGGTCTTCTCTCGCATAAGGGCATCGTTCGCACGACTCTCGACGTTCACCCGCACGACCGGCTCTGTGTTGGACGACCGCACGTTCACCCGCCAGTCGGTGAACTCAAGGCTCAGTCCGTCAAGTTCGTCGACCGCAATGGCCTCTGAACCGTACTTCTCGCGCATAGCGTTCAGCGCGCGGCCTGCATCGTCCAATGTGAGGTTGATCTCACCACTCACCGGATACCGGGCGATCCTCTCGTCGACCATCTCTGAGAGCCGGCGCCCTTCGACACTCAGGGCCTCCACGACCTGTAGCCACGGGATCATGCCGCTATCGGCGTACGAGAACTCCCGGAAGTAGTGGTGGGCGGACATCTCCCCACCATATACACCGTCCACCTCGCGCATCTTCTCCTTGATGAACGCGTGACCGCTCTTGGAGACGACCGGCACGCCCCCGTGAGCTCGGACTACCTCCTCGGTGTTCCATACCAGACGAGGGTCATGCACTATGGGCCCCCCCGGGTGTCTGCTGAGCGCACGCGCCGCCAACAAGCCCACCAAATAGTAGCCTTCTACAAACGCGCCTTTATCGTCGAAGAAGAAGCACCGGTCGAAATCGCCGTCCCACGCGATGCCCAGATCAGCACCCTCCGCCACTACAGCCTCGGCCGTCACAGCCCGGTTCTCAGCCAGCATTGGGTTGGGTACCCCATTTGGGAAGTTGCCGTCGGGGGTGTAGTTGAGCCTGACAAACTGCAAGGGGAGATGCCCTTCCAGCGACTCAAGCACCGTTCCCGCTCCCCCGTTGCCCGCATTGGCGACTACCTTGAGCGGCCGAAGCCGCGAGACATCTACGTATGTGAGCAGGTGCTCGAGGTAGGCGGGCCTATTGTCGATGTGCTTGAGACTGCCCATCACCTTCGGGTTGGGAAGTGGCGGTGGGGCAGTGTGAACGTTCCCATCCCTGCGCAGCTCCTCCATGACTAGGTCTTCGATCTCCAGCAGCCCGGTGTCGGCACTTATGGGTCGCGCCTCTTCCCGGGTGAACTTCATGCCGTTGTAGTCCCTGGGGTTGTGACTGGCCGTAACCATGATGCCCCCGTCCATGCCGAGGTGCGCCGTGGCGAAGTAGACCTCTTCGGTGCCGACCAACCCGATATGACTCACCTCTACTCCCGACTCCACAAGGCCCGTACACAGAGCATCGGTGAGCTCTGGGCTGGTTAGTCGGATGTCGTGGCCTACAGCCACCCTGCGCGGTCGCAGGAACTGCGCGTACGCACGCCCGATGAATCTAGCCAGCTCTTTGTTCAACTGCCCAGGGACCTGCCCCCGGACATCATATGCTTTGAAGCAATCCAGTTGCGAGATTTGCCTCGACACGTGTGCCCTCCCAGGCTTTGCGCGAGCTACTTTGCATGCGGCCGTATCACTCTCTATACTACGCGACGTCTTCGGTCCTCGGTAGCTCAATGGTAGAGCACCTGACTGTTAATCAGGGTGTTGCAGGTTCGAGTCCTGCCCGAGGAGCCATTCTCTTGCGCAGGTCCAATGGCACAGCACTGGCGTAGCCGCCGACGAGTCAGATTTACGCCGCCGCCCCCAGCGTCCTACGCCCATGAATGTGCGTGACGTCATCCGCCGGGCATATCTCAGAGCCACACTCGGGACAACGGAGTGCGGATTCCGGCGAATCTCGTGCTCCTATCTTGCCCGCCCAGCTGGCCAACCCCTCACCCACCTGTTTCAGGGCTGAGACGCCCTGCAATCTAGACTCGCACCAGGGGCAGGCATCACCAGGATGTAGTGCCGAAATGAGATCACCTAGGCTGGGCGTTCTGTCACCCAGTATCGCGTTTGCCATCACAACCTCCTTAGGACCCCCGTGACCTTGCCCAAGATCAGAGGATCGCGAGTGTATATGGGTTCCATGGCATCGTTCTCAGGTTGAAGCCGGACTCGGTCGGCCTCGCGAAAGAAACGCTTCACGGTCGCCTCCTCTTCAAGCATCGCGACGACGATGTCTCCGTCGTTTGCGTTCTGCTGCTGTCTGACGACCACCACGTCGCCATCTAGGATGCCGGCGTTGACCATTGAGGTCCCCGCGACACGCAGGGCGAAGCACTCGCCACCCGAGGCCATGAAGCTGGGTAGGTCAAGATAGTCTTCGATGTTCTCTTCAGCCAAGATAGGCTTCCCTGCAGCGACTCTGCCGACCAGGCAGACCCTCTGGGGGCCCCTGGTGCCAAGTCCATCACCCGCGGAAGTGCGACGGACCACCTCCAGTGCTCTGCGCTTGGAGCTACCACGGCGGATGTAGCCAAGAGCTTCCAGAGTGCTCAAGTGGCCCTGCACTGAAGCCGGCGAAGAGAGACCTACCGCGACCCCTATCTCACGCACGGTGGGTGGATATCCCTGCTGTCTCACTGCGTCCTCTATGACCTGGAGTATCTCACTCTGTTTGGCCCGCAGCTCCATGGCCCACTCCTTGGTGAACATTCGTTCGTTTCAGTGAGTATAGAACAATTGTTCGCCCCCTACAAGGGTCACGTCTTTGGCGCACCCCGACGCGCGACACTCAGATAGGACAGCCTGAAGCTCAACGATCCGCCGTCCTCCTTGCTCTTGATCCAACGCATATCCGCGGCCCAAGCCAAGCACGCTTCTCTCACTTCCCCCGGAAGAGCGCCCACGGTCACCTCCACACTTGCGTGCGGCTCCACCAAAGGCCTCCCCTGCACCAAGTGAGACAACTTAAGCCAGAACACTCCCCACAGTCCGATGTCCGTTAGGAAGAAGCACAGCCACGCGAGAAGCGAATACGCCCCAGCGGCGACCACCTGTGAATCGTCGCCTCTCGGCACAGGCAACATCATGACCCCAGTGAAGACCGCGAGACTGACAAAGGAGCCTATCCGGGCACATGCCGACCACCAGCCTAGCCTAGCTTTGCGCAGGCTCTCTGTCTCGTCGTCTTCTCCCCACTGCCTCAGAAGAGCGTCGATTGCCGCAAGGTTGCTGAATCGCCAGAACAAGCCGGCGAAGGGCACCAACTCTAGCCAGATAGGAGACCGCGCGCGAGCAGGAGCGGTGTCGCTCCTGGCCCAGCAGTCGCTCCACCGTGCGAAGATAGAGCAGACTTGGGATGAGAAAGAGAGCGGCTAGGCCGACACCCGAGAGCGCGACGGCAAGGCCTATCGTGGATATCCCCGGCAACTGTCCTCCCCCGTCGATGTACCAACGTTTCGCCTCGCCGACCTGCGCCGAAGCTCCTCCATACTAGCGAAGCACCGAGCAGAAAGTGGAGACGAGAGCGCTGCACGCGGTCCTACTCCGACTGGTTGACTCCCCCTTTCAACAGCCCTATACTCACCGCTGCTTCCCCTCTCTTGTCCGAGTGGCGGAATAGGCAGACGCGCTAGGTTGAGGGCCTAGTGAGTGCATAACTCATGGGGGTTCAAGTCCCCCCTCGGACACCTCTCTTGGTCCAGGTTTGCTCGAGGGCCGAAGAAGACACCCGATCACGACAGAGGGCCCGGGGTACACTCATGCGCCCCGGGCCCTCTGTGTTCAGTCATATGTTGGCGGGTGCTACAGTCTCTCTATGCGCACTGCCGGCATTGTGGTGCCCTCGTGCCCCTGAAGTCTACTCACCGGGGCCGATGCGCTGAAGCCGGGCAAGAACACCACGCCCGCGGGCACACGGCTTGTCACCTTGACCTCGACCTCGACGACCCCGCCGCGCTGTGAGACCACGCGGACCATCTGACCGTCAGTCAACTTGGCCTCCTGAGCGTCGCGAGCGCTGACCTCCAACACCGCATCAGACTTCAACTTGGTGAGACCCGCAGACCGCCGAGACCTCTCTCCCGTACCGTGATGCTCGCGCACCGAGCCCGTGACCAAAGCGAACGGGAACTCCTTGTCGGTCACGGCGCCGGCCACGCTACCATCCACTGGCGATAGAACGACCTTTTCCTTAGGTCGGGCGTCGCCGTCCACGCCCGAGGTAGCGTCGCCTCTGCTGCCCGTACAGGGCACCCGGACGCCCTCCGGCTCCAGTCGGTCATAGCTCAGATCCTGATAGCCCGGCACCACCACACTGATCTCCTTCATCACATCCGCGGGAGACTGATACGACCAATCCGCACCAAGCGCGTTGGCCACTGACTGGATACCGAGCCAATCGGGGCGACTCTCGCCAAGCGCAGTGCGGGCGTTGCGGACTCTCTGCAAGAAGTGCTCGCCGTTGGTGAAAGTACCCTCGTCCTCCGCTGATACGGCAGCCGGAAGTACAACATCCGCGAATTCGGCCGTGTCTGTTAAGAAGCTATCCTGCAGAATGACGAACTCGGCCGCCTGCAGTGCCTCTGTCGCTGCTTTCTGGTCTGCCACAGCCAGAGCCGGGTCGGCTCCGACGACGTACACGGCTCCCGCGGCAGACTTGCCTTCCGCAAACATATCGGCGGCCGAACGACCACGAGACATCCCGCTGATCGATGTGCCCCAAGCTCTTTCGAGCTTCGCCACACCCTCAGACGAGCTCAGAGCTACTCCGCCCGGAAGTCGGTCGGGGCGAACGCCCATATCAAACAGACCCTGCGAGTTGGCACCGCTCTTGAGCGGCAGGACTCCCGCACCTGCCCGACCGTAGTTGCCCGTCAGAAGTGCGAGATCGGCAAGCGCAGAAACGGTAAGCGCTGCCTTCGGCCCATGTGCAACACCCGAGCCCACGATGATCGTCGCCGCGGCCGCCTCGCCGAAGGCGACGGCAGCAGCGCGGAGGGCTTCGCTGTCCACACCGCACACTCCGGCCTCCACTGTCAGGTCAAGGCCTTTCAATGACCCCTCCAGTGCGGCATACCCCTCGGCGTGCGCCTTGACGAATTCGGCGTCGCCCAGCCCAAGATCCAGGACGTGACGCATGATGGCCCTCAAAGCCGCCAAGTCGGTGCCCGGCTTCACGGCAAGATGCATGGTCGCCTTGTCGGCCAGTTCGGTCTTGCGCGGGTCGATCACTATGACCGTCTTGCCTCCGCGGAGCGCCTTCACCACTTCTAGCGCCAAGACCGGATGAGATTCAGTCAGATTCGATCCCACCACAAGGATGACATCGGCGCTCGCCAAGCCTTCACGCGAGTCGCTCGCGCACGCACAGCCCAACGCCGCAGTAAGCGCTTCTTCGGAAGCCGCCAGCTCTGAGTGGTCGATCGCATCGACACTGTTAGAGCCGACCACCGTGCGCATGAACTTCTGGAGCAGGTAGGCCGCCTCGTTGGTAGCGTGCGTACCGCAGACTGCTGCCACGGCTTCCGCCCCTCTAGCCTCGCGTACAGCCGATATTCTCTCGGCGATCAGCTTGAGAGCCTCTTCCCAGGAAGCCTTCTGTAGTTCGCCCTTCGCATCCCTTATGAGGGGGGTGGTCACGCGGTCCGTTGAGTCGGCATATCCGATGCCGAACCGCCCTTTGATGCACAGGTTGCCCTTGTTGAGACCTTTCCCGGTCTCGCTCGACACCCGCACCACCTTGCCTTGATAGCTATGCAGCACAAGCCGGCAGCCGTCAGCGCAATATGAACAGGTAGTCACTGTGGATGTGGTCTGCCACGCGCGTGCGCCTTCAAGGCTGCGTTGTCCGACGATGGCACCCACGGGGCACGTGCTGACGCACTGTCCGCAGGAGACACACTCCACTTCTTTCAGCGGCAGCCGATAGGGGGTGTCGACCTCACTATCGTAGCCACGGTTCAGATATCCCCAGCAACCGATCCCCATGACTTCGCGGCAGATGCGCACGCAGCGGCCGCAAAGGATGCAGCGCGAACCGAAGTGGGCTATGTTCGGATGGTCGCCTGGGTTCGTGGCTTGTGGCGGCCGCCAGCCCCACGGCACCATATCTACAAGGTACTCGTACGCGTAGTCCTGCAGTTTGCAGTCACCGGCCGCTTCGCAGACCGGACAATCCAGCGGGTGGTTGGTGAGAAGCAGCTCCATGATGAACTTACGCATCTTGATGATCTTGTCAGTGTGGGTCTGCACTTTCATGCCATCCCGCACGGCAGTCCCGCAGGAGGCCATGGGACCCCGCGCACCTTCTACCTCGACCAGACACATCCGGCAAGCGCCGTAGGGTTCTAGGCGCGGATCATGGCAGAGGGTCGGGATCTCGACACCCGCGGCCTGAGCGACCTCCAGGATGGTCTGGCCCGCTCGCCCTTGGACTTCGCGCCCATTGATGGTGAGAGTGACCGTGCTCACCTCGTTCTTTTCGGCAACAGCGGACATCAGGACCTCCTAATAGCGTCGAAGCGGCACTTCTCATAACAGGCACCGCACTTTATGCAGATCTCAGGATCGAGGATGTGAGGTTGCTTCTTCTCCCCCGTGATGGCCGTCGTCGGGCACACTCGCACGCAGGCCCCACACCCTGTGCACGCCTCTGTATCGATGGAGTAAGTCACCAGCGCGGTGCAGATGCCCGCACGGCACTTCTTCTGGACTACGTGCTCCTCGAACTCGTCACGGAAGTACTTCAGGGCAGTGAACACCGGGTTCGGCGCTGTACCTCCGAGCGCGCAGAGTGAGCCCACCTTCACCTGCTCGGCCATGTCTAGCAGGAAATCCAAGTCCTGTGGTGTCCCCTTGCCGTCACAGATCTTGGTGAGCAGCTCGAGCATGCGCTTCGTGCCTATGCGGCATGGTGGACACTTGCCGCAGCTCTCCTGCTGCGTGAAGCCGAGAAAGTATCGGGCGGTGTCGACGATGCAGTTGTCCTCGTCGATGACGATCATGCCGCCGGAGCCGACGATGGCACCTGTCTGGTTGATGGTCTCGTAGTCCACAGGCAGATCCAGAAGCGACTCGGGCAGACACCCACCGGAGGGACCACCCATCTGCACGGCCTTGAAGGTCTTGCCCTTCTTGACCCCGCCGCCGATACCAAAGATCACCTCGCGGAGCGTCATGCCCATGGGGACCTCGGCGAGTCCGGTCCGGTTGACTTTGCCGGCCAACGCGAAAACCTTGGTACCTTTCGACTTCTCGTAGCCCCGCGCAGCGAAAGCCTCGGCGCCGTTCTGGATGATCCAGGGCACCACCGCCAACGTCTCCACATTGTTGATGTTGCTGGGGCGCTTCCACAGACCCGATTCGGCCGGGAACGGAGGCCGCAAACGCGGCATGCCGCGGCTGCCCTCGATAGACTGCATAAGTGCCGTCTCCTCGCCGCAGACAAAGGCGCCGGCACCCTCTTTCAGGTGGATGTGGAACGAGAAGTCAGAACCCATAATGTTGTTGCCGATCAGACCGCGCTCCTCGGCCACTTTCAGACCGATCTTGATCCGCCGCAGCGCAAGCGGGTACTCGGCGCGCACGTACATGTAGCCCTCGCTCGCCCCGATCGCGTAGGCTCCGATGGCCATACCCTCGAAGACCGCGTGCGGTTCACCCTCGAGGGCAGAGCAGTCCATGAAGGCCCCGGGGTCACCCTCGTCTCCGTTGCAGATGAAGTACTTCATCCCGTCAGGCGAGCTGTAGTCAGCAGCAAAACGCCATTTCTGTCCAGTCGGGAACCCCGCGCCGCCACGACCGCGCAGCCCCGAAGCCATCATCACCTCGATCACTTGGTCGGGGGTCATGCTTGAGAGCACCTTGTACAAGGCCTGATACCCGCCCGCCTCCAGATAGTCGTCTATGTCTTCGGGATCGATTATGCCCACATGCCGCAGCGTCAGCTTCTCCTGTGCATCGAAGAAGGGGTTGTACTCGGTCTTGCCCTCATCGGTTAGCACCAGCCACTTATCTATTGGCTCCCCACCGATGATGTGCTTCTCGAATATCTCGGGCACCATCTTCGGAGTGACCTGTCCATACGTGACTTTGGAGTGCTTACCGTCGCGACGCAAATGGATCTCTACCAGCGGATCCATGGCGCACAACCCTTGGCAGCCGGTGCCGGTGACAGACGCGGCCCGCTCGGCGCACTTGTCTTCGCGCGGGCGGATGAGAGCCAGCACTCCCGTACGTTTGATCTCTTCTTCAAAAGCGGCTAACACCTCGCGACTGCCGGCAGCCACGCCACCGGTGCCCAGACAGATGCGTATGTCGACTTCGGGCTCGGTAAGACACGGCCGCTGCGCGGCCGGCTTGATGAGCGTGCCTCCGGAGGTCGCCATCACGACTCCTCCTCGGCCTGAAAGTCTTTGACCACCTTCACGGCAGACTCAGGGGTGAGTTTGCCGTAGGCCCTGTCGTTGATCATGACCACGGGCGCCATGCCGCACGCTCCCACGCAATGGACCTCTTCGAGCGTGTACAACATGTCGGGTGTGTTCTCTCCGGCGTGAACGCCTAGATGCTTCTCCACCTCGTCCGAGATGCGAGCAGCCCCCGAAACGTGGCAGGCCGTGCCATGGCAGCACCTTATCGTGTTCTTGGCATGCGGCTTGAGCCTGAACTGCGAGTAGAAGGTGGCAACACCCAGCACCTTGCTGAGCGGCTCTCCGGCGGCCTCCGCCACCCGGCGCATCACCTCTTCGGGCAGATAGCCGAAGATGGCCTGCGCGCCCTGCAAAAGGGGGACCAAAGCCCCCCGCTCTCCTCTGTAGTGCTCTAGTAGTTCTGTGAACTGCTCTTCTATTGCCTGCCCGTCGGCACTGTCGGGCGTCGTGTCTTTGGTCATTAAGCAATCCTCCGTGGTTCCGAGCTATTGTAGCTCGCCACCGCGTGATTTTCCGCGCCGCCGTACAACTTCGGCGAACGTCTCTCCGGCCTGGAACGAACTCCTTACAAATGGTCCGGCATGCACCAGCATCCCGAGAACCTCTCCAACCTCGTGCGTACCGCTGGAACACTTCGGGCCTCAAGTACTCCACAACCGGCAGGCTGCTAAGTGTGGGTCTGAGATACTGCCCTATGGTGACTATGTTGACACCGGCCCCCGCTAGGTCCCCCAGCAGGTCCGCCACCTCCGCCTCGGTCTCGCCCACCCCTACCATGAGACCGGCCTTGACTGCGCTCTCTCCTCTCGCCGCCGCTCGCCGCAGTAGCCGCAATGACCTCGCGTATTCTGCCTGGGGCCGCACGAGTCCGTAAAGCCGGGGGATCGTTTCGACGTTATGGTTGAATACCTCAGGCACCTCTGCCAGGACTTGGTCCGCGCTCTCCTCACTGCCCCCGAAGTCGGGCACCAACACCTCGATCGTGGCTTGCGGCAGCCGATCACGCACCGCTCGGATGGTCGCCACATAGTGCGCAGCCCCCCCGTCGTGCAGATCATCCCTCGTCACCGATGTGATCACAACATGGCGCAGTCCCAGGGACGCCGCAGCGTCCGCGACCTGCCCCGGCTCCTGCGGGTCCAGTGCGCACGGCACACCCGATGTGACTCCACAGAACCGGCAACCACGAGTGCACACGTCACCCAGTATCAAAAATGTCGCCGTACCGTGCTCGAAGCAAGTGCCAAGGTTGGGGCAGAGGGCACTCTCGCACACTGTGTGCAGACCCCGCGCCCGCAGCAACCCCCCCATCTTCGAGACCGACTTCGCCTCAGGCAAGGCTCGCTTCAGCCACTCAGGCTTACGATCCCCAGATTCGGCAATCTGCCTGGTCGTCCTAGCCATGCGCCTCGCCGGAGGCCAGGACCTGGCGCGCAGCCTCGACCGCCGACCGAGCGACTTCTTTGAGTGGCATGCCGCTAGCCGAAGCTACCCGAGCACAGTCCTCATACTCGGCCGCCACGCTCACAAGCCGACCCGCCCACCTGCCCCACTTCACGTCCACCACCTCCGCCCCGGCGACCTGGACCTTGACCGACCCCCGCTCGGCCACGTGACGTGACACGAGACTCCGGCGGATGCCGAGC
Source organism: uncultured Actinomycetes bacterium (assembly GCA_963747275.1). Lineage (GTDB taxonomy): Bacteria > Actinomycetota > Thermoleophilia > RBG-16-64-13 > RBG-16-64-13 > RBG-16-64-13. The sequence goes on from CAVVEI010000013.1 coordinate 267,303, forward strand.
GTGCCTGTTTCCTCGAAGATGCCACGCACTGCTGCGTCTTCTCCTTCCTCGCGCACCAGCACATGAAGAACCACTCCCGGCCGACCCTTCTTCATCTGCACGGGCGAAGTCCACGCGTCCAAAGCTCCGCCGGCCAGCAGTACGCCGCAGGTGTGCGCGACGACCTCAGGCGACACATCGTCGAGATTCGTCTCCAACTTCACCGCCACGTCTGACATCGTCGGCTGCTTTGCAGCGCGTCCGATCACCACTCTGAGGACGTTGGGGCCCCTGGTGAGCTTAAGTGCCCCAGCGCCGTAACCCACCTTTTCCGGATGCATGGCCGGAAGACAGCCGGCCTTCGCCTTGAGCTGTCCCACGAGCAGGGCGCCTGTGGGAGTCGTCAGTTCCCGCTCCTCTGGCCCCCCGACGATGGGATATCCCTCAAGCAACCGTAGCGTCGCGGGTGCAGGCACACCCATGACGCCGTGTGCGATCTCCACCGTCCCACCACCCACGGGAATCGTCCCTACGTGGACCTCGACCACTCCGAGCGCTTCCAACAGCGCGAAGCAGCCGACGATGTCGACCAGGGTATCCACGGCGCCGATCTCATGAAAATGGATCTCGTCCACCGCGCAGCCATGGACTCCGGCCTCGACCTCAGCGAGCCGTCTGACTGCCGCCAGCGATTGTTCTCGAACCTGCCAAGAAAGCGCAGCGCCAGATATGACCTGCTCCATCTCCTGGAGCCGTCTAAGTGGGGCGGCATCGCCGTCATCCACCCGCACCCTCGTACAGTCCACTCCACATTCGACGTCGTGCACCACCTCTATGGAGGTGCCCTCCAGAGCCAATGCATCGACAGTCGATCTCAGCACGAGCTCCAACCGGCCACTCACTCTGTCCGCGTCAAGAAGGGCAGCCAGCAACATGTCGCCCGAGACGCCCGACCACGGATCTAGGTATAGGATCGAACCGCCCATGCCTCTCTCCTTACACTGTGACTGTTGCATTCTCGCATGCCACCCCATACACTGCGAAACGTACGGTCGGTTCTGACCGCAGCCGAGCAACTCTCGAATCCCGGTGTGAGACTGTGACCCAGAGACGACTCGCCGACTACATAGGACTGACCGTCCGCCGGCTCAGGGCCGACAAGGACTTCACCCTTCAGGCTCTCGCCGACGAATCGGGCGTCTCGAAGAGCTACCTTGGCGATATCGAGAAGGGTCGCAAGAACCCCACCACCGATGTCATCGAAGCCATCGCAGAAGCGCTCGGGGTCCCGGCGCGAGAACTCCTCTACCACGCAGCTCTTGACGAGGACGATCCCTTCTTGGATCACGAGCAACTCAGCCTCGAAGATGTGGGCGAAGAGGATGCAGAGACTCGAGAGTTGGCCCATCTCTCCCGCCGCATGAGGTCCACCGACCGGCGCATTCTGCTTGACCTAGCCAGACGGCTCTCCCGCTAGTAGGCCCCCAACTCCTCCAGCCGCTCGTCGTCTATACCATAGTAGTGCGCGATCTCGTGAACCACGGTGTGACGTACCTCGCGGGCGATTGCCGACCTGGCGCTACCAGCCGCTGCCAAGACCGGGCCCATGTAGATGGTGATATGGTCAGGGAACGCCATGTACTCAGAACCCCTGTCAGTCAGCGGGACACCGTGATACAGGCCTAGCAGGCCGTAGCGGTCATCAGCCTTCAGCCCCGCCTCAACCAGATCCTGCCGGCTGGGCCACTCCTCCACGTCCACTTGGACGTTCTCCAGACGCTCCAGAAACTCTTCCGGTAGACCCCCCAAGGCCTCCGTCACAAGTCCTGCAAAAGTCTCGACGTCCATCTGGTTACTCTTCGGACCCTTCCACCAGACGCAGAGCGCCCAACCGGTGCAACAGCGCCCGGCAGGCCGCGCCGCGATGAGAGACATGGTCTTTTTCTATCGGATCCGCCTCCGCAAGAGTCGCCGCCCAGCCTTCGGGAACGAAGACGGGGTCATAGCCAAAGCCATGCTTGCCCCGTGGCTCACGCGTTATGTAGCCTGCTCAGCGACGCCCGTGACTTCGACGAACTGGACTACCCGCCTTCTCCACCAGCAGGGAGGCAGAGCCAGGCACAAGCTGCAGACGAAACTGGCCCGCCTGTCCTCCGCATCTCCCAGATCGCGCAGCAGCTTCGCCACGTTCTCTTCGTCACTCGCCCCCTCGCCGGCGAACCTCGCCGACAGCACTCCCGGCCGACCGTCGAGTGCCGCGACCTCCAGACCAGAGTCGTCGGCCAACACTGCTACCGCCGACCCGAGCTGTTCGGCCGACCGATACGGCCTTGAGCCGCGCATTGGCTGCGAAAGTGTGTCCAGTCTCCGGAGGCATCACCACGAAGTCCTGGCGTGGAATCAACTCTGATGAGAGGGTGCAGTAGCCGGTCGAATTCCTTGGCCTTGCCTGCATTGCCGGTAGCCAGCACCACCTGCAGCGCGTCCATCAGCCCCCGCCCGACCCCGTACCACCGCTGCTGCCATAGGCACCTGCTACGACGTCCATCTGGGCGTCCTTGATCTTGCCTATGCCGATCTCGGCCAATCTCAGCAGCTCGTCCAGGACGTCGCGCTTGAAAGGCTCAGTCTCCGCGGTCGCCTGTATCTCGATGAAACTGCCTTTACCGGTCATCACCACGTTCATGTCGACTTCGGCCCCGCAGTCTTCTCGGTACTCCAGGTCGACCACCGGCAGTCCTCCGACCACGCCGACACTAACCGCCGCCACCGAGTCGGTGAGCGGTAGCGACTTCAACGCCCCCGCGTCCACCGCGCGCTTCAGAGCCAGATGCAGGGCGATATAGGCCCCACTCACCGCAGCACACCGGGTCCCGCCGTCGGCCTCGACTACATCGCAATCGATGTACACCGTCCTCTCACCCAGGGCGGCCATGTCTGTGACCGAGCGCAACGATCGTCCGATGAATCGCTGAATCTCGACCGTGCGGCCGTCCTGTCGCCCGCGCACCGCCTCTCGAGGCGTGCGCTCAGGCGTAGAACTCGGCAGCAACGAGTACTCGGCAGTCAGCCAACCGGCTCCGCTGCCCCTTCGCCATCCGGGCACCCCGTTGACCAACTGTGCCGAGCACAACACTCGGGTACCACCTAGCTCCATGAAGACCGAGCCGCTGGCGGTGCTCACGAAGTCAGGGGTGATCTTGAGAGTCCTGAGCTCCTCGGCCCCTCGTCCACTCGGCCTCGCCTTAGTACTCATGTGCCGCTCACCTCCCGTATAGGAAGTTGAAGGAAGCGTGCCCCCACCTCCCTGAACTCTGTCAGATCGCCACTCGCCATAGAACCTATAGTCGCCCTCTCGGCCCTCGGCATTACCTATACCCTTGCGTGCAAGGAGCTCGCCCACTTCTCGCGCTATCTCCTCCGCCGAGTCGATCAAAGCCACGTGGGGCCCAAGCAGGCGTCTCAGCATCCGGGCGATAAGGGGGTAGTGGGTGCAACCCAGGATCACTGTGTCCACCCCCGCTTGCTTGAGCGGGGCGACGTATTCCCTCGCGGCTTGCTCGACCTCTTCTGAGAACACATCGCCATTCTGTATCAAGGGAGCCAGGCGGGGGCAGGCGACGGCCCCCACTTCCAGACCTGCGTCCAGCGAGCGGAGAGCGTTCTGGTAGGCCTCCGACTCGACTGTCGCCTCAGTGGCCATAATACCTATGCGCCTCGACCGAGTGGCCTGAACGGCCGCACGCGCGCCAGGCATGACCACACCCACGATCGGGGTGGAGAACGAGGCCTGCAACTGCGAGAGCGCTGCCGCCGTGGCTGAATTGCACGCCACGATTATGAGCTTGACTCCCAGGTCTACCAGGCGCCTGGCGGCCGCAAACGCAAGGGCCTGCACCTCCTCAAGGGTTTTGGACCCGTAGGGAAAATTGGCGGTGTCGCCAAAGTAGACGAAGTCCTCGTGAGGCAGGTTGACCAAGCACTCGTGGAGTACCGTCAGCCCACCAACACCCGAGTCAAAGACCCCTATCGCGCGCTCGTCCGGTTCGTATGATGACTCTTCACTCATCGTCCGAGGATTCTACCAGTTGCCCGTGGGGTTCCTTGTCTGGGAGTTCGCTTGCATGAGCGCCCCGCCGCCTCTCCACTGCCTGGCAGACCACAGCGTTCACTTGGGCCCCCACCAGCACGACGAGCCCTATCAGGAAAGCCCAGAACAGAAGCACGATGACTGTGCCTATGACACCATATGTAAGCCAACGGACCTCGAAGATCCTCTGACTCACGAACCAAGATAACCCTTCGGTGACTGCGATTATGGCCCCCACCGAGAAGAACGCCCCCGGTAGCACTCCGTACCACTTGTGACGCACGCTCGAACCGTGGCGATAGAAGACACCCAACATACCCACGAGCAGCACAAAGACTACGGGCCAGCGGAGGCCTATCCACGTTAGGTGAAGGGCAGAGTGAACTCCGGTCCTCTCCCCGATCAGGTCGCCGATGCGGCTGCCGAATATCAGGAGCAGTACCCCTACGGGGATGACGACGGCGCCGGCCACAGCCCAAAGAACCGACACAGAGCGCCGCTTCTGCCAGGACCTTGTCTCCTCCAGCCCGTAGGCCCGCTGGATGGCCTTGATGAGCACCATGACCGCCCCAGAAGCGCTCCACAAGGTCAATACAACACCTACTGAGAGCAGGGTGGCGCTAAGCGCGCCGACCTCGAAGAACACGTTCTCCTCTACGATCTCGTACAGCCTGCTGTCCATGCTTACCAGGTTCCTCAGGCCGGCCAGCAGCCAGTCACCCACCCGCTCCATGCCAGGCACGTAGGCAACAAGAGCGTTGAGGAGAAGCAGGAAGGGGAACAAACTGAACAGGGCACTGTAAGCTACTTGAGCTGCGAGGCCCAGGGCATCCTGCCGGTAGAGGCCCCAGAAGATGTCTCTTTATGCCCCTGCCCAGTCCGGCAAAGAATCGCCGCAGTCTATTCGCCAGAGCCCTGATGAAGCGCAACAAGTAACCCATAGCTTGCGATTATAGTGTTCAATCGAGACAAGGGGGGCCTCTAAACCGGTCGAACCCCCAGGGCCGCTATACGCTGGCGACCTCATCTTTGTCGCCGCCTCTGAAGAAGAAGAGAGACAAGATGATCATGAGACCGCACACCGCCCAGATGGAAGCGTATTCGCGCCCTGCATGCGGGGTACCCTCAAGCAGATGGGCGGTCACGTCTATCACGCCCCCGGTGACCATGGGCGCGATGATGTTGGCCAGTCCCCTTACCATCGAGAACATGGCCGTGAAACCACCCACCTGGTGTTTCGGCATCAGCCTCATAAGGATCGCGTAGGGCAGCGTCATCACGATCGCCCCACCCAGGCCGAACAGACGGCAGGGAGATGAAGGCCCACTTGACGCTGACCATGAAGATCGCGACCGCGCACCCGGCCAAGTACACCCACAGCCCCACACGCATGGTCAAAGACCGGCCGAACCTGTCGGCCAGGTACCCGCTGACAAGTGCCGCCACCAGATAGACCACTCCGACCTCGACCAGGATGAGACCGCTCATGTTGATGCTCGCCCCTAGCGAGTCCCGGAAGTACCTGATTATGAAAGGCCGAAGACAGGCGAGTGTGGCTTCCCAACAGAACGCTGCCACCATGAAGCGGCCGGATGGGCTTGTTGGCCCATGTCGCACGCCCCAGACGTGCCATCTCCGCCCACAAGCTCCCATGCTCCTCTTGCTGTTTCGCAGGCAGTCGTGGTTCTTCCACCTTCGAGACCGTTATGTAGGTGAAGACCATTATCAGGACACCGGTGATGATGAAGGGCAGGGGCTTCCATAGTCCGAACAAGAACGGAGCCGCGAGCATGCCCAAGAACATCCCGCCCCCCCGCATGACACCCTGATAGCCCTGTACTCTGCCGTGAAAGCCTGAAGGGGTGACATCGGGTAGCAGCGACTGATAAGGCGATGAGTAGAAGTGATAGGCAGCAAAGAAGATGAACGTCGATACTGCTATCGGCACCAGCCCGGGTTGAAACGGAACAAGTATTAGTGAAGCCGCCATGAATGGTGCTGCATAGATCATGAAGGGCCGGCGACGACCCCACCGTTCAGTCCACATGCGGTCGCTCTGCACGCCCACCCACAGCGGGATCAGAACACAGAAGATGCCTTCGCCCCCCACGATGAATCCGACCAGCGTGTTGGACGAAGTGTAGTCATACAGGAACTGAGGCACATAGAACGGCACCAGCGTTGAGGCGGCCGAAAAGGCAAAGGTCGGCAGTGTGAGCACCATCATGGCGCGCACACTCATCTTCGGCCCGTTACCCACTATCGAGCCATCTCTCGCACAGCCTTTACGCCGTCTCAAGAAACCTCCGGTCTGGAATCCCAGCCGGATTCTATCAAAGGGCGGCGTTATGCCCTAGAGAGTCGGACGGATCCTCGGTCGACTACTTTACGGCCGCGTAGTTCGCTTCAGCGAATCCCCAGTCGACGAGGCCGGCTAGGAATGTCTCCACATACTTCTGACGAGCGTTCCTGTAGTCGATGTAGTAGGCGTGTTCCCACACGTCGACGGTGAGCAGAGCAGTCATGCCATGCTTGAGGGGCAGGTCCGCATTGCTGGTCTTGAATACCTTCAGAGTGCCGGCGCTCTCAACCAGCCAGCCCCAACCAGAACCGAACTGGCCCACGGCAGTCTCGGTGAACTGCTTCGCGAACTCCTCGTGCGAGCCAAAGTCTCTCTTGATTGCTTCGGCCAATCCACCGGAAGGTTGACCCGCCGCCCCCGGGCTTCATGCACTTCCAGTAGAAGCTGTGGTTCCACACCTGGGCCGCGTTGTTGAAGGTCGGCCCCTCGCTGGTGCGTATGACTTCCTCAAGCTTGTCATCGCCGACGCCCATGGCCGCGGTGAGAGTGTTCAGATTGGTCACGTAGGTGTTGTGATGTTTGTCGTGGTGATACTCCAGGGTCTCCTTGCTGATGTGGGGCGCAAGCGCGTCCTTGGCATAAGGGAGCTCGGGCAACGTGAATGGCATGAGTGGCCTCCTACGGCTCAACGTGTGATGGTCTTGGACGTACCCCGGAGCCACGCCGTCACGAAACCTGGTACGGGGCTCCCTCCTCTCGGAGGGAGCCCCGCGTTAGCAGCCCTGTAAGCCGGATTCTGTCGTGGGTAGCCATCTATCTAGGCCGTCCGTTGCCGGACGGCTCGTGCGGCCAACCCGGAGGCTTCAGGCGAGCAACCCTCGAACGCCTCCCTATTCGGCCTTGCACCGGGTGGGGCTTGCCAGGCCGCCGTGTCACCACGACGCCGGTGCGCTCTTACCGCACCTTTTCACCGTTGCAGCCGGACAAGCCGGCGTGCTGTGTATTTTCTGTGGCGCTTTCCCTGGGGTTTCCCCCGCTGGACGTTATCCAGCACCCTGCTCTATGGTGTCCGGACTTTCCTCGAAGCTGCGCTAGGCGCGGCCCCGCGACTACCCGGGCTGCGACGCCGAGTATAGCTCTTCTAGGCCGTGTCGCCGTTGACCAATTGTCTGGTCAGCGCGCTGTGCTCGGGGATGGGAAATGACTTGGCGAAGTGGCAGGCCGCCTGATGGTCTTCGCTGAAGGACCTCAGTTCAGGCTCCTGCTCCTTGCAGATGGGAAACTGGGCTATGGGGCACCGGGTGTGAAAGCGACAGCCCGTCGGCGGGTCGACTGGGGTGGGAACATCTCCCTGCAGCACTATGCGGTCTCGCGCGTGCTGCTTATCAGGATCCGGAACCGGTACGGCGGACAGCAGGGACTGGGTGTAAGGATGGTGAGGGCTGTTATAGACCTCTCTCCACCCGCCTATCTCGACGATCTTGCCGAGATACATCACCGCCACCCTGTCGCAGATGTGCCGGATGACAGCAAGGTCATGGGCGATGAACAAGTAGGTCAGACCGAAATCGTTCTGAAGGTCTTCGAGCAGGTTGATTATCTGCGCCTGAATAGAAACGTCGAGAGCCGACACCGGCTCGTCGCAGACGATCATCTTGGGTTTGAGCATCAGCGCTCTGGCAATACCCACTCGCTGCCGCTGGCCACCCGAGAACTCGTGGGGATAGCGATGGATGTGCTCCGGGCTGAGACCGACTATCTCAAGCATCTCCCGGCAGCGAGCTTCTCGCTCCCTCCTGGTTCCAATGCCGTGGATGGCCAAGGGCTCGGTCATGATCTCACCAAAGGTCATGCGCGGGTTTAGAGACGCGTAGGGGTCCTGGAAGATGAACTGCACATCGCGGCGATATGCCTTTAGGCTCTTGCCATGAAGCTTGCGCACGTCCTTGTCGCCGAAATGGATCCTGCCCGACGTAGCCTCAAGTAGACGGTTGATGCATCGCCCGGTGGTAGATTTGCCGCAGCCCGATTCGCCCACCAGGCCGAGTGTCTCCCCTTGGTCGACAGCGAAGGACACGTCTTCCACCGCCTGCACCGTCTTGCTGAGGTGCGACAGTATGACACCCTGACCCACATGAAAGTGTTTGACCAGATTATCTACCTGCAACAGAGGTGCCATCTAGCGAACCCCCACGTAGCAGCGCGGTGATTGCTTCAAGAACTCCTCGTCGTTCGAGTACAGGCAACGCGAAAGGTGCCCCGCGCCCACGTCGACAAGAGCCGGACTCTCACTCCGGCACTCTTCTGTGGCATAGGGACAGCGGACGCTGAAAGCGCAACCGGGGGGCAGGTCGATCAGGCTGGGTGGCTGCCCTTTGATGGGGCACAGCTTGCCCTTGTCGTCCACGTCGTGCCTGGGCAGGCTGTCCAGCAGCCCCCACGTGTAGGGGTGCATAGGGCTGTAGAAGACCTCCTTCGCCAGCCCATATTCGACCGCCTTCCCTGCGTACATGACTAGCACGTGGTCTGCCATATCCGCCACTACCCCCAGATCGTGGGTGATCATGATGATGGCTGACTGGGTCTTGGCTTGTATCTCTTGCATGAGTTCGAGTATCTGCGCCTGGATGGTCACATCCAGAGCCGTAGTCGGTTCGTCGGCTATAAGCACGTCGGGATTGCAGGCCAGCGCCATTGCAATCATGGCCCGCTGCCTCATGCCCCCCGAGAATTCATGTGGATAGTCGCGGGCTCGATCTCGCGCTTCGGGAATCCCGACACGCGTCAGAAGATCGACCGCTGCGTCCATGGCCTCCTGGCGAGACATCCCCTTGTGCAGCATCAACGGCTCCGCTATTTGCTTGCCGATTCGGTAGACAGGGTTCAGCGATGTCATCGGATCTTGGAAGATCATGGCTATGCGATTACCGCGCAGTTTTCGTTGATCCTTGGGATCCATTGCCAATACGCTCTCACCCTTGAAGCGAATATCGCCACTAACCACCTTGCCTGGAGGCTCGGGGATCAGGCGCATGACCGAGAGAGCCGTCACCGATTTGCCCGAACCGGACTCACCCACGACTCCAAGTGTCTTGCCGCTTTCCAGCTTGAAGCTCACTCCGTCAACGGCCTTTACCACGCCGTCGCGAGTGAAGAAGTGCATGTGCAGGTCGTCTACTTCAAGAACAGGTGCCAACTGTCACTCCTTCAGCTTCACGTCGAAAGCATCGCGCAGGCCGTCGCCAAGCAGCACGAACGCCAGCACCGTTGTGAGTATCCCCAAGCCTGGGAAGATCATGAGCCACGGCGCCACAGCCATGAGTGACCTGGACTCGGCGAGCAGATTGCCCCAAGAAGGCTCTCCTACAGGCACACCCATGCCCAGAAAGCTGAGTGCCGCCTCCACGAGTATGGCAGCGCCGACTCCCATGGTCGCGTAGACGATCAGCGGAGCTACAGCGTTCGGCGCGACGTGGCGGAGTAGTATGCGCGGAGTGGAAGCACCCAGGGCACGCGCCGCGTCGACGTACTCATTCTCTCTGACCGAAAGTACAGACGCCCGAAAGATGCGAGCGATGCTTGGCCAGCCCAGGATGCCGATTGTTATGCACACGTTGACCACGCCCGGCCCCATCAGCGCCAGCAGCACGATCGCAAACAGCACGTATGGGAACGCGTAGAAGATGTCCGCCGCTCGCATGAGGATGGTGTCCCACCAACCCCCGTAGTAGCCAGCCACAGCGCCTATCACCAAGCCCAGCAGAACCATCATCAGAACTGCCAAGAAGGCTACCAGCAGCGAGACCCTCGCCCCATATATGATCCTGACCAGCAGATCGCGACCCAGCCTATCGGTCCCGAAGATATCGTCACTGTTCGGAGGGTTCAGACTCCGCTCAGTCATGGTGGCACTATCGATGCGAGTGGGGTCGCCTAGAGCCTGGGGGGCCCACAGGCTTGCAGTCACCGCGATCAGGGCCACGAACGCTATCCAGACGAGGGAGGCCACTGCCAGCTTGTTCCTTCGCAGCCGGCGCCAAGCGTCGGCCCAGAGTGTGCGCCCTCGGCCGGTCTGGCCGTCCACCGGTACGCTGGTCTCAGCAGTGCCAGGCTGCATACCCACCACTTCTGCGGCGTGGTCCTGGGGGAACTCCTTGCCCATCTCGCGCCCGAGGTCGGAATGAGGTTCTTTCCCCATCCCGCTCACCTCGCGTGCTTTCTATAACGTATACGTGGGTCAAGGAACGCATAGCTGATGTCCACCAGCAGGTTGATCACCATGACGAGAAGGACGATGATGATCACGCCTCCGGTAACAATAGGCCAGTCACGCACAAGGATAGCCTTGTACATCTGTAGCCCGACTCCCGGCCAGTTGAACACGGTCTCAGTGAGTATCGTCCCCGCGACCAAGGCACCCAGGTCGAGCCCCAGGAAAGTGACCACCGGGATCATGGCGTTCTTGAGGCCATGCTTCCATATGACCTGTCCGTTGCTCAACCCCTTCGCAGCTGCCGTGCGCATGTAGTCTTGTCCCATTACCTCTAGGAGTTGACTGCGCGCTATGCGCGCCGCGTAGGCCGTGGACACCGAAGCCAAAGTCAAAGCAGGCATGATGAGGTTGGTGAAACCTCCGGCGCCTGACGGCGGAAGTATCCTGGCTTTGATGGCGAAGATGTACTGCAGGATCATGCCCAGCCAGAACACAGGCAACGCCACCAATACCGACGTACTGAGCGTCACCATGATGTCCCAGAACGAATAGCGCTTAACCGCCGATAGGATACCCGCCGCTATACCCAACACTGCCTCGATCAGCAGAGCGCATCCCGCCAGCTTGAACGTGTTGGGAAACTTCTCGAACAGGATGTGCGTGACCGGACGGCGCAGTTGATAAGAGTCTCCAAGGTCGCCCTGCAACAGCCCCCCGACGTATTTGCCGTACTGTACGTGGATGGGCTGATCCAGGCCGAACTTCTCGATGACTGCCTGCCGCACCTGTTCGTTGACCGCTCTCTCACCCGTGATCATCCTCACCGGGTCGCCGGGAACGATCGCGGGTGAACGCACTAGGAACATGATGATAGTGACCCCGATGAACACAGGGATCATCTGTCCTATGCGCTTCAGGATATACGTCAACATGCCGGCATCTGCTCTCTCTTGATTGAAAGTCCAGGACTGGTGGGATGCCCTTCCGGGCATCCCACCATCCCTTGTGTCAAAGGTTCAGCGAACAGCACCTATCGGTCGCTGAACCTTGACCCTCTACTACTTGTCTACCCAAGCAGTCCGCAGGTCGAGCAGACCCATGGCGCTGTAGACCAAGTCGTGCACCCGATCCGAGCTCACGCGCTGATGAGCGTAAACCGCGACAATGGTGTCGGGGCAGTCTTCGCCGATGGTCTTCACGATCGCCTGGTAGGCCTTGTTGCGCTCAGCCTTGTCGACGATAGCGCGAGCATCCGCGATCGCCTGATCGACAGCGGGGTTGTTGTAGTTGCAGTAGTTCATGGGCGATTCGCTCTGGTACAGCGGAGTGACGAAGTCGTCCATAGTCGGATAGTCGCACTGCCAACCGCTGCGCGCCACTTGGTACTGGTCGTTCTCGACCTTGTCCCAATAGGTCGGGCCGTCACTGGTGTCGAACTCAGTCATGATGCCTATGACTTCGAGGTTCGACTTGATGATCTGCATGATCTCGTCGTGTCCGGCACCGGAGTTGAAGGTCAGCTTCAGGGTCGGCAGACCCTCGCCGTTCGGATACCCGGCGGTGACCAAGGCGGCCTTGGCGGCCTCGACATCGTACTTGCAGTACGGGAACGCTCCAGCCTCATAGCCTTCGATTCCGGGAGGAATACAGCTATCAGCAGGTACGCGGGTGCCTTCCCAGACCGTGTCGCAGATCGCCTGACGGTCGATTGCGAGGGAGATAGCGATGCGCAGGTCTTTGTTCTGCATCACGGGGTCGTTCATGTTGAACAGCACCTCGTAGATGGCCAACTCGGTTCCGTTGGTGACCTGCTCTCCCGGGTTGTGGGTGTACCCATCAGCCGCGATTCCGTAGGTCGCAGTGGATGTCTTGTAGTTGCCCGGAGGAATGACCGTCCAGTCGAGCGTACCGGCCTGGAAGTCGGTCCAAGCGGTGTTCAGGTCGCTATAGATCATGAAGTCCACAGCGTCAAGCTTCGGCTTCTCCAGGGTGGTGTAGTCCTCGAACTTCACGGTCTTGATGTACTGGCTGGCAGCCCAGGGCTCAGTCATCTTGAACGGGCCGTTGCCTATGGGCATCAGCGCGAACTGCTCTTCTTTGCCCTCTACCTCTTCTTTGGGAATAGGTGAAGTGTCGCTGAAGGCAACGATATAGTCGAATTCCCCGAAGGGCTCATTCATCGTGACTTCCAGAGTGTAGTCATCGACGACTTTGATGCCGCTGATCTCGGTGGCCGTCTTCTCCCAGTACTCCTGGTACCCCTTGATCATGCTCAAGAGGAAGCTATAGCCAGCCGCCAGCTCGGGGTTGCTGAGGCGCTCCCAGGCGTACTTGAAGTCGCCTGCCACCACTTCGCGCCCGTTGTGGAACTTCGTGCCCTCCTTCAGCTTGAAGGTCCAAACGGTACCCTCCGCGTTAGCCTCGTACGACTCCGCCACGCATGGCTCGAGAGCCAGCGTCTTGGGGTTGTAGCGAAGCAACGGATCGAACAAGGCGTTGTCTACTTGGATGCCCTCAGACTCGAACGCCTGCGATGGGTCGATGAAAGAGGGGTCGCCTATGTACACGGTCATCGTGCCGCCGGCGTTACCACCTCCACACCCAGCCACCGCAAATACTGCTCCTGCCAGCACCAGTGCCAGCACCAGAGCAAACCACACATTCCTCTTCATGTCCTGGTTCCTCCCTCCTTCGATCTCTACAGACCCCGAACAGAGAACCCTACCTCGCCCCAGACCACCTATGAGCGTCTACCAAGACCTCAAGGACAGTGGTCTTTCAGCCTCTCAAGAGAAACGCGAGCCCAATCGACAGACCGACAAAGACAACCGCACAGGCAATGGTGAGCCTGTCCAGATTCTTCTGGACCACGCCGCCGCCTCCGGCCGAACCCCCGCCGCCGAACATGCTCGACAGACCAGCGTCCTTACCTGAGTGCAGAAAGATGAGGATCAAGACAGCCACTCCGAACAAGCTGTCCAAGATCACCAGAATGTACTTAGCTACGTTCACTACGCCAATCCCTCCATCGCCCCGATGTGGTCCATCTCAATCTTCGGGCTATTGTACCCCCAAAAAGCGCGGCAATACGCAAGTCTTTCACAAGTGAACCTGATTGAAACATGCCATCCGGTCAGCACAGAGACCGGCCCGTCATCTCTGGCGGTTTGGAAAGACCCAGGAAGCACAGCAGAGTGGGCGCCACGTCCGCCAGCCCCGCTCCGTCGCGCAGACTCACACTCCGGTCCATCACCACCAAAGGCACCTTGCCGGTGCTGTGCGCTGTGTTCACCGCACCGTCTGCTTCCAGCATGTCCTCCACGTTGCCGTGATCGGCCGTGACGATAACCTTCGCCCCTACCTGCTCCAGCACCTTCAGAACTTCACCGAGACAGCGATCGACGTGCTCCACAGCTTCCATTGCAGCCTGGATGTCACCTGTGTGACCGACCATGTCGGGGTTTGCGAAGTTGAGTACCACCAGATCGGCCGGGTCTTCGTTCATCATCTCTCCGAACGCCCTTACCACCTCATAGGCACTCATGGCCGGCTTCTGATCGTAGGTCTCCACGTCCTTGGGTGAGGGCACCAGCACGCGCCTCTCTCCAGGGAAGGGTGACTCCCGACCGCCGTTGAAGAAGAAGGTCACGTGCGCGTACTTCTCCGTCTCGGCTATGTGCAGTTGAGTTAGGCCGGCCTCACTGACCACTTCGGCCAAGACCTTGCGTGGTTCCTCTTTTGGAAAAGCCACCGCCAGGTTCAGAGAGGCGTCATACTCCGTCAGGCCCACGTAGTCGATCATCGGCCTGGCGCCGCCGCGGTCGAATCCTGTGAATTCGTCTTGAGTGAGCGCCGCCGAGAGTTCCCTAGCTCTGTCGGGCCTGAAGTTGAAGAACACCACGCCGTCTCCGCCGGCCACCCGCGAGCGCGGATCGTAACTGGTGATGGTAGGCAGGATGAACTCGTCGGTCTCGTCGCGCCTATATGATGCATCGATGGCTGCCGCCGCGTCTGGCTCCCTCAGCCCGCGACCATGCACCAGGGCGTCGTACGCCAGTTTGACACGCTCCCAACGCTTGTCGCGGTCCATAGCGTAGTAGCGGCCGCAGACAGTCGCGACCTCCCCCAGTCCCTCGGCGCGCAGAAAGGCTTGTAGAGCGTCCACATACTCCTCACCAGCTGTAGGAGACGTATCTCTGCCGTCGGTGAACGCGTGAACGTATACGCTTTCTACCCCGTTCTGCCTGGCCATCTTCACCAGCGCCTCCAGATGCCCCATCGCCGAATGTACTCCGGCGTCGGAGAGCAACCCCATGAGGTGCAGCGACCGGCCTCGCGATACGACTCCGTCCATCAGCGAGCCCAGCGCCTGGTTCGTGAAGAAACTCCCGTCGGAGATGGCTCGGTTTATCCGAGACAAGTCCTGGTAGATGACGCGCCCCGAGCCGAGCGTCAGGTGGCCCACTTCGGAGTTGCCCATGACGCCAGGCGGCAGACCGACGGCCTCCCCACTCGCTTCGAGAAGCACGTGCGGATAGGTCTTCCACAAGTCGTCCCATATTGGCGTATGTGCAACGTCTATTGCATTGCCCGGACCGGGAGGCGCATACCCCCAGCCATCAAGGACTATCAGGGCCGCTCGCCTTCTAGCCTCACTGTTGGGCGGCTCCACGCTGGTCAGGTCTTCTGAAAGTGCACGATGCGCACGAACGACTCCACCTGAAGGCTCGCCCCGCCGACCAAGGCGCCGTCGATGTCGGCTTCAGCCATAAGCTCGTCGATATTGTGCGGGCTCACGCTGCCCCCGTAGAGGATGCGCACCTGTTCCGCCGCCCGCTCGCCTATCACCGAGGCGATCTGGGCGCGGACAAAGGCGATGGCCTCTTGGGCCATCGCGGGGGTCGCAGTGTGACCCGTGCCTATGGCCCATACGGGCTCATAGGCCACGACCACCCGCGCGGCATCTTCGGGCCGCACCGAGCCCAAGCCAGCAGGGACCTGACGCCCCAGGACCTTCTGCGTCTGCCCGCCCTCGCGCTCTTCTTCGTTCTCCCCCACGCACATGATGGGTATGAGGTCCTTCTCAAGCGCGGCCCAGACCTTTTTTGCCACGGTCTCGTCAGTCTCACCGAAGTAGCGGCGCCTCTCAGAATGGCCTATGATGGCCGCCTTGGCCCCGAGAGCGGCCACCATGCCGGCCGAAACCTCCCCCGTGTAGGCGCCCTCCCACTCCCAGAAGACGTCCTGCGCGGCCACCGATATCGCGGACCCCTCGGCAGCTTTGACCGCCTCGCAGAGGCCGGTGAACGGAGGTGCGACCATTACCTCGCGGTCTTGAACTCGTCCGAGCTCGCGCGCAAGTTCGCGGACGAAAGCAGCCCCCTCGTCGCTGGTCTTGAACATCTTCCAATTGCCGACGATGAGCGGGACACGGGCTGGGGGGAGGACGTGCTCGACCATGCCGCGCCTACCCAAGATCGGCCAGAACGGCCACGCCGGGCAACTCTGCCCCTTCGATGTATTCAAGCGACGCACCACCGCCCATGGACACGTGATCCATCTCCGACGCCAACCCGAACTGGTTCACAGCGGCCACCGAATCTCCGCCTCCCACGACCGTCACTCCCGCGCAGGCGGCCATGGCCTCCGCGACCGCCCGGGTACCCGAGGCGAAGGGCTTCATCTCGAACACTCCCATGGGACCGTTCCAGAAGACCGTCCCTGCCTGCCCTATGGCATACGCAAATGCTGCAGCCGTATCAGGACCGATGTCCAACCCCATCCAACCTTCTGGCAAAGCATCGGCCGCAACGACCTGCGTGTTCGCTCTCTCTTCAAAGGCATCGGCCACGACGAAGTCCGAGGGCAGCATCAGCTCACAGGCCGACTGCGCTGCCTTCTCGAGCGCCGCGCTCGCTACGGCCACGCCTTCTTCTTCGACCTTTGAATCGCCTACGCTCAGACCTTTGGCCTTGAGAAAGGCGAAGCTCATCGCCCCCCCGATCAGCAGCTGGTCGGCCAGGTCAAGGAACCGATCTATCACCTTGATCTTGTCGGTCACCTTGGCTCCGCCCAGCACCACCACCAACGGCTTCTTCGGGTCGGCCAAGACACCGTCCAGACCCTTCAGTTCCTGCTCCATCAAGAATCCCGCCACGGCCGGCAGCTTGGACGCCAACCCGGCAGTGGTGGCATGCGCCCGGTGGGCGGCGCTGAAGGCATCGTTGACGTAGATGTCACCCAAACGCGCAAGCTCCGCGACCAAGCTGGGGTCGTTCTTCTCTTCCCTAGGATCGAAGCGCGAGTTTTCCAGCAGCAGAACGTCTCCGGCCTGGAGCTCCGCAACGACCGCCTCGACGGCTGGGCCTGACAGTTCGTCCACCTTGCGTATGGTTGTGCCCAGCAGTTCACCAAGCCGAGCGGCACACGAATCCAGACGGAGCTTGTCTTCCGGACCCGCCTTGGGCCGGCCCAAGTGTGACATGAGGATCACGCGACATCCCTGCTCGCGCAGGTACTCGATGGTCGGCACGGCCGCTCGGATACGCGAGTCGTCAGCTACCCGGCCTGCCTCCAACGGCACGTTGAAGTCCACGCGCACCAACACGCGCTTGCCGGCGACGTCGATGTCACGGATCGTCTTCTTGGTCATCTTGGTCCCTTCCTCGTCCGCGCCGGCTAGAACAGATGCGTGCACATATCTACCATGCGGTTGGCGAAGCCCCACTCGTTGTCATACCAGGCGACGATCTTGGCCTGCTTGCCCATGACCATGGTGAGCGCCGAATCGAAGACACAGGAATGCGGGTCTCCGACAACGTCAGAAGAGACTATGGGTTCGTCCGTATAGCGAAGGACTCCGGCCATCGGACCCTCTGCTGCCGCTTTGACGGCGGCGTTGATCTCGTCCACGGTGGTCTCTCTGCCCAGAGTCACCGTGAGGTCGACCACTGATCCGTCTGGTACCGGGACCCGCAGGGCGTAGCCGTCCAACTTGCCCTTGAGTCCGGGTATCACCAAGCCGATGGCCTTGGCCGCCCCTGTAGAGGTGGGGATGATCGAAAGAGCCGCGGCCCGCGCCCGGCGTAGGTCTTTGTGAGGCAGGTCGAGTATCCGCTGGTCGTTGGTGTATGCGTGGACCGTCGTCATGAACCCCTGCTCGATACCGAATGAGTCGGCCAGCACTTTGGCGACGGGCGCCAGACAGTTGGTCGTGCAAGAGGCGTTGGAGATGATGTCGTGACGCGCCGGATCGTAGTCGCCGTCATTGACCCCCATCACCACCGTGATGTCAGGGTCTTTGGCGGGCGCGCTTATGAGCACCTTCTTGGCGCCCTGGTCCAAGTGGATGGCGGCCTGCACCCGTTCGGTGTAGTGGCCTGTGCACTCGACCACCACGTCTACATCGAGTTCACGCCAGGGCAGAAGCTTGGCGTCGCTCACCGCAAGAGAGCGGATTGTCTTGCCCTCGAAAATCAGGGAGTCGTCGGTGTTGCTGATCTCGCCTGGCCACGTGCCGTGGATGCTGTCGTACTTCAGGAGATGAGCCAGCGTGCGCGCGTCGGTGAGATCGTTGACCGCGACCACCTCAAGATCGGCTCCTTGCTTGGCGGCCGCTCGAAGAAACAGCCGGCCGATCCTGCCGAATCCGTTGATCGCTACCTTCGTGCTCATGTAGCCACTCTCCCTCGGTAGGTTACGTACCCTCTAAGCCCGCTGTTGGCCATGGATTCTATCATGGGCGACCGGCGCGCCAGCCCGCTCGGCAGCCTCCACAAGGCGCCTCAATCGATGATTCACTGCCGAGCGAGTCAGCCCCTCGCCCGCTGCTTCGGCGAGCTCCGCCAGGTTCAGGTGCGGGTTTTCGATCCGCAGCTCAGCTATCTCACGTATCGCCGGCGGCAGCGCCATGAGACGCCCGGATCTCTGTAGGAAAGCTATAGCCGCCAGTTGTTTCGATGCTGCCGTACCCGTGCGCCGCACGTTGGCGGAGTCGCAGTTGACGACCCGGTTCGCGCGGCCCCGCACCTCTTTCATGACCCCCTGCTCTTGCAGCTCCAATGCCGCCGAGTGAGCGCCGGCCAAGGCCATGAGCCCCGCCACCTCGTCTCTGCCCTTGACGTATAAGACGTAGCAGCCGCGCCTGACAGTGTGGCCTGGGTGGAAGCCCATGTCGGCCAGCAGTCTGACGAGGTCATTGCAGAGGTCCTCATGCGGGGTAGGGATCTCCAGATGGGTCTCTTTCTGAGGCGTGTTGGTCGAGCCCGCCCCCATTAGACACCCCCGCACAAATGCACTTCTGCAGCACGTCTTCTTGATCAGCCATGGCGCGATGCCCGTCCGCAGGCCGAAGCTGTCGCTAAGCACCCCCATCTCGTTGAGCGCCTGCAATGCCGCCGGGGTCCCAGGCAGGTGTACCTCGTATACAAGTCTGTGAAGAAAACGAGGTTCCCGGGAGGTGACCAACTGACCCTCGGCCCCCAGACCCTTGAAGTGCGAGTACACCATCCTAGCGGCCGCCTGCACCGTGGTAGCGACCATGATCTCGTAGCGCTCTTCATCGGTGGCACCACCTCGTATATGAAAGGTGCCCGCGGTATGCACGAGGCCTGCCACCGCCGCCAGACGGCAGCAGTCTTGCTTGCCCTCCACATGAGCAAGCTCTTCTCGTAAGACGCGGGTATAGCCCATGCTCAGCGCTCTTCCGACTTCTCCACGTCTCTGTGGGTCACGCTCACGACCACAGAGGACTCGTTCCGCAGACGCTGCCCCAGTTCTTCAGTCAAAGCCACCGACCGGTGGCGGCCGCCGGTGCACCCCAGGGCCAAGACCAGCCGCTTCTTCTGCTCGAGCAAGAAACGCGGGGCGAGAAAGCGCACCATGTCCGTCACGCGATCGAGAAACTCCACGGCGTCCACGCGCTCCAGCACGTAACTGCGCACTGCTGGGTCAAGACCTGACTGATGACGAAGCTCCGTCACCCAATGCGGGTTGGGCAAGAAGCGTGTATCCAGCACCATGTCCGCTTCGTCCGGGAGCCCACGCCGATACCCGAATGAGAGGAGGCTCACGAACAACTGGTCCTTGAGCCGGTCCGAGAGCACCGTTTCTTCTAGATGGCGTCTTAGTTGCCAGGGTGAGAGATTGGTGGTGTCGACCACCATGTCGGCTTGGGCACGCAAGGGAGTCAGAAGTACTCGTTCTCTTGCTATGCCCTCCCGAAGGTGCGCGGATAGCGGGTGCGGACGCCTAGTGGCCTGATACCTGGCCAGCAAGGCCTCGTCGTCAGCTTCGAGATACAGCAGGCGGAACACGATGCCGTTCTCCCGCAAGTATTCCAGTGCCTGCCCCAACTCCTCGAAGTAGCTGCCGCCACGCGCATCAAAGACCAACGCTACCTGACTCACCCGGCTACCCTCGAGCGAGAACAGCTGGACCGCACTCGGCACCATGCGCGGAGGCAGGTTATCTATGCAGAAGTAGCCCATGTCTTCGAAGGTGGCCACCACTTCCGACTTACCTGCGCCCGACAGGCCGGTGATGACCGTCAGGTCAAGCTTGCGTTCACCTCCGTCGCCGCCCTGCGCTCCTTCGCCGGCCTCCGATGAGCCGGAAACGGGATCTTGTTCTGCCGTCATCTGCTAGTTCACCCCGCCTCTACTATCCTGCGCTCATGGTCGAGCAGTCTCTCTTTCCAGCTTGCGTCAGTGCCATATCTTCCCAGACTGCCATCAGAACGTATCACTCGATGACAAGGAACGACGATGGGTATCGGATTGCGGGCCATGACGGTGCCGACTGCCCGCGCGGCACGCGGATGGCCCGCCATCTCCGCCAGTTCTCCGTAGCTGATCGTCGCCCCGGGCGTCACGGTCAGCAGTGCCTTCACGACCTGCCGAGCGAAAGGCGCCATCCCATCCAGGTCAAGCTCCGCTTCTTGCGCGTCCCACGACAGCTTCGTGCCCCTGAAGTACCCCTCCAACTCCGCCACCCAGCGGTCTAGCGACTTGTGGTCCTCATGGGGGCGCGCGCACATAGCCCGTCCCCCTGCCGGCCTGCCCAGGGGCGGAAGCTCCACTCCTGCCAATCGCCCACGCCACACAGTAACCAGACCCTGCCCCCACGGAGTGTCGAACAATGCCTCCGCCACAACAGGCTCTCGCCCACTCGCCGCAGAACCTTCATCCTGTCTTGTGAACATATGCGTGCACCTCCCTTGCAACTTTGCCGGGTAGACCCGGCACACCCTCCAGCTCTTCACTGCTGGCCTGCAAGAAGCGCTCCGGTGAGCCGAAGTGCTGCAGGATGGCCCGCTTGCGCTTCGCTCCCACTCCCGGAAGTTGGTCGAGTAGAGAGCTCGCGGCATCGGCCGCGCGCCTGGCTCTGTGATACCCCACTGCGAACCTGTGGGCCTCGTCACGGACCCGACGGAGCAAGAGCACCCCCACGTCATCCGCCGGCAGGTCGAGCGGGTCCGGCGACCAAGGGACAAAAACCTCTTCCTCCCTCTTGGCCAGCGACACCGCGGTCACCACTGAGTCCAACCCGGCCTCCCTCAGCGCCTCAACGGCGGCGTTAAGTTGCCCCTTGCCTCCATCGATGAGCACAAGATCGGGCACCGCTTCGAACGAGGGATCGTACTCCCCGTCGGTTCGGCCCCGTACCGCGAACCTCCTGAGGAGCGCTTCCCGCATCGCACCCACATCGTTCTGTCCGCCCGTGGTGCGGATGCTGAACTTGCGGTAGTCGCTCTTCTTGGGCAGCCCCCCCTCGAAGACCACCATCGAAGCCACCACATCCTCATCACCCAGGTTGGAGATGTCGAAGCCTTCGATCCGCATGGGCGGCCCCTCCAGACCGAGAGACTCCTCGAGAGACGCAAGAGCCCCAAGCCGTCGTTCGCGAGTCCGCTCTTCTTTCAGGCGCTCGTGCGTCAGAGCGAGGATAGCGTTACGCCCTGCCATCTCCTGCAGACGGCGCTTGTCCCCGCGCTCTGGCCGCCGCACTTGCACTCTTTTGCCACGCAGCCCCTCCAGGAGCAAGGCTACCGCGGATGAATCCTCCACACCGGGAGGCACGATGACCTCTGACGGCACTCCAGCTCCGGCTCCGTAGTACTCGGTGATGAAGCGCTCCAGTACTTCCTGAGCGCTCGCCCCTGCGATGTTGACGAAGGTGAGACTCCGACGATCGGCCAGCTTGTTGTCGCGTGTTATGAGTACCTGGACGTTCGCCCCCCAATCGTCCAAGGCTAGACCAAGGATGTCTGCGGACTTCAGCGAGGACGATTCGATCTGTTGGCGCTCCAGGACGTGTTGCAGGGCCGCCAGTCGGTCACGCAGCACCGCCGCACCTTCAAAGTCCTGCCGCTGCGCGGCCTCCTGCATGCCGCGTTCCAGCCCCGCCACCACCTCGGACTCCTTGCCACTCAGAAAGGAGAGCACCTGTTCTATGGACGCCCTGTATTCCGCCGGATCGACCGCCTCCGCGCAGGGCCCCAGACACCGTTCGATGTGGTACTGCAGGCACGGCGACCCCGAGCGCCTTCCGGGCCGCCCTCCTCGACAAGTGCGAAGCGGAAAGACCTTCTCAAGCGCCTCCAGAGTCTCACGCACTTTCGCTGCGCTCGCATAGGGCCCGAAGTAGAGGTTACCCCGCCGATGGACCCCCCTGGTGAAGACAACCCTCGGGTAGTCCTCCTCCATCGTCACCATGATGTACGGATATGACTTATCGTCACGCAGGCGGATGTTGAAGGGCGCGCGATGCTGCTTGATGAGGTTCTGCTCCAGCAGCAGTGCTTCGGCTTCATTGCCGGTGACTATCCATTCGACCCCAGCCGCCCGGCTCATCATCTCGCTGACTTTCGCCGGTACTCGGGCGGCCTGCTTCCCTCCCACCGCCGGCAGATAGCTGGCCAGACGCTTTCTTAGCGACAACGCCTTGCCTACATAGAGCACACCGCCTCGCTCGTCCCGGAACAGGTAGACTCCGGGCAATAGCGGGGCATGTTTCATCTGATGAGTCAGTTCGTCACTGGCGCCCACGGCCGCTCACAAGGCCTTTCCACGCTAAGAGGTCGGACGGACCCGGACGGAAGGTAGTGTACCCCAGCCTAGGTCGCCCGCAGTCCGGTCGCTAGGGGCCCCATGCTAAACTTGCCCGCATATCGACTTGGACTCACGCGGACGGAGGGGCAAGTGGCACTAGCAGGGTTGCAGCCGGAAGAGCGCAAGATGATACTCGACTTGGTATCGGATATTCGCGATCGCATGCTGCCGCCGGAGAAACTGCGTGAGTACGATGCCGACGAGATCTTTCCCGAGGATGTCATACGCGCTCTCCTGGGGCCCGAGATCGGGCTCCAACTCCTTTTCATCCCCGAGGCCTACGGGGGTCTCGGCGGGGGCTCCCGCGACGTGGCCGCGGTCTGTGAGAGGCTCGGCCATATCTGCTTGGGTGTCGCCACAGGCTTCTTCGCCATCCATCTGGGGACCGACCCCATCCTAGCCGCCGGTACCGACTCCCAGAAGAGCAAGTGGCTTGGACGCCTGGCCGAGAGTGGCTCGATAGTCGCCTACGCGGTCACCGAGCCGGAAGCGGGCAGCAACCTTTCCAACCTCAAGACCGTAGCCACCCCGGTCAAGGACGATCAGGGCTTGGTGACCGGCTATCGCATCACCGGCACCAAGCAGTTCATCTCCAATGGTGGCTACGCCGACTTTGTAACCGTTCTCGCCGCTACGCCCGAAGGCCCCTCGTTCTTCGTCGTCGAGAAGGGCATGCCGGGCTTCAGCGCAGGCAAGCCCGAAGTGAAGCACGGCATCCGCGCCTCCAACACGGCCGCGCTCTCGTTCGACGAAGTGCTAGTCCCGGTGGAGAACCTGCTGGGCGATATCCCCGGCCAAGGGTTGGCACAGGCCAACCAGGTCTTCGGTTACACCAGGCTTATGGTCGGCGCCATGGGCTTGGGTGCAGGCTGTGCCGCCTTGGAGAAGGTCATTGCCTACGCCAAGGAACGCGTGCAGTTCGGTTCGCCGCTTATCGAGAAGCAGGGCTATACCCACAAGCTGATCGTGCCCTTCGCAGCCAAGTTGGAGGCGGCGCGAGCCTATATTGAGCAGATCGCCGCGCGATTGGACGCTGGTGAGACCGACCTGCAGCTCGAAGGCTCCCTGGGCAAGCTCTTTGCCACCGAAACTGCGAACTCCTGTGCCGACGCTGCCATACAGGCTCTCGGCGGATACGGCTACATCTGCGAATACGATGTGGAGAAGATCAAGCGCGACGTCAAGATAACGACCATATACGAGGGCACCAGCGAGATCCAACAGCTCATCGTCGGCACGATGCGATGGAAGACCACAGTGAGTTCTAGAGGCGCCGTCTACGAAGAGATGGCGCAGCGCATGGATGCCGCCCACGCGGCAGACCCAGGACTCAAGGCCGACACGACGGCAGCCATCATCCGCCTACTCAACCGGCTCTTCGACGAAGCCCATAAGGCCAAGGCCATGCGACAGCAGCACGTCATGTTCCGGCTCGCCACTCTCGCCTCGGAGGTAGAGACGGCTGCCGCGCTCGTCACAAAGGTAGCCGCGGGCGAGGGCTTGGACGCCGAAACGACTGAGTACCTGAAGACCTGCGCACGCATCGACTCGGCCCTGGCCGCGCAGACGGCGCAGACTGTCGCAGCCGAGATACTTTTCGGCACGGGCGTTTGGACCGCAGATGAAGCGAAGACCATATGGGATTCCTGCGGCTTCGACTATCAGCGCTCGCAAATAGGCCTTGTCAACGACATGGACGCGCTACGCGCCCTACTCTGAGGCACGACAGTGAAAGACATCGCCACCCTGCTGACCACGCTCGCCGACGCTCATGGCCTCTCGGGCTACGAGGATGACATCGCTGCTCTTCTCAAGAGCGAGCTCGAGCCTCTGGTGGACGAGGTATCGATAGACAAGATGGGCAACGTGGTTGCGGTCCGCCGTGGCGAAGGACCTACGGTCATGTTGGCCGCCCACATGGATGAGATCGGTCTCATGGTCTCCCACGTCGACGACGAAGGCTTCTTGCGCTTCGTACCCCTGGGCGGCTGGTCCGACCAGACCATCCTCGGCCAGCGTGTTCTAGTGCACACCCGCGATGGTCAACGCATACCAGGAGTCATCGGCTCAAGGCCTCCGCATCTCATGGACGCCGACGAGCGCAAGAAGGTCATCAAGATCAAGGACATGTTCATCGACTGTGGCGCCGCCGGCACGGATGCCGCGGCTGCGATGGGCGTGGAGATCGGCGCGACCGTGACCATCGACCGCGAGCTGCGGCGCCTCGGCCCCGACCTGGTGACAGGCAAGGCTCTGGACAACCGCGCGGGTTGCGTCATGATGGTGGCCGCGCTAGCGTTGCTCAAAGACAAGCAGGTTCGGGCGACCATCCAGGCTGTGGGCACGGTGCAAGAAGAAGTAGGGCTCAAGGGCGCACGCACGAGCGCCTACGGCCTCTCGCCCGACGTGGCTATCGCCACCGATGTGACCATACCCGGCGACCATCCAGGTGTCACCAAGAGTGAATCCCCCGTTGTTCTGGGCAAAGGGCCGGTGATCACCCTAATCGACGCAGCCGGGCGCGGAGTCATCGCGCCGCGTCCTGTAGTCCGTTGGCTTCGCGAAACGGCCGAGAAGGCCTCGCTGCCCTATCAACTGCAGGTCGGCAACGGTGGCACCACGGACGCGACGGCCATAAGCATCACTAAGACGGGAATCCCCTGTAGCGTGGTCAGCGTAGCCACGCGCTACATCCACTCACCGGTCGAGGTCCTCTCTCTTCGCGACCTCGAGCACGGCGCCGCCCTCATCGCAGCCGCGATAGAGTCAGCCCACGCCTACTTCTAGGGCTTCTGCGCTCGCGCCCACGCGGCGGCAGCGCTGCGAAGATCTCCGGCCAGCGACGGGGGGACCCTGCCTTTGATGTGAACGTCCTCGTCCCTGTACTCGAACTCCACGGACCCTCGCTCTCTCACTCGCGCCAGAAGCTCTCCGGCCGAATAGGGCAGAGCTACATCCATCTCCACCCACAACTCCGCCAGGACGGCAGACATGGTCTGCCGCAGTCCGTCGATTCCTTCACCCGACAGCGCCGAAACCCGCACGGCGTAGCGGTCGTCCCGCCCGATGACCCCGCCAGGCACCACCCTGGCCAAGGGGCCGTACGCCTGCCCGTTGCCGTCAGAAACGTCTTCGCGAGGTGCCAAATCTGCCTTGTTCAGCACCACCACACGCGGCTTGTGTCCGGCGCCCAATTCGTCCAATACCGTCTGCACCGTGCGGCGGTGTTCGGCCGCATGCCCATCGGAGAGATCGACCACCTCCAGAAGCACGTCGGCCCGCACCACTTCTTCCAGTGTCGCCTGAAAGGCCTCCACCAATTGGTGCGGCAGCTTGTGGATGAAGCCGACAGTGTCGCTCACTATGACGGTCTGTCCCTCACCCAGCCGAACTCGACGCGTTGTGGGGTCCAGGGTAGCGAACAACTTGTCCTCTACCATGGCAGCCTCTTCGCCCACGAGGGCGTTCAGCAGTGTCGATTTGCCCGCGTTGGTATAGCCGACTATGGCCATGGTCGGTAACAGGCGGCGCTCGCGAGCGCGCGCCGCGGTCTCCCGTCGCTGGCGCACCTCTTCCACTCGCTCCCGGGTCTTCTTGATGCGCTCCCGCAGCACCCGGCGGTCGGTCTCCAACTGAGTCTCACCCGGGCCGCGCCGAGTACCTATGCCGCCACCCATACGCGATAGGTGCGTCCACATGCGCGTCAAACGGGGCAACTGGTACTCAAGTCGCGCCAACTCCACTTGGATGCGCCCCTCGTGGGTGTGTGCCCTCTGCGCGAAGATGTCTAAGATCACGCCGCTGCGGTCGAGAACCTTGACGTTGACGACCTCCTCAAGCGAGCGCTGCTGCTTAGGGCGAGAGTTCGTCGTCGGCCACCAGCAGGTTGAAGCCCGTCTCAGCCTTCGCCTGCCTCAGCTCCTCCGCCTTGCCACTCCCCAAATACCACAGCGGATGGATGGAGTCCCGGCGCTGCGAAGTACTCCCCACCACCTCGCCGCCCGCGGTCTCCACGAGCGCCGCGAGCTCGCCCAGAGATTCCTCCGCCGTCCATCCCTGGTCTTCCCCCGTGTCTACCGCGATGAGATAGGCGCGCTCCACTTGGGCCGCATCGGGCAGTCGCTCTCCACGCCGCGAGACGCCCGAACCGCCCTTCTCTCGCTCGCCGGCCAAGGTCACCCCGCTCCGTGGGTGCGAGCTGCGGACGCGGTCTTGCGGAAACCGAGCACGTGGCGAAGAACCTTGCCTGTCTCGCTGGTAGGATGTGCGCTCACCATCTCCGGCGTGCCCGCGACCACCAGTTCCCCTCCGCGGTCACCGCCTTCTGGGCCCAAGTCGATCAGCCAGTCGGCGCTCTTCACCACATCAAGATTGTGTTCGATCACCAACACGGTATTGCCCGACTCGACCAAGCGCTGGAGCACCTCCAGCAGCTTCTCGGTGTCGGCGAAGTGCAGTCCTGTAGTGGGCTCGTCGAGAATGTACAGCGTGTTGCCCGTGGCTACCTTGGCCAGCTCAGTGGCCAACTTGACTCGTTGAGCCTCCCCGCCCGACAGAGTGGTAGAGGGCTGACCGAGCCGGATGTACTCCAAGCCGACGTCGGCCAGGGTCTGCAGGCGCCGCCTGATCTTGGGCTGGTTGACGAAGAACTGCACGGCGTCCTCGACGCTCATGTCGAGGACTTCGGCTATGTTCTTGCCTTTGAAGCGCACTTCCAGGGTCTCGCGGTCGTAGCGCTTGCCGTGACACACCTCGCAGGGCACGTAGATGTCCGGCAAGAAGTGCATCTCGATCTTCAGGGTGCCATCCCCTTTGCACGCTTCGCAGCGACCGCCCTTGACGTTGAAGCTGAACCTGCCGGGCGAGTACCCCCGCACCTTGGCCTCCTGCGTCTGCGAGAACAGTTCGCGGATGTGGTCGAACACCCCGGTGTACGTTGCCGGATTCGAGCGGGGGGTCCTACCGATCGGAGACTGGTCGATGTCGATAACCTTGTCCAGCTGATCGATGCCGTCGATGCGATCGTGGTCCCCAGGCCTCACGGGCACACGGTTGACCAGGTTCGACAGACTCCGGAAGATGATCTCGTTGACCAAGGTCGACTTGCCGGAGCCCGAGACGCCTGTGACACACACGAAGGCGCCGGTGGGTATGGTCACGTCCAGGTTCTTCAGGTTGTGTTCCCGCGCCCCCCGCACGGTGAACTCCCCTTTGCCCTTACGTCGAGTGGCCGGCACGGCTATGCTTCGCTTGCCCGACAGGAACTGCCCCGTAACCGAGCGTGGTTCTGCTAGAACGTCCGCGATAGTCCCGCTCGTCACCACCTCGCCTCCATGCTCCCCCGCGCCCGGCCCCATATCCACCAGATGATCGGCGGCCCGCATGGTCTCCTCATCATGCTCCACTACGACCACGGTATTGCCCAAGTCACGCAGGCGTAGCAGAGTGTCTATGAGCTTCCGGTTGTCGCGCTGGTGAAGCCCTATCGAAGGCTCATCCAGGATGTAGAGCACTCCCACAAGGCTGGACCCTATCTGGGTGGCCAAGCGGATACGTTGCGCCTCTCCGCCAGAGAGGGTGCCCGCGCTGCGTTGCAGGCTCAAGTAGCCAACACCGACCGAGTCTAGAAAGGCCAAGCGCTCGTCTATCTCCTTGAGCACCCGCGCCCCGATAAGCCGCTCTCGCTCGCTGAGGGACAACTGCCCCAAGAAGCGAATGGCCGCCGTTACGGACAGCTGGCACAGCTCATGGATGTTGAGCCCCCCAATAGTCACCGCCAGGGTCGAAGGCTTGAGACGGGCGCCGCTGCAGGACGGACACGGCCTATCGGTCATGAACTGCTCGATATGACCGCGCATGTACTCCGAATCGGTCTCCCGATAGCGTCTCTCCAGATTGGGAATGATCCCCTCAAAGAGGGTCATGTAGCTGCGCTTGAGCCCGGCGCGATTGACGTACGAGACGTACAGCCGCTCGCCCTTGGTGCCGTAGAAGAACATGTCTTTGACCTCTTGGGGCAGGTCGCGCCAGGGTACCGCCATGTCCAGTTGATAGCGCTCGGCTATCGCCTTCACTATCTGCTCGTAGTACTGGGAGCTGCTGCCACTCCAGGGCAGCAGCACACCCTCCTCCACCGACAGCGAGGGGTCGCCGACCAGCAACTGAGGGTCGATCTCTCGCCGGGCTCCCAGGCCGAGGCAGCTCTCGCAAGCCCCATGGGGGGAGTTGAACGAGAAGATGCGCGGAGCCATCTCGGGGAGCGAGACCCCGTGCTCCGGGCAGGCGAGATTCTCTGAGAATAGCAGGCTGGTGCGCTGGTCGGTCCCGTCGGCGTATACGTCTACTACCAGCAGACCATGTGCTTCGGACAACGCTGTCTCCACAGAGTCCGACAACCTGCGCCGCACACCCTCCTTCATCACCAATCGGTCTACCACGACACTCAGATCGTGCCGGATGTTCTTGTCCAGGTCGGGCAGCTCCTCGTCCATGCTGTACTCGCGGCCGTCGAGCTCCACGCGCGTGAAGCCCTCCTGGCGTATGTGTTCAAGCGCTTCCCTGTGCCAGCCCTTCTGTCCCCGTACGACCGGTGCCTTGATCACAAAGCGCGTGCCAGGCTCCAAGCCCAGGATCTGATCCACGATCTGCTCCTTGCTCTGCCCCTCGATGGGCCTGCCGCATATCCAGCAGTGAGGGCGGCCGATGCGCGCGTAGAGCAGGCGCAGGTAGTCGTAGATCTCTGTGACAGTGCCGACCGTCGAGCGCGGGTTGCGAGAGGTGGTCTTCTGATCTATGGAGATAGCGGGAGACAGACCCTCGATGGAGTCCACGTCGGGCTTGCTCATCTGTCCCAAGAACTGGCGTGCATATGAAGACAGGCTCTCCACGTAGCGACGCTGGCCTTCGGCGTAGATGGTGTCGAAAGCAAGGCTCGACTTTCCCGAGCCGGATAGACCGGTTATGACTATGAAGCGGTCTCGTGGGAGGGTGAGCGAGATGTCCTTGAGGTTGTGCTCCCGGGCTCCCACGATGACGATCTCATCAGCACCCATGGCAAGGGATTCTAGCAGGTGCTGTGGACGCGCCGAGCGCTGGCGCCTTGCCGGAGGCGGCCCGCCGTCGGGCTATAGCGACGCCAACTGTGACTTCAGCCTTCGAATGACCTCCCGCTGGGCCTCCAGTGCGGGTTGATCGCCGAACGGCTCTCTGTTGCGCAGCAGCGCGAGTCCGATCTGAGCTCTCATTAGACGCTTGAAGATGGCCCGAGCCTGCGCGCCCTTGCTCCGCCCCATGCGGCGCAGAGCCTCGCGCCGCCGCCGACCACTCTGCAGCACATAGAACTCTCCTTGCGAGAGTACGTCGCCGCCGACCTCTGCCCTCATCAGGCAGCCGAACACCCTTCTTTCACGTCGTTGCGCGAAGACTCCCAGGAGTACCAGCAAGATCAAGAACGGTAGGCCTTTGATGACCAACGCCCCAACGAACGCTCCAGTGCCGCGCGACATAAGGGACTCCAGCCAAGGCGAGTTCCAGACGAAGTGAGCCGCCCAAGCCAAGAAGGCACACGCTGCGAAAACAGTGCTCCTTCTGCCCAGGGACCTCCCCTTCTGGGTGACGAAGTAGGCGAACCCAAAACCGAAGAACCCGGTGAAGAGCATGTGGCTATAGAGGCCGGACAGGATCACACGCAAGAAGAACATACCGACCACGGCGTCAGCCGCGCCCCCCTGACCACCGGCGGCGAGCATGAAGTACTGCACGTTCTCCATGACCTGGAACCCCAGGCCTATCATGGCGCCGTAGACGAGTCCGTCCATGACGTTGTCCATCTCCCTGCGCGCCATCAGATAGATCACAACCAGTCCAAGGCCCTTGTACAGTTCCTCGTTCAAAGGTGCCGTCAGCGACGCGGCCCAAGCGTCGACCGTGCGCGCCTGCACTACGTGCTGCAAGAGACCGTACATCTGCTCGTTCACCAAGCCCGAGAACGTCACTGCGACGACCCCACCCCACCCCACGGCGACTGCTATTAGCGACGCGGGCTCGGGCTCGAACTGGTCGAGCCGGTAGATGATGAACCCCGCCGGTATGGCGGTAGCAGCCAGCAGTACTATCGATAGGAGCCATGCCCCCGGATAGGAGGCGAAGTACCTCGCGTGGTCCAAGCCGACTATCAGGGCACAGCCCCCCAGCAGACCCCAGAACATCCAGAATGCAGCCTGGGACCTCAATTGCAGCGGCTCATCCAGAGATCCCCGCCCCATCATCGCGGCACCTCTAGAGTACTCAGCATAGTGTCGATATCGCCCTGGGCCCAACTCAACTGGCCTGGCTGAGCTTCCGCCAGCATTACCACGCTTATGCCTCGGTAGCTCACCACCACCACCTCGTTCTCTTCTTGCCCCCACTCAGTTGTGCCCGAGAAGTAGACCAGAAGGCCCGCAAGGTCGCCGGCCACGGTCACCGAACGCGCGGGCAGAGCCCGGAACGAGTCAAACCCGGGTCGGAGTTCTTGTAGCACCTCGGTCATGAGCTCATCGTTGGAGCCGCGGTACTCCCCCACCCAGAACGCTAGGTACACCCCGGACTTCTGCAGCGCCACGGCTGACTCACCCACGTCCCACTGGTCCGCGGCGGAATACCAGCCATCGGCAGGAGTCACCACCACGCCGAGGTCTACCTCCACGGGTAGCTCCATGTTGGGATCATTGCGTGCCACTATGGCACTCATGGTGAAGACCACCAGCAGCCACCCGAACATGACTGCCAGCACCAACAACGCCCCACGCGCCGACGAGCGACGCGGCTCAACGGTCTGAGGAGGCAGCATGAGCTCGCATCCGACCTCCGCCGGTGGCTCCTTCGGTCCTATCATGCCCTGTGCGTCCTCTCAGCCCGTACTGCAAGACTCTGATCAGACACTCTACCAGCACAAGGACAAGATACCGCTGCCCTCAAGAGTCGGCGGCCAGTCGATCCCCCGAAAGACAGATCGGCCCGGCGATTAGCCGGGCCGATCTTCAACTCTCTTGGTGGAGGTAAGGGGACTCGAACCCCTGGCCTCAACGCTGCCAGCGTCGCGCTCTCCCAACTGAGCTATACCCCCAAGAACGGTGACGGATTATAGCCCCTGCCCCGGCCCCGCGCAACTGAGCGCTACCTCACGCACCGCGGTCCTTGCCGGTGTCTGACGACTACGAGACCTCTTCCACCGGAGCCTGCTTCCACAGCACATCCAAGCGATAGAACTCCCTGGCCTCAGGCGTGAACACGTGCACCACAAAATCGAGAAAGTCGAGGAGTATCCATTCTCCACTGCTGCTACCTTCTGTCCCCGATGGCAGAAGGCCGGTGCTGCTCTTGACCTTATGAGCGATCTCCTCGGCGATGCGCCTGGTAAGGCGAGTGTTGCGCCCCGTGCACAGCAAGATGAAGTCGGTGTACGACACCAATTCGTGCATGTCCAGTACCTTGACGTCCTCTGCTTTGACGTCCACGGCCGCTTTGGCCGCCAGTATCGTCCTCTGCCGGATGGCCTCCAGGTCGACCGGCGAATCGACGGACCTCTCGCGCTCCCTCTTCTCTAGGCGCGCTAGGTCGGGGACCCCCGCGTCAACCGAATTGTCCTCTGGTGAGCCCACTAGGTCTCCTCTACTATTCCCACTCTATGGTGGACGGTGGCTTGCTGGAGATGTCCAGGGCCACACGATTGATCCCCCGCACCTCGTTGATGATACGTTGCGAGATCACCTCTAGCAGATCGTAGGGCAACCTCGCCCAGTCGGCAGTCATTGCGTCCTTCGAGGTCACGGCCCTGAGGATTATCGGATAGGCATATGTCCGCTCGTCACCCATGACGCCGACACTGCGAATGGCGGGCAGAACCGCGAAGGTCTGCCACAGCTCCCTGTACAGGCCGGCCTTCTTGACCTCATCCAGCAGGATGGCGTCGGCTTTGCGCAGGATGTCCAAGCGCTCTTGGGTGACTTCCCCGATGATGCGGATAGCCAACCCGGGACCAGGGAAGGGCTGCCGCCATACCATGTCCTCAGGCAGGCCTAGTTCTTCTCCAACCACTCTGACCTCATCCTTGAACAGCATACGAAGCGGCTCCACCAGGTCGAAGTCAACGTCCTCCGGTAGACCACCCACATTGTGGTGCGACTTGATGAGCGCAGCCGACCGGGTACCGGATTCGATGACGTCCGGGTAGATGGTGCCCTGTACCAAGAACTTGGCCTTGCCAAGCTTGTGCGACTCCTCCTCAAACGTGCGGATGAACTCCTCACCGATTATCTTGCGCTTCTTCTCCGGGTCCGTGACTCCTTGCAGCCTGGACAAGAACCTCTCCTGGGCCCGCACGTGCACCAACGGTACATGGAAGTGTCGGCGAAAAGTCGCCTCTACTTGCTCAGCTTCTCGCTCGCGCATGAGTCCGTGGTCCACGAAGATGCAAGTGAGTTGGCCGCCGACCGCTTTGTAGACGAGCAGGGCTGCCACCGCCGAGTCGACGCCACCAGACAGTCCGCACACCACCTGTTCCTTGCCCACCTGGTCGCGCACCCGCTCAACAGCCTCTTCTATGATCGAAGCAGGAGTCCACGTGGGGGCTAGATCACATATCTCGAACAGGAAGTTCTTGATTATGTCTTGGCCGTAGTGCGTATGTTGAACCTCAGGGTGGAACTGCACGCCGTACAGTCGTGCGCCGCAGTCTTCCATCGCCGCTACCGGAAAGTTGGGACTTACCGCCGTCACCGTGAAGCCTGCCGGCAACTCGACCACTGAGTCACCATGGCTCATCCAACAGGCGCTCTCCTCGGGCAACCCCGCCAGCAACTGACTCTCTCCGCTGAGAGAGACCGTGCGCCCTCCATACTCGGCCGCCCCAGTCCGCTCGACCCGTCCGCCCCTGATCTTAGCCATCAACTGAAGGCCATAGCAGATGCCAAGAACCGGAACACCTAGCTCCAACAGGGCAGGGTCTATAGCCGGAGCGTCAGGGTCATTGACGCTGCGAGGCCCCCCGGAGAGGATTATGCCCCCGGGGTTGGCCTTGGCTATCTCCTCGGCAGGCGTGTCGTATGCCACCAGTTCAGAGTAGACTCGGCATTCCCGTACGCGGCGAGCGATCAACTGCGAATACTGGCCACCGAAATCGATCACCAGCACTGTCTTCACTTCGTCACCCCCGCGTCTCAGTTGGACTTCCTCCAGCTTGACAGCCTGCGCGAACCGCTCCGCGTCCGCCGGCAGAAGTACACCCGCACCATACCGGGCCAGATTGGCGGTGCCGCAGCCAAGCCCGAAGCGCAGGCATTCGTCAGGTAGCGTCACCCTCCAAGCAGCCTTACTGCATAGCCGGCGACCAGCGCATCGTTCCAACCGAGCGGCGACACCACGTCGATCTCAGGCATGGTCCCCACGAAGGCCCTCTCTCCATGATCGCCAGCAAGTATGGCTACGCAACCATAGCGGTGCGTGATGATCACAGACCCGGCCCCCATATCACGCAAAGTCTGGGCTGCGCCCAGCTGATCCTCGACCCCGCCGAACTCGTATCCCATAGTGTTCTCGGCCTCCACCATCTTGGGGAATACGTAGTCCGGCTTGCGCCTTCAAGCCATGCCGCAGTGGGTCGGCGTAGGTGTAGAAGAACGTGATCAGACCCATGCTGCGCGCATGCTCTATCAGACCCGCGTAGCAGTCATCGTCCAGTCCCGGCGGGATGCTGCCGCCGAACACCACCACATCCGCGGCCTTGCCCAGATAGTCCAACTTCTCGTGAAGAGCAGCCAGGTCGTTGCTGCTCCAGTTCAGGACCCTGCTCGTTGATCTCGGTGACCACTCCGGTGGTGGGGTCTACCACGGCGGTGGAGATGCGTGACTCCCCCGCCACCCGCACGAAATCGCACAGGATGCCCTCATCGTTAAGATCGGACACTATCTGATCGCCCTTACGCCCACCGATGAACCCGGTCGCGATGACAGGCCGTCCGAGCGCCTTCGCAGCCCGCGCCACATTGATGCCCTTGCCGCCCGGCAGTATGACGGTCTCGGTGGCCCTGTGCCTCAGACCGGCCTGGAAGTTGGGCACGGTCATGGTGCGATCAAGCGCCGGATTGAGGGTGACAGTGAGGATCATCAAACCCTCCGGCTTCTCTAGCGGCTGGCCGCATCAGTCGAACAGCCCTGCAAGAAGCGGGCTATCTTGCTGCCCAACGTGGGCCTGCGTGCGGCCCGTGACGTGACCACGTCCACAGAACCGGCCGCCTGTCCGTCGACACTCAACTCGACCCGGCCGACCGAGATGCCCGCCTTGATGGGCAAGACCAGACCGCGGTCTATGACCACAGTCGCCGTCAGCGTCTGCCCAGCCGACAGCTCAGCTGCCCACCTTGTCCTTGGTCACCAACTGCAAAGGCGGCTCGTCATAGGGCATCACCGCTTCGGCTACGGGCACACCTGCGTCGAGCACGGTCAAGAAGTGCTGCTGCGAGAAGCCATACTCCAGCAGGTCCAAGCTCTCGGTGAAGCAGGTAGGGTGATCGGGCTGTCCCAGTACCACGCTCAGCATGGTCGTGCCTTCTTTGGTCCCCGCTGCGACCAGACACGACTTGGCGAGCGGAGTCTCGCCTGTCTTGACCCCGACTATCCACTCGTATTGGGCCAACAGCTCATTGCTGGTACGCAGCATTATGGTGGCCGTCTGGCCCGGCACCTGCAGGGAGTACTCGCGCGTCTGCACCAGCTTGCGAAAGGTCGGGCCGATCGTCTCATTGTTCATGGCGTACTGCGCCAATGTCGCCAGGTCGGCGGCCGTCGAGTAGTGCTGCCCGGTACGTCCAAGCCGGTGGGGTTAGCGTACCTTGTGCCGGTCATGCCCAGCTCGCGAGCCTTCGCGTTCATTCGCTGGACGAAGGCGGTCGCACCGCCGGGATACCCCTCGGCGAGGGCCACGGCGGCCTGGTTGTGACTGGGCACCATCAACGAGTAGAGCAGTTGCTCGACCGTGAAGACGTCCCCTGCCTTGGTCCAGACCTCCAGCTCGGGCTTCGACATGGCGTTCGCCGAAATCGCGCAGCTGCGTGTTCATGTCCATGCTCTCCAGCACTATCACAGCCGTCATCATCTTAGTGGTCGAAGCCATGGGCAACTGAGTCCGCTCGGCTTCTGGTACAACACCTCTCCGGTGTCAAGGTTCATGACAAGGGCCGAGGGAGAGGTGATGCGACGGCGGCGTCGTCCTGAAGCCGTTAGAGTCGTCCGCCGTGACGTTGATGCTCGCTGTCAGGGGTTGTGGCGCGAGCGGCAACTCGTCGCCGGTCGCAGCCCATGACACCCCAACCGTACCGGCGAGCAAGCGCAATGAAAGCGATTGTGAAGGGTAGGAGCGCCCACAGTCGCCCTCGTCGACCACCAAGAACCATCATGGAGCGGAGTATAACATGGGGCTTCATTGCCGGCTCCCTCGGGGCTCCAGGTCAGGGTCCTATGATGATGGTCGCTCCGGTGGTTGTCGAAGGCCCGCGCTGAGCCGCTCCGCTGCCCCTGGATGACACCACCGAACACCAGGCCCGACACCACGGCGATGACAATGAGCAGCAACACGATGGGCAGGACCACCCCCGCCAGTAGCGACTGCCGGCCTTCTCCCCTCCGATCGATAGCGACGCTCATTCACGGCCGGAGACCCTCCATAGGGCCGACCGCATCTCCTCGGTAGCACTCCGAGCAGCCTGCTGCCACGAGACCCCAGGATGATCTCGGTAGGCATACAGTATGCCTCGCGAGGAGTTGACTACCGCACCCAGCCCCTTCGAGTCGAAGAAGCCTCGCAGCTCGTCGGCCCCTGCGCCCTGAGCTCCGTAGCCGGGCACCAAGGAACGGCACTCCGGGCATGAGGCCACGCAGTTCCGACCGCCTCTTGGGGTGGGTGCCCCGACCACCGCTCCCACCGAGCTGTATCCGCCGGCTGCGCGCGTCTGCTCACCCCAGCGCATCGACCAGCGCTGCTACTCGCGCATACACGGGCTCGCCCGTAGCCAGTTCGCAGGTCTTGAATATCGACGGAGCTCGGATTGGAGGTCTTGACCAGTACGAACAGGCCCTTGCCGTCTCCCTGTGGTCCTGCGCAGAAACGGCTCCATGCTGTCCGTGCCCAGATAGGGGTTGACCGTCAACGCGTCTGCATCGGCCACGTCCAGGTGCGCCTTGGCGTACGCCTCCGCCGTGCTGCCGATGTCGCCTCGCTTAGCGTCCGCGATGACCAGCAGACCCCTCTCCTTCGAACGGCTGCACCAGTTGCTCATATAGCCGGTACCCTCCGCAGCCCAGTGCCTCGAAGTAGGCCAACTGTATCTTGACCGCCACCGCCGCTCGGCCACCGCCTCCAGTATGCCTCCAAGGAACTCCCGAAAGCAGGCGACCTTCATCTGCGCTTCATCCTCATAGCGCTCGAGCGGATGTGCCTGCCGCACCTGCGGCCGGCAGCAGGTCATAGTCAGGGTCGATCCCGACGACGACCTGCGACTGCCTTGCTTTGACGGCCTCCATCAGCCTCAGACCGAAATGCTCAAGGCTCACGGGTTACTCCTCGCGTCGTGAAAGGGCCATAAAGAAGAAAGGGCCGCTTGACGCGGCCCCGATTCTTCGTCTTATGACCTCAAGGTCACTTGACAGCGTTCTTGAGAGCCAGACCCGCGGTGAACTTGGGCACCTTGCTCGCAGCGATGGTGATGGGCTTCTTGGTCTGTGGGTTGATACCCTGGCGCGCCTGACGCTTCTGAACGTAGAACTTGCCGAAACCGGTGAACTGGACGTCCTCCCCCTTCTTCAGGGCCTCAGTGACCACATCCACGAAAGCGTCGACCACGCCGGCCGCGTCTTTCTTGGTGAGCCCACTCTTTGCTGCAAGTTTGTCAACAAAATCGGCCTTCGTCACAGCTACCTCCCTTTGTCCACAGGTACATTTCTACCTTAGCAAATGCCGATACGGCCTACACAAGCGGTTTTGACGGTTTTCGGCTCTGAACTTCCCTATTTTCGGCCGGGCCTCCTATGCCCAACGCCGACGACGTGAAGAGAGGACGCAGTTCGAGACCCCGCCGCTGCCGCGCCCTCACTGCCGCCCTCTTCGCGGTCCACCACGCAGTACAAGTCGTCTACGACCAGACCCGGCTTCGCGCAAGGCCTCCGCCGCCTGGATGGCCGCGCCTCCGGACGTCACGATGTCCTCGATGATCGCCACTCGCTCTCCCGGCTCGAACCTGCCTTCTATGCGCTTCACCGTGCCGTATTCCTTGGCCGCTTTGCGGACCAACAACAGCGGTAAGCCCAATTCCAGCGACAGCCCCGCCCCGAGCACCACCCCGCCCAGCTCAGGAGCCGCCAACCTGTCGTAGACAGCGCCCGCTGCCAACCGCTCGCGCACCATTCCGGCCAACCCGTTGACTATGCCCCGCAAGCACCCGCGGTTCGGTCTCGAACAGGTACTTGTCCAAGTAGTACTTGCTGCGTTTGCCCGACCTAAGGACGAAGTCACCCTCCAGATAGGCCACCTCCAGCAAGTGCCCTGCCTACTGCCGCCTTGTCCACCGCTCCTCCATCGTCCTGTTGTTGCAGTGCTCACGAGCCCGAGACCGCAACGCCCTCCACCGCGATCGAAGGTGTCAGCACGCTCCCGTACACCGGTACCCACCGAGCATCACCACCTAGATCGCACACGACTCCGCAGCAGCGCGTAAAGTCGGTGGCTATGGTGACCTCGCGCACCGGATGCGCCACCGCACCGCCCACGATCAGTCCGCCGCGAGATGCCCAGCGATATCTGGCCGCTAACCGGGTTCACCCCCGAGTGCAGGCCGGCGATGTTCTCCACATACAGACCGGAGCCGACGCGCCCTAGCAGGTCTTCCAGGCTACCCGTGCCAGGTGACACCACTAGATTGCTTGAGCCCCACCCGGGGCAGTCGCGATACGACGACCGTCGGCATTCCCGGTGGACCGCACTCCTGCCACCTTCCTTGCGCGCGGTCCGGCTGTCGTACAGGAATGACTCAAGCACCCCGCTCGACCAGCGCCTGGTCGTCCGCTGCGGTACTCCCTCTCCGTCGAACGGGACACGTAGCCATGCCGCCTGGAGTGCAGACCATCATCTGAAAGGAGAGCAGTGGGGAGCCGACGGTCTCGCCCCTCCTACCTCCGAAGACCGATCGCCCCTTCTGCACAGCGTCGGCACTGAACGCCTGCGCGACGGTCGAGAGCAGGGCCGATGCCACCTCGTTGCCCAGGACCAGGGTGTACGAACCGGTCCTACAAGGGACGTGCCCCTACAAGCGCCAGGGCCTTCTGAGCCGCTTCTCGCCCCGCCGAAGCCGGGTCGAGATCGGATGGGTCTCGCGGCCACGTCAAAGCCGAGGCCTGTCTGACGCTCGCCCTCTGCCCCGGCGTGAGCCACCGTGTATACGAAGCAGTACGACTGCTTGCCGCCGCCAGCTACGCCGCGGGTGGAGGCTACGCCGATGTCTGCGTCTCCTCGTCCTCGTAGACGCTCTCCTCCACCAACGCCACTCCAGGCGTGCCCACAGCCACTGCTTCTGCCTCCAGGGCGATACGGGTCTTGACGATCCAGACTCAAGTCTGAAATACCGGACCCCCACAGTCCGGGGATACGACGACGTAGTCATGGGCGTCCACAACGGGCAGTCCGGCATACTCATCGACATCGGCGACCGCCGAGGTCGCGGCGGGCTTCGGCCACCACGGACGCAACCCCCTCCGAGGCTGACATCTGTCGAGAAGGCGTACCCCGTCTTGCCCTGCCCGATGGCCCTGACGCCGATGCCCTGAGGTTCGGCCACCGAGGCTGATTCCACCGCCCCCGCGAACACCTTCACGCTCACAGTGCGCCCGAACTCAACGTACGCCTCGATATCGACTCTCAGACCCAGCCGAGCACTCCACCGCCCGGCGGGCCACCTCAGCGGAGACTGCGGTCGACCTTGTTTGTCCTGGCGAGAAGAGTTCACGTCAGGTCCGTTCCACCCACGGTCAACTCTCTGATGCGCAGCGTGGGCTGCCCACTCCCCACCGGC
Source organism: uncultured Actinomycetes bacterium (assembly GCA_963747275.1). Taxonomy (GTDB): domain Bacteria; phylum Actinomycetota; class Thermoleophilia; order RBG-16-64-13; family RBG-16-64-13; genus RBG-16-64-13. The sequence continues at coordinate 307,093 of CAVVEI010000013.1, forward strand.
ACATGCTGCCCCTCTTTGCCACAGGTGCCGGCCTTCACCGACAGGTCGTCGGCAATCGCCATCTATACCCTGCAAGACCACGGGTCCGTTGCCGATAAGAGTCGCACCCCTCACGGGTGCTCCGACCCTGCCCTTGTCGATGAGGTAGCCCTCCTCGACCCCGAACACGAAGTCGCCCGTCACTGGGTTCACCTCTCCACCGGAGAGCGACTTCGCATACAGCCCGTTGTGCGTGTCCGCTATGAGCTCGTCACTGGTGCAATGCGCCCGGACCGAGAGTAGGTGTTGGTCATGCGGGGGTATGGGCAGGCTACGGTAGTCCTGCCTGCTGCCGTTGCCGGTCAGCCGCAGAGCGACAAGGCGGCCGCCCTGATGCGGTCGGTGAGGCAGCCCATCAGGATACCCGCCTCGATGAGCGTCGTTCGTCGGCAGGGCAGCACCTTCGTCGTCACAACCTGCGCTGCCCCACATGCCCGGCACTCACCCCATCGTCGTAGGCGAACACGTGCTCGGCCGCTACTCTCTGACCCAGTCTGCCCTCCCAGACGCTGCTCTTCTTGAGGATGTAGTCGGCCTCCAAGCCATGACCACACGCCTCATGAAACAGTACCCCCCCGAATCCGTTGCCCAAGATCACGGTCATACGTCCGGCAGGCGAAGGCCGACCGCTCGAGCAAGATCAGGGCACTTGGGCGGCGGTTGTGGCAAGCTCCTTGACCGATCCTCCTCGTCCAGAAGTTCGAGTCCGCCATGATGAGCCAGAGCTGTCGTGGCCAGTCTGGATGACGCCCCCATCGGACGCCGTGACAGTGACGGCCACCATGACCCTTATCCGCTCGTCAGCGGCGTAGGCTGCCCCCAGAGTGCGCGACCCACACGCGCTGGCGCGTCTCCGCGTAGGCTGCTGTCACCTGTCTGATCTTGGGAGACACGGCCCGCGCTGTTTCGTCCACCAGATGTAGGAGGCGGCCTTGCGTCGGCAGAGACCTCCTCGGGCCCACCTCCACCTTGCCTCCTCTGACGGTGGCGACCGGCTCCAAGCTGCGCACTGCAGTCGCGCCGGTGTCTCGTGAATCGGCTCAAATCGTCAGCCAGGCGACACAGAGACTTCCTCGCCGGCTGAATCCACATAGCCGAAGACGGTAGAAACGCCCATCGATCAGTCTGAGCGAGGCGCCGAGATCCGACCCCGAAACGACGTTCTCTACCCTGCCATCTTCCAGACGCATGCTCAGCGAACTGCGCTGCTCGACGAAGAGGTCGGCGCAATCCCCGCCCCGGGCGAGGACCCGCGAAGGATGGTGCGCGCCGGCTCAGCACCCGGACCGGAGTATGCGCTGGCTCTCCCGTTCACGGAGCCGGAGTCTGCTAGTTACTGACCGGGTGAGCGGAGAGCACCTCAGCGGCGAGAGCAATAAACGGAGACGCGTCCGCGGTGATCGCCGGGCATGGCGAGCATCGAGCCGTCGTCGAAGTACATCTCCACCTGGGGCTTATGCGAGCGGACAAAGAGGAAGTAGTACACTCCGGCCGCGAGGCTCCCGATCACGGTGACCAAGCCGAAGATCTTGAAGATAGGCTTGAGCTTTCACTTCTCCCCCTTCTTCTTCCGACTCCTTGGCGACTCTGTCCCAGTCAGACTCCCTGCGTCCCGCAGACAGGTCTTGAGGTCATAGAGAGCGAGACCGACGCGGCTGCCCTTTTTGCCAGTGGCCAGAACCGTAAGACCTGTCTCGCCAAGTTCTCTGGAGACAAAGACATGTCCCGACCCAGTGTCGACCGCCAGTTGAGTGAAGGGCTGCGAGCCCATCTCCGCTGCGCGCGCCTCAGCCAGTCTGACAAGTTCTTGGCCTGACGTAATCGCTGCCTTCTGCGCTTGCTCACCCATGTTTGAGGCTAGGACACCGTCGCGGCTGAACACGACTGCCTTGTCGATGTCCGTGGAGATATCCATCATCTCCTCGAAGGCGCTCTGAAACTCCTCTTTCACCCGCACCTCCTCTTGTGGCGGATAGGAACCAGCAGAACCGAATCTTCAGTTTACCACCCGCCTCGGCGCCTCCGGCAAGAGTACGGGGCCACCGTGTCCAGCGCTTGCTGAGCGCCATGGACACAGTGGCCCCGTTACCAGTGGACCTCACGGGCCCGGCCGGTGTAGGTACCGCTGTTACATCATGCCGCCCATGCCGCCCATGCCGCCACCCATGCCGCCACCCATGCCGCCGTCCTTCTCGGGCTTGTCGGCCACGATGACTTCGGTGGTGAGGATGTTCTTGGCTATGGAAGCAGCGTTCTGCAGGGCTGACCTGGTGACCATGGCCGGGTCGATGATGCCCGCCTTGACCATGTCTTCGTACTCGCCTGTGGCGATGTTGAGGCCCACTGCCCTTGCCGCGGGTCTTCACCTCGTTCACCACGACCGAACCCTCAAGGCCGGCGTTGTTGGCCAGCTGACGGAGGGGCTCCTCCAGGGCGCGAGCCACGATGCGCACGCCGGTAAGTTCGTCGCCCTCAGCCTTGATGGCTTCGATCGCCGGTACCAACAGCACCTGGGCAACTCCGCCGCCCGGCACGATGCCCTCTTCCAGAGCCGCGCGGGTAGCCGAAAGGGCATCCTCGACACGATGCTTCTTCTCTTTGATCTCGGTCTCGGTTGCCGCGCCGACCTTGACCACCGCCACGCCGCCGGCCAACTTGGCCAAGCGCTCCTGCAGCTTCTCGCGGTCGAAGTCGGAGTCGGTATTGTCGATCTCGTTCTTGAGCTGGTTGATGCGGGCCTTGATCTGCTCCACGCTGCCGGCACCGTCGACGATGGTGGTGTTGTCCTTGTCCACCACTACCTTGCGGGCGCGACCGAGCTGAGTGACCTGCGTGTTTTCGAGCTTCAGGCCCATCTCTTCGCTGATGACCTCGCCGCCCGTCAAGATGGCGATGTCTTCGAGCATGCGCTTGCGGCGGTCACCGAAGCCAGGCGCCTTGACTGCGATGCCCGTGAAGGTGCCGCGCAGCTTGTTGACGATAAGGGTGGCCAACGCCTCGCCCTCGACATCCTCAGCTATGATCAGTAGACCCTTGCCTGACTGAATGACCTTCTCCAGCACGGGGAGTAGATCCTGGACCGAACCGATCTTGCGGTTGGCCATGAGAATGTACGGATCCTCCAGCACCGCTTCCATGCGGTCGGCGTCGGTGACGAAGTACGGGGAGATGTAGCCCTTGTCGAACTGCATGCCCTCGGTGAACTCTAGGTCCATGCCGAAGGTGTTTGACTCCTCGACGTTGACCACGCCGTCCTTGCCCACCTTCTCGATGGCATCGGCGATGACGTCACCGATCTCACGGTCGTCAGAAGAGATGGTGGCGACTCGAGCGATGTCCTCTTTGCCCGAGATCTCTTTGGACATCTTCTTGATCTCGTCGACGGCGACGTCGACGGCTTTCTCGATGCCGTGCTTGAGGGCCATCGGGTTGGCACCGGCTGCTACGTTCTTGAGGCCCTCGCGGACGATGGCCTGCGCCAGTAGCGTGGCCGTAGTCGTGCCGTCACCAGCGATGTCGTTAGTCTTGGTGGCCACTTCGCGCACCAGCTGAGCACCTTGGTTCTCGAACACGTCATCGAGCTCGATCTCACGGGCGATGGTCACACCGTCGTTGGTGATGGTAGGGCTGCCGAACTTCTTGTCGAGCACCACATAGCGGCCCTTGGGGCCCAAAGTCACCTTCACAGCGTCGGCCAGAGCGTTCACGCCACGCTCAAGAGCCCGCCGAGCTTCTTCACCGTACAAAAGCTGTTTTGCCATTAATCCGTTCTCCTTTGTCACTTGCGATGGTACGTCTCCGCGGTCTTCCTGGACCGCGCGCGACGAACTAGCCCTTGGGAAGGATGCCGATCAAGTCCGAAGCCCTCATGACCAAGTAGTCTTCGCCGTCGAGCTTGATCTCGGTGCCGGCGTACTTGGCGAACACCACTACGTCGCCCTTCTTGACAGGCATGGGGATCAGCTCATCGCCGTCCTCGTTGTACCTGCCCGGGCCCACCGCGACTATGGTGCCCTTCTGCGGCTTCTCCTTGGCCGTATCCGGCAGCACGATACCGCTGCTGGTCGTCTCTTCTTGCTCGATGACCTTGACCACGACCCGGTCTTCAAGTGGTACTAGGTTCATGCACGACCCTCCATTCTTTCGCTCTCTTCCGCCTATAGCTTTGCGCCGAGACCCGGCGCTTGGGTGCCTTACCCCGGTATTGGCACTCTCACTAGGCGAGTGCCAACCCGCGACTATGTTATTCACACACTAAGAAAATGTCAAACCTCCGGACTAAGCTCTGCCTACTCCTGCGACCCCTCGGGCAACCAGGTGCCCAGCGGCAGCGAAGCTGACGCGTCGACGGTCATGTACAGAGGATATGCAAGCCGAGGACCGCCCAGCGCAGCCATGCCGATCATCGCAGCATTGTCCGTGCAGTAGGCGAGCGCAGGCACAACAACATGCAGACCGGCCTTCTCGCCCTTCTCCACTAGGCGCCGTCGCAGAAGAGAGTTAGCAGCGACCCCTCCGGTCACTGCCACCGTCTTTGCCCGCTCGCGGCCGGCCGTCGCGAGCGTCTTGTCAACAAGCGCGGTCACGATGGCTTCCCTGTAGGAGGCCGCCACATCCGCCGCGCACTCTGCTCGCTGCTCCGCGCCCATCTCCCGCAAGAGGTAGAAAAGGGCCGTCTTGACCCCCGAGAATGAGAAGTCGAGTCGCGAAGAACCCTTGAGGCCTATCGGAAAAGCGTACCGGTGACTGTCACCGCGCTCGGCCAGTGCGTCCAGTTCTCGTCCTCCCGGGTATCCCAGGCCCAACAGACGTGCCCCTTTGTCGAAAGCCTCTCCCGCTGCGTCATCCAGAGTCTGACCCAGGACTCTGAAGGACGCCGGTCCTTCCACCTTCACCAACATGGTGTGACCGCCGGACGCGATCAGGCTGACCATCGGGAAGGGCGCCCTAGGATCGCTCAACCAAGCTGCGGCCAGATGTCCATGCAGATGATTGACTGGTAGGAGCGGCAACCTTCTGCTCCACGCTATGGCCTTGGCCGTCTGCACCCCCACAAGCAAGGCTCCGATGAGTCCCGGCCCCACGGTCACCGCGACCGCCTCCAGATCGCCGACGCCGCACTCGGCTTGCCTCAGGGCCTCGGTCACGACGGCGCTCATGCGCTCCACATGCGCGCGGCTCGCGACCTCAGGGACGACCCCTCCGTAGCGTTCGTGTATGGCGTCCTGCGAGTGGCTGACGCTGGAGAGGATCGAGCCGTCATTCGTTAGCACAGCCGCCGCCGTGTCATCGCAGGACGACTCGATGGCGAGTATCACCGCCGAGACGCTGCTCGACGGTCTTGTCTCGCACGCGCTCCCGACGGGGTTCTCTTACCATGACCAAAGCATCCTCTCCAGTGTCGGCGTAGTAGCGCTTCCGCACGCTCAACGGGACGAACCCCTCGGCCTCATACAGCGAAACCGCCGTCACATTCTTCTCCCTGACCTCAAGAAGCACTGGGCGCCCGCTTACCTCAGCGGCGGCCACGAACTCCCGCACCAAGGCTCGGCCCACACCTTGACCGCGGCTATCCGTAGCCACGGCCAAGTCCAGAACATGCCACATATCTGGGTAGCGGCGGCCGAGCAAGAAGCCCACCACCTTGTCATGCGAGTCCACGGCCACCATGCTCCAACCGAAGGGAGCGTCCAGTTCTCCGGCCAGCATCTCAGAAGTCCAGGGGCTCGCGAACGAAACCTGCTCGATGACGCACAGGGCGGGCACGTCTTCGTCGAGCATAGCCCGCATGCGTATCGCGCTCTCGGCGCTATGCGCGATCTCGCCCATCCGCCCAGGGGTCCTTCATCTTGGTTATGTGAAGGTCGGCGTCGGGTGCGCGCACATATATGGGCCGGACGAGCTCCGGCGCTCCGGGCCTTATGCTCTCTCCGCCGTGCTCACCGACCCCGCTGCCTACGCCTCTCTCGTCCTCCTCGTCGAGCCAGCGTCCGCAAGTGACAAGGTAGCCAGCGTCCACAACTCGTTCTACAAACGCCGCATCGTCGGGCAACTCGCCTATCAACCCTCTTTCTTCGCCCACCACCGCGACTCTCGTCAGCCCGTGTGCTTCGAGCACCTCCCCGAGAGCATCCTTATCGCACACGCCTATCGAGGATGACCTCATCCAGCGCAGGCCGCCAACGGCTACGCCCTTGGCAGGCCGATAGACGGCATAGAACACTTGCTGCCGGCGGGCGTCCACCACCGGCACGATGGCCGGCCGTTCCGCAGTGGTCTCACCCGGACCCGAGGACGCGAAGCAGCCGGCCAAGGCCGAGAGAGTGCCTACCCCATACACCGGCACCGAGAGACCCAGGGCCAAGCCACGTGCGGTGGCAACGGCGATACGCACCCCAGTGAAGGTCCCTGGCCCCACGCCGACCACGATCGAGCCCAAGTTCCCGGGCGCCGATCCTATCTGCTCCAGCATCTCGTCGACCAGTCGCAGTAGCACCCTCGCCTGCCCTTGGCCGTTGGCGTCCGTCCGCGCAGCCAGTACCTCATGTTCAGAGCGAGACCCGCTGTCGTCGACCACGCGGAGCAAGGCGGTGCTGCATACGTTGGTCGACCCATCCAGGGCCAATACCAGCCGGCCGTCAATCATCACCGGCCTCCCGCCATCTCGATCGAGCTTCTTCGCTGGCAGATGAGATCTCGAGGCGTCGCGTCTCCAGAGACTCGTGGTTCAAGCGCACACACCATCCAGGTTCGCCAAGTCGCTCACTTCCGACCTCAGGCCACTCGACCAGAGTGACCGCGTCCGGGCGTACGTACTCCTCCAGGGCCAGCGCGTCTTCAACGGCCAGATCCTGCAGCCGGTACAGGTCAAGGTGCTGCACCAGCAGTGTGCCTGAGTATATGTTGGCTAGGGTGAACGAAGGACTGCGAACGTGGTCCGTGACCGCCAAGGCGGCGGCGACTGCGCGCACGAAGGTCGTCTTGCCCGCGCCCAGCGGCCCCTCCAGGAACACAAGGTCTCCGGGGCGCAAACAACGCGCCAGCCTGCGACCGCATGCGGCCAATTCCTCCAGTCGCACTCCGTCGCTCTGGTAGACCAGTTGCTCCGCTTCTACCACAGGGGTAATTGCTCAGTCCGCTCTGCTTGTCTGGCTGAAGTCGCCGTCGCCTCCAAGGGCGCAGTCGCTATGACCGTCGGCGCATCGGGCCCGGCCGCCGGTTCATCAGGGGAGTCCTCGGTCCCCAATGCCTGCACACCTCTCTCCAGAAGCACGCGCAGCTTGGCGAAGTCGTCTTGCAGGATCTTGCGGTTGGCCGGCGCGTAAAGTGCAGCGGCCGGATGAAAGACCGGGAAGAGCAGGGTAGATACACCCCTGAACTCCTTCTCCTTGGCCTTGCCGTGAATAGCTGTGATGCTAAGTTCTGTATCGGCAAGCAACTTGGTAGCAAAACGACCGAGCGTGCAGATGACCCGAGGACGAATTACCTCGATCTGCCGCATAAGGTGCGGGCTGCAAGCCTCGATCTCGTCAGGCGTTGGGTCGCGGTTCTCGGGTGGCCTGCACTTGACCACGTTGGCGATATAGACATCGCCGCGGGACAGGCCGATGCCCGCCAGCAGTTCAGTCAGCAGCTTGCCCGCCTGACCCACGAACGGCTCCCCTTGCTGGTCCTCATGAAAACCTGGGCCCTCTCCCACGAACATCAGCGAAGCGCGCGCATCACCCACTCCGAAGACCACCTGTGTGCGGCCGCCACACAGACCGCACATCTGGCAATCGCTGAGAGCCTGCTTCAGCGCCTCCAGCGCCTCCGCAGCCTCTTCTCTACCCGTTTCGCGACCCTCACCATTCATGGCGTCAGAGTATCAGAGATAGCTGTGCGCAGGGCCGTTGAGCGTTGAAGCAGCATGGGGTGGCTGATATCCTACCGGCGCACCGTGCGGTGGTCGCAACCCCACCGAGCCGTGTCTGGTATCTCTGAGCAGAACTGGAACATGCAGGTGCTTCATCGATATTGAAGTGACATCCCTACGATTCGCCATCGTCGGTGCAGGCCGTCTTGGAGCCAGTCTGGCGCTGGCGCTGCGTGCTCAAGGCCCCTCGCTGGTCGCCTATACCGCTCTCACACCCGCCGGCCGTTCGAGGGCCGATTCATGGCTCGGCGGTACCGCCCTCTCGGAGCTGCGAGACGTCGTCCGACACGAGCCTGACGTCTATCTGATCACTGTGCCTGACTCGGTCCTGCCTGAAGTCGCGTCCCAGCTCAGCAGCGTGATGACAGCCCGGTCCGGGCAGTTCGTAGCGCATACCAGCGGAGCCACTTCAGTAGAGGTTCTGCAGCCCTGCGAGGACGCCGGTGCGGCCACCCTCGTATTTCATCCCCTGCAGACCTTCCCCGACCCGGTGTCCGGCCAGAAACGCTTCGAGGGCACGGCCGTCGCCATAACTCCCGGAGACTCCGCCCAGGACTCGCCCGCCCAAGCTCTAGGGTTCGCTCTTGCTACTCTTTTGCGCGCCCTTCCGTTCGTTCTGGCCGATGACAAGCGCACCCTCTACCATGCCGCCGCCACCATGGCCTGCAACTACTTCATCACTTTGGAGCATCTCGCTCGTGGGCTGTTTGTCCAGGCAGGCCTGCCCTCTGACGAAGCACTGGCGTTCTTTCTCCCTCTTATAAGGGCCACCCTTGACAATATGCAGGCGCAGGGCACCGTGGGCGCACTCACCGGACCTCTCAGCCGCGGAGACGTCCAGACCATACGTGCCCACCTGCACGCCCTTGCGGTGGACTCTCCTCAGCTGCTAACTATCTACAAGGCACTTGGCCTTGCTACGCTTGACCTAGTGCGTTCCCGCGGCGAGATCGAGGCCTCCACCATCGGCGAGCTGGTCCGCCTGCTCAGCGCAACCGAGGGAAATGAAATATCGCCCACAGATGTAGAGAGGATCCGCACATGACCGAGCCATCTAGGGCCACAGGTGTAGCGACTGTGGTCACAGGCCGCCTGTACTTCACCACCAAGGGCAACGCCGACATGGTCAATCTTACGGCCGATGTACGCAGCTTCGTCAAGGACACCGGGCTCGCCGACGGTTCCGTCACCGTGTTCTTTCCCGGGGCCACAGGGGCCGTGACCACGCTGGAGTTCGAGCCCGGAGTCGTTCACGACTTCGCCGCGCTTTTCGACCGCATCATCTCGCCTGACGAACACTACGAACACAACGTCACGCATCCCGACGTCAACGGCCACGCCCACGTACGTGCCGGTCTGCTGGGCCCGTCACTGGTGTTCCCGTTTGAGAAGGGTGAGTTGTGTCTGGGACAGTGGCAGGAGATCTGCTTCGTATGTTTCGACAACCGCTCCAGAGAACGCACGGTCGTTGTGCAGGCCCTGGGCGTAAGTTAGAAGGAGGAGCCTCATGAAACCGGTTCTGCAGTTAGCCCTCGACTTCGTCGATCTGCCACGCGCTCTTCAAGTGGCCGAAGAGGCTGTTGCCGGAGGCGCGGACTGGCTGGAGGCGGGTACTCCCCTCATCAAGAGCGAAGGCCTTGAAGCGATCCGTCAGATCAAGGCGCGCTGGCCCGAGCGCGTCATAGTAGCCGACATGAAGACTATGGACGCCGGCCGCGCCGAGGTGGAGTGCGCAGCCAAGGCGGGCGCCCGTGTGGTGGGCGTGTTGGGGGCTGCTTCAGACGCCACCATCAAGGAGTGCATCGAGGCCGCCAAGAACTATGGGGCTGAAGTCGTGGTCGACATGATCCAAGTCGATGACGTCGTGGAGCGTGCCAAGGCCGTAGAGAGTTTCGGAGCCGACTACGTAGGCATCCATCTGGCGATAGACGAGCAGATGCAGGGCAAGACGCCCTGGGACACCTTGAGGGCCGTAGCCAAGGCCGTCACCATACCTATCGCGGTTGCGGGAGGCATAAACTCCGAGACGGCGGCCCTCGCGTTGGAGGCGGGCGCCTCCATCGTGGTGGTGGGAGGCGCCATAACCAAGGCGACCGATGCCACCGCGGCCACCAAGGCGCTCAAGAAGGCCATGGAGACCCGCAAGGCTGTCAAGTCCGAATTCTTCGTACGCACTACCGGCCCAGACATCCGCGAGATGCTCATGCGGGTCTCAGCCGCCAATGTCTCCGACGCCCTGCACCGCAGTGGCGATATCCCGGGAATGAGACCCGTAGCGCCGGGTTTGAAGATGGTGGGCCCCGCGCTCACAGTGCGCACCGCTCCCGGTGATTGGGCGAAGCCCGTTCAGGCCATAGACATGGCCGAGCCGGGTGACGTGCTGGTCATAGACGCCGGCGGCATCTTGCCCGCCTGCTGGGGCGAACTGGCCACCAATTCAGCCATCCAGCGCAAGCTGGCAGGAGTCGTGATCTACGGTGCGGCACGAGACACAGGGGATATCCGCGAGCTTGGCTTCCCCCTCTTCTCCACCCTGGTCAGCCCCACCGCGGCTGAGGCCAAGGGCTTTGGCGAGATCGGCGTCCCCATCAAGATAGCGGGCGTGAACGTTTGCCCAGGCGACTGGATCATCGGCGACGACGACGGGGTGTGCGTCATACCCAAAGACAAGGCGGTGGAGTACACCAACCGCGCGATGGATGTGCTCGAGAAGGAGAATCGCCTGCGCGCCGAGATCTGTGCCGGCAGCACACTCAGTCAGGTGGGCTATCTACTGCGCTGGGAGAAGAAGTAGTCGCCGCGTCGCGGCAACGCGCCGACCACCTCTCTGCCGCCTGCTTCACACCGTGATCCTGAGATTGTCGATCAACCGCACATCGCCAAAGCGTACCGCCAGGGCGATGAGACACGTTCCTGCCAGCGCACCGACAGGCGTCAGGTCGTCGGCCTGCACTATCTCTATGTAATCGATCTGCCCCAGAGGAGCCTCGGCCAAAGTCGTCTTGATGACTCCCGCGATATTGGGGACATCGCGCTCGCCCTCGGCCACCGCCGCCTTAGCCGCCTGGAGAGCACGGTATAGCACAGGCGCTTGTTCCCGCGCTTCGGCCGACAACCGCGCGTTGCGAGAGCTCATGGCGAGACCGTCCGGCTCCCGCACGATAGGACAAGGCACCACCTCAGTGCGCAGGTCGAGATCGCGCACCAGGCGTCGGATGACCGCCAGCTGCTGGGCATCCTTCTCACCGAAGTAGGCACGATCGGGCTGGCATATACAGAGCAGCTTGGTGACCACGGTGCATACGCCTCTGAAGTGATCCGGCCGCGACCGCCCGCACAGTCCGTTGGTAAGTCCCTCGACGTCCACCCAGGTGGAGTGACCCGCAAGATACATGTCGCCTGCACCCGGGCTGAACACCAGGTCACCCCCGGCTTGCTCGACCATGGCCAGGTCGCTGTCAAGGTCTCGCGGGTATTTGGCGTAGTCCTCGTGGGGCCCGAACTGAGTGGGATTGACAAAGATAGACACCACGACGACGTCGTTCGCAGCGCGAGCAGCGCGTATAAGAGAAAGGTGCCCCTCGTGAAGCGCGCCCATCGTCGGCACCAGACCTACGCTGGCGCCCTTGGCCCGCTCAGCATCGAGCGCCTCCCTTACCTCAGCTATCGTCCGCAACAGAACGACTCGTCCGTTCATACTTCATCCACAAGCGAGGCCACCCCGCCCAAGGAGCGGGCTACTCGCACAGCCTTTCTGATACTTTGCGCCACCACTTCGGCCGCGGCCACTCCCACCTGGAACACGTTGGTGTCTTTGCGCCCCGTAGCGAGGACGAACACACAATCGCCGTCCACAGGGGTATGTACGGGGTCGATAGCCCGGGCCTGCCCGTCATGCGCCATCCTTGCTACAACAGCGCACTGGAGCTTATCCAGGCGTCCGTCCGTCATGACGACCGTCAACGTCGTGTCGCTGAGGGGTGAGACCTTTGGCGCGCCGGCCATGGAGAGCAGCATCTCCCTGCTACCGACGAACTCCCCCCCTCGCTGTGCGCCCGCGAGAACGGACCCGCTTTCATCTAGGACATCGCCGAACGCGTTGACCACCGAGAGAGCGCTCACCGTGACGCCACGCCCCACGCTCACGGCAGAGAGGGCCAAGCCGCCCTTCATCATGCCCTCTGCCCCCAAGATCTTGCCCACGGTAGCCCCAGTGCCCGCACCGACCGAGCCTTCTTCGATCTGATCGCCGGCCGACCCACACGCCGCATACGCGTTCTCAGGCCGCGGGAAAGCAGTCGCACTACCCACGCCTAGATCGTATATCACCGCAGCTGCCACCAGGGGTATGCGCGCATACTGTGTACGGTAGCCATGCCCGCCGTCGCGCAGGAACGTGGACACCCCCGCTGCCGCCCCTAGTCCCAACGCACTCCCCCCGGTCAGGAGCACCGCGTGCAACTCTCCCACCGAGGAGAACGGGGAGAGCAGGGCCGTCTCCAAACTGCCGGGCGCGCCACCGCGGATATCCACCGAAGCCGTGACTCCTTGAGGCGCGAGGATGACCGTACACCCGGTCAGGCCCTCGTGGTCCGAGTAGTGGCCTACACTTAGCCCCCCTATGGGGACCGACACGGTCATCTTGGCCGACTCCTTGGACTACCTGGCGTTCTTGCGCATCTGGTCGAGAAACTCGGCGTTTGACTTGGTCTCTTTGAGCTTGCCGATCAAGAGCTCGATGGCAGCGTTCGGATCGAGAGCGTGCAGGACCGACCGCAGTTTCCAGACCATGGAAGCCTCGCCCGACTCCATCAACAGCTCCTCTTTGCGGGTACCGGAGTTCTCTATATCGATAGCCGGGAAGATGCGCTTGTTGGCAAGCTGACGAGTGAGTCGCACCTCCCAGTTACCTGTGCCCTTGAACTCCTCGAAGATGACCTCGTCCATACGCGATCCGGTCTCGACCAGCGCCGTCGCCAGTATGGTGAGCGATCCACCCTCCTCGATGTTCCTTGCCGCCCCGAAGAACTTTTTCGGTGGGTACAGCGCAGTAGAATCCACGCCGCCCGAGAGAATACGGCCGCTGGCCGGCGCCTGCAGGTTGTACGCCCTCGCCATACGCGTGATGGAGTCAAGAAGCACCACCACGTCCTTGCCCACCTCGACCAGACGCTTCACCCGCTCGAGAACCAACTCGGTCACCTGCACGTGGTTCTCACCCGGCATGTCGAACGTCGAGCTGACCACTTCGCCCGTGACCGTGCGTTCCATGTCAGTGACTTCTTCGGGGCGCTCGTCCACCAGCAGGACCATGAGGTGCACTTCAGGGTTGTTCTTGGCGATGGAGTGGGCAATGTCTTTGAGGATTGTCGTCTTGCCGGCCTTCGGCGGCGATACGATCAGGCCTCGCTGCCCCTTGCCGAGCGGGGACATGATGTCCATCACCCTGGCAGCTAGGTTCTCAGGCGTGGTCTCCAACCGCAGCCGCTCTTCGGGAAAGAGCGGGGTGAGAGAATCGAAAGTGGGGCGGTGACGCGCCTGCTCAGGATCCATGCCGTTGACCGTCTGTATCTTGAGCAGAGCGTGGTACTTCTCGTTATCTCGAGGCGTACGTACCTGCCCCGTGATCTCATCCCCACGGCGAAGCTTGAATCTGCGTATCTGCGACAACGAAACGTAGATGTCGGAGTCGGACTGCGTGTAGCCTTGGGTGCGCAGAAAGCCATATCCGTCGGGTAGGATGTCCAAGAGGCCGGTGCGCATATGCAGGCCTCTATCTTGAGACTGCTCGCTCAGGATCTTCATCAGCAGATCCTGCTTGGTGTACTTGCGGTAGTTCTTGATGCCCAGCTCCCCTGCGACTATATGCAGGTCGGATAACAGCTTGGGCTCCAGCTCAGCTATGGACATAGTCTTCCTCTTGCTCCAGTCTTCATATTGGTCAGCCCCTTCTCCGTTCAAGTTCTCCGGTTACTCGCTCGTTCGGCAACGATCGTGCATGCATTCATCTCACCCCCAGGGAGACCTGAGGCCTTCGTTCTCTCTACGGTGTGTCGTTGTGATCTTGCGCGCGGCGCGACAAGAGGAGCACGGAAGCAGCGTCCCGGTGCGTATGCCCTCCGGTCGCACCTGGTCTCCGAACCGACGCAAAGTGACCACAGATACACTTGGCCTCAGTAGCCGCCACTACGCTCCTCCGTGCTTGCATGGCTGATGCTCTTGAACAGGTGCGGCTGACTTGCTGCCGCCGTACTGCTACTCGTTACCCAGCACTTGTGACTGAGATCGAGGGAGCTTCGCAGAGGTATTCAGATAGGCGGGGGGTGAAGTGGAGACCAGAGGGTTATCAGCCTGTGCCCCACGCCAAGATTTCACTGACAAGCAGAAATGCTGCCCGTATCCTAACACCGCTCACTCACTCTGGTCAACGACCAGGCCTATGCCTTGGTCGACCTGTGAGACCCGACAACCGGACCGCTTAAAGAACTCGGAGAGTCATGGGGGCGCTTTGGCAACAGTCGAGGGCTTTCGCCTGCTCCACAGCCGCGAAGAACTGCCTTTCTGTGGTGGGGTGGGTTATGAGCACTAGCTCAGCCTCATCTCCCCGCCCCTTCTGGATCATGCTGGCAATAGAGACCCCTTGGCTGCCGAAGGCGGACGCTATAAGCGCCAACACCCCGGCACGATCGGCAACACTCACCCGGATGAAGAATGCCGATTCGACGTCCTCCGACGGGTACAGGTCCAACTTCCGGTAGCACGAGCAACTCTGCAAGAAGCCTACCTCGTTAGTGCTCACTATCGAGACGATGTCGCTGACCACCGCCGTGGCGGTCGGCACTCCTCCCGCCCCGGGACCCATGAGCATGATCTCGCCGATGGCCTCACCTTGCAGGAAGATGGCGTTGTTGGACCCATTGATCGAGGCCAGCGGGTGGTCCACAGGCAAGAGGGCAGGGAACACGCGGACGCTCACCCTGCCCTCGATCAGACGAGCAGCCCCGATCAACTTGGGCACGAACCCCAGACTCTTCGCATAGCGCACGTCCTCCAGAGTGATCTGCTCGATGCCCGAGAAGGCCACGTCCGCCAGGGTGACGCGTGAATGGAACGCTATAGAGGCGAGTATGGCCATCTTGGCGGCCGCGTCCGCGCCGCCCACATCTGCCGTGGGATCGGCCTCCGCATACCCCAACTCCTGAGCCTTGGCCAGTATCTCTGGATAGTCACCCTCTTCGTTGTACATGCGACTGAGGATGTAGTTGGTGGTGCCGTTGACGATGCCGTACACCGTGTGAAGCCCCGCCGCGATCATGCTTTCGCGCATCACCTTGATAATGGGCACGGCACCGGCCACCGCTGCCTCGAAACGCAGATGGCGCCCTTGGTCGCGCGCAAGGGTGAACAGTGACTCCCCTCGGCTGGCGAGCAATTGCTTGTTGGCCGTGACCACGTTCTTGCCGGCGCGCATGGCCGCATCGACGAATTCGAAGGCTACGGTGGTCCCCCCGATGACCTCGACCACGATGTCTATGCTTGGATCGCCAACGACCTCCGAGTAGTCTGTGGTGAAGACACCGGCCCCCGCATCCGCGAGCACCTTGGTCTTGTCGACCTCCAACACCTTGACCACCCGCAGGTCGACTCCGGTGCCTTCGAGTATGTGATCGTGCTCTTCGTGTATCAGTCTATAGACGCTCGACCCGATGGTGCCGAAGCCCAGGAGAGCTATGCGTACGACCTTATCTTCTTTCATTCTTCCTCCCCTGTGGTGGCAGGGCACCGTGTGGGCCCGGCGGTGCAAAATGGCCGGTTGAACGCCAGGCAGCGGTACGTTATCACACTAGCCCAACTGGTAGAATGGGTTTCCAGGATGAGCGAAGAGACACCCACCTTCTCTTACTATCGAGGCACCAAGGCACCCACCTTCGCCACCCGTACTGAGCTCGAGGCCGCCAAGCTCTTCGACTATCACCGCATCGCCTGGGAGTATGAGCCGCGCACCTTCATCCTCGAACGAGACGAGCGTGGCAACATCCTCGAAGCCTTCACTCCTGACTTCTATCTGCCCGACCTCGACCTTTTCATCGAGGTGACCGAGATGAAGCAGTCGCTTGTGACCGCGAAGAACCGTAAGGTGCGCAAGATGCGTGAGCAATATCCAGAGCTTCGCATCAAACTCCTCTACCGCAAGGACTTCGTGCGCATGGCTCAGAAGTACGGCTTGTGAGACAACCTTGATCGGTCCAGCCATCACTCCCGGTCAATACCATAGGTCACAACCGGCCGAAGAGCAGATCGGAGACGTCTTCTTGGACGCCGTCACCATCGCGCGCAGGGTGGGAGAGCTTGGCGCTCAAATCTCAGAGGACTACCAAGGACAGGGTCTTCTGGTGGTTGCCATATTGAGGGGCTCGCTGTTCTTCGTGGCCGACCTGATAAGAGCCATCGACCTACCGCTCGAGCTGGACTTTCTTGCCATAAGCTCGTACACCCAGGAGCACACCCAGACTGGGACAAAGGCCATCCGCTTCTTGAAAGACCTCGATGAGCCCCTGAAGGACAAGAACGTGCTCATCGTGGAGGACATGATCGACTCCGGGCTCACTCTGCACTACATCACCCGCTCGCTGACTCTGCGGCGCCCACACTCGCTCGAGGTCTGCACGCTCTTCGACCGGCCTCATCTGCGCCTCGTGGATATGAACGTACGCTATACAGGATTTGAAGTCCCCGACGACTTCTTTGTGGGCTATGGTTTCGACTATCGTCAGTCGTTCCGCAACCTACCGTACGTGGCATATCTACGGATGGGACCGGATCAGCCGACCTTGTTCTAGAGGGGAAGAGTTGGAGCGGAGTACGGGGTTCGAACCCGCGACATCCAGCTTGGGAAGCTGGCACTCTACCAACTGAGTTAACTCCGCTCGCAGGCTGCTCATTCAAGCCATCGGGATGATAACACAACCTCTTCGCTGGCTGGAGTACGCCGACAGCGTACGGGTCTTCCGCTACGACCAAGTGCATCCAGCGAGAAATTCTGCGCTGTCGCGTGGCTGACAGCTATTGACTTCTAGCCCGTTCAGAATAGAATCATGAGCAGAGTCCCGAGAGTCCAGACGCAGCGTCTGAGGAACTTACAAAGGGGCCCGCTGAGGAAACGCGGAGGTAAATGGCCGCGAAGTACAGAGAAGCGGGAACGAAGTGAGAGCCGTTAATAGGACGCAAAGCGAGTTCACTCGGGGCTCTCTTTTTCTTTTTCGATGCCCCGCCCTGCCACACGCCCCCAGCCGAGATCCTTCTCACCGCTGACAATCAGGGCAATAGGAGGTCCCCCGCCCGCCGACTATCGCCCGCGCGAAGGCGCCACCACATCGGCCACACACCTGTCCTTGCTTGCCGTAGGCCTGCAGCCAGTTCTGAAAGTCACCCTGCCTGCCCATGGTGTCCACGAAGTCTGACAATGAACACCCTAAGAACTTGACACCTTCGCCGAGCCGATGGGGGATCTCCAGCGCAAGAGCGGCCACCTCATTGCTCGAGAGTGAGCCACTCGCTCGAAGCGGGGAGAGTTCTGTCCACCAAAGGATCTCGTCGGCGTATATGTTGCCTATGCCCGCCAGATGCCTCTGGTCGAGCAAGAAGGCCTTGAGCGGAGCCGAGCGCTTTCCCAGTCGTTGCTGCAGGTACTCGGCGTCCCACTCCCCGCGCCAAGCATCGGGGCCGAGCGCTATCAGACGCGGTGCCGGTGCGCCTTGTGTCAGATGAAGCCGCCCGAACTTGCGGATGTCGCGGAACTCCAACGTCACTCGACTCTCGTTGTCGTCCCCCAGGCGGAATGCGAACCGCGTGTGAGGGCTCGAGTCCGGAGGATCGATGAGCAGCTGCCCGGTCATGCCCAGGTGCAGGGTCAGATACGCTTCATCATCCAGCCGCACGATGATGAACTTGCCGAGACGTTCGACCGAACGGACTCCCTTGCCGGGCAGCCCCTTCTCCACATCGGGCGCCGAGCAATCTCGCAGCATGGCAGACTCTGTGCGCTCCACCAAACGGAATCGCAGCCCCAACAGCCGTTGCGCCAGCTGACATCTCACCGTCTCGACTTCGGGAAGCTCCGGCATCGCCCGACCGGCTACATGCTCTCGGGGGCGCTCACACCCAGGAGCTCGAGGCATCTGGCGATGACCCGCTTGGTCACGAGGCACAGGGCCAGGCGCGACGAACTGATCGCCGGCTCCACCCCGATCACCCTGCAGTTCTTGTAGAAGACATGAAAGTCGGCCGCCACCTCTTGTGAGTAGCCCGCGATGCGATGAGGCGCCCGACGGGCAGCTGCGTCCTGGATGACGTCGGCGAAGCCGTCAAGGCGCTTCACAAGCGCACGCTCATAGGTCGTATCGTACACACCGCCCTGCTCTGGGACCTGGGCCTGCGTACCCACGGGCATATTGCGGATGATGCTCGCGATGCGAGCGTGCGCGTATTGAACATAGTAAACAGGGTTCTCCTGCGACTGGCTCTTGGCAAGATCAAGATCGAGGTCGAGTGTCTGATCTTGCGATCGCGACACCATGAAGAACCGGGCCGCGTCTATTCCGATGGCTTCAACCAACTCAGACAGGGTGACCATCTCTCCGCGACGGGTGGACATCTGCCGTAGTTCGCCCTTCTCCAGCAGATTGACTAGTTGCCCGATGATCACCTCGAGAGTCTCGGCCTTGCCCGAAAGGATGTCGACGGCCGCCTTCATCCTGGGTACGTAACCGTGGTGATCGGCCCCCCATATGTCTATCAGATGGTCAAAGCCCCGCTCCAACTTGTTCTGATGGTAGGCGATGTCGGCAGCGAAATACGTAGGCCGGCCGTTCTTGCGTATGACCACCCGGTCTTTGTCGTCACCCCTGGAGGTGGTGCGCAGCCACACCGCCTCGCCTTCCTGGTAGGCCTCGCCGGAGGCCAGTAGCCTCTCCACCGCCTCCTGCACCTTGCCGCCTTGGTGTAGAGTCGTCTCGCTGAACCACACGTCGAACTCGACCCCGAACGCCTCCAACTCATCCCGCATCTGCTCCAGCATGGCTGCGCAACCTTCGGCCCTGAAGTAAGCCACCGCCTCCTCCAGCGCGGTGTCCGCCGGCCACTCCGACGACGTGTGGGCCGACTCATCGTCCTCGTCCTCATCGGCGTCATCAGGAGCGCCCTCGTTGATCTTGGCCGGACCTCCCGCCCCCGCGTCGGCCTTCGCCGCCCTCAGGGCCTCGAGGTACCGATCGCCGATCTTCGCCTTCAGACCGGCGGCGATATCGCCCACGTACTCGCCTTGATAGCCATCCGCGGGCACAGGCACGTCCAGACCCAGCGACTGAGCGTAGCGTGAGGCGATGCTGCGCCCGAAGCGATCCATCTGCCGCCCGTAATCGTTTATGTAGAACTCGGTGGATACATCGGCCCCGCTGAAGACCAACAGCCTCTTCAGCGCGTCGCCGTAGGCCGCGTATCTTCCGTGTCCTACATGCAGCGGTCCGTTGGGATTCACGCTGACGAACTCCAGGTTCATGCGTGGAGCCTCACGAAAGTCGCCGCCGCCAATGGCCTCGCCGCGTTCAAGCATGCCGCTCATGACTTCCGCGTAGGCCGCGGCACTGAGCGTGAAGTTAATGAATCCAGGGCCGGCGACCTGCACGTCGCAGACCAAGCGTGTCACTTGAGGGTCCGCGAGCAGACGAGCACGCAGCTCTTCTGCGAGGTCCCGCGGCGCCTGTCTTGCCGTCTTGGCGCACTGCATGCAGACAGGAGTCGCGTAGTCGCCGTGTGACTCTTCGGCAGGGCGCTCCAGCAAACATACCGGCGCCTCCGGCCAACCGCGTTCAGCGGCCCAATCCGTCACCACTCGCTGTATGAGCTCCCCTAGCAAGACCCTCAGACCCCCTGTTCGCGGGGCATCCGTGTGGCACCGGCCAGTTCCTCGAGTTTAGTGATCTCCGCTGGGGTGCCGATGGCGATCACCGTGTCACCCGCCGCCAGCACAGCCTCAGGCGAGGGATTGGTGTCGAACACGCCGGTGGAGGCCCTGCGCACTGCCAGAATGGTCGCGCCTGTAGTCTTGCGCACAGCCATGTCGCGGATCGACCGGCCTACGGCGCAACACGTTTCGGTGAGCTGCAGCTCTTCCAGCCGGAACTCCAGCGCGCCGTCACCCGTGACCACGTCTAAATAGTCACTGACGAGAGGTTTCAGCATCAGCTGGGCCATCTGCCTGCCCCCGATACCGTATGGAGAGACAACTCGGTCAGCGCCCGCGCGCTTGAGCTTGCTCACGGTGTCTTCTGAGCTCGCCCGGGCCACGATGAGCAGCCAAGGGTTGAGCACTCGCGCCGAGAGCGTCACATAGATGTTGCCCGCGTCCGAACCGACGGCAGCAACTACGCCTTTGGCCTGCTTTATACCGGCGGACTCCAGTGCCTCGTCGGTGGTCGCGTCGCCTTCTACCACCAAGTAGCCGTCGCTCTCGGCCCGCGTCAAGCTTGCCGGGTCGTTGTCGACGATGACGAAAGGCGCGTTCTGAGAAGAGAAGTGGCGTGCCACCGACTCCCCCACCCGGCCGTAGCCACAGATGATGTAGTGGCCATCAAGCTTGTCCACCTGCCTCTTCACCGCCCTTCTCTTGAAGACCCCCGAAAGCTGGGCCTTGATTGCGTATTCCACTATGGTCACCAGGCCATACAGGATCACCCCTACCCCGCAGAGGATCAGGGCCATGGTGAAGAGCCTACCCCCGGTGGATAGCTCCCTGACCTCTTTGAAGCCCACCGTCGTTATGGTGGTGATCGTCATATAGAGGGCGTCCAAGAGACCCCAGCCCTCTATGACCATGTATCCGACCGTGCCCACAACCACGATACATGCGATGCCGGCCACGACCCACAAGAGCGTCTTGGCCTCGGGCCGCCTGCTTCGGCCTTTTCGGGTAGTGCGGTCGCCAGTCATGACGTGATTCTAGCCTACCCTGCGATCGTAGGTAGGTAGGCCGCACTCAACACCTTGACACCGCCTCTGCTAGCACCCACAATACCGAGGAGCCGTCCTCAGGGCGACGGGGAAGAGCCCGTGCCGCGCAACCTTTTGTAGTTTGGGAATCGGTCTAGATTCGGAGGGATGGATATGCTCCACGAGCCCGCACCAGAGGAACACCGGGCCGACGAGGCGGCTGCCTACAAGCAACGCCTCGGCTTGATTATGCTGGCCGTCTACGGCGCGATCTACTTGGCGTTCATAATCATCAACGTCGCGAACCCTAAGATCATGGGCACGATCGTCGTAGCAGGCCTGAACCTGGCGATCTTCTACGGTTTTGCGCTCATCGTCATCGCCCTTGTCCTGGCTTTGGCCTACAACTGGGCGTGCACCAGGCACGAGAAGTCGTTCGAAGGCGAGAGGAAGGCCTGACATGGGTGAGGTCAAGACGCTCGCCATAGTCATCTTTCTGTTCATAGTCGCCCTCGTTCTGTTCATCTCCTTCTACACGGCGCGCCGCGCCCGTTCTGCGAGCGGCTACTACGCTGCAGGCGGGCGAATACACTGGAGCATCAACGGCATCGCCTTCGCAGGAGACTATCTGTCAGCCGCGTCGTTCCTTGGCATCTGCGGCATGATCGCAGTCGCCGGATACGACGGCTTTCTCTACTCCGTCGGCTATCTGGCCGGGTGGGTGGTCGCCTTGTTCGTAGTTGCCGAGCCTATGCGCCGCTTGGGCAAGTACACGTTCACCGACGCCCTAGACGCGAAGTTCAACAAGCGCGGTCTCAAGCTGTGGGCGGCTATCGCGACGCTGGTCGTGTCCGTCTTCTATCTGATACCCCAGATGGTCGGGGCTGGAGTCCTCATCGAGCCCCTCTTGGGCTTCCCTCACTGGGTCGGCGTGGTCCTGGTGGGCGTCATCGTCATAACGATCGTCGCTACGGCGGGGATGACCTCCACCACCTACGTCCAGTTCATCAAGGGGTCCTTGCTGATCATCTTCGCTCTGGTGATCACGGTAGCCCTCTGCGTTCGTGGACTCTCGACCGAGCCCGATCAGGGCGGTCAAGTTCCCTTCCACGAGTATCAGACACTGACTGCCACTGTTGCAGCTGACGGCGCCATACGTCCCCGAGGACGCTTCATACGGAGTACTGGGTGTTCACGAGCAGACCGTCAAGGGCAAGGAGCTCACCTTCGTCAAGCTGCAGAAGGGCGATCTCACCACTTGGTGGAAGGCGGACATCACCGATGGCTCCGCGGCTCTTCATGAAACCCAGGAGATCGTCACGCTGACCGACGGCACCAAGTACGTCAACGGTGTCGAGGCCTCCAAGGACAACGAGCTCCGCCAGGTAGGCAACCTAAGCACCATCGACGGCAAGACAGACGTCAATACCGGTCCGTTGAATCCGTTCCGCTATCTGGCGCTCATCGGTGACAAGGATACGACGGTCAACCTTTGGAAGACCCTATCGTTCAAAGACGGAGACGACAAGGTTGCCGTGTACTACCAGTCTCCTACGAGCGGCGACACCATCGCCCGTCCTGGCCAGCTGTTCAAGCTCGAGGGCTCATGGTTGGACCGCATCGACTTCGTGTCCCTCATGATCGCACTGTTCCTGGGTACGGCTTCTCTGCCGCACATACTGATCCGCTACTACACCGTCCCCAGCCAGCGCGCGGCCCGCAAGTCCACGGTCGTGGCCATCGCTGCGATAGGCTTCTTCTACGTGCTCACACTGTTCCTGGGCCTGGGTGCGATGACCAGCGGCACCATCAACCCTCTGGACAACAATATGTCCGCTCCGCTCTTGGCTGAGTCCTTCGGCACCTTCTTGTTCGCCATGATCTCTGCCATCGCATTCGCCACTGTCCTCGGCACCGTGAGCGGTCTCATCATCGCCGCCTCGGGCGCCGTCGCTCACGACCTGATGGACCGCTACGCCGGCAAGATCAAGAGCGAGAAGCACAAGGTGCAGGCTGGACGCATCGCGGCCTTCGCAGTGGGGGCCATAGCGATTCTGCTCGGCATCCTCTTCCAGGGCATAAACGTGTCCTTCCTGGTCGGCCTTGCCTTCGCAGTCGCAGCCTCGGCCAACCTGCCCTGCATCATAATGATGCTGTTCTGGAAACGCACGACCTCCAAGGGCATGATCGCGTCCATCATCGTGGGCATCGTGCTCTCAGTGGGCATCATCGTGCTCTCCCCCACCATGTGGGAGCTCTACGGGCTCGACCCCGCCAATGCTCCCATCCCGCTCAAGAATCCCGGCATCATCTCGGTGCCGGCGAGCTTCCTCGTCATATATCTGGTGTCGAAGCTCACCAAGCGGGACATGCTGGAGGAGCACGCTAAGTAGCCCTCCGCCAGACCTTCAACACAAAGGCCGCCGGATGCGCACTGCATCCGGCGGCCTTTCTTTCGGCATTCTGCCTGCCGGCAGGTCTAGAAGAAGTCCTTCTCGGGCAGGGGCTGGCCGGTGTAGCCGCAGGTCTGGTAGTACACGGCTTTGTCGAAGAACCTGCCCAACTCGCGGTTCAGATCGACTGCCTTCTGCAGGTCCATGGCCGATTCCCAGATGCCGTGCGTGCGGGCGGAGGTCCATATCTCGCGCTTCAGAAGCAAGGTAGCGCTGACCAGTTCAGGCAGGGGCAGCCCCTGCGCAGCTCTGGTCGCGCCCAAGTTGTAGAAGAACTCGCCGATGTCTTCTTGGACGGGGCTCCCTCCGAAGTGCGCATCGACCTGGGTGAGGGCGAACTCGCTTGAGCTCACCAGTTCCTGATCGGATACGACACCGTAGGAGGGTGTCTGCGGACTCCTGCGCAGGTCCTGTAGCCACAGCTCGGCGATCTCATCTCCGTGTTGGGTGACGAAGCCTTTGGGCAGATGGCTGACCGGGCCAAGAGGAAGGATCACCCTCTTGTATACCTCGTTGAGCGTCTGAGCGGCAGCTGTGTAGATTGCAGCGAGACCGGTGACTATGCCTTCCCAACCGGCGATCTTGCCCCAGATGGCGCCCCCGCCGAAATCGCGTATAGCCAGCAAGAAGAACAGGATGGTGAGTAGACCGAACACCACCTGCAGCGCGCGGTTGAGCTTGAGCGTGCCCAGGAACATGTAGCCGGTGAAGACGCCCCAAGCGACGAAGTACCACGCCATCGCCAGCTTGCTGGCAGCGACTGCGAGCTCGTTATCGGGAAACATCGACGGGATCAGCCACACACCCACGAGCGACAGCCAGAAGAGGCCGTACGAAGTGAAGGCCAACGTGCCGAAGCTGTTGTTCTTCTTCCACTCCATTATGCCGGCGATGATCTGGGCGACCCCACCGTAGAAGACACCCATGGCAAGGATCATCGAGCTGATACCGATGAACCCCGCGTTGTGGATGTTCAGAAGCACAGTGGTGAGACCGAAGCCCATCAGCCCCAACGGAGCCGGATTGGCGTTCGTATCAAGCAGCTTGGTGACGGTCTCGTTAGAAGTGACAGTGTTGGCCATATGCAGCGTTCCTTCCTTGAGTTTGCAGAGCTCTGCCACGTAGCTATATGTCACTGGAGAATGTTTCCGGTGCTAAGCAAAGGCGGGCTGTCGCAGAATATACCCGCATTACGATGCTCTTGTCCACTCCTACCAGGTTTCTTGTAGAATGACGGCGCGACCTCGCCGCGCCTTCTAAGGGGCCTGTTATCGAGACGATCAGGGTCGACCTACACTGCCATTCGTCGCTTAGCGATGGAGACCACTCCCCGGCCTACGTGGCGCATTCCATCGCGGCGGTCGGCGTCGAGTGGGCGGCGCTGACCGATCACAATTCGGTCTCCGGCCAATACCAATTTCGAGATGTGCTCGAAAGACGGGGCGTGCATTCTGTCGTGGGTCTGGAGATGGATGCTCGGTATGCGACAGGTGTGCTTCACCTGCTCAGCTACGGCTTTGATGTAGATCATCAACCGCTTCTGGACGCCCTTCGCACCATACGGCAACCTTGGCGCTCGTCAGCCCAGTACTGCTTGGAGAAGACGCGCTGGCTCACTCGTGCCCGAAGCGCCGCGGCTTCATCCCAAGAACCAGGCTCCGAGCCTTCTCGCAAGAGACCACCCCACACCGATGAAGCGATAGATCTGCTCCATCAGGCCGGGGGCCTGGTCTTCCTGGCTCACCCCCTGGCCGGCATCGGCAGCATCGAGAACCTGCGATCGATTCTCGATTGGCTGCAACCCCAAGGCCTGGACGGCCTAGAGGTGTTTCATAAGCAGTACTCGGAGGAGATACAACAGGCACTTCTGGAGGTGGCCGAACATCGCGATCTGCTGACCGTAGCGGGCAGTGACTTCCACGGCGTGCACCATTCTGACGGTGGCACCCCCGGAGTGGATATGCCCCTGATACACTGGAAAGCGTTCATCGCAGCTATAGATCACGGCCGCTGATGACAGTACGTCCAGCGCTTGAAGACCAGCAGAACGATATGAGGGAGGTATCTTGAGAGCCAAAGGGAGTCTGATGGAGAAGTTGTTGCCGCACAGGTGGGCGAGCTTCTTGCTCAGGATCGTTTTGCCCGCGGTCCTGGCCGTGGCGCTCTTCATGCTCGCCGTGTTCCTAGTGCTGATCCCCTCTGTCAAACACGAACTCCTTGAGGGCAAGAAGGAGACCACCCAAGAACTCACCAGAGCCGCAGTAAGCATCCTGAACGAGTACTACGCCGAAGAGACCGCCGGACGTCTCACCCGCGAGCAGGCGCAGCTTGAAGCGGCCGAGCGCATCGAGCTGCTGAGGTACGGGGACGAGGACAAGGACTACTTCTGGATAACCGACATGCATCCCACGATGGTGATGCATCCCTACCTGCCCGAGCTCAACGGTCAGGACCTGACCGACTATGAGGATCTCCGGGGAAAGACCCTTTTCGTAGCCTTCGTCCAGGCCGTTGAGGAGAACGGCTCCGGTTTCGTCGACTACTACTGGCAGTGGAAGGACGACCCGGATCGAATCGTACCGAAGCTCTCATATGTCGAGCTATTCGAGCCTTGGCAGTGGGTTATAGGCACCGGGATCTATGTTGAGGATGTCAACGCCGCAATAGCCAAGTTCCAGCGCAGTCTCACCTATATTCTCCTGGGCATCGTGGCGGCGGTGGCCCTGCTCCTGCTCTACGGCGCACGGCAGAGCCTCAAGATAGAACGACGGCGTGCCGTCGCCGAACAGGGTCTCAAGGAATCCAATGAGAAGTATCAGGCCCTGGTGGCAGCTGCGACCGAAGGCATCCTCATGAGCCTCGACGGCAAGTGCAGCTACGCTAACACTCCCCTACAAGACATGCTCGGCTACAACGCCGGGGAGATGGACGACACCATCCTTTCGCTTCTGTTGGTCAACGAGACCCCTACTGACCGCGAGGCGCTCGGCTACATCCAAGCTCTTGCCGCCGCTGGTCCCAACACACCACAGGAACAGTTGCCGCCGCCGACTTTCGAGGCGCGCTTCAGAGCCAAAGACGGCCGCACTGTGGAGACCCTGGTAACGGCCACGCCTATCGCGCTCGCCGGCAAGGACGGGGTCATCTTGATCGTGCGCAGCATGGCCGGCCAGAAAGCTATGGAAGCAGCCCTCGACGAGACTCGCCGGCACTTCCAGACCATGTCTGACGCCCTGAGCCTGGGAGTATTCAGGAGTACCTGGGGCAAGAAGGCGACACTCCTCGAGGCCAATCCCGCGATGCGCGTCATACTTCAGCTTTCGCCCACTGCTGACCTTGCCGGCGCTGACTGGCTGGACAAGATCGTGGACGCGGAAGAACGCAAGGCTCTGGTCGACCGCTTGAACAAGGACAAAGTGGTCCAAGACTACCGGGTGGGTCTCTGGCGAGAGGACGGGGCGCGGACCGAGGTCTCTCTCTTCGCGGTGCTCGTTGCTGATGACAAGGGCCAGCCCCGGTACTGCGACGCAATTGTCGAAGACATAACCAAACAAACAAGAGGCGAGCAGGAACGCGAGGCCCTCATAGCCCAGCTGCAGACCTCGCTCTTCTACCTTAGAGAGCCTGTGGCCCGCGCCGTAAGCCCCGCTCTTGTCTTGGACATGACCGAGACGGTCAAGCGGGGGGCAACCCTCATGACCAAGAACAAGGCTGCGGCCTTGCTAGTGACCAGTCCTGACGGAGAGCTCATCGGTATTGTCACCGACAACGATTTCCGACAGCGGGTCGTGGCGGCCGGCCTTGACCTTTCTTCGAACCTTCGCTCCATAATGACCGCTCCTGTCGATACCATCTCCCCCGAGGCACCCATCTACGAAGCTCTGCTTCACATGCAGGAGCGCAATGTCGAGCACCTCGCAGTCAAGGACGAAACCGGCCGGTTGTTGGGGCTGGTACGCCTACGCGACCTCATCCAATACCAGAGATCTTCGTCCGTGATCATCACCGAATCTGTTCGACGGGCCACCTCGCTTGAGGGAATCTCCGATGCCCGTGACAGGTTGCCCGCCTTGGTGAAGGCGGTAGTGGATTCAGGAGCAGATACGCGCTACATCAACCGGATGATCTCTGGAGTCTCGGACGTGGTGGCCCAGAGGCTGGTAGCCATGGCCATGGATGAGCTCGGACCTGCCCCAGTGCCCTTCGCCTTTCTGACGATGGGCAGTGAGGGGAGAGAAGAGCAGACCCTTCTCACCGACCAAGACAACGCGCTGTTGTATGACGACCCGCCTGCGGACAAAGCGGACGAGACCGCCGGCTACTTCCTCCGACTAGGGACTCTGGTCTGTGACTGGCTGGCCCAAGTGGGCTACGCCTATTGCGAAGGCGGAGTCATGGCCAAGAACCCACGCTGGAACCTTTCCAGAGGAGCGTGGAGACAGCAGTTCTCGCACTGGATTCACAACGCCGACCCGCAAGAACTGTTGGAGCTGAACATGGTGTTCGACTTCCGTTGTGTCGCCGGTCAGCAGCAGTTTGGGCGTGAGCTCCGAACCTGGGTACTGGACGAGATACAGGCCTATCCGCTCTTCTTCATACACTTCGCTCAGAATGCACTCTTGTACAAGCCACCCATAGGCCTCCTCGGCAACCTACAGACAAACGCCTCAGACGAGGGCGTCAAGACTTTGAGTCTCAAGGAAGCCATCATGCCGGTGGTCAACTTCGCCAGGCTTTACGCTCTCAAGCACCGCATCGACTCGACCAACACCCTTGACCGACTCACCGAACTCAGAGAGCGGGGAGTGATAAGCCGCGAATCGTACGAGGAGATCGTGCCCGACTACGAGACCCTGATGCGCATACGCCTGCGGCGGCAAGCGCTCGCGTTGGAAGAGGGACGCACCCCCGCGAACACCATCGCACCCAGCGAACTCACCTCAGCCGAGGAGGCCCGCCTCAAGAGGCTCTTCTCGGTCGCTGAAGATCTGCGCAAGAAGATGAGCTATGACTTCCTGGGCGGTATCGCAGGCTTCTAGGCTAAGCGACCCAGCCGCCATGGCGCCCCGTCAGGCTCTTGAGCGTAAGCTCAGGAGCCTGACTTTTTGCGGCCAACTAGACGGCCGGTGAGCCCTTTGCTGGGGGCGAACACAAAGACAACCACGAACACCACAGTGGCGACCAGCACCATCGCGCCGCTCGGCGCCACATCCAGGTAGTAGCTGGCATACAGTCCTCCTACCGCCGAGGCCGCTCCGATGCAGGCAGAGACTAGCATCATGGATGGCAGTCTGCGGGTGAGCAGATAGGCGGTCGCCGGAGGGGTCACCAGCATCGCCGCCACCAGTGCGACCCCGACCGTGCGCAACGACACCACGATGGTGAGGGCCAGCATCAAGAATAGCCCCGTTCGAAGCAGCCCGGTCCGCAGACCGAGCGTCTGTCCCAGTATCGGGTCGAACGACACCACAAGCAGGCGCCGGTACAAGAAGATGACAGCCGCAAGTACCGCCGCGGCCAGCGCCCCACTTATCCATAGGTCGCCGGACGACACGCCCAGCACGTTGCCAAAGAGCACATGGTTCAAGTCGACTGCATAGCCGTCCATGGTGCTGATGAGCACCACCCCCAAGGCCAGCGCTGCCGCGAAGAAGATGCCTATGGCTGTGTCTTCGCGCACCACTCCTGTCTTCGAGACGTAGCTGATGCCCACCGCCACCAGAACCGCCGCGATCAGGGCCCCGACCAGCAGGTTGCCGCCCACCAGGAACGCCACTGCCACTCCCGGCAAGATAGCGTGTGCAAGAGCATCGCCCAAGAACGCCATGGACCTGAGTACCACATAGCAGCCCACCACTGCGCACAGAACGCCCACAATGATGGAGGCACCCAGCGCCCGTTGCATGAAGCCGAAGGCGAAGGGGTCGGTAAGCCAGTTCACGACCGGCCCTCATCTTCCGAAGCTGCGTCATCGCACAAGTCGCAGCGACAGCTGTCCGCGGCACCAACAGGCCCGTGCCCGCCGCAGCATTGGTCTACCACGATGCACTTGCCATCGACCACCACCATCTGGCCGCCGAAGGCCTCCTGAAGGTTCTTCTCGTTGAATACCTCGGCTGGGAGTCCCTATGCTCACCAAGCGCCCGTTCAACAGGACGACCTGATCGAACCTGCTTGCGGCCATCTCCAAGTCGTGGGTGGAGACCAGCACGGTGACGTCTCTCGTTCGCAGGTCACTCAGAAGGGTGAAGGTCGCCTCCTTGGTAGCCACATCCACTCCCGTGAAAGGCTCATCTAACAACAACACGTGAGGCTCCTGCGCAAGGGCGCGGGCTAAGAACACCCGCTGCTGTTGTCCACCCGACAACTCGCCTATGGGCCGCTTGGCGAGATCGGCCACGCCCAGCCTGTCCAGACAGGCGTCGATCACCGCCTTGTCGACGGCGGACAACTTCGAAAGCCAACTCCCGCGGCCGTAGCGCCCCATTGCCACGACATCGTGCACCGTGACAGGAAAGCGCCAGTCGACCTCCTCTCTTTGCGGTAAGTAAGCTATCCGGTCAGGGTGCTCCGCCGGGGGACGGCCATGGATGCGTATCTCACCGGAGCGCACAGGCACCAGGCCCACCAATGCCTTGAACAGAGTCGACTTGCCGGCTCCATTGGGCCCGATGACGGCCGTCTGCGAACCGTGGGGTATTGCCATGCTCACCGACCGCAGGGCGGCGCGCTCTCCGTAGAAGACGCTGACCTCCCTGAGCTCCAGATAGGCTGCAACCTCTTCGGTCACCTCAAGGCCTCCACTATCTTTGCGACGTTCCAGCGCATCATGTCGAGGTAAGTCGGAGCAGCCTCGCTCAGCGAATGTGTATACAGGTCGGTGATCACCGCGACCCCTGCCTCTACGCCTACCTGTTGGGCCAGCGCCGCGTTGCTGCCCGTCTCCACGAAGATGGCCGGCGCGCCCGTCGCCGAGATCTCGGCAACCAGTCCCGAGAGGCCCCGGGCAGAAGGACTTCCCTCGCCGCTAGGAGTAGCAAAGATCGTCCCTACCACTTTGAAGCCATAGCGGGCCGCGAAACGACCGAGACTCTCATGGTTGGTCACCAGGAGCCTGCGCTCCGGCGGAATGGACTGCACCTGCGAAACGATCCAAGAATCGAGCGATCGCAACTGGTCGGCATATGCTGCGGCATTCTCCCGAAAGACATCTGCGCCCTCAGGATCCAACAGAGACAGGCGGTCGGCGATGTTCTGCGTATAAGTGATGACGAGAACAGGGTCCAGCCAACAGTGTGGGTCCTCATCGAGGTCGGGCAGACCGTATGCGGCCTCGATCAGCAACGTATCTGAGCCCGTCACGCCGGCCAACAGATCGTCTACCGCCGGCAGCAACCCCTTGACGTTGACAACCATGGCCCGGCAGTCGGCCAGCCTTCTGGCATCGCCCGGCGTTGGCTCGAAAGAATGAGGGTCTACCCCCCACGGGATGAGAGACGAAACCTCAAAACGCCCTCCCGCTACATTCTGCGCGATGTCTGCCAAGAAGGTGGTGTCGGCGAGTAGCTTAGCGCCGCCTGGCGCCCCGTCCTCCGGCAGGCCGCCGCAGGCCCCGCAGGCCGCGACTGTGGTGAATACGACCAGGAGCGACAAGAACCGCCAAGCGCTCACAGCAGCGCCACGACTACATGACGATCTTGTTGAGCGGGTACTCCACTATTCCCTGAGCGCCGGCCTTCTTCAGCAGAGGGATTATCACCCGCACAGTGGACTCCTCGACGATGGTGTTGACCGCCAGCCACTCAGCGTCGCTGAGAGCCGACACGGTGGGAGTCTGCAGGGCGGGCAGTTCGTTCAGCACCGCGGCCAGATCGTTGCAGCGAACGTTCAGCATCAACCCGACTTTGCCCAACGCGGCGATAGCGCCTTCGAGTAACATGGTCATGTCTTCGAGCTTGTGTCGCTTCTCGGGGTCCTCCCACGAGCCAAGGTTCGCGATGAGTTGCGTATTCGACTCAAGTACGGTCTCGACTATGCGGAGCTTGTTTGCTCTCAGCGAGCTACCAGTCTCGGTGACCTCCACGATAGCGTCGGCCAGCTCCGGAGGCTTGACCTCAGTGGCGCCCCAGCTGAACTCCACCTGAGCGCTCACGCCCTTTTCGGCAAGGTACCTCTTGGTCGTAGCCACCAGTTCGGTGGCGATTATCTTGCCCTCCAGCTCGGCCACGCTCTTGACCGGAGAAGCTTCGGGTACAGCGAGAACCCAGCGGACCTTGCCGTAGCTCTGTTTGGCATATACCAGGTCGCACACCGTGTGGACACTGGCTTCGTTCTCCTGCACCCAGTCCAGACCGGTGATCCCGGCGTCTAGGATGCCGTTCTCGACATACCGAGCCATCTCCTGGGCTCGGACAAGCAGACACTCAAGCTCGGGATCGTCTACGACCGGAAAGTAGGAGCGGCTGCTGGTGGTCAGATTGAAACCGGCCCGTCGAAACAGGTCGATGGTGGCCGACTCCAGGCTGCCTTTGGGTATGCCGAGCTTCAGGATCATGACCCGCATTATAGCGGCGTGGCGTTGAAGGCGCGCCTCCGTTAGGCCAATATTGGCTCTTGATATGTCTCAGACCCTCCAGACACAAGCATTGGACGCGCGCCGGGTGTTTCGCACCTGGTGGCCGCTGGCTGTCAGCTGGATACTCATGGGCTTCGAAAACCCGGCCATCAGCGCCGTCGTGTCGCGCCTCGCCGACCCCAAGATCAACCTAGCCGCCTACGGGGGCTTGGTCTTCCCCCTGACCTTGATGATCGAGGCACCCATAATCATGCTGCTTGCGGCCTCGGTCGCGCTGAGCAGAGATCGTGATTCGTTCTTGAGACTTCGCCGTTTCATGAACGGGTTGAGCGCGGGCCTGACGTTGGCCCACATCGTCGTAGCCGCCACACCCCTCTATGACGTCTTGGCCAGGTCTGTCATCCACGCCCCAGAAGAGATCATTGGTCCGGCGAGGATCGGTCTGCTTATCACCATCCCCTGGACTTGGTCCATCGCTTATCGACGCTTCAACCAAGGGGTACTCATCCGCTTTGGTCATTCGCTCAAGGTCGGAATCGGCACAGGGGTACGCTTTGCGGCCGACGCGACCGTGCTCACGATCGGTTACTTGGTCTACGACGTGTCGGGCATAGTCATCGCCTCCTGCACTCTCGTGGCCGGAGTGATCAGCGAGGCCATCTATGTGCACCTGGCGGTGCGCAAGACGATCCGTGAGCAGCTCATGCCCGCGCCGCCGCTTGGCCACCCCTTGACCGCCCGGACTCTCCTCGGCTTCTACGTGCCCTTGTCTCTCACGCAGATACTCCTGCTCCTCGTGAACCCCATCGGTAGCGCGGCAATGGGCCGCATGCCCCTGCCGCTGGAATCACTCGCCGTCTGGCCGGTGGTGGCGAGCGCCGGCTACATAGCCCGCGGGTTCGGTGGAGCCTACAACGAGGTAGTGGTCGCGCTGGTCGAGACGGAGCGTTCGACCCGTGTCCTCAAGCGCTTCGCATTAGGCCTGGCGGCGGCATCGACGGCAGTGCTGCTCCTGCTGATGATCCCGCCAGTGGGACATGCAATCTTCGCCGGTCTTCTTGGGCTGGCCGACCCGTTGCCACATCTGGCAGCGATGGGTCTCTATCTACTTCTGCCACTCCCGGCGCTCACAGTGCTACAGAGCTACCTGCAGGGAGTCATGCTCAACAGCAGGCGCACCAGGGGCATCACTGAATCGGTGGCCATGTTCCTGGTGTTGGCGTCTGTCTTCCTTGGTCGTCGGCGCGATCTGGCGTCCGCTGACAGGCATCTACTTCGCACTACTCTCGTTCACCGCCGGGGAGTTGGTGCGCACCCTCTGGCTCTGGCTGCGGAGCCGCGAGGCCAGACGCCATCTCTTCGAGAGAGACTCCCCCCACTAGCGGCAACACGTCCCGCTAGCAGCTCCCCGCGGGGTCCTTCAGAAAGGCCTCCCAGCGCGCGATGTGACCGGCCTCGTCGGCTTGGTCCTTCTCCATGACCGCCCTGGTGTCGGCATCCCATTCGACTGCTGCCAGGAGCTCGGCATAGTGCCGGACTGCCTTGCCCTCCACCCACACTCCGGTCTTGAGTATCCGTCTCAAGCCCAGTAGACGCGACCCCAGCCCAAATACGTATCCAACAAGCCAGTAGGCCCATCTCACCCTGCTTGGTCTGAACCCGTACTCGAACAACTTGGTCTGGAAGTCTTGCATGTGGGTGATCTCGTTGCACATCGCGGCGGTCAGGGCGGTGTTGAGCGCGCAGGGCTTTCTGCCGATCTGGCAGGCGTAGATCTTCGCGGCCATGATCTCCAAGCGTGTGCAGCGTCTGAAGAGCCTTGCGGACCGCTCGTCGCTCCCCGCGATCTGCACCGGCATTCCTGGCCTTCACCGTCGACCCGCATCTCGGGCCTGATGACAGCGATATCCTGGACCACCGCCTCGTCCTTTCCTCTAGGCTGTGACTCTCTCGACTTCTTCGAGAGTGGTGACTCCGGCGAGCACCTTCCGAAGACCGTCCTCTCGCAGCGATCTGACTCCGGCCGCTCTGGCTTGGTCGCGGATGTCATCAGCGCTGGCACGTTTGAGCACCAAACGCCGTGATCTCAGGACTGATGGGCAGGACTTCGAACAGTCCCACCCTGCCACTGTACCCGGTGTTGTAACAAGTCTTGCATCCTACCGCTTGTGCAATGTTCGTTGCATCCACTCCCAGGAGCGCCCTTGTCTCCTCCGGGCATGTCGACCTGCTGTACGTCAACGGTCTTCTTGCAGCGAGGACACAGCCGCCTGGCAAGTCGCTGGGCCACGACCAATTCAAGAGTCGAGGTGATGAGATAGGTGGGGACTCCCATCTCCTGCAGGCGGACCACGGCCGTGGAGGCATCGTTGGTGTGAAGAGTCGAGAGGACGAGGTGGCCGGTCAAGGAGGCCTCTGTCGCTATCATGGCGGTCTCTTGATCGCGGATCTCACCGATCATGATCACGTTGGGGTCACTCCTCAAGCAGCGCGCGCAGCATCGTGGCGAAAGTGACCCCGATCGCCAGGCTGCACTTGCGACTGCACCACCCCATGTATGCGTCGCTCAACGGGATCCTCGACCGTGTAGATCTTGATCCCCGGGTCGTTCACCTCGTTCAGCCCAGCGTACAGGGTCGTCGACTTGCCCGAGCCGGTGGGCCCGGTGATGAGCACCTCGCCCCATGGCCTCTTGATGGCACTTCTGAAGACGGCCAGCACGTCATCATCCATCCCGAGGCCGTTAGGGTCAGGTTGGCACTCTGTTCGTCCAAGATCCTGACCGTCAGACCCTCGCCGAAGACGGTGGGGATGCTCGCGACGCGCAGGTCGACACCACTCGTGTCTATGGTGAGTGAAGCCCTTCCGTCTTGCGGCACCCTCTTCTCGGCGATGTCCATGTTGGCCATTATCTTGATGCGAGACACCACGCCTTGCATCACGTTGTCTCTGATCTCCGTCAGCGGACTCATGACCCCGTCTACCCTGACTCTCACGAACATGCGGTCCGCGACCGGCTCGAAGTGGATGTCTGTAGCCCTGCGCCGGATCGCGGTCGTCAGGATCTTGTCGACCAACGAGATCACGCCCTCGTACTCGACCGCGTCCTTTCTGACCGGCGCGAGCTCCACCAGACGAGGATTCTCTGCCGTCTCGAGCTGCGCGCGGTTGGCGAAGACCACGTCCCAGGCCTCGGACATGAGGGGGCGCACGGCGGTCACCGGCCGCACCTGCAGGCCTGTGATCAGGCGCACGTCGTCGATGGTCTCCACGTCGCCCGGGTCGACCATGGCCAGGATCAAGGTGCGGTTGGAGTCGATGTCCACGGGCAGTACCAACCTGGCTCGGCAGAAGTTCTCGGTCAGCAGACGGGCGACGTCTGGGTTGGGCAGCAGCTCGGCCAGGGCGGAGAGCCCGTACATGGTCTGCCAGGCGAGCGCTTCGCTCAGCTGAGCAGAAGTCACGAATCCCAACTGCGTGACCACTTCTCCGAGACGGGCGCCGGTTTCGATCTGGTAGCGCAGACTCTCGGCCAGCTGTGTCTCGGACATCAGGCCGTGGTCCACGAGGATGTCACCCAGTCGCAGACTGCGCGATGATTCCTTACTGCCTTCCATGGACTGGTGTCCCCCTCGGGTCGTTATGGCCAAATATTACCGCGCCGATGGGCAAAGTATTTCTGTTAGGCTACCGAGGTAGCCATATCTGCTTGCAGACACGCACTATCTCTACCACAAGGACCGTGGTTTCATGCGAGATCTGGAGCGCAAGTCGTCCGCAGTGACGTTGTCCGACATGGAAGTCTTCATCTTCCCGGAGCTCATCTACGGCCTGGTTCTGGCCAACGTCATGTCCCCCCGCATCTGGCGGTGGCGAGAAGATCCCTGGTTCGACGGCCTCGAGTCGATGACTCCCTATCGGCGGATCACCCGGGTCAAGCAATACGTGATGGACCATTACGCGTTCAACCTCGATCTTGACACCTGGGGACTCACCACCAAGCAGAGGGAGATGGCGCGCTTCCAGGACTGGGTAGACGAGGACACCCTCGCTCAGTCCAACGCTCTGTTCGGCTACGAAGGCGACAAGTACTACTTCGACCTCGACATACGCACGCACTTCGGCCTGGACAAGTACGAAGGCGACGTTATCCCTTACTGGAAGACCGAGACCGTGGAGGCCATGGACGCCTTCCGCCACAAACCCGACCTACTACTCCGGAGCAGGGGAGTGCGTGTCCCTGGCCACCCTGTACGCGGCTGCGCTGTTCATCGTGGCGCACATTCCGCTCTCAGACATCTTTCTCATGGCTACGCCGCTTCACTCTCAGAACTTCGTGGACACCGGCCAGGGTGTCCTCACCAACAACCGCCGGCTGGTCACCAAGAACATGTGGTTCAACGGCAGCGCTCTCTCGGCCCAGGCCCGTCGCGCTCTGGAGAACGAGCGAGTCACGGTGGTAGCCCACGAGAGCGGCTGCATACACATCCTCTATCCGGAAGCGACCATCGACCCGACGGCCTACAATCGGTTCACCGCCAGGCTGCGCCGTTTCTTGCAGACCCCGCTCACCCCAGAGGTGCTGGGCAACTTCGTCCGCCACAGCACCGACCTGCACAAGTGCTTCCAGGTACGCTGGCGCAACTTCGGCACCGACCGTTACATCGCCATCGAGAAGCTGCTGGCGTATGAGAGCTCCTTTCCCTACCGCTTCAACGACGACACCAGCGAGCGGCTGATGATGGAGGTGGCGGGCGAAGACTTCGAGTCACGGCCGCTGCCCGACCGCATGATCCTGGACGACCTCGAAGCCCTCGTGACCGAGGAGCACATCGACCTGCGTACGCCAGCCGGCATCGATCTCCTGGTATCCAAGGTCGGCTCCAGTTGCCTGGTGGCTCAGGACACGGTAGAACGGCTTCGCCGCTTCTGCTTGACCGAGCCGCGGCTGCCCAGGCCGCCGGACAAGACTTTCAGCCGCGATCAACCCCCTCTTGATCTTGATGTGAAGATGAAGCGGGCTGATGTCATCGACGCGCCTCGAGAGTCTGCGCGACACCAACGACTTGGCCGGCCTCGCCTTCTACGCCTACCGCGACCTCAACCGCACCGAGGCGGCGCCCTTCCTCAAGGCGGCCATGCAACGCTGTCCGGTCTCGGTCGCCGCCTGCGCGCGACTCAGCGACGACGCCGTCGCCGCGGCCGTGCGCGCTCTGCCCGACGAGTCCATCTACGACGAGCCCGGCAGACTGGCCCAGCCCGATGAGGTGTGGAACTACGGCCGCGGCGACGGAGCTGAGAAGGCGCTGTTGCTGGCCAATATGCTCGTACGCTCGACACCCCGACTTGGTGCCCACTGTGAAGTGGGCCCGCGTAAGGCGACTCTCACACTCGCCGTCGCAAGACGACGCGCCGGTGAATACGAGTTCTCCAGCACCAAGGGACTGCGTCCTCAGATCTGGGACTGCGGAGCGTCTAGCGCCTACTCGAACTCCTCCGTCTCCTCGGAGGTGTGAAAGAGGTACAGCTCGTCACCGGCTAGACCCGCGTCCGCGATCTCCAGAAGGCGGACCTCCGCCTTGGCTCTGGCTTCGATCGCTGCGGCCTCCATCTCGAGCAGTCGCTCCGGGATACGTCTCTCTTCCAGCAGGGCCCTTGCCTCGCTGTAGAGCGCCTCGCTGCCGTAGATGAGCACAGACTCGTTCAGGATCTTGCACGAGACCATGTGCTTGAAAGTATCGAAGCCCACCTGCTCCTTGACCCGCTCCAGAGGCTTCACCACGTAGTCGATCTCTTCCTTGAACGCGGGATTGTTGAGGTGCCGGTACTTCTCTCTGTAGATGCCCTCGTCCAACACCCGGCTCAGCTCCTCCGGCGCGTCGTCGCTGGTGATCACCACCAGGTCCAGGTCGGAGCCCTTGACCATCTGTCCCGTGCTCCTTTCGGACCTCGGCGCATCGTGCCCCATGCCATAGACGATGTCGCCGCCCAGCAAGATGCAGTACCGTTGCTCGCCACCCGCCTGCGGGGCAGCGAGCCTGGCCCCGACATCGTGCACTATCCGCCGCGCCAGTCTGGACTTGGCCGCGCTCACCTCTGCGATGTGCGTGGCCAGCTGAGCCGTCCGCGTCTCGCAGAGCCCCGGCGTCGCTGGTCAGGCCGACGACACAGTAGGTGAGAAACTCACGCAGTATCGACGGAGACAGCCGGGCATAGCCTTCGACCTTCCTGTCAAGCCGCAGATACCTGCGCCCCACCCTTTCCACGGTCAGCCGGTCGGAGAGCATACAGGCCTTCCAAAGCGCGAACCCCTGAGCCCCACACGCCTCGCGCACCTCCCTTCCCGTTAGCGGCCCCCGCTTCTCGAGTATCTCGGCTATCTGTGTCTGCAGGTCGATCATCGCGGCCTACCCAAGCGCTGCCGTGACGACCTCGGCCAGGCGCTCTGCATAGCCTGAGCACCTTCGACGGTCGCGCCCTCGACCATCACCCGGCACAGCCCCTGCGTTCCCGAGTAGCGAACAAGCACCCGGCCCTCATCCTGAAGCTCTGACTCCACCTGCCTGATAGCCTCGACCAACTCGGGCACCGAGTCTAGGCTGGGCTTGCTCTTGACCTCCACGTTGATCAGAGTCTGCGGAAAGACCTCCATGAGGCCCGCCAGTTCCGACACGGGCTTGTCCGCCTGCCGCATCGCCGCTACCACCTGGATGCCGGTGAGAATGCCGTCACCCGTGGTGTGCCTATCCAAGAGGACCACATGCCCCGACGGCTCACCGCCCAAGACTGCCCCCAAACGCTGCATGTCTTCGAGCACGTGACGGTCGCCCACGTCGGCGGCGTGGTTCTTGAGTCCCAACCTTCTGCAGGCCGCAGATGAGACCGATATTGCTCATGACCGTGGAAACTATTTGATCGTTCTTGAGCCGGCCCTCGGCCTTGAGCATCTGGGCGCAGATGATCAACGTCTGGTCACCAGTGAGCTCTCTACCCTTGCCGTCCACCACCATCAGACGATCGCCGTCTCCGTCGAAGGCCAACCCCAAGTCGGCCCCTGTCCGGGTCACCAACTCACGAAGGTCTTCAGTATGCTCAGAGCCACAGCGCTCGTTGATGTTCGTGCCGTCGGGACGGTCGTGGATGACCTCGACGTCGGCCCCAAGCGCGGCGAATACGGCCGGCGCCACCCGGTGCGTAGCTCCGTTCGCGGTATCCATAGCGACCCTCAGCCCCTTGAGCGGCTGGCTGCCCGGCAGGCTCTCTCGCAGAAAGGCTGCGTAGCGATTGGGGCGTCCTCCATAGTCTCCGCCACCGCCGCCACCGCCGCCCCCGCCGCAGCGCCAGACCGTCCACCCACCAAGGCCTCCAGTACCAGGTCTTCGAGCGTCGCCTCCTGGGCATCTGACAGCTTGAACCCGTCGCCCGAGAAGACCTTGATGCCGTTGTCCTGGTAGGGATTGTGCGAAGCAGAGACGATCACGCCGGCGTCTGCCCCCACTGCCCTTGTTATGAAGGCCACACCCGGAGTCGGCAGCACGCCGACCAAGATAGCGACCCCTCCGGCCTCCCGCACACCCACCTCCAGCGCCGCCTCAAGCATCGTCCCAGAGATGCGGGTGTCCCTGCCGATGACGATACGAGGGCGAAGTACTCCCCGGCTTGCCGCAACGGTGACCGCCCGGCCCACCGCCTGTGCGGTCGCCTCGTCCACCGGGTAGCGGCCCGCTTCGCCTCTTATGCCATCTGTCCCAAACAGTCTGCCCGTCTCGTCCTCCTCGCCCGGTCGAGTTCTAGGTATCTCGCGTCCGCCGACCAGCCGTCCTTGTCCGCCTGGCTGGAGCAGAGTCTCGGCCTACTGCACAGACCATCGACCATGCCCTGCAGCCAACTGCTCCCTTGAGAGGCCAGCTCCGGCGCAAGGGAGGTGATGGCTTCAAGGTAGCCCGCCGCCCTGCTCCGAAGCCGAGACAAGCAGTCCGGCCAAGAAGCGCTTCACCTTCCGGTCCCAGATTCGTGGGCTGCTCTCCGCCGAACAACGAGCAGACCTCGCTCACCTTCTCGATATCAGGCTGTCTCAGCGGCACCCGCTTCGACGGCCTTGTCGACCAGGCCTTGCAGGCGCTTTGCCCGCTCCTCCATGGCCAGCGACAGTGTCTCCAGCGCAGCCGAATACATGAGCTCGCCCATCTCCTGTCGCGCGAAGAAGACGTGCCGTACCACCCGGTACCACGCCTCAAGTGCGGCCAGGTTGGCAAGGTACGCCACGTTGCCGCGGAGTACCCGGCGGAGGTTCTTGTACGCGAAGGGCCGATGGCCTCGCTTGATCGCCCGAGGCGGAGGTGAGAAGACCAGTTGTCGCGCCTCGACAACGTCATCCCTGAGTATCGAACCCGCTCCCACCACAGAGCCGAACTCGACCCGCAGCGGTCCGACGGCACCACCCTGGCCGCCTAGGAAGATGGGCGGCTGGTTCAGCATGACGCCACGAGGCACGTCTCCGAACAGAGACGCGGTGGCTTTGTCGCCGTCGGGCGTGAAGTTGAAGTGGACGTAAGAGCTGCCCACCTCACTGTGGTCCGTCGCGGCCGGTCCCACCGGCCATCAGGCAGTCGCAGAAGTTCACCAGGCTACCCAGAGTGACGAACGGGAACAGTATCGTCTGTTTGAGACCGACGGCGTGCGCCCCACTTGTCTCCTCTTCCAGCAGGCAGCCTTCGCGCACCTCGGCCCCGAGCCCCATGCTGGCCGTCTCCAAGAAGCACTGACTGCTTGACAGTACCCGCTCTTCAGCTCGACCCTGGGCCCAAGAGCACAGTCCTCGACGGTCACCGGGCCCTCGGCGCCAAGAGTCACCCCGTGACTTATGACGGTCTTCTGCCCCATAGATCCGGCACCCCGGGATAGATGGTGAGCCCCTTGGCCGACACTCGGCTCAGGTCGACTTCGTCGCCGATGTGGAGGCTGGAGGGGTTGGGGATGGTCGCTCCTTTGTCGATGAGTTGGACGACCTTTCGATAGCCTCGCGGCTGCAGTTCCATCTCTCCTCCTTTCGCACCGTCGCGTCCCGCTTCACCGGAAGTGCCCCAAGACACCTCTCGCCTCGACGAGCCCGGCAAGGGTCACTCACGAGAAGCCACTTGTCAAGAACAAGAAGGCAGATGACTTCCCCATCCGGCCTCACGTGTGTATGGTTGCCGGGAGCGATCCACTCGATCCGAAGAGCCGCCGACAGGAGAGCAGCGTGGCCCAGGAGTCAAAGCCCGCGGTGGTGGCAGCTATCGTGGGCAATGCTGCCATAGCGGCGATCAAGTTCGTCGCGGGCGCGCTGACGGGCAGTTCAGCCATGATCTCTGAGGGCATCCATTCCGTCGTCGACACCGGCAACGGCGGACTGCTCTTCTACGGACTCCGTCGCGGCGTGCGTCCTGCCGACACGGCTCACCCGTTCGGACACGGCATGGAAGTGTTCTTCTGGAGTCTCATAGTGGCCGTCAGCATCTTCGGCATCGGTGGAGGCATGTCTATCTATGAGGGTGTCATGCACATACGCCACCCGTCACCACTGCAGAACCCCCTGATCAACTACATCGTGCTCGCTGTGGCAGTCGTGTTCGAGAGCATCTCCTTCACGGTCGCCTGGAGGACCTTTCGCAGGCCACAGGAAGGGGCGCGGCACCATGCAGGCCATCCACATGGCAAGGACCCCAGCCTGTTCACCGTTCTGTTCGAGGACACCGCGGCTCTTCTGGGCCTAGTGGTGGCGCTTCGTCGGAGTGTTCCTGAGCCACCTCCTAGACGCACCCGTCCTAGACGGCGCGGCCTCGGTGGCTATCGGCTGCATCCTGGTGTGCGCCGCCCTCTGGCTGGCCTACGAGAGCAAGAGCCTGCTGGTCGGTGAGGCCGCTGATCCCGAACTGGTCGACCGCGATCAGGAGTCTCGTCCTTGCCGACCAGGCAGTCATCGGTCTGGGCGCCGTACTCACCATGCACCTGGGGCCCGACGACGTGCTTCTCAACATCGAGGTGCACTTCAGGCCCGAGCTGACGGTCGGCCGAGGTCCACGAGGCCATACGTCGCCTCGAAGCAAGCCATCGGCAGGCCTTTCCCCCAGGTCAACCGAGTCTTCGTCGAGGTGGGCATGCCCGAAGAGTCGACGCCGGCATGACCGGACATCGCGATCGGGCCCCTCCGCCTCTAGCAGGCCTCGTCCAGCGCCTCCGCGAACTGACTGTTGTAGAGATCCCAGTAGAACCCCGCGGCAGAGCAGCTCCTGGTGCGTGCCCTGCTCGACTATCGCGCCCTGGTTCATCACCAGGATCAGGTCGGCGTCGCGGATGGTCGAAAGCCGGTGCGCGATGACGAAGCTCGTGCGCCCCTTCAGCAGCCGAGCCATGGCCCTCTGGATGAGCACCTCGGTGCGGGTGTCGACAGAGCTGGTGGCCTCGTCCAAGATGAGTATCTGCGGGTCGGCCAGGAAAGCCCGAGCGATGGTGATCAGCTGACGCTCACCCTG
Organism: uncultured Actinomycetes bacterium; assembly: GCA_963747275.1. Classification (GTDB taxonomy): domain Bacteria; phylum Actinomycetota; class Thermoleophilia; order RBG-16-64-13; family RBG-16-64-13; genus RBG-16-64-13. Next base: position 349,576 of record CAVVEI010000013.1, read on the forward strand.
GGACAGGTTGGTGGAGTCGTCCTCGATCATTGGTGTCGTAGCCGTCGGGCAGAGTGCGCACGAAGTGGTCTACATGGGCGGCCTCGGCAGCCGCTCTGGATCTCGGCTTCTGTCGCGCCCTCACGTCCGTAGGCGATGTTGTCGCGAATGGTGCCCGAGAACAGCCAAGCGTCCTGCAGCACCATGCCGAACAGCCGCCGCAGGTCTTCGCGCGTCATGGTCTTGGTGTCTCACGCCGTCGATGGATATCGCCGCCGCTCGATCTCGTAGAAGCGCATGAGCAGGTTGACCAGCGTGGTCTTGCCGGCCCCGGTCGGCCCGACGATGGCCACCGTCTGCCCCGGCTGCGACTTCGAGACTCAGCCCCTCGATCAGCGGAGTGTCCTCGCACGTAGCGGAAGGAGACGTCATCGAAGGCGATGTGCCCCTCAACCTCGTGCGAGCACCGCCGGCCGCTCCGGCTCGGCCGATTGCTCAGACTCGTCCAGCGTCTCGAACACGCGCTCAGCCGAGGCCACCGCCGACTGAAGCACGTTGGCGGCGCTGGCCGTCTGGGCGATCGGCTGACCGAACTGCTGAACGTACTGGATGAACGCCTGCACGTCGCCAAGGCTCATGCCTCCGCTCGCCACCCGCAGCCCACCCATCACGCACACCGCCACGTAGTTCAGGTTGGAGACGAAGATCATGACCGGCATGATGATGCCCGAGATGAACTGGGCCTTGAAGCTCGCCTGATAGAGCCCCTCGTTGTGCTCGGTCGAAGAGCTCGACCGCCTCCTTCTGCCGGCCGAAGATCTTGACGATGTTGTGCCCCGTGAACATCTCCTCGACGTGACCGTTCAGGTCACCGGTGCGCTCCCACTGCAGAGCGAACTGCTTCTGCGACCGCTTGGCTATGACCATCGCCAGCACCGAGGAGACCGGCACCACCACCAGCGATATGAGCGCCAGCTCCCAGCTGAGCCAGAACATCATGGCCAGCACGCCCACCAGGGTCAGGACCGAGGTGATGATCTGCGTGAGCACCTGCTGCATGGTCTGCTGGATGTTGTCGATATCGTTCGTCAGCCGGCTGAGGATGTCGCCCCGCGCGTGACTGTCGAAGAACTTCAGCGGCAGTCGCGTGACCTTGTCGTCGACTTCGCGCCTCAGCCGATATACCGTCCGCACGATGATGCCCGCCATGAAGAAGCCCTGCAGCCAAGAGAAGAGCGAGCCGATCACGTAGATGGCAAGTACGATGACGACGATCCGTCCCGACCGCCGCGAAGTCGATCCCCTGGCCGGGCCGCAGGTCCATGCCGGCCAGCATACCGGCCTGGTCGGTCTCCCCAGCCGCCTCCAGTTGCCCGACCACCTGTTCCTTGGTCCATCCATCGTCGGCAGCCCATGGCTACCTGAGCGGCATCGATTCGCCGACTGGTCGCCCCATCGAAGATGTCGTTGGTGGCCTGGGCCAGAATGCGCGGCGCAGCTATCTGGGCCACCACCCCCAGAACGGCCAAGATCAGCACGAACACCATGAGCCCGCGCTCCAGACGGAAGCAGACCCATCAAGCGTTTGAACGAACCCTTGAAGTTCTTCGCCTTCTCGCCGGTGCCTATCAGCCCGGGCGGACCGGGCCGGTGACCGCCACGAGCCTCCTGCGGACCCCCGGCCCGGCCCCTTCGCTGGTGCGCGTGTTCTTGGACCCGCCGTCGCTCACGCCACTTCCTCCGCGCTCATCTGTGAGTAGACGATCTCTTTGTAGGTGTCACAGGTCTCCAGCAACTCGTGGTGAGTACCCAGACCCACTATGGTCCCCTCGTCCAACACGACGATCTGGTCGGCGTGCATGACGGTGCTGACCCTCTGCGCGACCATCAAGACAGTGGAGTCGGCCACTTCGCGCTTCAGCGCGGCCCTGAGTGCGGCATCGGTCTTGAAGTCGAGCGCAGAGAAGCTGTCGTCGAACACCATGACATCGGCCTTCTTCACCAGGGCTCGGGCGATAGCCAGTCTCTGCCGCTGGCCGCCTGAGACGTTGGCGCCGCCCTGGGCTATCGGCTCCTCCAGCCCCTCGGACATCTCCTCGACGAAGTCCTTGGCCTGAGCCACCGAGAGGGCATGCCAAAGCTCTTCGTCGGTGGCCTCCTGGTCGCCGTAGCGCAGATTGCTGGCCACCGTGCCCGAAAAGAGAAAGGCCTTCTGAGGGACGAAGCCGATGCGCCTCCAAAGGTCCGCCCTCTCCATCTCGCGTATGTCGACCCCGTCCAGTTCGATGGAACCCGAGGTGACGTCGTAGAGCCTGGGAATGAGGCTGATCAGAGTCGACTTGCCACTGCCCGTACTGCCGACGATGGCGGTCGTCTGGCCCGGGCGAGCCGTGAAGGAGATGCGAGACAGTATCGCCTCTTCAGCGCCCGGGTAGCGGAACTCGACGTCCTTGAACTCGATCACGCCGGGCTTCGCCCGCGGGGTCGGTGACGATCGAGGCCGGGGCCGGCGGGTCGACGATCGAAGGCGACGTGTCCAGCACTTCCTGGATGCGCACAGCCGAAGCCGATGCGCGCGGTATGAAGGACGCAAGCATGCTCGCGAACATCACCGATATGAGCACGTGCATGACGTACATGATGAAGGCGAACAGGCTGCCGACCTCCATGCCCCCGCTGTCGATGCGATGTGCCCCGAACCAGGTGATGCCGATAGTGGCCAGGTTCATCAGCAGGAAGAGGGTAGGGAAGATCACGGTGAAGAGGCGCATCACCTTGAGGCTGACCGAAGTGAGGTCTTCGTTGGCCTGCTCGAAGCGCCGCCGCTCGAAGTCGTCGCGCGCAAAGGCCCTAATTACCCGCACACCGGTGAGCATCTCTCGCATCACCTGATTGATGCGGTCGAGCTTCTTCTGCATCGATCTGAACAGGGGCACGGCCGTCCTGATGACCAGCCACAGCAACACACCTATCAACGGCACTATGACGCCCAAAGTCCAGGATAGGTGCACGTCCTGGCGCATGGCCATGACAACGCCGCCTATGCCCATCATCGGGGCGTACAGCAACATGGTGAGACCCAGATTGGTGACCATCTGTACCTGTTGGACGTCGTTCGTGTTGCGCGTGATGAGCGAGGGAGGCCCAAAGCGGTTGAGCTCGTTCTGAGAGAAGCCCTGCACCTTGCGGAACAGGGCCCCCCTGACGTCCCTCCCGAAACTCATAGAAGCACGCGCCGCCAGATAGCCGGACGATATCGCACACACGACCTGCAGCCCCGCGACCAGCAACATGTAGCCGCCGAACTCGAGTATGTAGCCCGTGTCGCTCTTGGCGACGCCGTTGTTGATGATGTCGGCGTTGAGCGTCGGCAGATAGAGAGCACAGATAGCCTGCAGCAGTATCAGCACCGAACATGGTGCGATGAGCTTCCAATACGGCTTCAGATATTTGCCCATTAGCTGCTTCATGAGACCTCTTCGTCCAACACGCCGAGCGTCCTGTCTGCCAGTAGGCCCAAGAGCCGAGCCAGTTCTCGCCGGTCGCCCTCGGACAAAGCGCCCACAGTGCTGTTCACGTAAACCTCAAGCGCATCCTTCTGCTTCTTGAAACGTTGCCGCCCTTCCTGGGTCAAGAATATCCGGGTCATCCGCCTGTCCGTCTCGTCTGGCCTGCGGACCACGCCCCCGCTCTTCTCAAGCGAATCCAAGATCATGCTCACACGGGGGGCCGACAGATTGAGTACCTCTGCCAGTTCGCGCTGACTCATGCCTTCGCTTCGGCTGAGCAATGCAAGCGTGACCACCTCTCCATGATGCGGGCCGTTCTGGCCACCTATCTTCGCCATAGCCAAACGGTTTACGTGCATCATCCGCGCGAAGGCATGAAACGCTTCGGCCGTCGAGTCGTCTACATTGTCTAGACTGAGCCCATGACGCCTGCAGTGACCCTCGTCACCCGAAGGCATGCGGCCATGTGGGAGATGTCGTGGCTTGGTGTCCATTCTACCTACTTTGGTTTTGCCCAAAACAGTTTTGCAGGGAACTATCTTGTTGTCAAGTGACCTCACTCCCACACTCGGGTTGACGACCAGGCAACCAACCGCTAGAGTCCTGGCATGCAAAATCCGAGCGACATTCGCGCTCCATCGCAGGAGTGGCGGAGACTGAAGACTGAAGTCAGCTACCTGTACGAAGCGGCCGACTACGAACGGGCTCAGACCCTCGCGCAAGAAGCAGTCACCGCGGCAGAAGAGGCTCTGGGTTCAGAGAATCTCGAGGCAGCGGCAAGTGTGGCAGACCTTGCTCAACTCTATGAGCTGAGAGGCCATTTTGCCTCGGCCGAAGAGCTTTGCCGAAAGGTCCTGGCTGTGCGCGAGAAGACGCTCAGTCCCCCTCACCCGCTGTTGATCCTCGCCGTGGAGAACCTAGCCAGACTCAAGATGGCGATGGGAGTCCCCTCGGAGGCGGCCAAGCTTTCCGAGCGGGCCCTTGCCCTACTCGAGGCATCCTTGGGCAGGGACCACCTCGATCTGGCGACATGCCTCGATGACTTGTCCCGAGCCAGGGAGTCGCTTGGTGAATACAGCAAAGCGCAGACGGTGGCCGAGCGGGCGCTGCTGATACGAGAGACTGCCTTGGGCGGCCAACATGAGAGGCTTGCGCGAAGCTTCGACCGTCTCGGCGAGATCCGCCTGGCGGCTGGTGACCTCGAAGGCGCGCAAGATCTCTACGACCGCTCGCTTGCTCTTCGCGAGCAGGTGTTCGGCCCCGACCATCCAGAGGTAGCCACGAGCCTGGACAAACGCGCGGCTCTGATGGTCTTGCAGCGCGATTTTGCCGCTGCAGAGACGCTGCACCTCAGGGCGATCTCGCTAAGAGAGACCGCTCTCGGACCGGACCACGCCGACGTGGCTGTTAGCGCTCAAGCACTCGCTGATGTATACCGCCTGGAGGAGAAGTACGCCGCAGCCGAACCCCTCTTTGAGCGTTCGCTCGCCATTAGAGAGGCGGCTCTCGGCCCCGACCACCCCGCTGTTGCCGAGACGCTAGCTTCTTTCGCCCTCCTCCGCCGCGCCCAGTCGCGCATCGCAGAGGCGGAGACTTTGCACAGACGAGCCATCTCCATCCGGGAGACCGCATACGGTGCCGAGCATCCACTAGTGGCGACCAGCCTTTCGTATCTGGCCTATCTCTGCCGTACCCAGGACCGCTATGACGAGGCCGAGGCTCTTTTCAAAGAGGCCTTGGCCATGCGGGAGAGGTTGCTCGGAGACAAGCACCCTGATGTTGCCACCGCGCTCGCCAACCTTGCCGAGCTCTACTACACCCTGGGGCGCTACGAACTGTCCGGACCGCTCTACGAGCGCGCCCTGGCCCTGGGCGAGAAGTCCCTGGACTCAGACCACCCCCAGTTGGCTCTGATTCTCAACAACCTGGCAGTGCAGTTGTCGGTACAAGGCAAGTACGAAGCCGCCAAGCCCCTCTACGAGCGGGCCCTAGCCATCAGAGAGAAGATCTTCGGGCCCGATCATCCAGAAGTGGCCACCACGCTCGGCAACCTCGCGGTGATGTACGACGAGCAGGCGCGCTACTCTGAGTCCGAGCCCCTGCACAAACGCGCCCTCGAGATCAGAGAGAGAGCTCAAGGGCCCGAGCACCCCATGGTGGCTACCAGCCTTCACAACCTGGCCGAGGTGCAGATGGCGCAACGCAATTTCGAAGGCGCCGAGGCCCTCTGCACACGAGCTCTGGCGATAGTCGAAAAGACGCTGGGAGTCGACCACCCGGACGTCGCCATGATACTCACAGACCTCGCCACCATCTACAACGAGACCGGGCGCGCCGAGATGGCTGCCGCGGCCGCGACGCGCGCCGAGACTATCCGCACCACGAGCACTTAGGACCTTCGCCACCAGACCCCCGCGAGATTCCGGCGGGCGGCATCACTCCGACGTGCAGGCCCTACTCGAAAGCCACAAGTAGCTGGCCCTTGGCCGCCTGATCGCCCTTGCTGACCAAGATCGCCGCGACCGTGGCCGCCTTGGTGGCGTGGAGCTCGTTCTCCATCTTCATGGCCTCAAGGATGAGAACCAGATCCCCCTCCTTGACCGCGTCGCCCACCTTGACTTTCACGTCGACGATCTTGCCCGGTACGGGAGCGAACACCCCGTCTTTGTAGTCGTCGGCCGATTTGGCGGCCGGCGGCCGCTGTGGCAAGCGCCGAAGCCGCCGGGGCCGTCACCACTTGCGGTGCGCTCTTGAGCACATCCTTCACCGCTATCGCGACCCTCTCACCTCCGAGTTCGAGCACGAACTCGCTTGGAGCGCAGGTCTTGTCCTCTCCGCAGTCCACCAAGCGGAGCTCATACGTCTTGTCCCCCACCTGCACGGTCCGCTTCTCGCGCCCCGACCCCGATACCTTGGTCGCGAACGACTTGCCGTCAATGACCACAGTCCCATCGGGGGTTGCGTCAACCTGTCGCTCGGCGTTGTCGATGAAGATCTTGAACTTCACTGGGCTACCTCCGCTGAAGCGCGCGCGCCGCTATGAGGTCGCGTCGTCCGGCGGCCGCCCAAGCCGAGCCGGGAGCCGCGAGTGGGCAGGGTTGTATGCGACCGCCCACCTGTGTGAGTTCGGCCTGCACCGGCTGGGCCGCCGGCTGCGCGGCGGCCACCACCGCCGCCTCGTCTTGCACTCCCAGAAGGTCGGCCACCGCGGCCACCAAGGCCGCCACCTCTTCTGCCGGGCGCTCCTTCCGGTCGCGCCGCGCGAAGAACTCCAACGCCACCTGTGGGAATAGAGCGTACGAGATCAGGTCCTCTTCGCTGTACTTGAGGCCGAGCTCGTCCAACTCGGATTTGCGTTTGGGCAGTTCTGGCTCCAGCAGGTCGGCCGGGCGCACGGTGATGGCCTTCTCGTCACCGATGCAGAGCTTCTGGACCTCCGGGTCGACCGGGGCAGGCGACCTGCCGTAGAACCCCTGCATATAGGCCTTACTCTCCTTGGTGATCATCTTGTAGCGGCCCATGACCACGTTCAAGGTCGCCTGGGTGCCGACGATCTGGGAGGTCGGAGTGACCAGGGGCGGGTACCCGAACTCCTTGCGCACCCGCGGCACTTCGGCCAGCACCTCGGGCATGAGTTCCAGGTGCCCTTGCTCCTTGAGTTGCGAAGACAGATTGGAGATCATGCCGCCTGGTATCTGCCACATCAACACGGCTGGGTCCACAGCAGTGAAGGCGCTCTCATACGAGGCGTATTGTTTGCGGATATCGCGGAAGTACTCCGAGATCTCCTCCAACACGGCTATGTCCATGCCTGTATCCCGGTCTGTTCCGGCGAACACCGCCACCATCGACTCCGTGGGCGGATGCGAGGTGCCCATGGACATAGACGAGATAGCACAGTCCAAGATGTCGGCTCCTGCCTCCACAGCTTTGAGGTATGACATCGAGGCCATGCCCGAGGTGTAGTGGCAATGCAGGTGGACAAGAACGTCGGGATAGCCGTGCTTGAGGGCACTCACCAGCTCATACGAGTCTTTTGGATCCAGCAGACCCGCCATATCCTTGATGCAGATGCTCTGCGCCCCCATCTTGACCAGTTCGCCCGCATAAGTCACGAATGCCTTGATGCCGTGTACGGGGCTCTTGGTGTAGCTGATGGTGCCTTCTACCCACTTGCCGCTGTCCTTGACCGCCGCGATGGCGGCCTGCAGATTGCGGGGATCGTTCACAGCATCGAACACGCGAAACACATCTATGCCCGCCTCGGCGGACAGGCGCACGAACTCGTGCACCACGTCGTCGGCGAAGTTGCGGTATCCCACCACGTTCTGACCGCGGAGCAACATCTGCAGCCTGGTGTCGGGCATGGCGGCCTTGAGCAGGCGCACTCTCTCCCAGGGGTCCTCGTTCAAGAAGCGCATCATCGAATCGAAGGTGGCCCCGCCCCAGACCTCCAGGGACCAGTAGCCGGCCCTGTTCAGCTTCTCGGCGATGGGCAGCATGTCCTCGGTGCGCATCCGGGTCGCCAGCAGTGACTGGTGTGCGTCGCGCAGCACCACGTCTGTGATGTACACGGGGTTCTTCCTAGAGGTCGGCATCAGCTGGCCTCCTTCACTTTCGGATTGGTCATACGGGGATATTGCCGTGCTTTTTGGCGGGGCGGCACTCCCGCTTGGAGATACAGGCCTCGAGCGCTGCCACAAGCCGCGGCCTGCTGGTGTCCGGCTCTATTATGTCGTCCAGGTCGCCTGCCCTCGCTACCGCGTACAATTCCGTCTCGCCGATCACCGCATCGGGCCATGCGCAGCAGAAGTCGGCCCCAAGACTTTTAGGACACATGACCTCACGACCCACCCCTAGGGCACTACCCACGACGAGAGTCAACTTGGGCACTGTCGCCTCAGAGAACGAGTAAGCCAGCTGAGCGATAGCCCTGAGAAGCCGCCCCGGTACTGTCTCCGGGCCCGACACCAACCCCGGTGTGTCGACTATGGTGATCAAAGGGAGGTTGAAAGCGTCGCACAGTCGCACAAAACGCGCGCCCTTGGACGCCGAGTCGATGTCCAGCCTGCCCTCAAGCTCCGTGGGTTGACTCGCGATCACACCCACCGAGCGCCCACCGAGCCTGGCGAAGCCTGTGACGACGTTCTTGCCCCACATCGGCAGAAGCTCCAACAGCGACTCCTTGTCCAGCACCCGGCCGATCACTTCACGCACGTCCCTCGCGTCGCTACCCTCAGGCAGAAGGAGTTCGGCGTCCATGCGGTCCACCGGGTCCACGGCGTCGGACAACGGTACGTCGTCTAGGTTGTTCTGGGGCAAGTACGACAACAGCCGGCGAACAGTCTGGAGGCAGGCCTCCTCGTCGTCCGCGGCCAAGTGTACGGCACCATCCCGCTCGCTCAGCACCCTTGCCCCGCCGATACTCTCCAGACCTTCACCCTCGCCCTCGGCGTGCGAGTTCAGAGTCAGCCGGCCGCTACCCTTGACCATGACGACCAGGTCGGCCAGGGCTGGAGAGAGAGCCGCAGACCCAGTGACCGGGCCCATGACGGCGGCGATCTGAGGCACTACCCCGGAGGCCGCTACCTTGCGGACGATCAGTTCAGAGCCACCGCCGGGCGTGCATGCCGCCCCGTCAGCTCCCCCGTCATATATGCCCACTAGGGGCACACCGGTGGAGAGGGCAAGGTCCATGACCTTGATAAGCTTCTTGGCGCACTGCGGGTCAGACGAGTCTTCGTAGGCTTCGGGATCTTGCGAGAACACGTAGACCTCTCGCTCGCCGACCATCCCATGGCCGGTCACCAAACCTGCTACGAACACGTCGAGTTCTACAAAGGTGTCTGGGTCCAGGAGGCGCACCACTCGTTCTCGCGCGCTCTTTGTGCCCCGCCTCTGGCGGGCAGCGATGCGCTCAGGCCCCCCACTTCGCCGGGCTTGGCGCTTCTTCTCACGCAGCTCTTCGGTCTTCGGTTCGCCGCTCATGTCTGGCACGCTCCGCGCGTTGGCTGTGGACTTAGTTCTAACCGAACGTGTCGGGCAATCAGCCGTGCTATGTTACGGTCTCGTCCCACCCAGGGCAAGAGGGCGAGTGGTGTATCATCTCCGGATGCTTATCGGAGGTGACCGTGATTCTCAAATTCATTCGTAGAGTGGTCAGAAGGCTGCGGCGTCTACGCCGACCAGTCCTGAGCTTCCAGGTCAAGCTGACCGACCACTGCAATCTGAACTGCGTCGGCTGCAATGTCTATGCGCCGGTCTCGCCGAAAGCGTACCTCGCCCTCGACACCTACCGGCGCGACATCGCTCGCATCGGCAAACTCTTCGGCAATCGCTGCGACATCATCCTATCGGGTGGTGAACCGCTACTGCACCCCGATGTCGCCACGGTGCTGCTGGTGACCAGGCAGGCGCTGCCCAAAGCCAAGCTCTCGCTGCTGACCAACGGCACCCTCGTACTAAAGCAGAAGCCCGAGTTCTGGGCCGCCATGAGAGACAACAAGATAGGCCTGCAGGTCACCAGCTACCCCCTCGACACCGACTACGAGGGCATCTTCGCCAAGTGCGCTGAGCAAGGGGTAGCGTGCGAGTGGAACCTCTCCGACGAGCCCAAGGATACGTTCATAATGCAGGCGCTCAACCCCAAGGGCACCAGCGACCCTGCGAAGAACTACGCCAGTTGTTCGGTGCGATTCTGCAGGTTCTTGTCCGAGGGCAAGCTGTTCCCCTGCATGGTCACGACCAGCATCGGGGTGTTCAACAGTCACTTCGGCTACGAACTGCCGGTCGCCGAAGATGATTACGTCGACATCTACAAGGTCAGCAGCCCACGTAGGATCATCCGGACCCTCTACCCCGAATACCGGAGAAGGCCCTTCCCCTTCTGCAGCTACTGCGACATCGATTCGAAGCTGGTCAGCTGCGTTGACTTCACGCGGTCTAAGAAAGACATCGGCGAGTGGGTCAACCTCGACAAGGTCGAACTCTGAGGCACGCGTTCAGACGTTGACCCTCTGAGGAGCCGGTGTGGGGACTCGAACCCCAAACCTGCTGATTACAAATCAGCTGCTCTACCAATTGAGCTACACCGGCCCGAGATGCGGCACCGCCTCCGTCTACCGGAGACTGCAGCCCCATTCATCGCCCGGTGATTTTACCGCGCTAGGCGGTTCGCGTCGGCCTAGAGAAGAACGCGCCGGCTCTCCAAGTGCTGAGTCACTTTGCGCTTGACCCTCTGCAGGGCGTTGTCGACGGTCTTGGTGTCGTGGCTGATGAGTTCGGCGATGGCCTCGTAGGAGTTGCCCTCCAAGTAGTACTTCAGCACCTGCGACTCGAGCGGACTCAGAAACCTGAGCAGACAGTCGGTGAGGCTGCTGACCTCCTCCGAGCTGATCACCTGCTGTACCGGGTCACTGCTGCGCCCCGACGGGATGATGTCGGCCAACGTGCGGCTCTCGTAGTCGGAGCTGGACGGTGAATGGCTGAAGCTCAGATACGTGTTGAGCGGCCCGTGCTTCTGCCGAGAAGCCGTCTTTATGGCCGTGATTATCTGCCGCGTCACACACAGCTCCGCGAAACTGCGAAACGAGGTGTTGCGACCGTACTCGTAATCGCGGATAGCCTTGTAGAGACCGATGTAGCCTTCTTGGATCAGATCGTCGCCATCACCGCCGGCCAGAAAGTACGAGTTCGCCTTGATTCTTACGAACTGGCGATACCTTACCAACACCTTTCTGGTGGCATCAGAGTCGCCGGCCTTTGCGTGCGAGACAAGTTCCTCGTCGCTCGGTTCGGCCCCGGACCTGATGGCCGTATTCCAAGCAAGTGCTGCGCTGCTCATCGCGTCTCCCTCCCACTCAGCAGTTGCCGGGCAGGTTCAAGACCGCTTGCTTGGCACCTCCGGCTCTCTGCCGCCCTTGTTCTGCGCCGACAGTCTCTCGCGCAGTGCTTTGAGCCGATCCACCGTGCCAGGGTCTACCCTGTCCTCGATCCGATGACTCATTGTAATGCAATCTGGCGAAATTGCAATCCTTTTTGTGTGGTCTTGCAAATCCCCCGCGAATTGGCGCGATGACCGGCGGATCACATTGGTCCGAAAGGTCGTCTGCTGCAGCTGATAGTCGGATGTTACCACCACAACATCCTCTCCCTGGCTGATATTGAACGCCTCCCTCTCAATAACGCTGTCCGCCGTCCGTGAGAACGATCCGAAATAGACCTCGACATTGCTGGTTGCACTCTCATGCTTTTGCAACATCTGGTTGTGCGCATCGAATACGATGACGGTCCGGTCGGAACTACCACCCATGTAGCTGGCGACCCGGTCGATCAAACGTTTGCGCTCTTCCTCCAAGTCCACGATGTGATCGTGCCCCAGCACCTGATGCAGCAAGTTGTAGCCGTCGATGAGGTAGACCGTCATCGCTCACCGGCCTTTCGCTGCCGCAACGCCTCATACAAGAGGACGCCCGCCGAGACGCTGACGTTCAACGACCCCACCTTGCCACATAAGGGAAGGCTGACCATGACATCGCAGAGCGAGGCGACCCGGCGCCCGACCCCCTGCCCCTCTGAGCCCAGGACGAAGCAGGTGGGGTACTTGTAGTCCTGTGTCGAGTATTCGTGATCCGAGCCGGCCTCGGCTCCGTAGACCCAGAAACCTCGCTCCTTGGCGACTAGAAGAAAGTCCGACAGGTTGCGCACTTGGGCTACAGAGGCGTGCTCTGTCGCCCCCGCAGCTGCCTTGACCACAGCGCCCGTGATCCCCGCCGCCCGGTGCCTCGTGATGACTACGGCAGCTCCACAAGCTTCAGCCGTGCGGATCACCGCGCCCAGATTGTGGGGGTCCTGCACCTCGTCCAACGCGACCACCAGAGTGTGCTCCTCTAGTAGCCGGACCATGTCGGTGTAGGGATATGGATCGACCTCAGCCGCCACACCTTGATGATCGGGAGTCCTTACACTGGCCGTGAGCTCCTTGTGCGCCACACGGGCGATGTGGGGCACCGGCACCCGGACCTCCCGGCACCACTGCTGCAGGTCTTGCTCCAGCCCGCCTTGAACCTGGGCGTCCTCGCCCACGGCCAACAACACGGCGTGCACCGAGCGCTTGCCCCTCAGGGCCTCACGGACGGCGTTTCGACCATAGACTAGCTCGCGGCCGACAGGCTCGGGATCTCGCGCCGCGACGACGACCGTGCGCATTCCGGGACGCTGCGGGCGCTCGGGCCCGCGGCTATCTGATCTTGACGACCTTGAACCCACCGGCGACGTCCCGTACTTCGTAGCCTCGTTCACCCAGGGCCGACCGCAAAGCGTCGGCCCGGCCATAGTCTCCCGCGGCTCGGCTCTTCTGACGCTCCTCGGCCATCTGCAACACATCCGCCGGCACGTCCGCTTCTACGGCAGCCGTGGCGTCCAGTCCCAGCACGTGGACCATCTGCACCATCTCCGCCCGCACCTTGCCCGCGGCTTCAGGCGAAAGGCCGCCCGCAGCCAAGGCGGTGTTGACCTCACGTGCCAGTCCGAACACCTCGGCCAACGCCGCCGCGGTGTTGAGGTCATCGGCAAGCGCTTCTGCGAAGGCCTGACGGCGCGCCGCCACCCTCTCCAGAAGAGTCGCCCCCACGCTCTCCGCCCCAGCGCTCTGGCCGCTACTGTCGTCGACCACGCCCGCCAGTCTCAAGAACAGGTTGCGCAGCCGGTCCACCTGCAATTCGCTCTCTTGCAGCAGATCGTTGCTGAACTCCAAGGGACTGCGGTAGTGGCTGCCCAGGAAAGCCGCGATAAGTGCCTCAGGACGATACTTGTCGAGAACATCTCGCAGGGTGAGGATGTTACCGATACTCTTGGACATCTTGACCTCGGTGAGGTTCAACATGCCGTTGTGCATCCAGAAGCGCACAAAGGGTTCATCCAGTGCCCCCTCTGCTTGGGCGATCTCGTTCTCGTGATGCGGAAAGATGAGGTCCCGCCCACCTCCGTGGATGTCGAAGCCGGCACCCAGATACTTGAGGCTCATGGCCGAGCACTCGATATGCCAGCCCGGCCGGCCGGGACCCCAGGGACTGTCCCATGAAGGCTCGCCCTCTTTGGCACCCTTCCACAGGGCGAAGTCGAGTGGGTCGGCCTTGATATCGTCCACCTCGATGCGTGCACCATGCCGCATCTCCGCGATCTGCTGATTCGAGAGCTTGCCGTAGGCCCCGAAGCTGTCCACCTTGAAGTACACGTCCGCCCTCGCTTGGTACGCGTGTCCTCGTTCGATCAGGTCGTGCGATGAGACCGATGATCTCTTGGATGTGTTCGGTGGCCAGAGGCTCCACGTCCGGCCGCCCAAGGCCCAGCCGGTCGGTATCGTCACGATAGGCCTGCGCAAACTCTGCAGCGACCTCCGTCCAGGGCCGGTCTTCTTTCAGCCCCTTCTGGATTATGCGGTCGTCCACGTCGGTGATGTTCTCTACCAGAGTCACCCGATAGCCCAGAGACTCGAAGTAACGCTTGGCCACCAGGGAGACGACGAAGGGGCGCGCGTTGCCCACATGGACGTAGTTGTATACGGTGGGTCCGCAGAAGTACATGGTCACGCGATCCTTGTCGCGAGGCACGAACTCCTTCTTCTCCTGGCTCAACGAGTCGTACAGACGCATCCGGCTTATCCTTTCCGCTCTAAGAGCGCCACTGCCTGCGCGGCTATGCCCTCGCGCCGCCCGGTGAAACCCATTCCCTCGGTGGTGGTGCCCCGTAGACCCACCTGCTCGGTCTGGATACCCATAGCTGCCGCCAATCGTTCACACATTCCCTCTCTGTGCGGTGCGACCCGCGGGTCCTCACAGATGACGACAGCGTCCACGTTGACTATGCGCCACCCACCGTCTTCCAGCAGCCCGGCCACTCTGCCGAGAAGCTCGACGCTGTCGGCCCCCTGCGAAGGCCGGATCGTCCTCCGGGAACAAGCCGCCGATATCACCTAGACCGGCCGCACCCAGCAGCGCGTCCATGATGGCATGAGCAAGTACGTCGGCGTCGCTGTGGCCAAGGAGTCCATCGCTTTCGCGCAATCTGACCCCGCCCAGCACCAGAGGCGCGGTCCGGAGCGAACCTGTGGGCATCGAGGCCCAGCCCCACCCTGAGTGTAGTCAGTCCGCTCACAACGCCGAACGCTCCGCGATGATGCTCTCAGCGTACCGGAGGTCGGCGCGGTCGGTGATCTTGAGGTTCTCAGACGAACCCTCCACCACCTGCACTCGGGCTCCGGTCTTCTCCACCAGCGATGAGTCGTCTGTAGCTGACAGCAGTTCGTCCTCCGGTGAGTCCGTACGCCTCCATAAGCACGCGCCAGCGGAAGATCTGCGGAGTCTGGGCACGCCACAGACCGCGCCGGTCGGGCGTGCCGGTGATCATGCCCTCTGCGTCGACCGTCTTAATCGTGTCGACGCTGGGAATGGCCAAGATAACGCCGTCAACCTCCGGCCGGGCCACGAGTACTTCGACGGCGCGAGAGACTTCAGCGCAGGTCACAAGCGGTCGCGCCCCGTCGTGGACCCCCACCAAGGCCCACTCGCCGAGTCGCTCCAGGGCGTACAGTCCGTTACGCACGGAGAGTGGCCTTTCTTCGCCCCCCGCGACTACAGCAACCACCTTGTCGATCGGCTCTCGCGCGAACTCGGAGCGGCAGTTGTCGAGCTCGTCAGCGTTGACCACCACGGCGATGGCGTCCACTTGATCGCATTCGGAGAGCACGGTGAGAGTGCGCTGCAGCATGGGAATGCCCAACACCGGAACATGTTGCTTGGGGAGTCGAGACTCGAACCGCGACCCTCGACCGGCCGCAGTGACCACCAGAGCAAGACCGGCACCCCGGCCGTCCATGGACTCCCTCACCTCTACGATGCCGCCACCCTGGCGAAGACCATCTTCCCAGAAGGGTTCTGAAGTATCGAGGTGACCTCGGCCTGCACGTCTTCGCCCACCCGCTTGCCTCCGCCCTCCACCACCACCATGGTGCCGTCTTCGAGATAGGCCACGCCCTGGTCCTCTTCCTTGCCCTCACGCAAGACACGCACCCGCAGAGTCTCCCCAGGCACGACCGCGATCTTCATGGCATTGCCCAGTTCGTTGAGGTTGAGTACGTCGATCCCCTGTATCTGAGAGACCTTGTTCAGGTTGTAGTCGGTGGTGAGTATGCAGGCCTTGATCTCTTTGGCGAGCTTGATCAGCTTTGCGTCGACCTCGGCCACAGAGGGGAAGTCCCGCTCTATGATGCTCACGTGCTCAGCGCTGTGCTGCAGATGATGTACCGTATCCAGGCCCCTCCTGCCGCGCGCCCTCTTGCTGGGCTCCCCGGAGTCGGCGATAGACTGAAGCTCTTCGAGTACGAAGCTCGGCACCACTATGTCTCCCTCGATGAAGCCCAGCTCCACCAGGGCCCCGATCCTGCCATCGATGATCGCCGAGGTGTCCAGCAGCTTGGGCCGCACGAACTCCCTCGCCCCGGGTTGCTGCAGAAGTCCCTTGAAACCCAGGACCCGGGCAAGATCTGTGTGGCGCTTGTAACCCAAGATAGGCGAACAAGTAGCCGCTGATTGCATAGAGCACCGGTAGCAGGTAGGGCCCGACCACCGGGAGGTCTTTGATCGACAGACCGCCCAGAGCGGCGATGGCCAGCCCGGTGAGCAGGCCCAGGCTGGTGAAGATCAGCCCGCTGGCCGTGACAAGCGAGGTACCCCTGTCCAGCCGTCTGCCCAGCTTGGTGACTGCCTTGCCCAGGACGTGACCGATGAGACCCCCGATAAGTATCCCCAGCAACACTGAGCGCGGTCACCAGCGCCGCGTAGGGGCCCGAGTCCAATTTGGCATCGGGCAAGAACCGCGTGGCAAGCACGTAGCAGGCGATGCCCGCTACTACGGCCATGACCAGTCTGAGGGCGACTACCACCGGGTCACCTGTCGCGCTCGGTCAGGTCGAAATCGCGTAGCCGCAACAGGCCCTCGTTGATGCACCTCGCCCGCTCCGGCCCGACTCCCTCAAGAGAGGCGAGTTCTTCTACTGGGGCCTTCACGATGGACTGCAGATCGTTGAAGCGTGTCAACACCGCGGACACCGCCTCCTGGTTGACCCGGGGGATCTTCTGCAGCATCCTGCGTCCCCGCGGGCGAACGTGAGTCTCCAGCACGTTCTCACTGGGTGCATAGCCTAGTATCATGCCGATGCTCTCCAGCGAGATAAGCTCGTCTGAGGGCATCTCGACCAGGGCACTCCGCGCCGCCTCCAGACGCTCCGGCGTGGGATCAGGAAGGTAGTCGGCAAGCAACGCAGTGCGGTCTTCGCGCACGTTTCGTAGAAGCTCCTCCATCTGCAGCTCTACCAGACGCCCTTCGGTGCCCAGCTCGATCATGTAGCGCTCGATGAGATGCGAGAGCGTAAGTACCATCTCGATGCGCTGCAGCACGGTGGTGACGTCGAACAGCGTCACCCGTTCCTGGAACTCCAGCACAGACAGAGTAGAGGTCACCTGATTGAGCCTGTGCTTGAACCTCTCAAGGGTCTGCAGGGCTTGGTCGGCTTTGCTCAACACCACTCTGATAGGGTCCATGAT
Organism: uncultured Actinomycetes bacterium; assembly: GCA_963747275.1. Classification (GTDB taxonomy): domain Bacteria; phylum Actinomycetota; class Thermoleophilia; order RBG-16-64-13; family RBG-16-64-13; genus RBG-16-64-13. Next base: position 366,665 of record CAVVEI010000013.1, read on the forward strand.
GTAGCGGATGTGGTCGACATAGACCGAGACCACGTCGCGCGAGGCCGAGATGGAGATGGCGACGCAGCCCAGCTGCTTGGCCACGCGTTCCGCAGTGCGATGTCGCGTGCCCGTCTCCTGCGACTCGATGTTGGCGTCGGGCATCAGCTGCACGTTGGCGTGGATGATGTGACTACCTGTGACGTCGAGCAGGATAGCCCCGTCCATCTTGGCAAGCTCGTACAGGATCATGGGCCGCAGGGCGATGTCTATGTCGATGCCGCCGGAGATTATGGGCTTGATCTTCTCCTCGTCGGCAAAGACCAAGAGGGCACCGGTGCGGGCTCGCACGATGTTCTCGATCGCGTCGCGCAATATCGTCCCGGGGGCGATCATCTGGAGTGCGGCCACCAGTTGCGGGTCCATCATCGCCAATCGGTCTCCGAGCCGCTTCGCCACCGGTGCTCCTTAGTGTCCCAGCACTTTGAGGGCTTGTGCCACGTCGGTGACCGCTTCAAGCTTCAGTCCCTCCGGCGCCGCCCCGTTTGCAGAGTATTCATCTCCGTTTCTGACAGGGACCAAGATATGCGTGAAGCCCCGCCGCACCAACTCTTGGATCCGCTTGTCCCCGGAGAGGACGTACCGCACCTTGCCGGTGAGACTCACCTCACCAAACGCCGCTACACCCTGCCCCCCGGCCGTATCCCGCCACGCCGACGCTATGGCCAAAGCCACGGCCAAGTCTGCCGCGGGATCCTCAAGAGCCAGTCCTCCTGCTACGTTAACAAAAATGTCGCATTTGAACAGCGGCAAACGGGCCCTGCGGTTGAGCACGGCCACTATCATGGCCAGCCGGTTACGGTCTACACCCCGAGCGACACGCTGAGGCATGGTCAGGTTGCTGGGCGCCACCAGAGCCTGCACCTCAGCCAGAAGGCAACGGCTCCCTCCATCACCGGCACGACCACAGAACCTGAACGAAGGTCTCCCTCCTCAAGAAACACGGAGGCCGGGTCGGTGACCTCCAGAAGCCCTTGCTCGGCCATCTGGAACACACCGACCTCGTTTGTGGAGCCGAAGCGGTTCTTAACGGCTCGCAGTATGCGGAATGGTTGGGCCCGCTCCCCTTCGAAAGAGAGCACCGCGTCGACCATGTGCTCCAGCACCCGCGGACCGGCGAGTTCGCCCTCCTTCGTCACATGTCCCACCAAGATCAGCGCGATGTCGTTGTCCTTGGCCACCCTCAGTAGTTGAGCCGGCGGCATCCTTGATCTGCGCCACCGAACCGGGGGTAGAACCCAACTCCTCAGACCACAGGGTCTGAACCGAATCCACGACGCAGACGGCCGGCTTCGAGTTGCTCCAGCGCTCGCACCACCGACTCTGTCTGGGTCTCCGGCAAGCAGCCGCAGTCTGCTGCCGTCACCGCCCAGCCTCACGCTCCGCAGCTTGACCTGCGCCGCCGACTCTTCGCCAGAGACGAGCAGTGAGGGCACCCCGCGAGTTTCCAGCCCCAGCAAAGCCTGCAGAAGCAGCGTGCTCTTACCTACCCCGGGCTCACCGCCCACCAACACCACCGAGCCGGCTACCAGTCCGCCTCCGAGGACACGGTTGAGCTCAGCCATGCCGGTGTCGATGCGGGCCTGGGCGCGGGGGTCTACGTCTACGAGGTGCACGAGCACCGGGGCCGCCGTGGCCGACGCCGTACGTCGAGGCCCAGAGCTTGTCGGTGCCGCCTCTTCGATTATCGTATTCCACTGGCCGCAGCCCGGACAACGCCCCAGCCAACCGGGGGACAGGTATCCGCATTCTTGGCAGACGAACGAGCTAGTGCGCCGGGCCACAGGTGATCCTTGGTCTCGGCGCCACCATCCGGCGCCTACTTCGTCTCGTCGGCGACAAGTACGTCAGGCGCTCCCTGAACGACCTCGCTTATGACCAGATGGTCGCCCTCACGCTCCAAGATCACCGTACTGCCACGCGGGAACTTGCCTGAAAGCACCTCGTCGGCCAACAGGTCTTCGACGTGCCGCTGGATGGCCCGCCGCAGCGGTCGCGCACCCATCGCCGGATCGTAGCCCTCGTCGACAAGCAGCTCCCGGGCCGAGGCGGTGAGGGCCACCCCTATCTCGCGTTCTCTCGAGTTGCTCCTCCACCCTGGCCATGAGCAGGGCGACTATGTCGGTGATCTCCTCACGGGACAGCTTGTGGAAGACTATGACCTCGTCGACCCGATTGAGGAACTCCGGCCTGAACACCGTCTTCAGCTCGGCCGTCACCCGAGTCTTCATCTCGTCATACCCTAGACCGCCGTCAGCGACCGGCTCGCCGAACCCCAGCACCTGGCCTTTGGAGATCGTTGCCGCGCCGATGTTGGAGGTCATGATGATTATCGTGTTGCGGAAGTCCACCGACCGCCCCTGCGAATCGGTGAGCCGGCCGTCTTCGAGTATCTGCAGCAGGATGTTGAACACATCTGGGTGTGCCTTCTCGATCTCGTCCAACAGCACTACCGAGTAGGGCCGTCGCCGCACCAACTCGGTCAGTTGGCCGCCCTCGTCGTAGCCGACGTACCCCGGCGGCGAGCCCACCAAGCGACTGACCGCGTGCTTCTCCATGAACTCAGACATGTCCACCTGGATAAGGGCCGACTCCTCGCCGAACAAGAACTCCGCCAGATGTGCGCGCGAGCTCTGTCTTGCCAACTCCCGACGGTCCCAAGAATATGAACGAGCCGGCGGGACGATGTGGGTCCTTCAGACCCGCCCGCGAGCGGCGGATGGCCCGCGACACTGCCTTGACCGGCTCGTCTTGGCCGACCACCCGATTGTGCAGAGCCTCCTCCATGCGGAGCAGCCGATGCGTCTCGGCCTCAGTGAGTTTTGTGACGGGGATGCCCGTCCACATGGCTGTGACCTCGGCTATCTCGTCCTCACCTATGGATATCTCGCACGCCTCATCGGATTCGCGCCACTTCTCTTCCATGTCGTGCCGCTGGCCCAGCAACTTGCGCTCGCGGTCCCGCAGCGAGGCGGCCTTCTCGAAGTCTTGGACGTCGATGGCGGTCTCTTTCTCACGCCGGACCTCCAGGAGGGAGTCCTCGACCTCGCGCAGGTCGGGCGAGGTGCACATGTTCTGGATGCGTTTGCGCGACATGGCCTCGTCGATGAGGTCTATCGCCTTGTCAGGCAAGAAGCGATCGCTGATATAGCGGTCCGCCAGATAAGCCGCGGCCTCTATGGCTTCGTCGGTGATGCGCACCTTGTGGTGCGCCTCGTAGCGTTCGCGCAGCCCGGCCAGGATGCGTCTGGTCTCTGCGATGCTGGGCTCTTTGACCACGATCTGCTGAAAACGGCGCTCAAGAGCGGCATCCTTGGCCAAGTGCTTGCGGTACTCGTCTAGGGTGGTGGCCCCGATGGTCTGCAGTTCGCCACGCGCCAAGGCCGGTTTCAAGATAGAGGCGGCGTCGATCGCACCCTCGGCCGCGCCCGCCCCGACCAGGTTGTGTATCTCGTCGATGAACAGGATTATGTCGCCCCGCTCACCGATCTCCTTCATGACCTTCTTCAGCCGCTCCTCGAACTCACCACGATACTTGGAGCCCGCAACCAGGGCGCCCAGGTCCAGGGTGTATATCTGCTTGTCCTTGAGCAGACCAGGCACGTCGTTCTTGGCTATGCGACGGGCCAAGCCCTCCACCACCGCGGTCTTGCCCACACCAGGCTCACCGACCAGCACCGGGTTGTTCTTGGTGCGCCGGGAGAGGATCTGCATGACCCTCTGTATCTCGTTCTCCCTGCCGATGACCGGGTCGAGCTTGTCCTCTTCGGCATACTTGGTGAGGTTGCGACCGAACTGGTCGAGCACCTTGGAGTTGCGCCGCTCCTTGCCTTCACCAGCAGCGTTGGCCGCTGCACCCCTGGGGGGCCGTTTGCTGGGAGCGGAGAGCATGCGCAGGACTTCTTGGCGGACACGCTCGGTATCCACTTCAAGGTCGCCAATGATACGAGCGGCAACGCCTTCGCTCTCGCGCACCAAACCAAGTAGCACATGCTCTGTGCCTATGTAGTTGTGACCTAGTGACAGGGCCTCCCTAAGGGCCAACTCGAGCACCTTCTTGGCCCTGGGCGTGAAGGGGATCTGGCCTTGGGACTCGGTATCACCCTCTCCCACTATGCGGCTGACTTCTCCGCGCACTTCCTCAAGGGTGACTTCCAGCGAGCCTAGCACTCGAGCAGCTACCCCGTCGGCCTCGCGTAGAAGGCCGAGCAGCAGGTGCTCGGTGCCGATGTAGTTGTGCCGTAGAGCCCTGGCCTCCTCTTGCGCGAGGACTATGACCTGTCGAGCTCTCTCGGTGAATCTCTCAAACATCACATCTCCCCTAGGGCCGGACGTTCGAGTGCGGCGAACATCTCCCTCAACACACGAGCCCTCAGCTCGTCTATCGCGGGGCTGTCCAAGCTGCCTGTCCTTCCCTCCATATAATCGACCACAATATGCGCCGGCTGTAGTCTTGTCATCAGACTGAAGGCCGATTCGTCCGCTAGGGCGGGGCCTTCGACCAGACCGAGGTCTCTACCCGCCTGGATGGCTGAGACGATGTTGACGGCCTCCAAGAATGAGACCGACCATGCCTGCTGTGCCGTTCCCAGCGATCGTCCGATCTGGTCCCGTGTCTGAACGGCGTTTTCGCGGAGCAGCATCTTGCGCAGCGACCGCTCCTTCTCCACGATCCCCGAGCACGACCTCACTCACCTGTCCCAGGATCTCTGTCTCGGGCTTTCCCTGGGCGGCGACGTTAGAAACCTGCACCACACCGCCGGCGCCGCTCCACAACGGGGCGATGCCCAGCCCTTGGCTGACCAGCTCCACTGCGACACCTGCCAGCCGTCCGGTCAGCATCAGTGCAGGTAGCACCAAGGTGGCGTAGGCCCGCATCCCGCTGCCCGCCTCTCTGGGACGCGCTGTCAGATAGCCCCAGCGCGGGTCGAAAGCGTACGAGAAGACCGTTTCCAGTCGATCATCGACGGAATTGAGAAGGGTCCACAGTGAACCCAGTTGGTCGCCACCGCGAAAGCCAAGCAGCCGCAGGTGATCGACGCCGTTTATCTCCAAGGACGCCTGACCTTCTCCGTATACGGCAAAACCGCGGCCCTCACTTGTGCCCTCGGCGAACGATGGGGTCATGAGTCCACGCTCGACAAGGTGCTCCGTCTCAACTTCGGTGAGCACCTCCAGCTCATAGACCCTCCAACTCTGCTCCCACTCCCCGGCGGTAAGCACGTCGACTACGCCAGAACGCAGGTCTTCGAGCACGGCCGGGTCTTCGGCATGCGGAAAGCGTCTGCCGGACTCGTTGCGGGTCAGACCGAGAGCGGTAGCAGTGACGGGGGCGCGGCTCATTTGGCGCCTTCTCCGAGTCGCTCACCGAGTTCGGTCAGCCGGTCCCGCACGCCAGCGGCCTCCTCGAAGCGTTCACATTCGACAAGCTCGCGCAGCATGCGCTGAAGCCGCAGTATCTCGTGCCTCAGGCTATCGGTCTCAGGACCCCTGCGAGGAATCTTGCCCAGATGCTCCACGGGCTCAGCACCAGCGACAAGCAGATTCTCCAGATACTCGGCAAAGACCTTGTAGCAGTCTGAGCAGCCGACGAGGCCGGACTCTTTGACGTCGGTCAGCGTAGTGCCGCAGACGGCACAGAAGTGCTCTCTGTTGTGGCCTCTCAGGCGCGGGGGTGGCTGTCTCCTCAGAGACATCTCCCCTGGCCAGACGCCGCAGCACCGAGGGCACGGCCAGGACGAGGGCCATGCCCTCTGCCTCTTCGGCGATACCTTCGGCGCATCCTGGGCACAGATGGGTATGAGATACCTGCCCGTCGACGACCCGGAGCAGGTGAACGCTGGCCGTCTCCTCCCCACACCGTTCGCAGGTGACCGACGCCCCAAGGTCAAAACTCCAACTGGGTGGCTCTTCAGCAAACACCCAAGCCTCCAATCACTACCCTCTCACGAGCCTCAGGCGGGATCCTGCCGCTGCCTAGCGCTCCGGCCGCAACTGGGGGAAGAGTATTACGTCCCGGATGGAATCAGCGCCCAGAAGGAGCATCGCCAGCCTGTCGATGCCTATGCCCAGACCACCGGCCGGAGGCATGCCGTACTCGAGGGCGCGCAGAAAGTCTTCGTCCACCACGTGAGCCTCTTCGTCACCGGCGGCCCTGTTGATCGCCTGCTGCTCGAAGCGACCGCGCTGGTCCATGGGATCGTTGAGTTCCGAAAACGCGTTGCCCATCTCCTTGCCGACGATGATCGGCTGGAAGCGCTCCACCACGAGAGGATCGAAGGAGAGCGCTTGGCCAGAGGACTGAGCTCCAAGGGATAGTCGGTAGCGAAGGTCGGCTGGATGAGATTGGGCCAGACCACGTGCTTTAGAGCCTTGTCTACCAACGTGGCGAACGTGTCCCGCTTCTCGACCTCGATCTTGCGCTCTTGCAGCAGACTCTTGCCCGCCTGTGGATCGGCTCTCATCTCCGCGAGCGACACGCCCAGATGCTCCCGCAACAATGAGTCGATGGTCTTGCGAGGCCACGGGGCCTTCAGCTCGACCAGACTCTCGCCGACCATCAACTCGGTCGATCCGACGACCTCGAGGGCGAGGGCGGGGATCATGTTCTCGACCAACTCCATGATGGCGTTGTAGTCCACGTAGGCCCAATACAGCTCCATCATGGTGAACTCGGGGTTGTGCACCAGCGAGATACCCTCGTTGCGAAAGCTCTTGCCGATCTCGAAGATGCGGTCGAAACCGCCCACCAGCAGCCGCTTGAGGTAGAGCTCGGGAGCGATGCGCAGGTACAGGTCGGTGTCGAGAGCGTTGTGATGAGTCGCAAACGGGCGCGCCAAGGCCCCGCCCGGGAGGGGCTGCAGCGTGGGGGTCTCGACCTCCACGAAACCTTGGGCCTCCAGATACCGACGCATGGCCGAGACCAGCTTGCCGCGGCCGCGGAGTTGCGTGGCCACTTCGGGATTGGAGATGAGGTCTACATAGCGCTGCCGGTAACGAGTCTCACGATCCTGCAGACCATGCCACTTCTCCGGCAAGGGGCGCAAGGACTTGGTAAGAAGCGTCCACTTCTCGATATGCACCGTGAGCTCACCCCGGCGAGTGCGGAACACGAAGCCCTCACAACCGATTATGTCGCCAAGGTCGACGTCGACCAGCGCGTCCAGCGACTCTTGCCCGAGGGTGTCGACGTTGCTGTATATCTGCAGGTCGTCCCAGCCGTCTCGAAGGGTGAAGAAAGCGGCCTTGCCGTGCGCCCTGCGGGCCATCACCCGGCCTGCGATGCGGCAGGAAGAACCCTCGGCGTTCTCGCCGACCTCCAAGTTACCGTACTTGCTGACGATCTCGACCAAAGGTGTACGACCCTCGAACTTGCGTGCATAGGGCTCAGTACCCTGGGTGCGCAGTCGCTCGACCTTGGCGAGCCGTTCACGCTCCCACTCAGCGAGACCGGATACCGACCCGTCGTCTGCGATGTGTCTTCAGATGGGCCGGTATCCTGCATCTACATCTTGCCTATGGCGATGATCTCGTACTTGATCGAGCCCACAGGCACCGGCACAGTGACCAGGTCGCCCACTCGCTTGCCCATTATGGCCTGCCCCACCGGGGACTCATTGGACAGCCGCCCGTTGGTGGGATCGGCCTCAGCAGAGCCCACAAGCGTGTACGTGCGGTTCTGACCAGCATCCTTGTCGCGGAGCGTCACCATACTGCCGACGCATACCTTGTCGGTGTCTATCTCGGATTCTTTGACGACTCGCGCCCGCCGCAGCTTCTCTTGGAGCATGGCAATACGCCCCTCGAGCAGAGCCTGCTCGTTCTTGGCGTCGTCGTACTCAGAGTTCTCACTGATGTCTCCGAACTCCCGCGCCTGGCGGATACGCTCGGCGACCTCCTCCCTCTTGACGGTGGAGAGGTGGTTCAGCTCATCCGTGAGCTGCTTAAGCCCTTCTTCGGTAAGGATCACTTCTTTGCGTGACACTAAGACCATCCTTTTGTGGAGTGCAGAAGTGGATCGCGCCCGAGAGTAGCGCGGCATTATAGGTAAGAGCGTGAAGCTTGTCAACACGACTTGGAACGGAGGCTACGACCGCGTGCCTCACCTTACCAGCGCTGCCACCGCACCATCCACCGCGCTCGCTGTGGTAAGTGCCCGGATCGGCTCTATCAACGATGCGGGCACTCGCGACGGACGCAGATACCAGGTGAGCATCTTGCGTATCCAGCGGGCCGCTCGTTCTTGTCCTTGTTCTTCAGCGACCAGAGCGAGCAGCGCTCTGAGGTCCGCCACCACCTCCGATAGCGATGGCCGCGGTTTCGCCTCCCCCGACAGCAACGACTCCACAAACCAGGGGTCGCCGGTGACCCCACGAGCCACCATGACAGCGGCCACGCCGGTGGCTTCGACCACCCTCGGCGGCGGCTTGAACGCTGCGTATATCACCTGAAGCCATCACCGGGATGTCCACCACCTTCTGTATCGCTGCCGTCACTGAGTGGTCGGCAGTGGCCACTGTAGTACTCACTCGCCGCTCTCGGATGCACGCCCAGCGCGGCTACGCCGGCGGCCTCCAAGCGCGGAGCCAACTCGAGACCCAGCCCGTCGCCAGGACGCAGTCCCGCTCGCATCTTGACCGTCACGGGCACGCCTCTCTGCGAGGCGACGCGCACTACCGCGGCAGCCACCTCGACCGGCCTGCGAGGGCTCGCCAAGCAGAGCACTGCCGGCTCCTGTCTTGACCACCTTGCGCACCGGACACCCCATGTTGATGTCCAGTATGTCCGGCACTCCGAGCGCCCGAGAGGACCGTCTCCGCCGCCCGCGCCATGATTTCCGCAGACCCACCGAACAGCTGCACCGAAAGGGGCCTCTCGGATTCGGCGAACGCCAAGTAGTCGCCAGTGCGCACGTTGCCGTGCAGCAGACCCTGCGAACTGACCATCTCGGTGACCACAAGCCCCACGCCATGGGACTTAAGGTGCCGGCGATAGGCACTACTGGTCAGACCAGCCATGGGAGCGAGCACCACGCGGTTGGGCACCAACACCCGACCCGATGCTGAATGACTGCACGAAGAGGCGAAGTGGCAGAGGTGCTATCACGATGCGGCGATTGCCGGGCGCGGCCGTCTAGGCTGGTTGCGACGCCAGATTATCTCGAGGCCGCGCAGCGTCAGCAGCGAGTCGAGCTTGTCCAACGTCGAGGCATGTTCGAAGATCAGCGGGCGCCAACCCACCGGTGGCGATGCTGACCGCCGAGCCTCCGAGTTCTGCGCGCATGCGCGACACGATACCGTCCACTTGGCCGGCGAAACCGTACAACGCACCGGCCTGCATGGACTGCACGGTGGTCTTGCCTATCACCGTGCCCGGGTCGGCAAGTTCGACCTTGGTCAGCCGAGCTGCCTTATCGGCGAGCGCGTCCAGCGACACCTCTATGCCTGGAGCTATGGCATGGCCGAGATACTCGCCGGCTGCCGAGACTGCGCTGTAGATTGTGGCGGTGCCGAAATCGACTGCTATGCAGGGAGCCCCGTAGAGCTCGATGGCAGCCACGGCGTCGACGATCAGGTCTGGTCCGACCGTTCGCGGATCGGTGGTCAGCACCGGCATGCCCGTCTTGACGCCGGGACCTATCACCAGCGCATCAACGCCGAACTTCCTGGCCGCCATAGTCGCGTACTCGTTGTTCAGCCGCGGCACCCCAGAGGCGACTGCCATGCCCGACACCGACTCCCTCGAGAACCCGTCAAGGCGCAGCAGACCGTCCACCATGACCGCCAGCTCGTCGCCAGTCTTGTCGCGTTCGGTGGCGAAACGCCAGGCAGCCCTTGAGCTCCTGGTCTGAGAAGAGACCCAGGTGCGTCTGGGTGTTGCCTACGTCGACTGTCAGCAGCATGACTGTCCCCCTTCGTCCGCCGACACTCAGTCGATCACCGTGAGAGACAGCGCCAGGTCGACAGGCGGCGCGCCCATGGTCAGGGCGCTGGTCGATATGAGGTCCACGCCCGTCTCGGCGACGGCACGCACGGTGTCCAGTGAGACTCGGCCGGACGCCTCCAGCACCACCCCGGCGTCCAATGACCTGGCGACCTCGACCATGCGCCTCAGCGAGTCCAAGTCTTGGTTGTCCAGCATGACCATGTCGGCCCGGCAGGCGATCGCCTCACGAAGGTCGGCCTCGCTTTCGACCTCGACCTCCACCTTGACGTAATCGCGCCCGGCGGCCCGCACCCTCTCCATGGCTGCCCGCACACCCCCGGCCGCCTCCAGATGATTGTCCTTGATCAGCACCATGTCGAAGAGGCCGAAGCGATGGTTGCCGCATCCGCCGCAGACCACAGCCCTCTTCTCCCAAGCGCGGAGTCCGGGCATGGTCTTGCGGGTGTCGACCACTCTCGCCCCCGTCCCCTCCACCGCTCGCGCGAAGCGCCGCGACTGAGTGGCCACGGCGCTCAGGTGTATGAGGAAGTTGAGCATGGTGCGCTCCGCGGACAGGATGCCTCGAGCCGACCCTTCGATAGTCGCCAAATGCCCGCCGCCGCCGACCACGTCCCCGTCTTCGACGACGGCCGCGAACACCGCCTCTGCGTCGACAAGCTGCATGACGGCCTGGGCCAGCGGCAGCCCGGCCACCACCACCTCTTCTCGGGCGGTGATCACGGCCTTACCGCGCCGTCCACCAGGCACCGTCCATTCCGAGGTGATGTCGCCGCGCCCTCCCAGGTCTTCGGCCAGTGCCCGGCGTGCCAGTTCTCTTGTGGATTCGTCGATCATCATCGTCCCTCCGCTGTGCCAGACTCTCGCTCGCCGGTCTGCACCGCGCTCGTCTCCACCAACAAGGCCCCCACCGTTCGCGTCTCGATGTACGAGACTGTGCCGGCGCCAGCCGGCGTCATCACGCTCGGCGAAATCGGACCGCAGATGAACACCGCGGCTCTCCTCCCTAAGGACCGCCGCCGCTACCATCTGCTGCGCGACTGTGAGCAGGTTGAACAGCTCAAGTTCAGCCACGCTCAGCCCGGGCGCGGCCAGCGAACGCTCCAGCGCCGCAAGCCGCTCTCCGGCGTCCAGCAGGCCCTCCCTCGAGCGCACTATGCCACACAACCCGGTCATGGTCGCGCCCAAGACCTCCCGTCCCTTGGCCACCACGGCCGCATCGTTGCCCTCCCTTGGCTCGTCGGCGAGGTCCAGCTTCACCTTTCGTATAGCCGGGTCGGCCACCGAGAGGTAGCGGTTGAGTTCCCTGACCGTGCGCTCTCCGAACACCAGTCCTTCGAGCAACGAGTTCGATGCCAACCTATTGGCGCCGTGTATACCGGTGCTCGCCGTCTCCCCACACGCATAGAGACCGGGCACGGTGGTGCGTCCCCAATTGTCGGTGAGCACGCCGCCGATGAAGTAGTGGGACGCCGGCGCGATGGGGATGAGTTGCGTGCACAGGTCGAAGCCCCGCTCTTGCAGACCGTTGTAGACGGTGGGAAAGCGCTCGCGCAAGAAGCCGCACTCCAGATGGCGAGCGTCCAGCCACACCCGGTCGGTCTTGTCTCTGTCGAAGACACGCTTCATATGACGCACGACCACATCCCTGGGAGCCAATTCTGCCCGCGGGTGGGCTCCGACCATGAACCGCTCGCCACCGGCATCCAGAAGGTAGGCCCCCTCGCCCCGCAACGCCTCGGTCAGAAGCAGGGTCGGATTCTCTGTGCCGTAGAACGCCGTGGGATGGAACTGCATGAACTCCATGTCCCGCAGCACGGCTCCTGCGCGATAGGCCATGGCGTGCCCGTCACCTGTCGCGACCAAGGGGTTGGTGGTGCGTGAGTACACCTGACCGGCTCCGCCGCAGGCCAGTACCACGGCCCGTGCGAGGCTGACGGTGAGCTCGCCCTCCTCGCCCAACGACACCGCACCTACGCAGCGCCCTCCGTCCATGAGAAGGTCGAGAACGAACTCGTTCTCGTGTACCTCTACCCTACCGCCGGAGGTTATGACCTCCGCCAGCGAGCTGGCCACCACACTGCCGGTGGCATCTCCGCCTGCGTGAACGATGCGGGCCATGGAGTGCGCACCCTCTTTGCCCAGTATCAGCCGGCCTTCACGCCTGTCGAAACGAGTGCCCAGACCCTCCAACTCGCGGATGCGGGCAGGTCCTTCTTCCACCAGCACCCTGACAGCCGGCTCGTCGCAGAGCCCTACGCCGGCCTCCAAAGTGTCCTGCATGTGAAGCTCGGGAGAGTCATGCGGACTCATAGCCGCCGCGATGCCACCTTGAGCAAGAAAGGTGGTGGTCTGGTCGAGAGTACCCTTGGTGACGAGGCCCACGTTCCACCGATGAGCGGCCCCCAGGGCCGCGGTAAGTCCGGCTATGCCACCACCTACCACGAGGACGTCGTAGCTCGAGTATCTGAGGTCGGCGCCTCGCCGGGAGATGAAGGGAGCATTGGTAGCCCGGCTACCGGCGGCCGAGTCTCGCTTGGTGCCCGAGCGTGCGGAGGCAGTGCTTTCGGGTGCGGTCACGCCCCGACCTCGATCATGCGCTGCACAGCCTTGAGAGCCTTGGCCCGCGTCTCCGGGTCGACTGTGACCACAGGCCCCTCGTTGCGCAGGGCAGCGAGGATCTTCGTCCAAAGTGGTGAGCTTCATGTTGCGGCACACCGCTATCTCGGTGATGGGATAGAAGGTCTTGCCGGGGCAGTCCTTGCTAAGACGATGGATCATGCCGCACCTCGGTGCCGATGAGGTACTCCTGGGCATCATCCTGTCGGCAGAAGCGCACCATGCCCGAGGTGCTCTCGACCGCATCGGCGATGGCGCTGACCTCCGGATCGCACTCCGGATGCACCACGACCTTGGCGTTCGGATGCGCCGCCTTAGCCGCCTGCACGTGACTCACCTTGATCCATACGTGCGTGGGGCAGAAGCCCGGCCACAGTATGACCTCGCGGCCGGCCTGTGCGGCGGCCCACCTGCCCAGATTCTGGTCTGGAGTGAAGATGATCTCGCGACCGGCCGGCACCCATCTCAGCACGTCGGCGGCGTTAGCACTGGTACAGCATATGTCGGACAGAGCCTTGACGGCCGCCGTAGTGTTGACATAGCTGACCACGACCGCCTCGGGATGTTGGTCCTTGAGGGCCTGAAGCCCCTCCACGTCGACCATCTCGGCCATGGGACAGCCCGCGCCGAGGTCGGGGAGTATTACCGGGCGGTCGGGAGCAAGCATGGCCGCGGTCTCGGCCATGAAATGCACACCACAGAACACGATCATCTTGGCCTGCGAGGCCGCCGCCTGACGGGAGAGACCTAGGGAGTCTCCCGTGATGTGGGCTACATCCTGCACCTCAGGGCGCTGGTAGTTGTGCGCCAGGATCACCGCGCCCTTCTGTTGGGCCGACTCCCTGATCTGCTTCTGTAACTCACTGAAGTCCGCTGGCTCCACGCTGCTCCTTGCTCTAGTCTTCCTCTGGACGAGAAACAGCCGCGACACGAAGTCTCTGGTCTTGCACTCCGCTCAGAGCCTCCAAGACCGTCCTCCCGTCGGACAGCCTGAGTTCGGGCGCCAACTCTGAGAGGGGCTCCAAGACAAAACGCCGTTCTGCCATACGCGGGTGCGGCACCTGCAGGTCTGTGTCGTCCACCGCGACGCCATGGTACCAAAGGATATCCACGTCTATTCTCCGAGGCCCCCACTTCACCAGCCGCTCGCGCCCCATAGCCAGTTCGATCGCTTTGACGGCCTCGAACAGCTCTCTGACTGACAAGCTGGTACTCAGTTCGACCACCTGGTTCAGGAAATCGCCCTGCTCGGGCCCCCCGACCGGCGCCGTTACATAGAGCCGCGACTGGGCCGAAACCCGGGTATCCGGGAGACTCTGCGAGCCTCTCCAGTGCTTCGCGCAGCAAGGCTTCCCGGTCGCCCAGGTTGCAGCCCAGGCCGACGTACACTGCAGTCTGGGGCCGCTCCGCGGCGCCCAGCGCTCAGCCCTCTAGGTCGGCGCGCTGCAGTTCCACGGCAGCGCCCACCCCTGTCATGGCGCAGGCGACAGGAGGATGCGGCTTGGTAACCTGCACCCACACCTCATCAAGGGCCGAGAACTTCTGCAGGATCGACTCCGCGGTCACCTGGGCCAGTCGCTCCAAGAGCGAGTACGTCTCGACTGTCGCCACCTCTGTGATCATGTCTATGACCTCGGTGTAGTCGACAGTGTCTCCCACCTCGTCGGTGTGCGCACCGCGGCATTCATGCATGGTCAGGCGCACGTCGAAGAGCAGCCGCTGACCCAGGACCCGCTCCTCGGCGGGTACCCCGTGGTGACCGTATACCTCAAGCCCTTCGATGAAGAAGTCCATCTACTCCCCTTTCGTCGTCGCAACGACCCCTAGGCACCGGAACCCATGACCGCGCGGGCGACCAAGGCCGCCTCGCGGTTGCCCGTGACCTCATGCACTCTCACTATATGCGCCCCCGCCAAGACAGCTATGGTCGTCGTCACCGCCGTCGCCCTGTCGCGCTGCCTCGGAGACTCGAGGCCCAGTAGTTCACCCAAAAACCGCTTGCGCGAGGCCCCCACGACTATGGGCCTTCCCAACGACTTGAAGGCTTCGAGATTGTGAAGCAATTCCAAGTTGTGGGCCGTGGTCTTGCCGAAGCCGATGCCAGGGTCGATGAGCAGATTCTCCTCCTTGACTCCATTGTCGATAGCCCAGTTGAGTCTCTCTATGAAGAACTCGTATACCTCACCGACGACATCTTGGTAGCTGGGAGTGTCCTGCATGGTCTTGGGGGCGCCCTGCATGTGCATGAGTATCACCGGGCAATCCGCGTCTCGCACCACTGCCACCATCTCCCGGTCGGCGCGCAGGGCCGAGATGTCGTTGACCATGAAGACTCCGGCCGCGAGCGCCTCCGCAGCCACCCTGGCTTTGCAGGTGTCGATAGAGATGCGGCCGTGCAGGGGGCGAGCAAGAGCCTGGATCACGGGCATGACCCGCCGTAGCTCGTCCGCCTCGTACACCGGCCCTGACCCGGGTCTTGATGACTCCCCGCCGATGTCCACCAGGGCGGCTCCACGGGCGACCATCTCGAGGCCGCTGAGCACGGCGCTGTCGACATCCTTGTACTCACCGCCGTCTGAGAAAGAATCGGGTGTGACGTTCAGTATGCCCATCAGGAGAGGGGCCTGCTCCAGGTGAAGAGCCGGATGGCAGAGCGGGTAGGGCTCGGAGTGGTTGCGAAGCGCTGTCTCGATGGAGTCGGCTAGCTCATGAAGTCCTGTGTCGGGCCCTTTCAACCTGGGGAGCAAGCGGTCGAACTGAGCCAGCGTCCCCATGAGCAGACACCCGCCGTTCTCCTTGAGCCACTGGAACAGGTCTTCGGAGACCGCGACGTCGCCTCCGCGCGAAGTCAGCTCCTGCTTGAGCAGGTTCACCTCTCTGATGCCCAGACCACTCACGCGCACTGCGCGGAACAGCGCGCGCTTGTCCATGAGCTTCATACCGACCGCAGAGACGCCGGCACGCGCCAAGGCCGCCTGCGCCTCGCGTGTGTCCCTGAGGACCAAGACTTGAGGAGACCCTTCTGCTGGGATCATCCGCGCCCCCTAGGCGATCGCCGATCAGGCCCCCGGGGCTTCGATCAAAGCGAGGACCTCAGCCCGGGTAGCAGCGTTGCTCAGACACAGCCCTCTGACCGCGGAGGTGACGACCCGCGACCCAGGGGCCTTGACCCCTCTCATAGACATGCAGAGGTGCTCAGCTTGGATAAGCACCAGCACACCCTCAGGGCTGAGTGAGTCGACCAGGGTGTCGGCTATGGTGGAGGTGAGTCTCTCCTGCAGTTGCAGCCGCGCCGCGGCTGCCCTGACCAAGCGCACTATCTTGGACACCCCGCAGATACGACCGTTCTTGGAGGGTATGTAGGCAACATGGGCCACGCCGAAGAAGGGCACCAGGTGATGTTCGCAAAGAGAATAGAAGGAGATGTCGCGCACCAACACCATCTCTTGGTGAGTGTCGGATGCGATCGGCGCGACCAACGCAGTCAGGTCTTCAGAGTCGCCGGAGATGATCTCCTCGTACAGCTCCGCCACCCGCCGAGGGGTGGCCTCCAGCCCGTCACGATCCGGATCCTCGCCGATGCCCTCCAGAAGCAGGCGCGTGGCCTTCTCGATCTTGGCCTTGTCTATCACCTGGGTCGGCTCCGGTCATCGGCATGCACACTCATGGGCGACGCCGTTCCAGGCGCCACCTGGCCTAGGCCATCCGGGCCCGCGACCTTCTCCTCCCGCGGACGGTGCTGCCGCTGCTGCCGCTTGGCCTCCGCCGCCTTCTGAGCCTTCGCGTCATCTTTGGCTTTGAAGACCTCCTCAGGGTCCTCCCCTGCCAAGAGGGCCTCGAACTCGGCCTTGTCGATAGTCTCCTTCTCGATCAGGAGTAGCGACAGCTTGTCGAGCTCCGGCCGATGCTCCGTGAGCACGACTTCCGCCATCTTATACGCCTGGTCGACCACCCTGCGGATCTCGGTGTCAATCTTCTGCGCAGTCACATCGGAATACTCCTGGCCCATTCCGTAGTCGCGGCCGACGAACGGCTGGGCCGGATCATGTCCAAAAGTAAGCGGTCCCAGCTCGTCACTCATACCGTACTGGGTGATCATGCGCCTGGCAGTCTCGGTGACTCTCTGCAGGTCGTTGGACGCACCGGTGGTTATGTCGTCGAACCGGAGCTTCTCCGCCACCCTGCCCGCCAACCCCATAGCCAGCTTGTCCAGGATCTCGCCCTTCTTGACCATGAACTTGTCCTCGGTCGGCAGGGTTATGGTGTAACCCAGCGCGTGACCCCGTCCGATGATGGAGACCTTGTGCACCGGGTCGGCACTGGGCAGGAAGTGCGCCACCAGGGCGTGACCCGTCTCGTGGTAGGCGGTGATGAGCTTCTCTTCTTCAGAGAGCACGCGTGACTTCTTCTCGGGGCCCGCGATGACCCTCATCACCGCTTCTTCCAGCTCGTCCATTCCCACCGAGCGCTTGCGGCGCCGCGCCGCCAGAAGTGCCGCCTCGTTCATGAGGTTGGCCAGGTCGGCACCCGTGAAACCCGCGGTCTGGCCGGCCAGCGTACCCAGGTCGAGCCCTTGCGCTAGGGGCTTGCCCTTGGCGTGGACCGCGAGGATAGACTTGCGGCCCTCGCGGTCGGGACGGTCCACAGAGATCTGCCGGTCGAAGCGACCGGGTCGTAGAAGGGCAGGGTCTAGGATGTCCGGCCGGTTGGTGGCCGCCATGATTATGATGCTCTCGTTGGCCTCGAAGCCGTCCATCTCGACCAACAACTGGTTGAGAGTCTGTTCGCGTTCGTCGTGGCCGCCGCCCAGGCCGGCGCCACGATGGCGGCCGACTGCGTCGATCTCGTCAATGAACACGATGCAGGGCTGGGTCTGCTTGGCCTGTTCGAACAGGTCACGCACCCTGCTGGCACCCACCCCGACGAACATCTCGACGAAGTCAGAGCCCGAGATGCTGAAGAAGGGCACCCCCGCCTCTCCGGCCACTGCGCGGGCGAGAAGGGTCTTGCCGGTGCCCGGAGGTCCATACAAGAGGACGCCTTTAGGTATCTTGGCTCCCAGGCTCTGAAAACGCTTGGGGGCCTCGAGAAACTCTTTGATCTCCTGCAGCTCCTCGATGGCTTCATCGACACCCGCCACGTCTTTGAAGGTGATCTTGGGCTGATCCACCGCCATTCGTTTGGCGCGCGACTTGCCGAAGCTCATCACCTTGTTGCTGCCGCCCTGCATCCGGTTCAAGAAAAAGATCAGAATGAAGCCCATGAACACCAGGGGTATGATCCAGTTGAGTATCGAGCTCCAGGCCGAAGCGCGTTCGGGGTCCGTCGTGTACTTGACCTCCGCGTCATCCAGGAATCTCTGGATGTTGTACTCGGAGTCGTAGCCCACCGCAAAGCGCTCGTTCTTACTGACCCACGTGCCTTCGACCACCTGTGACTTGATCTTGACGACCAAGTCCTTGACGTCACCCGCGGTGACCACCTCCACGAACTTGGGAAAGGTCATCTGCTCGTCGCCGCCGATGCCCTGGACAAAGATGCCCACCAGAACGATGAGCAACACGAATAGGGCGATGGGGAAGAAGGAGCTCTTGAAGAACCTGCTCAACTCAACTCCACAGTCGGTCTTAATGAGGGCAGAAATACTATCACAAGGCCCTCATGCCTGGTCATCGACAACCCCTATGTAGGGCAGATTGCGATACTGCTCGGCGTGGTCCAACCCGTAACCCACGACAAATTCGTCGGGTATCTCGAATCCGGTGTAGCGGCATTCCAGCGCCGCCGTCCGCCGGCTGGGCTTGCTGAGCAGGGTGGCGATCTCCAGGCTGGCCGGATTCCTGGCCTTCAGGCTGCGCATCAGATAGTCGAGCGTCAGCCCAGAATCGATGACGTCCTCGACGACAAGGACATGGCGCCCCTCAATGTCGGTCTCCAGGTCCTTTAGAATGCGCACCACCCCCGAGCTCTCGGTCGACTTGCCGTAACTGGAGACCGCCATGAACTCCATCTCCAGATCGAAGGGCAGGCGACGCACCAGGTCGGCGACGAACAGCACAGCCCCCTTCAGTACACAGACCAGCACCGGACGCATGCCTTGGTAGTCAGAGGTGATATCTCTGGCCAGCTGGTCCAGCCTCTCCTCCAGTCGCTCCCTGGTTATCAGGACTCGCACGCTTACAACCCTTCCGCGTCGCCGGCGAGGCTCAACCTCAAGAATCGCTTGCTGTCGCGAGTGACTTTGGCCTCCTCTGCGACCACAAGCCCACAAACCCACAAGATACGCTCACCGCACACCACAACGGGTCTGTGAGGCCGTTCTCTCGAGGGCACCTTCAGATCGACGAAAAGGTCCTTGAGCTTGCGCGTGCCAGGCGCGCCCAGTGGCCGGATCCCGTCGCCGGGCCTGGGCCCACGGACACGTAGCGGACCATCCGCGCTATCGGCGTCAAGGATCGCCTCGCGTTCTACCTCCACCGCGCGGAACCCTTCTACAGGCTCAGCCACCACCGTCAGGTCTCCCCACTCGGCCGCGCCCGGCACGGGCAGATCCACCGGTCCCGGAACCGGCTCGCATCTGCCTGGCGCGGCCTCGACATACAGAAGGTCGTACTCCTTGACCGCATGCCAGCCGCCACCGAGCGACCGCCTGGCCGAGCCAGGCACGTCAAGCAGTGACTCGATCGCAAGCACCGACGCGCGCGATGCCCCAGGCGTTGCGCGCGTGACCAACCAGTCATGCAGCAGCAACCGGCGAACGGGGGCCGGCAGACACAAGAGAGCGGCGGCGCTCAGACCCTCACCCCCCGCACCCGACCGACCTTGGGGTCGTGTGACCCCGACCTTGGCGTGGGCTTCTGCTATGACCTCGTCGGCCAGCTCCCTCAGCTCCGCGGCTACTTCGGCCGTACGGCAAGCAGCCGCGACCGCCCCCGGCAGGGCCGCCTCCCAGGCCGGCAGCACGCTCTCCCTGATGCCGGTGCGCGCGTAGCCCGGATATGAGTTTCCGCGGTCACGGGCGAACTCCAGACCGTTCGCTAGGCAGTAGGCCGCCGTCTCGTCGCGACGGCATTGCAGCAGAGGCCGCACCCAGGGGTGGTCAAGAGGCCTCATCCCTGTGAGGGCACCCAGCCCGCCGTAGCGCCCCATGCGGTACAGAAGGGTCTCCACTTGGTCGTCGGCGGTATGTCCCACTGCGATGCGTTCGCAGCCCATAAGTGCCGCCGTCTCAAGGGCAGCCACGCGCCGGGCCTCTCTCGCCACCTCCTGGACGTTGCCTGCGCTCTTTTCGACAGGACTGTTCACCACGGTCAGTCCAACGCCCAAGCGTGCGCAAGTCGCGGCGACAAGACGCTCGTCCGCGTCGCTCTCTTCGCCGCGCAGGTGATAGTTGACGTGAAAGGCATGGACAGCGGCGGGTCCCGCGCTCCCCAGCGCGCCGGTGGCCAGCAGGTGGAGAAGGCACAGAGAATCCTGGCCACCCGAGACCATCACCAAGGCCTTCGCGCCGGCCGGGAAGAGCCGTTCACGGCGAGCCGACTCCTGCGCCTTACGCGCCAGGGATGGCCTGCCTCGCCCGACCGGTTCGTCCTTGGTGACCACCTGGCGCCCACCTCCTTGCGTGCTGTCCCAGGGCTGGTATTGTACTAGAGTGTCGCATCCGGACGAACAGTTCATCTTTGTCTACGGCCCGCAGATGGCTTCGTACCGGTTCAGCCCCGACCACCCGCTACAACCCGAACGCTATTCGCTCACCATGGCCCTGCTCTCTGCCTTGGGTTGGCTGGATACAGCGGGCGTCTCAGTAGAACCTCCGCGAAGCGCCACACTGTCCGAGTTGCTCGCTGTGCACTCCTACCCCTACATCCAAGCCGTACAGAAGGCGCAGGCCATAGCCAGAGGGGCGCAGGACCCCGTCGACCTCACCTTCTACGGTCTCGGCACACCGGATGACCCTATCTTCGAGGACATCCACGATGCAGCCGCCCTGTACGCGGGTGCCAGCCTGCAAGCCATGCAGGCGCTGCTAGAGGGTAGGGCGTTGCGCGCCTGCAACCCGGCCGGCGGTCATCACCACGCCCACAAGGCGATGGCCTCCGGATTCTGCATCTACAACGATTGCGCGGTGGCAATAGCCCACGCCTTAGAAGCTGGCCTACGTGTGGCCTACCTAGACTTCGACGCCCACCACGGGGACGGCGTTCAAGCCCTCTTCTACGAGGATCCCAGAGTGCTGACTGTGTCCATCCACGAATCGGGCGAGTATCTGTTCCCAGGCACCGGGGGAAGACACGAGACGGGCCGTGGCGCGGGCCGGCGTACCAGCGTGAACATCCCCCTTGCCCCTCACGCCACAGACGAGACCATCCTGGGCGGCTTCGACGACCTCGTCGCCCCCGCCGTGAGGGATTTCGCCCCCGACGTCCTCTTTCTGCAGACGGGCGCTGACATGCATCACGCCGACCCCCTCACGCACTTGGACGCCACCTTGGCCTTGTATCCGGCGTTGGCGCGCCGCTTGGACGGCCTGTCTCGAGAGTGCTGCAAAGGATGCATGTGTGTCGTAGGTGGCGGCGGCTATGACCCCGTGGATGTCACCCCCAGGGCTTGGACCGCCTTTCTAGGCACCCTTCTCGGTCACGACGTCGCTAACGTAGAACTCCCGGCCCAGTGGAGAACAATGTCTCGGGAGGCCGGTGGCTCTCCCCCTGCCCGTCTGCTCGACGATGACTGACGGTCCGCCGGTGGCTTGCACTCCTTACGAGCCTTTGCTTATATTGGCTCGCTTGTAGTTCCCAAAGGAGGAATTGAGATGGGTGTTCCCAAAGTCGATCCCGATCTTTGCACCGGTTGCGGTATCTGCGAGGATATCTGCCCCGATGTCTTCGAGATCGGCGACGACGGCATCAGCCGCGTGATCGATCCGAACGCGTGTGAAGATGCCGGCTGCTGCGAAGAGGCCGCTGACGAGTGCCCGGAAGGCGCCATCACCATCGAATAAGGGTACCGCGGCCTATCTCGCGGAGCGCCACCCAGATAGGATCACCGTAGAAGAAGCCGCTCGCCAACGGGCGGCTTCTTCTCTCCACAGGGAGGATGACATGGCCGACGGTCAGACCGAACGTATACCTCCGGGGCAGACTCAGGTGGACGACTTTCCGGTACTACACGCCGGCTCGGTCATGAGGGTCACCCCCGGGTCGTTCAAACTCACCATCTCCGGGCTGGTCGAGCCAAAGCTGGTCCTCGACTGGGACCGACTGCTCGCTTACCCGGCGGCAGAGCAGACGTGCGACCTACACTGCGTCACCGGTTGGAGCAAGCTCGACACCACCTGGAAGGGTGTTCGGGTGTCGAGCATCCTGGCCCCCCTCGCCGTGTCTCCCTCGGCGCTACACACAGTCATTCATGCGGAGGGCGGATGGACCACCAATCTGCCGGTCGAAGAACTACTGCGTGACGACGTGCTCTTGGCTTACGAGTACGAGGCCCGGCCCATCTCGGCCGAGCACGGGGGTCCCGTCCGGTTGCTGGTGCCCAGACTCTACTTGTGGAAGAGCGCCAAGTGGGTCTCTGGCATCGAGTTCACAATCGAGCAGCGCCTCGGATACTGGGAGACCCGGGGCTATCACGAGCTGGGTGATCCCTGGCTGGAGCAGCGCTACTCCTAGCGCTGGAGGATACCCAACCACCCCGTCGAAAGCCTCTCTCCGAGGAGAAAGGAGTGCGGCTATCGACACCAAGACCATGGTCCGCGTAGCCTTGGCTGCAGCCACCACGGCGTCGCTAGTGGTGACGTTCGCCCTTGCGGTCTGGGCCTACCGGCCCGGCGCTGCCTGGTTCCTCGTGAGCCAAGCCCTCCTACTTGCCATTTCGGCGACCCTGCTGGCCATATGGCTTGCCGGTCGCCGACGCGGACATTTGACCCAGAACGCGGAGATGGTCGACAACGCGATGGTAGATGCCCTAACCCGCATAGCAAGCCACCGTGTCTTCCAGGACCGCCTGGTGCACGAGTGCGAGCGGGCCTACCGGTTCGGCGACACTTTCGTGCTGGTGATGCTCGACCTGGACAACTTCCGGTCGATCAACAACCACCACGGGCATCGCACCGGCGACATGATCTTGATCGACCTCGCCCGCAGGATAAAGGCGCAACTCAGAGACATAGACCTGGTGGCCCGTTTTGGTGGCGATCGCTTCGCCATTATCTTTCCGCACACCTACGAAAACGGTGGCCTGCAGGTGGCCGAGCGCATCCGCCAGAACGTAGCCGGCTGGGTCTTCTTCACCGACGACGGGTCTGAGGTGCGCCTTACGGTGAGCGTGGGCATTTGCTCCTATCCCGCCGATGGAGCGTCTGCCCCAGACTTGGTCGAAGTCGCCGGCAAGTCCCTCGGTTTTGCCAAGGCCATGGGCGGCAACCAGATCCAGCTGTACCGAGAGCTCCCCGTCAGGGAGGCCCCAGACAACGTCGTCTCACTGCCGCACTCGGGGCGCGAGGCCATAGTAAGGAGTCTGGCCGCAGCCGTGGACATAAGGGATGGCTACACGCACACCCACTCCAACCTAGTCTCAGAACTCGCTGCCGCCGTGGCCCGCCGCCAGGGTCTTTCGGCTGCTGAAGTAGGGCGCGTCAGCGTGGGCGCGCTGCTGCACGACGTCGGCAAGATCGGCATACCCGACGCCATACTCACCAAAGCCGGCAACCTCTCCCCCGAAGAGTGGGCATGCATCCATGAACACCCAGTGCTCGGCAAGCAGATCTTGGAGCAGGCGCCCGAGCTCACGGACATCACCCCCTTGGTGCTCCACCACCAAGAGCGTTATGACGGCACCGGTTATCCCGACAGGTTGAGCGGGGAGAGCATCCCTCTGGGAGCGCGAATCATCGCGGCCGCCGACGCCTACCACGCGATAATCTCAGACCGGCCCTACCGTTCGCGCCGCAGCCATGTCGATGCAGTGGACGAGCTGAGCCGTTGCAGTGGTGCTCAGTTCGACCCCAAGGTCGTACAGGACCTGTTGGTCGTGATAGATACCGACGAGAAGGTCCGTACGCTCCTTCCTCTGGATGAAGCGCGCAGCAAGATGCTTGCACGCCGCGGTGCCTAGGCCGACAACTCGCTTTCGGTATCCCCCACCTGCATCCACACCTTGCGCAGCTGGGGGGCAGCGTACAGCAAACCCAGCAGCGATATGACACCCGCAAGCGCTATGACGTAGCCGTGCAGGTGCCTGTAGAGGAGCGGAGCTGTGAGAGTGCCTATGAGAGCCGCCACCTGCATGGACGTACCCTCCAGCCCCTGCACGCTCCCAAGCCATCGCTGGGGCACCACTTGAACAAGAAAGGCCTGTTTGGCCGGATATGACCAGGCCACTGCGAAGCCCTCTAGGACACTGATAACGAGAAAGACAGTGAAGTTGGTGGTGACTCCATAGATGATCCAAGCGACTGCCGACAGACCGTACCCCGAGACCATCAGCAGCCAACGGTTGTACCTGTCCGCAAGGTAGCCCCCCGCAAATGAGAGCAACATGGGCAGACTGAACGCGACCCATGTGAGACTTATGAACTTCATTGACGCGCCCAGATGTCTGAGCCACAGACTCCAAAGCACCTCCCACACACCCATTGCGAAATGTCCGGTGACAGCGACTATAAGAAAGGCAGCCACGGGTCTGGTTATGAGTGTCCGGTAGGGCGGATGAGCCACTTTGACCAAGCGCATGCGCTTGGTGTGCTCCGGCTCCTTGACGGCGAAGATCAACAGCAGCGCAGTGGCCCCCGACAGTATGCTGCCGAACAGGAACACCGAATAGAAAGCCCTGGTGCCCTGCCCGCCGCCCAAGTTGTAGAGTGGTACGGCCAGAGCCGGTCCGGCGATCAGACCCCCGAATTGAGCAGTGGTCAGCCAACCGTAGGCGCGACTTCGCGTGCTCTCTGTCGAGAGATCGGCTACGAACGCCTGGCCCGCCGGTCCCACCGCCCCCGCCCCGGTGCCTTCCAGAAACCTGAACAGGAAGAACCACGCGGGGTGAGTCGTGGTGATGAAAAGAAGCGTCGCAACCGCATATAAAGCGACCCCGCCCACGATAACCGGCTTGCGACCGATGCGATCACTAAGTCGTCCCAGCGGCGCGGAGAAGACCAAGGCCCCCAGATAGTAGGCGGCGGCCACTACGCCGATCAGCCACTCCGAGGCGTGGGCCTGCTCCTGCAGGAACACGGGCAGGTAGGGCAGAATGGCCCCAAAACCTGACCAGACGACGAAGCTGGCGGCACAGACTATCCCAAGCTGCACCCAGTAGGTACGCTCAGGCGTAAGACGATGACTTGTATGAAGACCATCCATGTGGGAACTTTGCACTAATCCGGACGAAGGGAATCGCGCGGTCCGCGCAGTCTAACAGGCTATCACGTAGCGCTTCACAGCACTTGGGCGGGAGGATAGATGCCAGAGCATCCAGGTCGGGCTTTCCAGGAGAGGACGTCCTACCAGCGCAGCTCGATGGAAGAATACGAGCTCGACTGGCAGAGCAAGCCTGCGACCTACAAGTTCTACAGCCATGCCCCCGTCATCAGCCTGCCCGACCCTGGGCTGGGTGCGGAGGAGAGCCTTGGCGCCGATGTCTGGACTTGCGTGAGCCACCGGCGCAGCGTGCGCTCCTTCGGCGCCACACCGCTGACGTTGCTCGAACTCTCTCGCCTATTGTGGGCTTCGTCAGGCATCACCACCTCATACATCACTCCCCATGGCCAGGAGTTCTACCGTGCCGCCCCCACTGCCGGGGCGCTATATCCCATAGAGACCTACGTGGTGGCCAACAAGGTGGACGACCTCGAACCTGGTCTATATCACTACCGGGTTGCCGGCCTCGACATGCTCGAACGGCCGATGGTGGAGGGCAGTCACGCCCTTGAGCAACTCCGCGCCGGCGATATTCGCCAAGAGATCGTCGCGGCCGCCTTGGACCAGCCTTTCTGTGGCAAGGCCGGTGCGGTGTTCTTGTGGACAGCGGTGTTCGCGCGCTCCGTCTGGAAGTACAAGGAGAGGGCCTACCGTTACTTCTACCTTGACGCCGGCCACATGGCAGCCCACGTTTCGCTGGCGGCCGTCTCCCTGGGTCTTGGTAGCTGCCCCGTGGCCGCCTTCTACGATGATGAGATAGACCGGCTGTTGGGCACAGATGACTCGGAGGGCATCATCTACATGACCGCGGTGGGTAGGCCCAGTAGACCCTTCGGCAACCGCCAGGTCGATCAGCGCCACACCGAGCGCCCCAAGGAGTAGAGGCGCCGCGCTACACTAGACGCCACCACCAGGGGAGGACCTTTGGAACAGCGACCTTTGCACTGGTCAGAGAGAGCGAAGATGTACCCGCCTTCGTCCGGAGTCGGCACCGGTGGGCGACCGCAGCCCGCTGGCCCCAGGCCGCCGCGAAAGGCCGGCAAGAAGACGCCAAAGGCCACCCCGTCACGCAAGGGCTTCTTGCTTGCCCTGTTAACGGTCTTGGTGCTCGCCGTGGTCGCGGCCGTCCTCCTGCTCTGGTATCTGCCCAGCAGGGGCGCAGACGCCGACGAATCTGAGCTGGCAGCCAGGAGCCTCGTGCGCCAGGCGACTACCGCTCTGGAGAAGGCCTATGCCGAAGCACTCAGCTTCGACCCTGCCACCATACCCCCCAGTACTCTCATGGCCATCGCTCCGTCGATAACCTTCAACCCGGTTGCTGACACCTCGGCTGCGATCGACCCCACGGCTCAGGCCGAAGAGAACGCGGTCGACTACGCGGGAACGCGGACCACCTACTCCGTGGGCACCGTCTCCAAGAGCGGCACCAAGTACGGCGTCGTCGTCGACAATGAGACTGACTCGAAAACGTACTACCTCAACGGTAGTCAGGTCTCCGAATGGGAGCAGGTAGCCGGCACCGCCACGACCGCCGCTCCTGCCTCCGCGCCTACCTCGGAGTCTCCGGTCACGACAGAGCCCGCCTCCCAGTTGCCGACCGGCGCCATCGCGGCGGCGAGTGATGTCGAGGCGATGACTCTGCTCCGCGACTCCATGACGAGCATAGAGTCCGCCTTCACCAGCGTGGGCACCTTTGAGCCGTCGGCATTCACCGGCGAACTACTGCGTCAGATGGATCCCTCTGTGACGTTCATCATAAGGGACACCAAAGATGCCGCCACCGCCCCCGAGGGTCCGACCGCCGAGAAGACCGTCGATTTCTTCGGCGCTCCGACTACGTACGCGGTGGGCACGGTCTCGGCTTCTGGCACCACCTTCGGCGTGGTCGTCAACAAGGACCCGGGTGGAAAGGCGACCACCTACTACGTCAATGGTCAGGTCGAAGATTGGAGCACGCAACTTCTCACGCCGGTCATAGGCGCTCTGCTACCGCACTGGGCGTAGACCGCAGCATGCCGGAGGCGGGACTCGAACCCGCACGGGCATAGCCCTACGGTTTTTAAGACCGTTGCGTCTGCCATTCCGCCACTCCGGCGCGGTCATGGCACTAAGTTAGCACGCTGTCGCGCCAGGTCCGCGCGATGGGGCTAGAGGCCCTCCAAGACCAGACCGTCCAAGAGGTCACGCTCAGAGACCGTCAACTCCGCGAAGCCGAGCACCTCCATTGCCGCCATGACGATCGCGGCCCCTGCCACGATCACGGGTGCGCGCCCCGCCTGCACGCACGGCAGACCCGCCCGCGCCTCGGTGCTAAGGCCTGCCAGCCTGACCAACAGTGCGCACACCTCGTCCAGAGTCAGCCGCCTCAGATGGATGGCGGCGCTGTCGTACTTCTCCAATCCGATGGCAAGTGCCGCTAGGGTGGTGACTGTTCCGGCCACGCCCACCAAGCGCTGCGCCTCGGGACTCCCACCCGCCGAGCCATAGCGGTCGCGCACCCTTGCGAACTCCCGACCCGCTTCGCGCGCCACCTCGTCCAGCTCCTCGGGTGTGGGCGGGTCACTCTTGATCCACTTCTCCGTGCCCCGGCTCGCCCCCAACGGCAGACTTATGGGTGTGATCGTGCCGTTGGCCAGCCGTGCTACAAGCTCCGTGCTCCCCCCGCCCACGTCCAGCACCACCGCGTCTGGCATGTCAAGCGCGACCCCGGCATAGGCCAACTCGGCCTCTCTCTCCCCCGATAGCACCTTGGCCCTAAGGTCGTGCTCGCGACCTAGCGCGCTTATGAACTCCTCGCCGTCGCGCGCCTCTCTGGCCGCGCTGGTGCCGGCCAACACTACCCTCTCCACTCCTTGTATCCTGGCTTCGCCGGCGAACCTCTTGACTGCCTCTGTGGTGCGCACACGCGCGGCCGGGTCCAACGAGCCCCCGGGCACCAGGCCTTGTCCCAGCCTGGTCACCTCCGTCTTGCGAACCAAGGGCCAAGGCCGGCCGTCGACCACCTCGGCCACCAGCAGCCGTACAGAGATCGTGCCCACGTCGATCACGGCCTTCTTCTCGCCGGCCTGCCACTTAGAGCAGCGCCGGTCGCTACACCAAGCCCCCTCGACAGGCGGCAGAAAACGCCCCCAGGCCTCTCTGGCCCGGTCGACTATGTCGGGATCGTCCGGCACCAGCCACCCCGATATCACCGCTAGGATCGCGGCTGAGTATGCATGTAGGCACGACGCGTGCTCCGGGTCCTCCGGCCCACCGATGCCCGCCCCCAGCCGTGCATCGCCACGCAAGGAACGGTCGGACTGACTATGAAGGACGGCGCGCCGCTCACGATATGACCGCGTTATCTCCTCCAACAGAGTACGCAGACGTTGATCCTGCAGGCAGACGGCGCGCAGTTCGCGCACTCCGCCCGTCGCCTCCACCCGACTGATAACGGTGTCCAAGGCCGGACACGTCACGTAGAGCAGCGTCGGATTGGGAGCGCCTCCGGTGAGCACCGGGGCCGACTCGGTGACCGCCGGATACCCGAATGGACAGCGGACCGCCACACCCGTCAGGTCTCTCGGCTCGCGCCCCAACTCCCCCGCTATGACCGCCTGGTCACCCGGACCGACCGCGGCCCCGGACGAAGCGCGGGTCATTGTGTGACAGTGGTGCTTGTGTTCTGTGGCAAAGGAAGTAGGCTGATCGAGACTGTCGCACCTGCGCCGTCACCGATATCGCCCTCAGCGGCCGCCAACCCACCGATGGCCACGACGACAGCAGTCACCGCCAGCACCAGAACGGCCACGAACCGCGACCGGCCACCATTCGGGGCTCGCTCACGCCCGGACTGCGGCATGCGCGCACCCGGTTGCCTGTATCCACGAATTGCATCACCACCACTGCGAGGCTGTCGTGCCCGGGTCGAATAGTCCGTCCAGTCGCCCTGCCTACCGCGACCGCTCATACGGCTCCCGATCCTAGGGCACGTCGAGTATGGGCATGAGGACCCGCTGCAAGAATCCCGGACCGTCGAGCCCCCCCGTTGTCGCTCCCTGCACGGTACCATCTGACTGTGAACTCTCGTCGACGATGGGGACTGTCTCCGAGCCGATGCCGTTCTCGGCCTCCGTTACGATGTAGAGCTCTTCGCCCGGACGTGCATACGAGAGATCCTCCCGCGCCAGGCTCTCCAAGTAGTCGGCCTGGCTGAGCCGGCCAAGCTCCGCTTGCAGGTCGGCCTTCTGAGCGGCGAGTTCGGCGATGCCGGCATCCGCCTTGTCCAGTCTGCTCTGAGCGTCCAGGTACGAAGCCAAGGGACCGTAGTTGGCTGAGATCGCCAAGATGAACAGCAAGATGCCCAAGGCCAGCAGGAGAAGGCGCCGTGCGTCTGACCACCTGAGAACGCCGTCTCGATGGTGGTCCGGCTGTGCCGAACCCTGTTGGCAGATAGGTCGCGTGTGCTTGAGCCATGGCTCATTCTGTATTCGCCCTGCCTGTCTCTCGTCCTTTGAACTATCTGCCACATGTGTGGTCCCCGCCCTCTAAGCGCGCTTGCCGAATGCCGCACGGCCCGGGAAGTGGGCTTGTCCGCCGAGCTCTTCTTCGATGCGGAGCAGTTGGTTGTACTTCGCCGTGCGCTCTCCACGGCTCGGAGCTCCAGTCTTGATCTGCCCGGCGTTGGTGGCCACCACCAGGTCGGATATGGTGCTGTCCTCGGTCTCACCGGAGCGGTGGCTCACTACCGCCGTGTAGCCCGCACCGAACGCCATGGCCATCGTGTCGAGGGTCTCGGTCAGGGTACCGATCTGGTTGAGCTTGATGAGGATGCTGTTGGCCACCCCCCGCTCGATGCCCAGCGCTAAGCGTCGGCTGTTGGTGACGAACAGATCGTCGCCCACTAGCTGCACACTGGCGCCCAGCATCTTGGTGATGGCGGCCCAGCCGTCCCAATCCTCTTCGGCCATGCCGTCCTCGATGCTCACGATGGGGTAGCGCTTACACAGGTCGGCGTAGTACCCGGCCATCTCCACAGGTGTGAGTGTGCGGCTCTCTCCCGCCAGGACATATGTGCCCTTCTTCGAGTCAAAGAACTCGGTGGCCGCGGGATCCAATGCCAGAACCAGGTCGTTGCCGGCCTCGTAGCCTGCCTTGTCGATGGCCTCCAAGATGACCTTGAGCGCTTCTTCATTGCTGGAGAGGTTGGGAGCAAAACCACCCTCGTCGCCCACCGAGGTGGAAAGGCCCCTGCCCGACAACACCTTCTTGAGCGAGTGGAACGTCTCCACGCACATGCGTAGACCTTCTGAGTAGGTGGCCGCCCCCACAGGCATGACCATGAACTCCTGCAGGTCGACGTTGTTGTCGGCGTGTCTGCCGCCGTTCAGGATGTTCATCATGGGCACCGGCAGCGTGTGAGCGTTGACCCCGCCCAGATAGCGGTAGAGCGGCATGCCCAGCGCGTCTGCAGCCGCCTTGGCGACGGCCAGCGAGGTGCCCAGGATGGCGTTCGCTCCGAAGCGACCCTTGTTGGGAGTGCCGTCGGCCTCTATGAGCAGGCGGTCCACTTCGCGCTGGTCGGTCGCGTCAGCGCCAACCAATACTTCGGCGATCTCTTCGTTGACGTGACCCACGGCCTTGAGAACACCCTTGCCCATGTAGGCCTCGCCCCCGTCGCGAAGCTCGACGGCCTCAAAGGACCCAGTGGAGGCGCCCGAGGGCACGGCGGCCCTGCCCCAACCACCGTCAAGCAACTCCACGTCTACCTCAACGGTGGGATTGCCACGCGAGTCGAGGACCTGCCGCCCGATCACGCTCTCAATGAGAGTCATCGCCCTTGCTCCTTCTTAGCTCGCTGGTAGTACGCCTCTTGCTCGTCCAAGACCAAGCTCTCGAATCGGTGACCCTCCGCCTGGGCTATCCGCGAACCCTTCTCCACTCTCTCCCTGAACCTCAGGGCCGACCGGCGCAATGCGAGCTCAGGGTCCATCTTCAACTTTCGCCCAAGATTGACAACGGCGAAGAGCAGATCACCCACCTCGCCCTAGCATAGCCTCTCCGGCCTCTCCTCGAGCGAGCTCTTCTTCGACTTCGGCCGTTTCTTCCTTGATCTTGACCATGACCTCTTCCGGCCTCTGCCAGTCGAAGCCGATATCTGCCGCCCTCTGCTGGAGCTTCTGGGCAAGAAGCGTGGACGGGAAGCTCGCCGGGATGTCGTGAAAGATACCCTGTCCTGCCCTCAGTGTCCCGCTTGATGGCCTCCCAGGTCTCGTGCACCTCATCTGGAGTCTCGGCCTTGGCCTCGCCGAAGATGTGCGGGTGGCGGCGTACGAGTTTGGCACTGATGCCCGCAGCAACGTCACCCAGGTCGTAGAGCTCCTGTTCTTCCGCCACGCAGGCCAGAAAGAAGACCTGATACAGCAGATCTCCGAGCTCTCCACACACCGCGGCATCTCCCTGCTCGTGCCGCCTCGCGATTGCATCGACCAACTCGTAGACCTCTTCGACCGTATACGCGACTATGCTCTCCTGGGTCTGCTTGCAGTCCCACGGGCATTCCTTGCGCAGGCGTCCCGTAAGCTCATACAGGTTGGCGAGTTCGGCCACCAGAGCGTCTCGCTGCATTCCGACTCGCTACTGGCCGACAGTGGTAGTGGTCGAGGCCTCGCTCGCTCACGGTGGTGACGCTGCCGGGCTGGCCGGGCAGGGTGGTGCTGCTGGTCGGAGCCGCGGTCACCGCATCCGGCGGTGCGTACCCAGAACGGTAGACCACGCCCAGCTTCTGCATGGTCTCGGTAAGCCACACGTTCCAGGCCTCAGTCTCCCGCTCCGAGAGCAGCTTGCTGCGGATCTGCTCTTTGACCGAGTCATACGCGAGTTGCTGTGACGGTGTGATGTCGACTACCTCGATTATGCTGTATCCGGAAGGGGTCCGGACAGGTTGTGAGATCTCATCCTGCTTCAAGTTGAAAGACGGCCTGCTCGAACGCCGGCGCAGTCTGACCTCGGACGACCTCTCCGAGCTCGCCCTCGTTGCTCTTGCTCGACGTGTCGTCAGAGTACTTCTCCACCATGGTGATGAAGTTGGCACCGTTCATTATCTCGCTGCGCACCTTGGCCGCCTCGGCCTCAGCAGCATCCCAGTCGGTCTGAGTGGGGGTCTCGGTCATCTGCTTGCCTGAGGCGTCCAAGAACGGAGAGATCAGGATGTGCCGCACCTCGCGCGACTCGGCCAACACGTACTCCGACTTGTGCTGCTCGTAGTACGCCTGCACCTCGGCCTCTTTGACGGCGACTTTCGCGGTCACCGCTTCTTTCATCCTCTCGAACCACAGACTCTGCTCGACGGCCTTTCTCAGCTGTTCGAGCGTCATGCCCAACTCGCCGACGGCCTCAGTGAACAGCGCGTCGTCGCCCATGAACATCCGGCGTATCTGGTCGACGCCGGCGTCGACGTCCGCCTGTGTGACCGCGACTCCGAACTCGGGACCCTGCTGATAGAGCACCTGCAGGATGACGAGATACTCAGTGCACCGCTGTCTGAAGAGGCGATAGGCCTCCTTGTCACCCCTCTCTGGGGCTTTGCCCGCCGACTCGTAGGCGGACACGAGCTCGTTCAGCTCTTCGTCGGTGACGACCCTTATGCCTACCTGCGCGACGGCTCCCTCGGGCACGTTGCTACTGCAACCGTAAACCGAGACAACAAGACAGATAGAAAGCAGAAGGAGCAGGCCGACGGCTATCCTTCTGACCACTCGCGACCTCACTTGTCCGAAACGGGTGTCACATCACCCTCAAAGAGCGCGAGTATATCATCCAGCACTCCTTGAGCCGCCTCACGCGGGCCGGCTTCCTCACCCCTTGTACCTAGGGTGAGCTGCCCCTGCAGCGGTGTGTACACATACCGACGGTCACGTTCGCGCAGCCGTTCCCTGGAGCCCGAGCGGCAAACGGAGACCAGCGACCGTCACCTTGCCCGGTTTGACTGTTAGCAGGTCGGCGCCCAGCTTCTGCAGAGCCACTCTGATCTCGCCCAAGAAGATGAGATTGTCCACCGGCTCTGGGACCTCTCCGAAACGGTCCGCGAGCCCCGCCCTCAACTCAGCCAGTTCTTCAGACTTCTTGGCAGAGGCTATGCGACGATGCAGGTCCACCCGCGCCGCTTCGTATCCTATGAAACTCGTGGGTACGTGCGCATCGACACCTATGTCCACCCGTGGCATGGTCTCCACCTCGACATCCTCACCCTGAAGCTGAGCGGTGGCTTCACGCAACATCGACAGGTACATCTCGAAGCCTACAGCGGCGATATTGCCGGACTGCTCCTCGCCCAAGAGTTCACCGGCCCCACGGATCTCCAGGTCGCGCATGGCTATCTTGAAGCCTGAGCCCAACTCGGTGTAGTCGGCCAGCGTCGACAGCCGGGCTACGGCTTCGGGGCTGAGCACGGCTTCGTCGGGGTGGAATAGGAAGGCGTGCGCTACCCGCGTGGAACGGCCGATGCGGCCCCTGATCTGATACAACTGTGCCAGGCCGAGCAAGTCCGCCCTCTCGACTATGAGC
The DNA here is from genome assembly GCA_963747275.1 of uncultured Actinomycetes bacterium. Taxonomy (GTDB): domain Bacteria; phylum Actinomycetota; class Thermoleophilia; order RBG-16-64-13; family RBG-16-64-13; genus RBG-16-64-13. The sequence continues at coordinate 400,222 of CAVVEI010000013.1, forward strand.
GTGTTGGCGTTGGGGATGTCCAGCCCACTCTCGATGATGGTAGTCGTGACCAGCACCTGAGAGTCGCCGCGCAAGAACTCCAGCATCACCTGCTCCAGTTGTTGCTCGGGCATCTGGCCGTGAGCAACAGAGAAGCGGACGTCGGGCATCACCCCACGAAGGCGCGCCGCGGCCTTGTCGATGGTCTCCACCCGGTTGTGCAGATAGAAGACCTGCCCGCCCCTTGCCACCTCACGTTCGATGGCTCTCTTGACCATTCCCTCGTCGTAGAGCCCGACATAGGTCTGTATGGGGTGCCGATCACGCGGGGGTGTCTCGATGATGCTCACATCCCTCACTCCGGACAGCGACATCTGCAGGGTACGCGGGATGGGGGTGGCGGTCAGGGTGAGAACGTCCACCTTCACCTTCATGCGGCGTAGCGCCTCCTTCTGCGCCACACCGAAGCGCTGCTCTTCGTCCACTATGACAAGACCCAAATCCTTGGGCTTCACATCTTGAGAAAGCAGCCGGTGAGTGCCGATGAGCACATCAACCTTGCCCGCGGCGAAGTCGGAGAGGATGCGCTTCTGCTCCGCGGCGGAGCGGAAGCGCGAGACCATCTCGACCTTCACGGGAAAGTCCGCGAAGCGCTCGCGAAAGGTGCCGTAGTGTTGCTGCGCCAGGATGGTGGTCGGCACCAGTACCATCACCTGTTTGCCGTCCAGAGTCGCCTTGAAGGCGGCCCGCAGGGCCACCTCGGTCTTGCCGTAGCCCACGTCCCCGCAAAGCAGTCGATCCATGGGCCTCGTGGACTCCATGTCGTCCTTGATGATGTCGATGGCCCGAAGCTGGTCCTCCGTCTCGTCGAAAGGAAATGCCTTTTCAAAGCGCACCTGCCATTCGCCGTCTTCTGAGAACTGGTACCCCTTGCTCGCCTGTCTGAGCGCGTAGAGGTGCAGCAACTCCCCGGCCATCTGCCGGGCGGCTTTGCGCACCCTGCTCTTGAGGTTCTCCCAGGCCACGCCCCCCAACTTGCTTAGGCTCGGCGCCGTGCCCCCCGCTCCCACGTAGCGCATGACCTTGCGTATCTGGTCGTGGGGCACGTAGAGCATGTCCTTGTCCCGATAGGCCAGATCGAGATAGTCACGCGTGACCCCGGCCACGGTCTTGGTCGAGATGCCCTCAAAACGTCCGATGCCGTGGTCTTCATGCACCACGTAGTCACCTTTGCGCAGGTCGCGGAAGCTGGACAGCTCCACAGCCACCGACGGTCGCACCACCGCTGCCTTGTGCCTGCGTGGGAAGAGTAGCCCGTCGCTGAGGACCGCCAGCTTGAGCTCTGGCATCACGAAGTGCGAACGTAACGGCGTGGGTACAAAGGTCACGCCGGCTCCGGCCGCGACCTCCTCCATGCCCGCCACGACCCCGCCCAAACCTGGGGCAGCGAAGACCGCTCGCTCTGCTTCGGCCCTCTGCTCGAAAGCTATGACCACCCGATAGCCGTCCCTGGCCATCCGCCGAACGCTCTGCTCCGCCTCAGGCAGGCTTGTCACAGGCAACTGGCCGTCGCTTGCCCTGACCGAAGGTGCCTTGTCTTCGCCGTGCGCCAAGCCCAGAGAACTCAGCACCACCTGTGGGTGTCGTTCGAAGTCTTGCTCCACGCTGGGCCAGTCGACGTACCAGCCCTCTTCCCCACCTTCACCCAAGACATCCTGAAGATCGCCTGCAAAGGCATCTACGCGGCCCGCCGCCAGCGCCGGATCGAGCCTGATTATGGAGGTCGCGTCTGACAACAGTGACATGATGGGAGCCGCGTGCCCATCGAGCGGTTCGGCGGCCGCGTGCAGTCGCACGCTATCCAGAGGCCCAAGAGAGCGCTGTGAGTACACGGAGAAGGTGCGCAGGCTCTCCACCTCGTCGCCCCAGAATTCCACGCGCACTGGGTGAGGCTGCGTAGAGGGGAAGACATCGATCAGGCCGCCACGCACCGAGAAATCCCCGGCGTCTTCTACCTGATCCACCCTCACATAGCCAAGGTCGGCCAGCGCACGCACCAGCCCCTCGAAGTCTCTCCGGCTGCCGGCGGCGAGGTCGATCGGGCTCACACCTGGGGGCACCACACCCTCCATCAGCGTCGCCGCCTCTACTACCACCACCGGAGAACCAAGTCGGAGCTCCGGCCCGGTCGCAACTAGAGCGTCCACGGCCCGCGCGCGCCTCCCTGCCACCCCTGGCAGCACAGCTGCCTCTGACCCGTACCACACGCCGCGAGGAGGCAGTAACAGGACAACGCGGCCGGAACAGTAGCGCGTGAGGTCGTGAGCCAGGTCGACTGCCGTCTCTTGGGTAGGCACGACCACCAATACCGGGCGTTGGCTCCAGGCCGGTCGCTGCGCCAGACCGGCCAGCACAAAGGGTTGTACGAAACTGGGGACCCCGGCCTGTGTAAGACTCGGCGCTCCTTCTCCAGCGGCGCTCACGAGCTCTTCGAATGGAGCATAGCCGCGTAAGAAGTCGGTCAGGCGCGGCATCTACCGGCCCCGCTCGGCCAGCCACTCCTCCGCGACGTCGGCGGCCCGACCGATGAGCGCCAACACGTCCTCCTGTGACTCATCGAAGCGAGCGAGGACGTGATCTATCAGCGGATCGCGCTCGTTGCCGGGACGGCCCACGCCTACTCTTACCCTCCAGAAGTCACGAGACCCGAGACACTGCTCCAGACTGCGCAGTCCATTGTGCCCGCCGAGGCCTTGGCCTTCTTTGAGGCGGACCTCGCCGAAGGGCAACTCCACCTCGTCATGCACCACCAGCATCCGCTCCACGGGTATCTTGTGCTTGCGCGACGCCTCGGCCACAGCGCGGCCCGACAGGTTCATGAAGGTCATGGGTAGAAGCAGTAGCACCTTGGTGCCGCCGATGACGCCCTCGCCGGCCAGACCTTGGTGGCGCGACCTGAGCTTGGGCAACCCATGGCGGCGTCGCAACTCCTCCCCCACCATGAAGCCCACGTTGTGCCTCTGGCATTGGTGCTCGGGCCCCGGATTCCCCAGAGCGACGACCAAGTGGAGAGCGTTAGCGTCCACTAGGTGCTGGGCGCTATTCCTCGGTTGGCTTAACGCCGATGACCTCAGGCTCCGCAGCTTCCGCAGCAGCTTCCGCGGCAGCTTCCGCAGCAGTCGGCACCTCCACCCTCGGCGGGACGAGGGCTATGAGCATAGCCTCTGGGTCATCCAGTATGGTGACACCTTCAGGAGCGACCAAGGCCGCCACAGTAAGATGGTGCCCGATCAGCAGTCCGCTAACATCCAGTTCCAGCGAAGCCGGCATATTGCCCGGAAGCGCCCGCACCGTCACCTCGCGCCGCTCCCAATCCAGCACGCCTCCATCGATAAGGCCGGCCGCAGTGCCGACAGATTCGATGGCGACAGGGGCTTCGATCTCGACAGCCAGGTCGACCTCGTGTAGGTCGACATGCTGTAGATACCGCTTGACGGGATGGAACTGCAGCGCTTTGACCACGGCGTAGCGACCCTTCATCTTGCCGCCTTCGCCCTGGGCGCCCTTGTCGAAGACCAGCTCGAGCACCACGTTGTTGCCGTGGCTCATGGCCGCTTTGAGCTGCTCGACCTCCAATGCGATAGAGGTGGCCTCTCTGCCCTTGGCGTACGACACGGCGGGGACAAGACCCTTCGTACGCAGGCGCCGCGCCGGACCGTTGCCGGTCTCCTGCCGTTCGTGAACTGATAGCTTTATGCTGTCCATTAATGTCTCCTCCAGCTTCAGCCTTCGACGCCCATCCGCAAACGAGCATCCTAGAACAGCTGGTTTTCTCCCTGGAATAGCTCGCTGACCGACTCGTCGGAAAACACGTTTCTAATGGTATCCGCCAAGATATCGGCGGTGGATAGTACCACAATCTTCCCCCGGTCTACGCCCTCGCGCAGCGGGATGGTGTCGGTGACCACGACCTCCTTGATGGCCGACGCTGCTATGCGCTCATAGGCCGGGTCGGACAGCACCGCGTGCGTACAAGCCGCGTATACCGCCTTGGCGCCCTGGTCCACCAGGGCTTGGGCGCCGTTGACCATGCTGCCCGCGGTGTCGATTATGTCGTCCACCATGATGGCCGTCTTGCCCTCGACCTCACCTATGACATACATGACACGAGACTCGTTGTGGCCCGTGCGGAACTTGCTCAGCACGGCCACCGAGCAGTTCAGGCGATCGGCCATCCGCTTCGCCGTCTTGAACCCGCCCGCGTCCGGCGACACCACCACGATGTCGTCCAAGCCCTTCATCTGAAAGTAGTCGGCGATCATGGAGAGGGCCGTCATGTGGTCCACCGGCACGCTGAAGAAGCCCTGCAGCTGACCGGCGTGAAGATCCATGGTCACCACGCGGTCCACGCCCGCAGCCTGCATGATGTCGGCAACCAAGCGGGCGGTGATGGGCTCGCGAGGGCAACTCTTCTTGTCTTGGCGCGAATAGCCCATCCACGGTATGACGGCGGTGACTCTGTGGGCCGAGGCCAGCCGAGCCGCCTGAGCCATGATAAGTAGCTCCATGAGGTTCTCGTTGACCGGCCGGCAGGTGGGCTGGATGATGAAGACGTCCGCTCCGCGGATGCTATCCGCATACTTGACGTAGATCTCGCCGTCGGCGAAGGTCTTGATGTCGACCTGCCCAAGTTCGATGTCCAGCTTGCTGGCCACCTTCGCACTGAGTTCGGGGTTGCCTCGCCCAGAGAACACCATGAGCGAACGATGCGGTGTTATCTTGGCGCAGCGCCGCGGCTCCCGCTGTGTCATGCCCCGCTCCTCCTTGTAGCTACTGCACACATGTACGGTATCACTGATTCCGGAGAGCCATAAGCCTCTCCGCCTCAGCCAGTTCTTCCTGCGAATTCACGCCCAAGACAAGGGTCGGATCGGCCACTTTGTAGGCCGCCACCCGTGCTCCTCTGCCTCTCAGCCCAGCGATGACGTCGGTGAGATACACCTCGCCTTGGTCGTTGTCGTTCTTGGCGCCGTTGAGTATCTCCAGGGTCTCGGAGGATGGCAGCACATACATGGAGCTGTTTACTTCTTTAAGGGCGAGCTCTTGCGGCCCCGCGTCACGATGCTCCACTATGCGGGCCAGCGAGCCGTCGACGTCTCGCACGATGCGACCATAGCCGGTCGGATCGACAAGGTCCATGGTGAGAACGGTAGCTGCCACTTGCCGGTCGAGGTGCTCACGCACCAGCCCCCGCAGCGCCTCCCCGGTGATGAGCGGGGTGTCTCCGGGTAAGACGAGCATGGGCCCCGGAAGCAGTCGGTCGGCCGCGCACAGTACAGCGTGTCCTGTTCCCAACTGCTGTTCCTGGATGGCTACCACGACGTCGGGGGGCAGCAGCGGACGCACCTGCTCATGACCATGCCCCAGGACGACCACGATGCGCTCGGCGTTCGCGGCGCGGGCCGCCTCCAAGACGTGAAGCACCATAGGCCGACCGCACACCGGGTGAAGGACCTTGGGTAGCGTCGACTTCATCCGTTTGCCTTGGCCCGCGGCCAATACTACGACGCTGGCGATATCTGAAGTCACCCCGACACACACCCCGATGGACTCGAAGGGAAGAGGAACGAGCTGGGGCGGCAGGATTCGAACCTACGAATGACGGGACCAAAACCCGTTGCCTTACCACTTGGCCACGCCCCAACGCTAACGGCTCTGGGAAGAGGCCCGAGAGCGTTGGAAGTATAGGTCAGCCCGTTAGAGGGGTCAACCGAAGCAGGCCTATGCCGACCCGCGCAGCACGCTGACCCGCTGGGCTCTGAAGCCCCGCACCACCATCTTCTCGGCGAGCTCCTCAGCCTTATCGACTGTGGCGCAAACGCCGAGCAGCGTGGGTCCCGAGCCGCTGACCAGGGCCGCCAAGGCCCCCTCCCTTGTCACCAGCTCCCGGTCGTTCATCAGCGTGGGCATGAGCGAGTAGGCGGTCTTCTCCAGGTCGTTCTCAAGAAGACGCGCGACCTGCAATGCATCACCCGTCTGGCGCCAACGTTTCGCGGCTTCGCCGGCCTTGTACTCGAACACCGAGCGGTTGCCGAAGGGCTGCGCCTCGTCGAAGGCCCGATACACCCTCTCGGTTGAGAGGTGTCTCTCAGACATCACCAGCACCAGGGCCATATCGGGCAGTTCGATGGGTTCCAGCAACTCTCCGATACCACGGCCTATCGCCGGCCGGCACTCAAGGAAGAAGGCCACGTCCGCTCCGACCTGGCGCGCCAGGGCCACCTGTCGGTCGTGCGCGACGGCCGGCCCCCCTGCCTCGGCGAGAGCTTCTACGCCGGCCAACAACGCACAGGCCCCGTCCGAGCTACCCCCGCCCAGACCTCCGCCTACAGGGATGCGCTTGTCTATCTCGATGCGGCCACCGAACGTCCACCCGGTCTCGGCCTCCAGGACCTTCAGCGCCTTGAAAGCCAGGTTGGACTCACCGTCGGCCGCCCGGCACTTGACCTTCAGGTCTCCGGCAGCCCCATCCGCGGGTCGGGCCGACAGCTTGATATCAAGGGTGTCGAACAGGTCCACCGGCGCGAACACGGTGAAGAGCTCGTGAAACCCCTCGTCGTTCTTGGGGCCCACGAGCAGGCAAAGGTTGACCTTGGCCGGCGTCTTTCTTACGGCTTCCATCGCGCCATCATAGCACCCACTTGGCTGGCGCCCGTGTGGTCGTTCCCTATGAGAGCCGTCAACCGCTCGCGCCAGCTGCACGAATTGCCTTGGCTCCAGCCGCTCCGCCCGTACGTCCGCGGGCAGACCCCAGCTCCGCTACCACCTGCAGCGCTCCTCGCGGGACACCGCCAACCCGCGCCGACAAACAGTTGACCAAGGTCTTACGACGCTGGCCGAAGGCCGCCTGGATGACCACCCGCAGCCGGGCAGGATCCGCGCGCAGAACGTCGGTTTCCGGCAGCCGTTCGAGCACCACCAGGCTCGAGTCTACGTGAGGTTGGGGGTAGAAGATGGAGCGTGCCAGCGGCCGCACCGCACCACCTTCGCATACAGCTGCACCCAGACCGAGAGCACCCCATAGGCCTTCGTGCCGGGGGTCGCCGATCATGCGCTCGGCCACCTCGCGCTGCACCATGACCACGTGGCGTCTCACGCGCGCCAACTGCTTGAGTGATTCGATGATGAAGGGACCGGCAACCGAGTAGGGCAGATTGCTGGCGCACAGGGTGGGTGGCGGGTCCATATCCTCCAACTTGGCCTTAAGCACATCCTGGAAGTGAATCGTGACCTTGGGGTCGCCTTGAAGAGTCGCCTTCAGCGGACCTTCCAGACTCCGATCGACTTCGAAGGCGTGAACGTGGCGCGCAACCCCAGCCAGCGCCGCCGTAAGCACACCCAGCCCGGCACCCACCTCCAGCACCACATCCTCAGGCCTACATTCGAGCTGAGCCAGGATGACGCCCAGGATGTTGTCGTCTATGAGGAAGTTCTGGCCCAGGTCGCGCTTAGGGACGACGCCGAACTCCCGAACGCGCGCCAACGAGACCTGCTTGAGGCCTGCGGCCTTAGACCCATCCCCCGTCTCGACAGAACGCTTGGCGGGGTCCGTGCTCACTTCGCGGGCCCCGTAATCGCCGCCAGGCGCGGGAATGCCCGAAGCGCGTTGGCTTCGACCTGCACCGCCAACTCGTCGATACTCGCAGCTCGCAATGCGGCGACGAACTCATAGGTCTTCGCCACCAAGCCGGGACGGTTGGGCCGGCCACGCAAAGGGGCGGGCGTCAGCCAGGGAGCGTCCGTCTCCAACAGCAACTGTTCAACAGGGGTCGCCTTGGCCGCCGCGTGCAGGTCCACCGCTTTGTCATAGGTCACATTGCCCGCGAAGCTGAGGTAGTAGCCACGGGCCACTAGTTCGGACAGCCTCTCGGGCAGAGAGAAGCAGTGCAGGATGACAGTGAGCCCCTGCGCATGCTCGTCGAGCACCGCAACCGTGTCCTCCGCGGCGTCGCGAGTGTGGACCACCACGGGGAGGGCGGCACGGCGCGCGAGATCGAGGTGGCGGATGAAGACCTGCCGTTGCACCTCGTGGGGACAGGTGTCGTGGTAGTAGTCAAAGCCCGTCTCGCCGACCGCCACCACTCTGGGGTGTACCGTCCACCCCTCTATCTCGGCAAAGCCCTGCTCGCTGAGCGAGGCCGCCTCCTGTGGGTGATAGCCGACCACGGCGACCACCTCGCAGAACCGTTCGGCCAGCTCCACCGACTGACGCGACCGCTCGAGGTCGGTGCCGCACTGCAATATCAGGCCGACGCCGCTCGCTCTGGCATCGGCCACCAACTCCGCGGCTTCTTCGCGGCAGTGATCGAGGTGGGTGTGAGAGTCGATGAGCATCAGGTATGTGCCGCGCCACGCGCGCCCAGTCGCCGAGCGGTAGCCCCGCTCGTCGCCTACTCCTCTATGCGCGGGAAGAGGGGCGGGCCGGCGACGACCTTCGCACCCGGCTTGAGCACCCCTGCGTCCCAGCGGGCTTCACCCCAAGACGGCACCTCGGTGCCCAGCCCCAAACGCTCGCGGATGGCCAGCGCCGTCTGCGGGATGAAGGGGTACAGAAGTACAGAAAGGACGCGGATGCCCTCTGCCAGCTCCCAAAGCGTGTTGTCGAGGGCAGCGGTCGCCGCACCCGAAGTGCACGAGGCCCCCACGCGGCCGAGCGCGGCGGCCGCGCAGCCCTCGCCCAGACCTGTCGCGACCTCGGCCGCGGCCTCCTTGGCCAGCTTCCAAGGCGCCTGTTCTTCGACATAGCGGTTGAGCCGCCTGACCAGGCCCCAGATAGTCTCCAGGGCGGTACTCAGATCCATGTCCGCCAGCTGCGCTCGCACCTCTTCGCAGATGGGGACCGCCTCCCGGGCCAGTAGCGATTGTCCAGGACGAGGCACCTCGCCCTCGCGGTACTTGTCGATCATCGACACCGTCCGCGACACCAGGTTGCCCAGTTCGTTGGCCAACTCGCTGTTGTAGCGACCTTTGAAGCCCTCTTCGCTCACCATGCCATCCTGGCCGAAGCTGACCTCCCGCAGGCAGTAGAAACGGAAGGGGTCGGCCCCGTATTGCTCGATAAGCGGGAACGGGTCCATCACGTTGCCGCGTGTCTTACTCATCTTCTCGCCACCCAGCTTGAGGTAGCCGTGGATGAAGAGGTGCTCGGGCAACTCGTACCCCGCCGACATCAGCAGAGCCGGCCAGATGATGCCATGGAACTTGAGGATGTCCTGCGCCATGAGGTGGTAGCTAGCCGGCCAGAAACGGGCAAGATCTTGACCGGGGGCATATGAGAGGGCACTCAGATAGTTGATGAGTGCGTCGACCCAGACGTAGATCACCTGCGAGTCGTCCCACGGCACGCCGATGCCCCATTTGAGGGTAGCGCGCGAGATGGAGATATCGTCCAGCCCCTGCTCGATGAACGACAGCGCTTCATTGTAGCGATGGCGTGGACGCACGAAGTCCGGATGTTTGCGATAGTGCTCTGCCAGTCGCTCCTGGAAGGCCGAGAGCCGGAAAAAGTAGTTGGTCTCGTCCATCTGCACCGGCTTGGTGCCGTGGTCGGGACACAGACCGTCCGCCAGGTTGTCTTCGATGTAGTAGGCCTCGCAGGCCGCGCAGTAGAGGCCGGAGTACGAGCCCTTGTAGATATCGCCGGCGTCGTAGCAGCGCTTCACAAAGTCTTGCACGTATTTCTCGTGCTCTGGGTCCGTGGTCCGGATGAAGAAGTCGTTGCTGGCGCCCACCTTGACCGCGACCTCTTTGAACTTGGCCACCACCTCGTCCACGTGCTGCTTGGGTGTCAACCCTCGGGCGCAAGCGGCCTGCTCCACCTTGCTGCCGTGCTCGTCGGTGCCGGTGAGAAAGAAGACGTCGTCACCCAACTGGCGGTGAAAGCGCGCCGCCACGTCGGCGGCAGTCGTCGTGTAGGCGTGCCCGATATGCGGCACGTCGTTGACGTAGTAGATGGGCGTGGTGATGTAGAAACGGGCCATTGCAGGCCTAGTCTAGCAGATGGGCAATCTCGCCCCGGCCGCGGTCGGCGGCCGAGCGTGCTATGAGACCAAGCTGACCACCAGGCCCAAAAAGAACCCTATGACCGCCACCACCGTCGCAGCCGTGGCCCAACCCTTGGCCTTGCCTGAGGCCGCCCGGGCCCCGGCCACATCACCCACAGACAGTAGGGTGTCGACCTTCGCCGCGAACACGATCGCCGGTATGGCCAGCGGCCAACAAAGGAAGATGCAGATGATGGACCACACCATGTAGTTGGGCACACGCTCTGCCTGGCCCTCCTGGATCGGCCGGCCCTGATAGGCAGGAGGATTCGGCGCCACGCCTTGCTCAGGCATCGCGAAAGACTCACCGCACGAGTTGCAGAACGACGACCCCTCCGGGCTCTCGAAACCGCACTTGGGACAGAACATCCCGTCCTCCTAAGTAGTTCCCTTCTATGCCTCACCCGGGCATACCGACAGTCGTACATGCTACGCAAGGGGTCCGGCAAAGACAACCGGGCCACGCCTGCGACTACTCCGTTCAAGACAAAGGGAGCCGGCCTTACGGCCGGCTCCCTGCAGCATTCTGCTGTAGAGCAGCGCTTGTATGAAAGGTCGGGTTAGACCGGCTTGCCACAGCTCTTGCAGAAGGCCGCGCCGTCTTCCAAAGACTTGCCGCAACCCACGCAGAACTTGCCACTAGCAGCCGGAGGAGTCGTGCCGCCGACCTGAGTCGTGGTGCCATCGGCCTTGATGATGTTCAGGTTCAGCTTGGGCACGTCAGACTGCCCATAGTCGCCGCTCTTGTCCCTGAGCATCATGTACCCGCAGTATACGGTGCCCAGCCCGGCCAGCAGCGTGATGAGGCTACCCGGCCACCAAGCCCACATGTCGAACCCTCCGTAGGGCGCGTCCACGGTGCCGATGAAACCGCAGAGGGTCATGATGCCCCCGAAGACCATGACTACCCAAGCTTCCGCGTACCACTTCGGCAGCGGCTTGTTGGAGGGTAGAATCGCCTTGGCCAGAACGAACAGCACGGCAAACAGAGCGAAGCAGAAGGCCGCCGCGCCGGCGTCGATGTCCCAACCTAGCAAGTTGACCCTGTCATAGGCCGGCATCCCTTGAAGACCTCCCGTAAGGCCTCCCAGTGCTTCTCCCAGACCGCCGAGAGCCTCGCTTACGGCATCGCCTATCTTGTCTCTCCACCAGAAGAAACTAACCCCAAAGATGGTCACCAAGAAGGCGATGACTACTCCCCAGTCCCACTTCTTGAGTCTACCGATGTTGATTTCCATACCTACCTCCGGTGCGACAGCTTGGTTTAATCCCGCATCATCCATGCCACATCGCCACGATAGGCGGGCGAGGAGCGGCGTGTCAAGCGTATGGTCCCCCGATAGGCGCGATCCAAACCGCAAAGGTCCGCAAAGACCGGAACACGTACACGCGAGCGCTCAGGCCTGCCGCTTGACCCGTAATCCCTCCTGGTAGAGGTCGCGCCTGGACTGGCCCGTCAGGTCGGCCACTACGCCGGCCGCGACCTTGACCCCCGCCCCTGCCTCTACAAGCTCGCGAAGCGTCCGTCTCGCCGCTTCCGCGGCGTCTGTGGTGCTCGCGCCATCTGCCTTGGAGGGCTCGAGCACTAGCACTATCTCGCCCCGTACAGGGTCGGCCAACACGGCCAGCACTTCCGCGGCATTACCACGCACCACCTCTTCGTGTACCTTGGTGAGCTCGCGACACACGGCCATCTGGCGGTCGGGCCAACGCTCGCCGAGCGCCGCCACCGAGGCGCGCACTCGGCGCGGAGACTCGAAGGCCACCACCGCGGCTGACGTGCCGTCAAAGGAGGCCACCTGCTCAACCAGCTTGGCCTTCGTCCTCGCCAGAAAGCCTACAAAGGCGAAGCGATCGGCCGGCAGCCCTGAGAGAACCAGCGCGGTAGATACGGCGGACGGTCCAGGCAGAACGGTTACAGGCAACCCTTCGGCTGCACACGCCCTTACCAGGCTGAACCCAGGGTCTGACACTCCCGGCATTCCCGCGTCGCTGACCACGGCTACGTCTTTGCCCTCTCGCAACAGCGGCAACATAGAGGCGAGGCGCTGCTCCTCGTTGTGGTCGTGAAAGCTGATCAGCCTAGCAGTGATACCGTGCCGCTCCAGCAGGATGCGCGTGTGCCGGGTGTCTTCGCACGCGACCAGTTCGGCGCTCCTCAGGACCTCGAGCAGACGCAAGGTCACATCCTGCAGATTGCCTATCGGGGTGGCGCAGAGGTAGAGCATGGTCGTTGTGCGCCGGCCGCTACGCGCCGGCTCGTTCCAGGGCCTGCCAAGCCGCAAGACCGGCGCCCACTAGCCCCGCCTCGTTGCCCAGTTTGGCCAACGCCACCCGCACCGTGTCTCTGCCGGGTGCGATGGCGTTCTTGCGCAGATACTCCTCTGCGGGCTCCAGCAACATATGCCCCAGCTCGCTGACGCCCCCGCCCACCACTATGATCTCTGGGTCGAAGGCGTTCGTCACGCTCACGAGAGCCACGCCGAGCCAGCCTGCAAGCTCCCGCACCGCCTCCAGTGCTCCCGGATACCCCTGCAGCGCCAACTGCGATACCGCGGCCCCGATGAGCTCTTCTCTGCCGCTGAGAGTCGCCAGCTTGCCCTCTGGGTCCGACTGCGGGTCGCCGACGCGGCCGGCCGCGTAGCGCGCCAGCGCGCGTCCCGAGGCGTACATCTCCAGACAGCCTTGGCCACCACAGCCACAGGGTAGACCCCCTGGCTGTACCACCAGGTGCCCTAGTTCTCCGGCCGCTCCGTGAGCCCCGCGGTACACCTGGCCACCGAGCAACAGACCTCCGCCGACCCCTGTACCCAGGGTGAGCATGACTACGTGCTCGAAGCCCACTGCCGCGCCCGCCACACTCTCGCCCCACACGGCGGCCTTGGCGTCGTTCTCAAGCACCACGGGCATCCCCAGGGTGTCGGCGAGCGGTAGCGCCACGGGAGTCTCGACCAGGGGGAGGTTGGGCGACTTGACCATGACTCCGCGAGCCACGTCCACGGTGCCCGCACAGGCCACCCCTATACCAGCGGGGGCAAAATCTTCGAACTCAGCCAGCGCATGCCTGAGAGTCTGCTCCAGGCCCGCGAGAAAGTCTTCGGCCGAAGCGGTATGGCTGGGTTCGACAAGTCTCTCGGCCAGCATGGCCCCGGTCCGATCGACGGGAGTCACCGCGACCTTCGTCCCGCCTACGTCGACTCCCAATACGCTGGATGCCGTCACTCCTCAGACTCCCGCGCCCCGTCGGGGCCGTCTTCTAGGGCGGCTTGGGCTTCCACCAGTTCGTCTGCCCTCACTATGACTTCTTGCCTACCGATACCGTCGAACGTTACCCCGATGACGGTAGAAACAGACTCATGCTTTATGTACGCCACTATGCCGGCGCTGCGCAGCTTGCCCAGGACTATCTCGGCCTCCACCGGGTCGTTGGTGGTCATCAGGGTCGTGAGGTCGCTAGAGTCCGAGTTCATCCGACACCTCCTGCATCGCCTTGAGTCCTAGTTCGAGGAACTCCTCCAACTCCATGCCCAGTTCACCACAGCTCATGATGTCCTCACGCCTCGCCCCCTTGGCGAACGATGGCTCTTTGAAGCGCTTCTGCAGACTCGAGAGCTTGACCAACTCCAACTGCTTCTCAGGACGGATGAGGGCGGCGGCCGTGACCAGGCCGGTCAGACAGTCGCAGGCGAAGAGCGCCCGGTCCATGGCAGAACTCACTTTCGAGCCGTTGCCCGGGTTGTGAGCAAGGATGGCTTGCAGCACCTCCTCGTCCGCAAGCCCAGCTTCTCGCAACATCTCCACCGTCCTCGTCCCGTGAACCTGCATCTGCTCGGCCGTCGCCTCGACATCCAGATCGTGCAGCAGGCCGGCGAGCCGCCACTTCTCAACGTCGCCACCCAGGCGCTCGGCCAAAGCACCCATGATGGCCTCGGCGGCCAACATATGCTTCACCAGGTTGTCGCTTGATACGTTCGCCCTCACCAGGCTCAGGGCTTCGTCGCGAGTCACTTCTTGCCCCCTCTAGCCCCGCCAGGAGCGGCAGACTTCGCCATCTCGCCGAGCACACGGACGGTGATCTCGCCGGCTCGTCGCACCTCTTCAGCGCTCACGTCCAGATGTGTGACGAACCTCACCCGGTCGCTGGCCGCCATGCCGCAGAGCACGCCGTGCTCTTTGAGAGCCGTCACCACCCGGTCGGCCCCCACCCCAAGGCCGCTGACAGCCACGATAAGGATGTTGGTCTGCACCGCGTGGGTGACCTCCAGCCCACGGACCTCTGCCAGCATGCCCGCTAGGAGAGCGGCGTTCTCATGATCTTCGACCAGCCGGTCCAAGTTGTGTTCGAGCGCATACAGCGCCCCGGCCGCGATGATGCCCGCCTGCCGCATGGCCCCGCCGTACCGCTTGCGGTTATGGCGAGCCTCCTCCACGAACTCGCGCGTGCCGGCCAGTGCCGAACCCACAGGTGCGCCCAAGCCCTTCGAGAAGCAGACCGAGACCGAGTCGGCGGTGGCCGCGTAGGCCTTCAGCGACACTCCAGTAGCTGTGTGGGCGTTCCAAAGACGGGCTCCGTCCAGGTGCACCCCGGCGCCGTGCGCATGCGCGAGCGCGGCCACGGCCTGCATGGCTTTGATCGGCCAGACGGTGCCGCCACAGCGATTGTGAGTGTTTTCCATCTCCAAGGCCCCGGTGCGGGCGAAGTGCTCGGAGGCAGGTCTTATGGCCGCCTCCACCGCCCCCACCGACATGACCCCGCCCTCTCCCGGCAGCGGTCGGATCTGCAGTCCCGAGAGGGCCGCCGCCGACCCCGCCTCGTAGTGCAATATGTGGGAGTCCTCGTGGGCTATCACCTCGTCGCCCGGACGGGTCAGCGTCCGCAGACACAGTTGGTTGCTCATGGTGCCCGAAGGTACGAAGAGTGCTGCCTCCTTGCCCAATATGCTGGCGACGACCTCTTGCAGCCGCTCGACGGTGGGGTCTTCGCGATACACGTCGTCGCCCACGGGCGCCGCGGCCATGGCCCGGCGCATGCCCTCGCCGGGCTTGGTCACGGTGTCACTCCGCAGGTCTATGGGTGCCGCACTGCGAGCCATCTCTCCTCCTTCGCCCCTAGCGCGGGGTGGAGTCGGGCAACCCCCCGTCGACCGGGATGGTAGCCCCTGTGGTGGGCGTCTGCCTGGTAGCGAAGAAGAGGACCGCCTTGGCCACGTGCGCCGCGGTGACCTGCGCCTTCAGCAGATTGCGGTTCTTGTAGTAGTCCTCGAGGCCCGCCTCATCTAGACCGCGGGCCTTCATGCGCTCCGGCCCCACCTCGGTCCAGAGGCCCGAACGCCGCGAACCGCACGAGAACACAGCGTCCGGTGCCACCATGTTGACCCTCACGTCGTCGGAGGCCAGCTCCAGGCTGGCGACCCGGGCCAATTGGTGGGCAGCCGCCTTGGTGGAGCTGTAGGCGCCGAAGCCGGCGCCCGGGCAGAACACGTTCTTGGTCGACACCAACACGATGTCGCCCCCGGTGGCCTGCCGCTTCAGCCACCTCGCGGTCTCTGCCAGCACCAGCAGGGTCCCCTCCACGTTCACCCGCTCCAATCTGCGGTAGTCGTCCAGGCTGAGGTCGGCGAGTGTCGCCACTGCGGCCACTCCGGCATTGGGTACCACCAGGTCTACCCCACCCCAGGTGCGCACCACCTCGGCAAAGGCGGCCGCGACCGACTCTTGATCGGTGACATCCATGGGCACCCCGATGATCCTGCCCGGAAGGCCGGCGCCCAGTTCACGCACGAGCGTCTCAAGAGCCTCTCCCGGCAGATCGCATCCGGCCACCAGACAGCCGGCCCCGAGCAGCCCCTGGCAGATGCCGGTGCCTATGGCCCCGGCAGCACCTGTCACCAGGGCGATGCGCCCCCGCAAGGGCGCGACGTCTCCGCCCGCCAGCTTGGCATGCTGGAGCGTGCGGTACTCCATGGCGAACAGGTCCGCCTCCGGCAGGCCTCGGTAGATGGAGCCAGAGGCGGCCATGGCCATCTTGGTGCTGAGGGTATGCTCGGTCACGTCGCGCACTATCTGCGCTTCACGCACGTCCGGCCCGGAGCAGAACACCCCCAGGCCCGGAATCATGATGACCCGAGGCTTGGGATCGAACGGCGCGACCCCGGCCGGCATCGCGTGGGCAAAACGCGATAGGTACCCGCGGTAGTCTTCGCAGTACTCCTGCACCGCGGCGGCCAGAACTGCTCGCGACTTGGCCTCGTCGCTGTGGTCCAAGCCTTCTACCCACAGCGGCAGGGCCTTGGTGCGGATGAGGTGATCGGTGGTGAGGACCGGGGTGACAAGAGCCTCACGCGCCGCAGGAAACGACAGCGCGGCGAGCACTTCGGGGCTGTCCAACGTCTGTAACACCACCTGACTGTGATGGTGGTCACTCTGCCCCGCAGGCTCGGCCAGAATACCGCGCAGAATAGCGGCCGTACGAGCAAGGTGCAGGTCGGGCGACGTTGCCACGGTGGCCGGCGCAGCGGTCACCACATGGGTGCTCTTTCGCTTGGCCAGGTAGCTCTCAGCGTGAGAGACCAGGTCGATCATCATCTCGTATGATTCCTCGGCGCTCTCTCCCCAGGTTATGAGCCCGTGATGCGAAAGCACCAGGCCGCGCACCTTGGGGTGCACCTTGAGGGCCAGATCCGTCGCCAGGGCCAGCTTGAAGCCGGGAGTCAAGTACGGCAGCACGGCGACCTCGTCCCCCAAGGCCTCCACGGCGACCTTCTCCCCGTCGCTACGGTTGGTCAAGGCCAGGATGGCGTCGGCATGGGTGTGGTCCACATAACTCGCGGGCAGGAAGGCATGCACAAGCGCCTCGACGGATGGCGTGGGGCTGTCGGCGTGAAGCAGGTGAGTCCGCAGAAGCTCCACCATGAGCGAGTCGTCTACGTAGGGCAGTTCGCGCATGCGCAGGAGGAACTCCAGATCGAGCCCCACATGGCCCGACGGAGCGATGGTGGCCATGTCGGCCCCCGAGGCCTTCACGAACAGGGCCTTCACCTCTTCGCCGAAAACGTTTATCCAGAGGGCCTTGACCGAAGTGTTGCCCCCACCATGCAACACCAGGGCAGACTCAGACCCCAGCAGGCGCGCGGAGTAGGTGCGCAGAGCGAGAGGTTCTCCCCAATCGGCTCCGTACCGCGCTACCGCAGCCGCGGCCTCCTTGTCTGACCACCTCGAGCGCATCCCCCGCCCAGCCTTTCCTCGCGCCGCGCCGGCCTAGCCGGCGGCGCGGCCGCGCACCGCTTCAAGCATGTGACGTAGATTGTCCTCCACCGCTCCGCCCGCGAAGACTGCACTGCCGGCCGCGACGACGTCCGCGCCGGCCGCGGCGACTTCAGCGATGTTCTGTCGAGTGATGCCTCCGTCCACACACAGCAGGATGTCCTTACCCGAGGCCGCGATGCGCTCCTTGACTTTCGTGATGCGGTAGAGAGTGGCGGGGGCTAACCTCTGCCCACTCCACCCCGGGTCCACGGCCAGGAGCGAGATCATCTCCACCTCTTCAAGCAGCGGCGCGGTCAGCCACTCCAGCGGCGTGCCGGGGTTCAGCGCCAGCCCGCGCACGATGCCCCGCTCAGGACCGGCCACGTGTTCCATAGTACCCAAGCGCTGTAGCACCCGGTGTATGTGCACGGCCGCCTCCACGTGTACCGTGATGATGTCGGCGCCCGCTTCGACGTAGTGTGCCAATTGGCCCAGCGGCTCTCGCACCATCAGGTGAGCGTCTTTGAGCATCGGGGTCTTGAGCCCCTGCACGTAGACGTCGCCCACCGTGATGCGCGGGCAGAAGCAGCCGTCCATGACGTCCACGTGGATCATGCCCACGCCCAGCCTCTCAAGTCGCTCGAGCTCTGAGCCAAGGTCCAGGAGGTCGGCGGAGAGAACGCCCACGCTCAGCGTGGGACATAGCAGTCGCAGCCTTGCAAGGGTGGTGCCCACCTGCGGCCTACTTCGTCTCGTGCTTCAGGGTCTGGAACAGCTCGAACGCCTCGGCGGGCTTCACGAGCTCATGAACGACCTTGTTCACCGCCTGGATCATGGCCAGCGGTGCGTCAGACTGGAAGATGTTGCGGCCCATGTCAACGCCGGACGCGCCCTCGCTTACCGCTTTGTAGGCCATGGTGAGAGCATCCAGTTCGGGCAGCTTCTTGCCGCCCGCCATGACTATGGGCACCGGGCACGAGGCGGTGATGGTGTCGAAACCGTCTTCGACGTAGTAGGTCTTGACGAAGTGTGCCCCCAGCTCCGCCGCCATACGGCAGGCCAGCCTGAAATAGCGAGGACTGCGCGACATCTCTTTGCCCACCGCGGTCACCCCCAGCACAGGCACGCCGTGCCTGTTGCCGGCGTCCACCAAGCGGGTGAGATTCTGAATGGACTGGGTCTCACCCTCGCCACCCACGAACACCTGCACAGCCACGGCGGCCGCATTGAGCCGCAGCGCGTCCTCCATGTCGAGGGCTATCTGCTCGTTGGATAGCTCCTTGAGAACACTGGGGCCGCCACTGGCCCGCAGCACCACTCCCTTGCCGTACACCGAGGGCACGACGCTGCGAAGCACCCCGCGGGTGAGCATGAGAGCGTCGGCATAGGGCGCCAAGGGTACGATGCTCACGTCTACGCGTTCGAGCCCTGGTGTCGGACCCTGGAAGTAGCCATGATCGATCGCCAACATGACCGTACGTCCCGACTCCGGCCTGAAGATACGAGCAAGCCGGTTCTGCATACCCCAGTCAAGCGCCCCCGAGCCTTTGAGGTAGAAGGCCTGGTTCTTCTGCGGGATATCCAGGTGGTAGTTGTCGGATTCCTTCAGGCCATCGACATCAGGCATCGATCACTCTCCACTTGGACTCGTGGGCTTCTTCACGTGAAGATTCTACCAAAGGCCTGGAGAACGGCCTCCCCCTGATACCATAATGGTGAGGACAGCGGGCGAGCACCTTTTTTTGGCTGAACGGGGGCTATGGCAGATGACCGACCACAGGTTTGTCAGGTGTAGCGAATGCGGGGCTTTGAACGAGCCAAGGGCTGTGTTCTGCAGCCGCTGCGGAGCGGCCTTGCCCGGCCCGACGCACCTCAACCCCGCGCCACGATTCAACAGTACCAGCCTCGCTCTGGGCGCCGCGCTGATGCTGGGCCTGCTCATCGTGGCCTTCGTTCTCTACACCACAGTGGCCCGTTCCTTGGACAAGAGCGTCGACATCGTCCCCTACGCCGAGCAAGAGGGCATACCAGCCAGTCTCTCCACCGAATCCTCCTCCACCACTGTCAAGACCGATGGCGCGGGTGCGCCCGTCACCGTCCCCGGGGCGGAGACGGCCGCTACTACTACCACTACGGAGCCCCCACTGCTGGTCAGACCCAAGGCTATGGTGTCTTCATCGGCGCTCAAGGGAACACCCACGGCTAGCTTTCAAGCCACCAACCTGGTGGACGGCGACTTGACCACGGCCTGGATCGAGGGCGCCAAGGGCCATGGCTTGGGCGAGTGGGTGCGCATCGAGTTCTCACAACCCACCCTGCTGTCCCGCATCGAGGTCGCCAACGGCTACCAGAAGGACACCGCGCGTTTTAGTAACAGACCCCGCGTGCGACTGGTAAAGATCGAGTATTCGAGCGGAGCCACCCAACTCGTCGAGCTGCGCGACGTCCAGGAGCTCCAGTACATCCTCCCGGCCGGCGAAGCCATCCAGTGGGTCAAACTGGTAATCGTATCGGTCTACCCGGGAGAGAACGACGAGGACACCTCGATCTCCGAAGTGCGCCTGTTCGAGAGAGCCGACTAGGACCGCTCCCGCTCTCCGCGCACGCCGAGGGAGGCGGCGGCTCCCCGCTGTACCGCGTCGTTACCGTACTTCTGACGTATCACGTCCAGCTTGAGGTCAAGCTCGCGAAGTAGAGGCAATTCCTGGTCGAAGAGATCGTCCTGCCAGGCCCGCGGCACCAGGTTGCTCACCCCCACCCCTACCAGCCTGAGTCGGTAGCGCCTCCTGCGCCCGTCCCTGAACAGGGCCAGCACCTCCTTGAAAAGCACCTCGTCCACGTCCAAGGGGCGGGACAAGGTGTGAGAGCAGGTGTGGGTGACGAAGTCGGAGTATCGGATCTTGACGGTGACGGTGCGCGCCTCCAGCCGCGCGGCCCTCAGGCGGCGGCAAACGTCCTCGGTGAGCGCGATGAGCGTCGACTCCAGCAACCCGGTGTCGCTGACATCCTCCTCGAAGGTATGCTCCCGAGAGATCGACTTCACCTCCTCGCGCGGACTCACCCGTCGAAGATCCTCCCCCCGCGCCCGATGATAGAGCTCCTCGCCCCACTCTCCGAAGCTGAGACGCAGCAGGTGCTCGGGCACCTGGGCCAGATCACCCACGGTGACCACCCCGCGATCATGAAGTTGGGCCAGAAGAGCCGGTCCCACCCCCGGCAGTTTCTCCACCGGCAGAGGGGCGAGGAACTCCGCCCCCCCTCCGACCGGGACTACGGTGAAGCCCCCAGGCTTCTGGAAGTCAGACGCCACCTTCGCCAGAAGCTTGTTGCTGGCGACCCCCACCGAGATACTCAGCTTGAGCTCCTCCGCCACCCGCCCCTGCATGAGCCGCGCCGTCTCCACGGGTGGGCCGAAGAGCTGCTCGGTGCCTGTAAGGTCCACGTAGGCTTCATCCAGACTCATGCGCTCCACCAGAGGTGAGTACTGATCAAGAATGGCCATCAGCCGCTTGGAGTATTCGTAGTAGAGCTTGTGATGGCCTATGAGATACACCCCGTGCGGGCAGAGACGCTTGGCCGTGCGAAGCGGCATGGCCGAGTGCACTCCGTACCGCCGGGCCACGTAGTTGGCAGTGGACACTACCCCCCGCTCGCCGCCACCCACGATGACCGGCTTGCCCCGCAGCGAGGGGTCCCGGTTCTCCTCGACCGCGGCGAAAAAGGCGTCGAAGTCCAGGTGGGCTATGACGCGGTGCGTCGCCCGGGGCGGGACGTTGCCCTGTTCGAACTTGCATGACACAGCATATCCGAACAAACGTTCGGCCGCAAGGGCTTCAAAAACGCTACGACCAGTGTTGCCCGGATTCCTAGCGCTCTCCGCCCCTTCTTCTTGCGTAGGGCACCCTTCTCGCCTCTGCCATCTTCAGCAGCATCACGGTCGAGCGCGGCAGGTCAGAGTCTGTGGCGTAGGGTCGCAGCAGCCTCACCGCCTGGGCGAACTCCCCGGCGTGGAAGGCCGACGAGGCCTCGATGCTCGCCCGCCTGCGTCCGCTCAGACGCTGTGCCTCCAGATCGAAGATCCTCTCTTGGCCCAACTGGAGAAGGTACCTGTCGATCACCTCCGGTCCGGGGGCACAGAGCAAGGGCCAATGGTTCTTCAGCAAAGCCGCCTCCTCGGCGACGACCCGCTCCATGTGGTCGAGTGACATCACGAACATGCGCGCATTCACGCTCTTCTCAGACGGAGCCTGCGCGGCCGCCAACAGCAGCTCGGGGTGGAATTCGCCCTTCACACCCTTGTAGTACAACAGAGAGCTCCAGCGCGAACTCCCTATCCCCGTAGCACAGCTCGACCGTGCAACCCTTCAGGCTGAAGCGGTTTATCCACCAGAAGAACGGGGTGACCACCTCGCTGCCAATACTCGACAGCGACGGGGGCCCGCGCCGGCCGTCGAAGTTCGACAGCCCGACGGAGTGCTTGGCTCCCAGGTCGGCCATAAATGGGCCGAGATGCTCTTGCACCGCGGCGTCGAAACAGCCCAGCAACTCAGGGACGGTCGCATCCATGGGCTAGGCCGGGCCAATGGTCGAGCTTTGAAGCTTCATCTTCTGCGAAAGATCTTTCCTAGCTTCTGTGCGCAGTACTCTGCGACCTCAAGCAGTACCACCTCAGGACAGTGAGCATCTTCGGCAAAGAACCAGTACTCCCCGAGCTGGTTGTTGACGGTGAAACTGTGGCCTTTGTACTCGAAGTCTATCCACACCTCGGTCACCCCGTCCGTCAGATACTCAAGCACCCTGCAATCGGGAAGAGCTTCTAGCTCGCTCCGCATCCGCTCGAAGCCCACCGTCTCTGGCAGAGTCACGAACAGTCGCTTACCGCCCGGCAAGACAGTGTTGGTGATATTGAGGTATCGCTTCTTCAATTCAGGTGATGCAACAGATCTCCCTTGAATCCTCCTAGCGGATATCTCCCGCCAGCGCCTCATACCCTGGGCGCCCCATGAGCGCGTAGGTGGCCTTCTTGCTGAGTTCCACACCCGGTTGGTCGAAGGCGTCGACATCGTACAGCTCTCCGGCGACGGCGGTGGCCATCTGGAACATGTAGAGCAAAGCGCCAACCTGGAACGCATCGACCCGGGGCACTGTGATTGTGAGAGATGGACGACCCTTCTCGGCGAGCGCCCAGGCGGTGGCCTTCTGCTCGGCCCACATGAGCTCGGCCAAGGTGTGGCCGCCTAGATATGCAAGCGCATTAGACTCCGCGTCTGAGCAGGTGCCCGGCTCCGGTATCTTGACCGTCTCTGCGAACTCTCCCACGCCCAGGAAGGTGATCACCTTATCGTCCGGGCCTTCGGCGTACAGCTGCAATTGGGAGTGCTGGTCGGTCACCCCCAAAGCCTTGACCGGTAGCGGTCCCACCGACACGTGCTTGCCCTGCCTGTCGACAGCCTTGCCCAGGCTCTCCGCCCACAGTTGGCGGTACCAGTCGGATACGTCGCGCAGCCGCGCCGAGTAGGGCATCATCACACTGATGCGGCGACTGAACACCGAGTCTTCGATGTAGTGAACGCCAGCATAGAGGCAGGCAGGGTTGTCCCAAGCCTTGGTCTCGCACCACAAGCTGCGCCATGTCACGGGCACCGGCCAGCAGAGCGCGCACGTCCATGCCCACCAGCGCCGCCGGCACCAGCCCCACCGCCGAGAGCACCGAGAAGCGTCCTCCCACCCCGTCGGGCAGGTCGAACATGGGCACTTCCATGGTCTCGCCCAAGGCGCGCAGAGTGCCCGAGCCCTCGTCGGTGGTGAAGACCAGATGGTCCTTGAGGGCCTCGGCGCCCACCGCCGCTTCCAGGCGCTCACGCACCACCAGGTAGCTCGGCCATAGTCTCGGCAGTGGTGCCCGACTTGGAGATGACGTTCACCAGTGTCCTTCTCAGGTCTAGCCTGGCGAGCAACTCCGCAGTCTCGTCGGGATCCACATTGTCCAGCACATACAGACGCGGTCGGCCCCGCCGCGCGGTGCCATCAAGCTCGTTCCAGCGAAAGGGAAGCAGCGCCGTGGAGAGGGCTATGGTGCCCAGCGCCGACCCCCCTATGCCGATCACCAGCAGATGGTCGTACCGGCCTGCCCGCGCCGAGGCGAAGTCCAGATAGCGGGAGGGGTCTTTCCCGGGGAGGTCGGTCCAACCCAGCATGCCCGTTCCCGCCTTGGCGAGCACAGCTTGGCGGGCGCTCTCCAAGCGCGGCTCGAAGTCCGAGAGCAACCCCGGCTCGAGGATGCCCGTGTCGCCCGCGCATCGCTGGCATCGTCCGATATCGATGGAAAGCCTCTCAGTCACTTCACTGCCTCCGTAAGCTGACTTCTCTTCTGCCACCAAGCGGCGCCGAGGTTCGACTCCCAACACCGCGTGATCTCGGCATCCTGTCGATGCCCGACGACGCCCCAGTCGAACCGCGCTACCCAGGTGCGCTGCCAGTCGTCAGACCATTCGTCCGGCCGCGCAAGCGCTCGATCGAGCGCGGTCACCAGTTCCCCCGGGTCGTAGAGCACATCACCGTGTACCTCCGCTGGGATGATCTCAGGATACGACAGCCGCCTGGGCAGCACTGGGCGACAACCACAATACACCGCCTCCACGACCGCGACCCCGAAGAACTCATGGATGGCTGTGGATACCACCACGTCGGCCGCCCAAAGCAGTGACGCGTAGTCGGCGAGTCCATCCACCCGGCCCCACTGCACGATGTGCTCAGCAAGTGCCTCCTTGGCGCGCAAGAACTCCGCCGTCGGCGTCCCCTGATTGGGACCGGCCAGGGCAAGGCGGAACGGCACGCCTGCCTCTTTCAGCGCATACAGAGCCGCGAACAGGTCGCCTGGGGCCTTGTCGTACTCCCACCGCTGATTCCAGAGAAGCAAGGGTCCCCGCTTGATGTCGCCCCAGCGTCCAGACTCACGGTCGTGAATGCCTTGCGCCCTGTGTCTATGGAATCGGCGCAAGTCACACCCCACGGGGATGACGGTCGAGCGCTGCGCGATCTCGTCTACCATCCACCGCGGCACCTCGTCAGGCATCTCATCCAAGACATCCTCGACCGCCCGCAGGAATTCCCGACGATGGAACTCGCTATTGAAGACCACCGCGTCTGCCACAGCAGCCGAGGTCACGTTCTTGAAGCCGTAACCCAGATCTCGCTCTACTCCCGCCGGCAGCGGATAGGTGAGTTGGTTCTCGTGAAAGTAGACCAAGGTGGGCACGTGGCCCATCACCGGATGAACGGCGGCCAGAAACACCGGCAGATCGAGCATATCTGACGCAAAGAACAGGTCGGGCGCCCGGCCGGTCTCTAGGTGTCGCTGCATGGCTTGCCTGGCCAAAGAGAGCGCCCCGCCGTGCATGCGCCACTTCCAGTTGCGTCCCGGCAGAGCGAACAGCGACAGGTCATGCGCGGAGTGCTCGGCCATTCCCTCCAGAAAGGCCTTGTGCGAGCCCCCCAGGTAGGGCTCCAGAGCCCACACCGCCAGACACTGTCTTCGCACTCAGACTCCTTTCGGCACACCCTTGTGGGCAAAGCCTACGTTGATTCTATATGCTGAGGCCGACACCAAGAAGGCACGGCCTAGCGAGAAGACCCTACATGACAACCAATACCACCGAACAGACTTCGCGACTCTTGCCACTCATAGGCGCTCAGCTCTCCTCGGCAGGAGGCTGGAGCCAGGTGCCTGACCGCGCCTCAGCCGTGGGCGCTCAAGTGGTACAGGTGTTCGGCTCCAACCCGCGCATCTGGCCCACAACCGCGCCGGATCCCTTGGCGTTGACGGAGTTTGCCGCCGCCCTCCGCGTACGTCAGCTTCCGCTCTTCATACACGCCGTCTATCTCATAAACCCGGCGTCGCCCGATGAAACGCTGCGCGCCCGCTCCACCCTTGCCCTCACCCACGCCTTGGTAACGGCAGCCTTGGCCGGGGCCGACGGCGTGGTGACCCACCTGGGCTCGCACAGAGGCGAAGGGTTCGCCGCAGCCGCGCCCTTGGTCGCGCGCACCCTCAGCGCCGCTCGAGCCGAGGCCGGGAGTTACATCGCCGGCCTGCTCACGGCCGACGCGCGTGAAGTCCCCGTGGTGCCCCCGCTGCTATTGGAGACCTCTGCTGGATCGGGAGCCACTGTGGGCGGCACCTTGGACGAGTTGGACTCGCTCCTGGGCCTGCTAACGGACTCGCGAGAGGACGATGCCAGGCCACAGTACGGCCTTTGTCTCGATACGGCCCACATGTTCGCCGCCGGGTGGCCGGTCCACGACGAGCAGGGGCTGGCCGCATTGATGGGTGAGTTCGCACGTCGCGACCTGTTGCAGCGCGTCAAGCTGGTCCACCTCAACGATTCAGCGTCCCTGTTCGCCTCCAGGCACGACCGCCACGCCAACCCCGGAGCGGGCGAGCTTGGCTACATAGCGCTGGCCCGGGTAGTCAGACACCCGGCGTTCGCCCACGTGCCCTTCGTACTGGAGGTACCTGGTTCTGACGGTCACGGCCCCGGCCGGACCGAGATCGAGGCCGTCAAGAACATGCGCCTGGAGGCTCCAGCCCGGCCGCCTCTGCCTGGTACCGCCTGAACTGATCGACCAACGCCAGAGTCGCCCGCCCCGGCCGGCCATCGCCGACCACATGGCCTCCCACTTTGACGACCGGCATGATGTCCTTGAGGGTCGAGGCTATGAACACTTCACAGTCGGAGGGCGCCCTCGAGGTGATGTCCGGCAGCCCGAAGGAGCTCTCCTCCACCTCTTGACCGATCGCGCGGGCCACCTCGAGCACATGCCGTCTGGTGATGCCATTCAAGATGTGCCTGTCGGCAGGGTGGGTGCGCAATCTGCCATCTGAGAAACTGAAAACGTTGGAGGAGCCACCCTCGCGCACCGTGCCGTCATCTGCCACAAAGAGCGCCTCATGCGCGCCGGCGCGATGCGCCTCGTCCTTGGCCAGCACCGCGGCCAACAAGTCTATGGCCTTGATATCGCAGTGGGCCCAGCGCTCGTCGGCCACGGGGTGAAGTATCTCGCCCGCCATGATCCTCTCGGGCGTGACGCCGGGCAGGGCCCGCGCGTACGCAAGCACGGTCGGTTCGGCATGCTCGGGGATCATGAAGTCTCGAGGTTCGACACCTCTGGTCACCTGCAGATAGACGAATCCGCTCGTCACGCCAGATTGTTCTACCAACTCCGGTATGACCCGCTCCAGCCGATGGCCCTGAAGAGCCCCGGACATCCTTATGGCCAGAAGCGAGCCCTCCAGTCGCTCCAGATGCTCCTGAAGCCAGATGGCACGGCCGTTCATGACCTTGACCACCTCGTAGACACCGTCCCCAAGCTGGAAGCCCCGGTCTTCGACGTGGATACTCCCCTCAGAGAGAGGCATTACGGTGCCGTTCAAGTAGAGCAGTTCAAGGTCCATCTGCTAACCTCACCTCCATGGTCCTCTACCGCTGCGCCGTCCGCTCTGACCTCCCCCAGATCGTCGCGCTCCTGCGCGAGATCATGGAGCACCACGACGTGACGCCCCCGGCCCCCGCCGAACTCTCGGCCTGCGTCGCGACCATACTCGACTCTGAGCACCACACCTTCTTGGTGGCTGAAGAACAAGGACGCTTGTTGGGCATGTGCGCGCTCCTCTTCTCCATGAGCACTTGGTCCGCGGCCCCTGCCTGTGAGGTCCAAGACCTGGTTGTCACCCGCGACGCTCGAGACCGCGGCGTCGGGAGAGCACTGATCGACACGGCTTCGCGCGTCGCGCAAGAGAGAGGCTGTACGCGGCTCTTCCTGTTGGCTGAGTACTGGAACCTCGCTGCTCACGCATTCTACCGCCGACTGGGGCTGGCTGAAGATACCAACCTGGACTTCGAGCGCGACCTGCGCGCCTGGCTACCTTAGAAAAGAAGGCACATCCAAGTCGTCATCGTCCCCGCCGCCTCTTCTGGGCGTGACGCGGGGCTCCTTCGGCTTTTCCCAGCCCGAGGTGCTGCTGCCGAGATCGGAGGGCCCACTGCGACGCTCGCTTGACCGGGTATCGGAATACTTGGATTCGCCGGAGCGCGACTCGCCGCCCCGAGGCGTGAACTCGCGCACCCGCGGTTCGAACGGACGCCCCTCTGGCTCCTTGGGTCCGGCCGGTTGGGGGCGCTTGATCTTGCCCTCTACCTGGTCGGTGAGCGTCCGCTCGCTGGTGGAGTCAAAGCCGGCGGCCACCAGCGTGACACACAGATTGTCGTTGAGCGCCTCGTTGACCACCGCGCCGAATATGAGGGTGGCATCGGGTTCCGCCGCCGCGGCCACCGCCTCGGCAACTTCGTTGATCTCGTGAAGCGTGAGGTCCTTGCCGCCGCTGATGTTGAGAAGGATGCCCCTGGCGCCCTGGATAGTAGTGTCCAGGAGCGAAGACTTAAGGGCCATCTCGGCCGCCCTGAGTGCGCGCTGTTCTCCGCGCGACCGGCCGATGCCCATGTGGGCGGTACCGGCTCCCATCATGACGGTACGTACATCGGCGAGGTCCAGGTTGATCAGTCCGGGCACGGTCACCAAGTCGCATACACCCTGCACGCCTTGACGCAGAACGTCGTCGGCCAATCGCAGAGCGTCGACCATAGAGGTTCCCTTTTCGGACACCTCGAGAAGCTTCTGATTCGGCACCACGATCACGGTATCGGCCCTCTGCCTGAGGGCACGGACCCCCTCCAGCGCCTGCATGCCGCGTCGCCTGCCCTCAAACGAGAACGGAAAGGTGACCACACCTATGGTCAGGGCCCCCATCGCGCGCGATATCTCCGCAACCACGGGCGCCGCCCCCGTACCGGTGCCGCCCCCCTCTCCAGCGGTTATGAAGACCATGTCGCTGCCTTTGAGCAGCAACTTGATCTCTTCGTAGGCGGCCATGGCAGAGTCGCGACCCACTTTGGGATCGTTGCCTCCCCCCAGCCCCTTGGTCAACTCGCCGCCGATACGCAGCTTGTGTTCGGCCTCACACATGGCCAGCGCCTGCGCATCAGTGTTGATGGCGATGAACTCCACACCCTGGACTCCGGTCTCGATCATGCGGTTGACCGCGTTGAGGCCCGCACCACCTACGCCGACTACACGGATGACCGCGAAGGGACTTTTGGAGGGCTGGATGAGCGTGCGTCTGCCCTCGTCGACACGCGGGGCCCCGCCTTCCGCCTGTTCGTAGCCGGCACGCACGCGCTGCAACGCTTCCTGCCCTAGAAACGCTTGGTCGTCTGTCTCTCTCAAACCGCCCTCTTGGCGTTTAGGTGCACTTCCGTCGGTGACACTGAACAGATTTCGAAGAGCGCTGTCCTTGATGCTAGATTTTTCTTCCATCGAGCACCTCTCTCGCAAGCTGACGATATGACTCGGCAGCTTGACTGTCCGGCGCATATTTAAGCACCGATTGACCTTTCACCGGGGCTTCGGCGAACTTGATGGTCTTGGGGATAGTAGTCTTGCACACCAACTCGCCAAAGCTCTGGCGAAGGATCTCCACCGCTTCTCGGTCGTGGGAGAGGCGCGGATCGTACATGGTGGGCACTATGGCCGCGATACGCACCGAGGGGTTGAGGTTCTCGCGCACCAGGTCCAGAGTGCGCGTCAATTGCTCCAGACCTCTCAACGACAGGTACTCGCACTGAACCGGGACAACGACGGCATTCGCCGCCGTGAACGCATTCACAGTGAGCAGCCCCAGCGATGGGGGAGTATCGATGAAGATGTAGTCATAGCTGTCTGTGACCTGATAGAAGGACTTTGGCCAGTGCTCTCTCCCTGCCTATCAACGAGCTCAAGGCTATCTCGACCGCTGCCAGGTCGATGCTCGCCACGGCGATATCGACCTCCCTGTGTGCGATGGTCTCCTCTATGTTGACCCCACTTGCCAGGACGTCATACATGCTGGGCCGGACCGAGTCTGGGTCCAACCCCAAGCTCATGGTCAGGTTGCCCTGTGGATCAAGATCGACCACGAGCACGCGGCGGCCGAGCTCCTTGACCGCGACTCCCAAGTTGAGCGTAGTGGTGGTTTTGGCCACCCCGCCCTTCTGATTAGCAAAGGCCACGACTTTGGCCAAGTAATACGTCCCCCTACTGCGTGAGGCCGGATGCGTCACTCTCGTTCTCTCATGCTTTCGCAGATACTGCGAGAAATCCTCCGCGCAGCACCCCGAGAGGTCGGCATGTCGCTAGCGGCCGCCGGCCTCCTGTTTGGGTTCCAGAAACCCGCTGTCCGGAAAGACAGGGGGGTGGTGAGTCTTCGAGAACTGTTTGAGTTCCCGCAAGAAATCGCGGTTCTCTCGCACGTGTTCCCAGGCCCGCGTCATGAGATACCCCTGGATCTGGTGCTTGCGGAACACCGGCGTCTTGTGGGTCGGCACGACCATCTTGCGCACCGTGTAGAAGCGCCTTTGCGCCCTCAGGACGGCCCACTGCAGTTCGTACGGGGTCATGTTCTTGGGCCAGAACACCACGTGGTGCCCGTCGTAGAGACTCCAGTTCTTGGTGAAGATGCGGCCCTCGGCCTCGAGCTGCGCCGTCTGCCGGGTACCGGGCAAGGGGGTAAGGGCCAGGAACTGAGCGCTATTGAGCCCGTAGTCTATGGCGAAGTCGGCAGTCGTGGCCAGAGACTCGAGGGTGTCGGAGTCGGCACCGAAGACGAACATGCCGTGCGTCTTGATGCCGGTGCGATGAAGAGCCTCCAGGCCCCCGGCCATGTCCTCCACGGTGGACTCCTTGTGGTACTCGGCGAGGGTGGCCGGGTCGGCAGACTCCAGCCCCAAGTAGACGATGCGGCAGCCCGCCCTCCACATCAGATCGAGCAACTCCTCGTCGACCCGCCCGTTCTTGCAGATCGAGTCGATGCGTATCTGAGCGTAGAACTCCAGGCCCAGACTCAGCATCGATCATCTGCCTGAGCAGCTCTTTGCCCCGACGCTTGCTGATGAAGAAGTTGTCGTCATAGAAGAAAACCCTGGTGGCTTCGCGCTCTTTGAGGTGCCGGACCACCTCTTCGGGCTCCACCATGCGCACGTGGCGCCCGAACATCATCACCACCGAGCAGAACTCGCAGTCGAACGGGCACCCACGCGAAGCGAGTATCGGCTCCGGAGCGATGGCCTCGCCCCCCACCACCAGACCCATGTCGGGCCAGGGCAGCTTGGTGAAATCCCCCAGCCACGGACGTTGGGGGTTGTGGACCACGTCGCCATCGGCGTCGCGGTAGCTGAGGCCCAGGATATCCTTGAGCTCGCCCCTACCCTGCAGGTAGTCAACCAGCTCGATCAGGCACTCCTCGCCCTCCTGGCGGACCACGTAGTCACAGAAGTCCAGTGCTTCGTCGGCCAAGAAGCTCACATGCGGCCCGCCCATGACCACGGGAATGCCCGCATCCCTGGCCCGCTGCGCGTAGCGATAGGCGCGTACGGCTGTGGAGGTGGTCGCTGAGACCCCTACAAGATCGGCGGAGAGAACGTAGTCCCAGTCGACTTCGCTCAGGCTTTCGGCGTAGACACGGGTCTCGTGTCCGCGCTCGCTCATCATGGCCGCCAGCAAAGGAAGGCCAAGCCGGAGTTGCTTAATGAAGCTGTATACGTGGAACCCGGGGGCGGCAGGCTCGATGAAGACTATGCGCACACGGACCTCGTGATTGATCGCCTAAGCGTCAGCGTCGTATGGTAGCACACGCCGTTTTGTTTCCGCCCTTCGGGATAGTGACGCGGAAGCGCGTCAAGCGGTCGCCCTCGACCACTTCGACCTTGCCTCCCAGCAGTTCACATATCTCCCACACGACCGCCAATCCAAGACCGAAGCCCTCGGTGTGCCTGCCCACCCGGCCGCGATAGAAGCGGGCGAACAGATGAGCCTTATCCTCGGGCCCCAGAGGCTGCCCCCCGTTGGCGACCTCGAGCAGAAGCCGTCCCTGCTCAGCGCGCAGGCTGACCTCCACCGGACCCCCTTCGCCATACTGCACTGCATTGCTCAGCAGGTTGGCGACCACCTGCCGCAACATGTCGCCGTCGGTGACGGTGCTCGCATCTCCCTCCACCTGTATCACTATGCGGCCAGGTTCTACCATGCCTGTCTGGAGCAGGCGGTCGGCTTCTTCGCGCACCAGTTGCTCCAAGGAGACCGCCGTGAGATTCGGCCGAAACTCGTGCGAGTCATACCGCGATAGTGTGAGTAACGTGTCCACCAGCCGCCTGAGACGGGTGGACTCTCGGTAGATGGCCGCCGCTGAGCGAGACCTCTCTTCGTCGGTGGCCGCGGTGCCATCGAGAAGTGCTTGCGAGAAGCCCTGGATAGAAGTCAGGGGCGTGCGCAACTCGTGGGCGGCCGACGAGACGAAGCCCCGCAGAGAGTCCTCGCTGCGCCGGACCTCCTGACGCATCGATTCTAGGTCATCCGCCAACTCCTGGAACTCGCCCGGATACGACCCCGTGACAGGCTGCTGATAGAGCCCGCCCGCCATGCCGCGCGCGGCCTCGGACAGACGTCGCAGTGGCCGTGTCATCCAGGCGCCCAGAATCCACCCGATCATGACGGCAATAGCGACCGCTATGCCCCCAGAGATCAGTAGGGTCCGGAGTATGCCGGAACGATAGTCGAAGGCGTCAGACCTGGCCAGTGTGACCACTGCCAGACCTGAGGTCGAATCCTCGCCCTCAAAGGGCGCCGCCGCCACTATCGCGACGACTTCCCTCTTGTTCTCACCGAAATCGATGCCGACCATGGTGCTCGCCGGTCCAGGATCGGCCACTCTCTGGGCCTGGGCGCGCAGGTTCTCGAGCGAGACGGGCCTCTGCGGGACGACGCCCACTTTGGCCACCACCGTCTTACCCGAGAAGACCACGATGCCCGAGCCGGCCGGGAGCACCCGCAGGTCGGCCCGAAGGAGCCCGGTTAGCATGCCCCTACCGTGCATGCCGCCGGTCATCACCGGCAGCGACTCGGTGACTCCCTGTACTTGGTCGGCGACCTCCACGGCTTGGTCCAGGAGCAGATCCCGCTGACGTTCGATGACATAGCCGCCAAGAAAGAGGTAGAACACCACGCCCACCACCAGAAGCGGTGAACAGAGACACCGCCGCTAGAGCAAGGACCAGCCGCCTCCGTATGGACGGACCGGACTTCATCGGTCGGTCCCTGGGTCGATCTTGTAGCCAAGCCCCCAGACTGTCTGTATGGCCTGGCTCCAAGTACCCAGCTTCTTGCGCAACTGGCCGATGTGAACGTCTACCGTGCGGGCGTCGCCGTACGAGCTGTATCCCCAGACTTGTTCGAGGAGCCGCTCGCGGGTGAGGGCTATGCCCCTATTGACCAGTAGATAGTGCAGCAGGTCGAACTCCTTGGGGGTGAGATCCACCGCCTCCCCCTCGACGCGCACGACGCGCTCGGCCGGAACCAGTTCGAGTCCGCCAAGGTCCTGGGATACGCCGCTCAGGTCTTCCTGCGCCGCCGTGCGTCGCTGCACCGCCCGGGCCCGGGCCACCAGTTCCCCCGGACTGAAGGGTTTGACCATGTAGTCGTCGGCGCCCAGTTCGAGACCCAGGATCTTGTCCTGCTCGGCGTCCTTGGCGGTGAGGATTATCAGTGGAGCCTGGCAGAACCCTCTGATGGCCTTGAGAAAGTCAAAACCCGAGCCATCGGGAAGCATGAGATCGAGCACCACCAGGCAAGGGTCTTCTGTACGGACGAGTTCGACACCGGCCGCGCCCAGCGAGGCCGCGTGGACTCGGTAGCCCTCACGAGCCAGGTACAGCTGCAGGAGTTCGGATATGGAGGGGTCGTCCTCGATCACAACCACACAACGCACTCCAGATTTCTCTCGCACCGTCGTATTCATCCCCTCCTCGGCCACGACCTTGGGCGGGAACCGGAGAACCGGCCCCGCCCAGGTGTCACACGACCTGCCTAGTGTGGCCTGTCAGTTCGTCCCTGTAGGTTCCAGGTCGAGGTACTTGTCGATGAGCGCTCGCAGCTCTTTGAGTGTATCAGCCAGCTCTTGCCTATCATCTTGCAGCTGCGCCCTCTGCTCCTCGACGCCAGCCTTCAGTCGATCATACAGCGCCTGATCCTCGGCACTCATCTCCTCGCGCACCTTCTCGACCAGAGCTTTCTGACGCTCGACCAATGCCTCCCGCCGTTCCTTCGCGTCCTGCCGGCGCTGCGCGGCCGGCCTCTCTGCGAGTGCGTCTTTCAGGCCCGCGTCGCCTGCCCGCTCCTGGAGATTCTGACCCGGCCCCATTCCCTCTGCGGGACCCGGCTGGTCGACCGACTCAGAACCGCAGGCCACCGCACCCAGGGCGAGCACGACTGCCAAGCCGACGACCACCGTCAGCCACTTGTGTGACCCCGACTTCTTCATAGAGCACTTCTCCTTTTCTCGCGGCTTGTGCCACTGTCGCACGAGCCGGTTTCACTGCTTCACACAAGCCAGTCTGGAGCGAGACTGTGAACGAAGTGTGAGCAAATCGCGAAATATGCGTCAATTCACTGCGGCAGTTCGAGTGGTGGCGCGATAAGATGTACCGACAATGGGGTATACAGTGCACACTGACGCCGACCGCCGCCGGATGCTCGAAGCGGTCGGCGTATCCGATATAGACGACCTGTTCGCGGCCATACCCGAGCGACTCCGGCGCTCTGCGTATCTGCCTAGCCGCAGGTCTGAGCGAGCCCGAGACCCGGTCGAAGATGGAGGCCCTGGCGGCAGTCAACCGTCCTCTCGGATCCCGGCGTTTTCTGGGCGCCGGCTGTTACAACCACTACGTGCCGGCCTCAGTGAAGGCTATCGCTGGGCGTTCGGAGTTCGCCACTGCTTATACCCCGTACCAGCCCGAGGTCAGCCAGGGCACCCTGCAACACATCTTCGAGTTCCAGACCTGCATCACCGAACTTACCGGCCTAGAGGCAGCAAACGCTTCGCTGTACGACGGTCCTTCCGCCTTGGCCGAAGCCGCGTTCATGGCCCTCCGGTCGACACGGCGCGAGAGCATCGCTCATCTCCGCCGGAGTCCTACCCGAGGCCGTGCAGGTCGTCGAGACGTACGCAGCCGGCCCAGGTCTAGAGGTACGCCGAGCGCCCCTCGACCCAGTCTCTGGTTCGACGGCCCCACTCGGCCAGCTATCCCCTGATATCGGTGTTGTCTTGGTGCAGCAGCCCAACTGCCTGGGCGTCGTCGAGGACCTCGGCGCTCTGTCTCAGGCCGCGCACGCCGCGGGCGCGCTCCTGGTAGTGTCGGTGGACTTGGGCACACTGGGACTCCTGGAAGCTCCAGGCGCTTTGGGGGCCGATATCGTGGTCGGCGATGCCCAGGTTTTCGGCAACGCGCCATCGTTCGGAGGCCCCTCGGTGGGCTTCTTGGCTTGTTCGTCCGCTCACCTGCGCCAGTTGCCCGGCCGCGTCGTGGGCCAGACGACCGACGTCGACGGACGCATCTGCTACGTCCTGACGCTGCAAGCACGCGAACAGCATATCCGCCGCGCCAAGGCCACCTCGAACATCTGCTCCAACCAGGCCCTGAGCGCCCTAGCCGCTACAGTGCACTTGGCCCTGCTTGGCCCACAAGGGCTGCGCGAGCGCGGCGAACTGTGTCTGCAGAGGGCCCACCATCTTCAGCGTGAGCTCTGCGCTCTGCCTGGAGTCGCTCCGGCCATCACCGGACCCTTCTTCGCGGAGTTCGCACTTGCCCTCCCCTGCCACGCGGAGGACTTCCGCGAAGCCATGCGAGTTCGGGGCATCGACCCCGGCGTACCCCTTGACCGACTTGACCTGGGGTGCTCCCCCGTGCTTGCCGACCTGGCCGCCGAGGTGCTCCTAGTGGCGGTCACCGAGGTCAACTCGCCCGATGCCCTGGCGGACTATGTAGCGCCACGCACGAAGTGTCCTCCGAGCCGCAGATCCTTCCGCATGCCCGCCATCCGCAAAGGCCCCCTCATGAACCGCAACCGCCTCGAACCGCTGATCTTCGACAAGAGCGCACCGGGTCACCGAGGTACAGACCTTCCGCCGGCCGGGGTCCCCGTGATCGATGTGGGCACGCTTCTACCCGGAGTCGCGTTGCGGAAATCCGCGCCAAGACTACCCGAACTCAGCGAGCTTCAGGTCGTACGCCACTACACCAGGCTGTCGCACCTCAACCAATCGGTGGATACCGGCTTCTATCCGCTTGGCTCCTGCACCATGAAACACAATCCCAAGCTGAACGAGGAGGTGTGCGCGCTTGCCGGTTTTGCCGCGCTTCATCCGTATCAGCCACAGGATGAGGTACAGGGCATCCTCCAAGTGATGCACGAGACCGAGCAGGCTTTGTTGGAGATCACGGGCCTGCATCGGGCCAGCCTCCAGCCAGCCGCGGGAGCCCACGGCGAACTGACCGGCATACTCATGATCAAGGCATACCACGCTGAGCGCGGCGACCACCGACGCGATACCGTGATCGCGCCCGACTCGGCCCACGGCACCAATGTGGCCTCCGCTGCCATGGCCGGCTACAAGGTCGTCGAGATCCCCAGTTCGTCTCGCGGACTCATAGACCTTGACGCCCTGCGTGAAAACCTGTCGGAGCGGACGGCCGCGCTCATGCTCACCAATCCCAATACCCTGGGGCTCTTCGAGGAGGACGTCCTCGAGATCACTCGGATGGTCCACGAGGTCGGTGGGCTCTGCTACTACGACGGAGCGAATCTCAACGCCATCATGGGCAAGGCTCGCCCAGGCGACATGGGCATGGACGTGGTGCACGTCAACCTGCATAAGACGTTCTCGACACCCCACGGTGGCGGCGGGCCCGGCGCCGGTCCGGTGGCTGTGAGCGAGGCCCTGGAGCCCTATCTGCCCCTGCCCCTCATCGGGCTGTCGGCGAGCGATGGCGAGTACTACCTCGACTACGATCGCCCACGCAGCATTGGCAGGGTGAAGGGTTTCTTCGGCAACGTCGGCGTGATCGTAAGGGCCTACGCCTATCTACTGCGCATGGGTGGCGACGGCCTTGCTCGCGCCAGCGAGGACGCCGTGCTCAACGCCAACTACCTTCGCGTCCGTCTGCGTGAGGTTCTTCCCGCCGCCTTCGACCGCATCTGCATGCATGAGTTCGTCCTCTCTGCCAAGAGTCGTACTGAATCCGAAGGCACCGCTATGAACATCGCGAAACGCATACTCGACTTCGGCATGCATGCTCCCACCGTCTACTTTCCGCTCATCGTCCCCGAGGCGTTGATGATCGAACCCACTGAGACAGAGGACCTGCAGACCTTGGACGCTTTTGTCGAAGTCATGCAGACCATCGATCGTGAGCTCCGAGAGCATCCCGACACGGTGCGCGAGGCACCGCATACCACGCCCGTCCGCAGACCGGATGAGACCCAGGCCGCGCGGCATCCTGTGCTGCGGTGGTCGCCCAGGCCTCAGGTTTAGTGTGAGTAGTGCGGGGTACTACTAGCCTCGTATCTGCAAAGCCGACCCGTGCGGTGCCGATGAGTACACGACTTGCCAGCCTGGGCGGGGTGCCACTGTACTGACCAAGGGCGAGATCGACCACGACAGCTGCGTGGAGGTCGAGAAGGCCCTGGATAGTGCACTGGACCAAGGCAGCCCCATCCTCTTCATCGACCTCAGCGAGGTAAGCTACATCGACAGCGGGGGGCTATCGGTCCTCTTCGCGGCAGGCCGCAGGGTGCGAGAGACGGGCTGGATAGGCCTTGTCTCACCCAATCACAGCGTGCGACGCCTCTTAGAGCTTGTGGGAGCGCTCGCCGACCCGGCATTCCATGTCTTCGCAGACCGCGATCAAGCTGAAGCTGCATTGACAGATCGAGCCAGCGCGTGATGACAGCGGCTCAACGCGACTGTGAGTGGGCACTCACCGTCGACTCACGCGACGGCCAGGCTGGCCGAAGTCCGCAGGTTCGTAGAACAAGTGGCCGCCGAGGTAGCTCTGAACCCTGAGCGCTCTTTCGACCTGAAGGTGGCCGTCTCAGAGGCCTGCGCAAACGCCGTAGAACACGCGGGTTGCGAATCGGCCCCCCTGGAGGTCTTGGCCAGACTCAGGTCACATCGCCTGACCTTCGTGGTGACCGATAACGGGCTCTTCAAACCCCCCGTTTCCAGGCGAGCCGGATTTGGAAGCCGAGGGCTCGGGCTGCCGCTGATGGTGACTCTCATGGATGAGGTCACCTTCTCCAGAACGCCAACCGGAGGCACAAGGGTCACCCTCTCTGTAGTGCTCGACCCCTAGCAGGCGCCGCGCGACCGGCCTGGCGCCGGGCGATCAAGGCTGTGCGTCAGACGGACGCCGGAGGCGGAGGAGACGCCAGTGGAGTGACTGCCCACAGCACGAGATAGAGCAGCACGCCCGCACCTCCGATAAGCGTCACCACGACGAATATAGCGCGCACCAGTACAGGGTCTACGTTGAAATACTCCGCAAGCCCCCCACACACACCACCGATGATCTTCTCGCTGCGCGATCTCCGCAGTCGCCTGGCCATGACTACCACCTTTCGTCGTTAGAAGAGAGCATAGTCTATAGAGTGGTCCGATCGGTGCGATCAGCTATTGGCTCACGGTAGAGATCGTTCTTGTACATCACGCAGTCGCTGTTCGGGCAGAACCAGACGCGATAGGTGCTGCACTCGCCTGTGGAGCGGCTGCCGGAGATTCCTGTGCGTTCTTCTTCTTCGACCCGGTCGGCCAGCACTGAACCGCAATCGCCACAAGTCTTCACTTCAGTTGTCAAAGCATCCTTCCTCTCCCGGGGCGGTCGTTCTCGGCCCAGATTGCGGCCCAGTTGTTCCGCCGCCACTCTAGCCCCTGCCTGTTCACCGATCTGTCCCTTGGCATCGATACCGGGACAGAGGACTTCTCCGCTAGGTGTGACATCAAGCGTATACCATAGCGCGCGTATGACCTTTCTGCTGCCATCGAAGCCCTGCATGGAGTTCATCCCGGCGCAACTCAAGAACCCACCTCTCCGCTCAGGACCGCCAGGCTGGGCGATGGCTTGTTTGAGAACGTACTTGAGCGCCCAGAGTGGCTGGCATCTGTCCACGACCATCTTGGGTACGGCAGGCATACCCTGAAAGTACGTGGGGGCCGCTATCACGATGGACTCTGCTTGACGCAGATACGGGTAGAGCATCGTCATGTCGTCCTTCTGGATGCATACGCCGGTCGCCCGGCAGGCGTCACAGGCCCTACAGCCGTGAAGATCCAGGTCTGGCAGAGCGATCTTGACCGCCACTGCGCCCTCGGACCGAGCCCCCTGTAGACACCAGTCGAGCAGGGTCTCGGTATTGCCACCACGGCGCGCACTACCGGCCAGCCCCAAGACGGTGATGGTCACTCCACACCCTCCGCGCAATAGAAGTCCTTCTCCAACCCCAGACCGCTCCACAGGGGACACCACCGACAGGCACAGAGTCCCCGCTCCACGGGCGTGGGGCTCTGACCTCTCGCGCAATAGAGACTCATGCCGTCTTGGTTCTTGGACGGACATCCTCCGCAGAGACACACCGCTGCGTTCTCTTGGTTGTCAGGCACTCCAGGCATGGCTAACTCCCCGCGCGCTGGCCTATGACCAGCTGCGCACCGCTGTTCTTGAGATCGAGCACATCAATGTTCGCGAAGCCCGCCGCACTGAGCCAACCGCGATACTGTGCCTCGCTCCACACACCTCCGTCGGTGGTCGACTGCAACATGTTGACCGCGAACATCTCTGCGCCTTCGCTCCTGCCCATGACGTAGTCTTGGATAGCGATCAGCCCCCCGGGGGAGACCACGGACAGTGCCTCACGTGTGACCCTTTCGTTTGTTGCCGGCCCGTAGATGTGGTAGACGTTGCCGAAGTAGACCAGGTCGAACGGGCCCGAAGGCAGAGAGACCGTGTAGTCGCCGGCCACCATGTCGATGGCCGTCGCATCGATGCCCAAGAACTCCCTGGCGACAGGCAGCACTTCTTCTTTGTCGAGGAGCGTGGCCTTCACTCCCCGTCTCGCGAACTGCCTGGCCACATGACCCACCGCTCCACCAACATCAAGCATGGTCTTGGCCTCTGCAGCCAGCTGTAGGCAGAGCCCGACGATCTCCTCCACCAACTCGGAGTCGCGCTCCCCCATCGCGGAAACCATGCACCGGATATTGCTCGCGTCCGGATCTCGACCGTTGGGCTTGCCGGTCCGGATGACATCGGGCAGATCAAGGAGCCCCCGTACCCGGTTCATCCTGTGCAAGAGTGCCGCCCGCTCCATCTCCGGCCCCCCATCGACCAGGTGCGCTTTGCCTAGGGGGGTGAGCGCGTAGAACGAGCCATCGTCCGCTTCCAGCACGCGCTGCACCACTCCCTCCGCCACCAACGCATCCAAGACTATGCGCGATGCTCTGGCATCCGTGCCGGCCACCATGGCGAGGTGCTGCACCGACAGTGCCTCGCCACTCGCCATCGCGTCGATCAAACCCGATCGAAGAGCCCCGGCCACCAGCAGTAGCCTCTCCACCGAGCCTCTATCGACCAACGATGCCTTCATGCCGCCTCCTTGCGCGCTGGTGTCATTATCCCATCGTGGCGGCTGCTTCAACCAAGCGAGGCAGCTCGCTCGCCCAACTTCTCATAATGAAACAGGCGTTCGTACTCAATCAGGCCGGCGAGCGCGCCCGTGCGATAGACTTTGACTCCCTGCTCCTCCAGGATCGCCACAGGGTTCAAACCTCCGACCACCACCAGCCCCAGCCTACCTTCGCTGACAGGTATATCCAGAAGCGGCCGTCCGGGCCAACCCAAGAGGAACAACCCACCCAGCCCCGCCTGCTGCATCTGCCGGCCGAGGGCAGCGACGTGATCCCGGCTGTCGGCCGGTACTTCACGAAAGCTCGCTCCGATGAGTCCGTTCCCGTTCTTCGTCGCTCCGACATAGTCGGTCATGCCACCGTGTATGAAGACTTCGAGCGGGTCGATGGTCGTACCGTCGTAGTTGATGAACTCGGCGAAACGGACGGCTTTGTGCTCCCGAAGCTCGAGAAGCCCACCGAAGCGCGAGTTGGTAGGTATGCCATGAGCCACGAGCACGCCGTTGACAGTGATGGAGCAAACAGTACCGATGCCCACGCTGCCCTCCGGCACGACCATCTGCCCCACCTGCTCCCCTGGCGCCAGCAACGTCACCAGGGTGCCCATGGCGTATCCTGAAGCGAAGACCTTCTGCATGGAGGGTATCGACCGCCGCAACTCCCCGCGATCGATAAGGCTGACGTTCAGCACGACTCTGCCCGTCTTGGTGGCCAGGTCGAAGTCCATCTTGTAGGTCATCTGGTCGATCTTGGCCGATAGAAAGCCGACCTTCTCGTACGACTGGGCACTCTCAAGCTCATTGAGGCCCTTGGCGGTTATCGACCGGCCGCTCCTGCCCAGGTTGTCGGTCAGCCCCACCTTGTCCAACTCGAGCAGGTGAAAGCGCACGGTGCGCTCGCTCATGTCGTGGCCCATCGCCAGCAGCCGCTCGGTGATCTTGGAGCTGCCCAGCGCCCCGCTGGCATCACGCAGCGTCTTGAGTATGGCGAGACGTTTCTCTTCCGTCTTATCCCTCATGCTCGCCGATGTTACCAGCGAACCTGCCGCTCTCCAACGCACAAACGGCAATATTGCCGCATATTGTCATCGTCATTCCGCGCCAAACTCCGACATCGCCTGGCTCTGCCGCAGTATCCGCCGCCTTCGCGTATGCGGGCCAAGGCGCGGCCGACACAACCCCCTTGCCTGAGCCCCACCGGCCGACTTGCCAGACCTCCTCTGCCCCATCGATCGTGAGTACTTTCGGGCCGGCCACCAACGCCCTGCAGTCAAGGCCTATTCGGTTGATTCTCACCCTACCTCCTGCTACATTACCGGCAATGTCATGCCGCAGCATGCGGCTGCCTTTGCGGCGATAACTAGCCACTGGCTACAAGGAAGGGGACCATGCACGACTACGCCGAAGAGATCATGGCTCTGGTCAAGACCAAGAACCCCGCCGAGCCTGAGTTCCATCAGGCCGTACTGGAGGTCGTGGAGTCCACCAGCCTGGTGATCCAGCGCCACCCCGAGTACAGGGCGGCCAAGATCCTGGAAAGGATGGTCGAGCCCGAGCGGGTCCTCATGTTCAGAGTCCCCTGGGTGGACGACAAGGGCGAGATCCAGGTCAACCGCGGCTTTCGCATCCAGATGAACTCCGCGATCGGCCCGTACAAGGGCGGACTCCGGTTTCATCCTTCAGTGAACCTGGGCATCCTGAAGTTCCTGGCCTTCGAGCAGGTCTTCAAGAACTCCCTGACCACCCTGCCCATGGGCGGTGGTAAGGGTGGTTCTGACTTCGACCCGAAGGGTAAGAGCGACTCCGAAGTCATGCGTTTCTGCCAAAGCTTCATGACCGAACTGTTCCGCCATATCGGCCCCGATACCGACGTACCCGCGGGTGACATCGGCGTGGGTGG
Organism: uncultured Actinomycetes bacterium; assembly: GCA_963747275.1. Lineage (GTDB taxonomy): Bacteria > Actinomycetota > Thermoleophilia > RBG-16-64-13 > RBG-16-64-13 > RBG-16-64-13. The sequence goes on from CAVVEI010000013.1 coordinate 442,051, forward strand.
ACGCGAGATCGGCTACTTGTTCGGCCAATACAAGCGACTCCGCAACGAGTTCACCGGCGTTCTCACGGGCAAGGGCCTCGCCTGGGGCGGCTCGCTCATCCGCCCAGAGGCCACCGGCTACGGCTGTGTCTATCTTGCCGCCGAGATGCTGGCCACCCGCAACCAGACCTTCGCGGGCAAGACCTGCCTTGTCTCCGGTAGCGGAAACGTCGCTCAGTACACCATTCAGAAGATCATTCAACTCGGAGGCAAGCCGGTCACGGCTTCCGACTCCGACGGATTCATCTACGATGAGGCTGGCTTAGATCAGGACAAACTGGGCTACCTTATGGAGCTCAAGAATGAGCGCCGCGGTCGCATAAGAGAGTACGCGGAGAAGTACTCCAGCGCCGTGTTCACTGCCTTCAAGCCGGGCTCCGACTCTTCACCGCAGTGGGATCTGAAGGCCGACTGCGCCTTCCCCAGCGCCACTCAGAACGAGATCACCGAGAAAGATGCACGCAACCTGCTACGCAACGGCGTCTATCTCGTCGCCGAGGGCTCGAACATGCCCACCACGCCTGAGGGGGTCAAGGTGTTCTTAGACGCGGGCATCCTATACGCTCCCGGCAAGGCCGCCAACGCAGGCGGAGTAGCCACCTCTGGTCTTGAGATGGCTCAGAACAGCATGCGTCTCAGCTGGCCTCGCGAAGAAGTTGACGAGCGTCTGCACCAGATCATGAAGAGCATCCACAAGTCGTGCGTAGACGCCGCAGCGGCCTACGGCACGCCGGGCAATTACGTCAACGGTGCGAACATAGCGGGCTTCCTCAAGGTGGCCAACTCCATGATGTGCCAAGGGGTCGTCTGACAGACACAGCCACCGGCCGTCAATCGGGGCAGGGTGACAAAACGGGGGGCCGCGTCAATGCAGACGCGGCCCCCCGTTCTTTCTCATCGGCTGCGGTCAGCCTCCGAATCTGCGAAGGCTACTCGACAACCAGCTCGATCTTGCCATTATAGGTACCCGGTCCGATCTTCTTGACGACCTTTCCGTTGACCTTGAGGGTCAACTTCTTGCCTACGGGCGCCGCTATCGAACTTGTCTTATCGATAGTCAGACTGGTCAGGTACGAGATTCCCGTAACAGTCCACACCGACTGGTTGGTCAGTGCTACCACCACTCCGTTGTTCACAGCGGCCGCAGGAGTGTTCACCAACACCCCAAGCAGCTTGTAGTCTGCCGCCGTGATGCTGGTCTTGGCATGCACCGCGGTACTGGCCGTGATCACTCCACTGATCTTGCAGTTGTCGAAGGTGATGCACAGGTTCTTCGACACACTTGCCAGTTCGGTGCCCGGGGCGAGCGTAGTGGAAGTCGTGCTACTCACGTCCGTGCCAGGCCCAGTAGTGCTGGTGCCTCCAGGAGTAGCCTTGACCGTCGTGGTCGTGGTGGGCTTGACAGTGGTCGTCGTCGGCTTGGCTGTGGTCGTAGTGGCCTTGCCTGTGGTGGTGGTCTGGCCGGCTATCGTCGTGCCGACGATAGTGGTGGTAGTAACGACCGGGGGTTCCACCGCGACCGGACCCAGCCCGCCGCGAGTGGAGTTGAAGAAGCTGCCGAGGACTTCGATGTTCTTGAAGGTTAGAAGTACGTCCTTACCTTCGGAGACGCGCTTCAGATCGTGCTCCTTGTCTGCCTCGACCGGCGTGGTGGGATCGGTGTATACACCGGTGTTCTGCAGGGTGGCTGGGTCAGGACCAGGCCCATCGTCATCCATGAGCTGCATGATGACGCCGTTTGCCGGGGTAAGTTTGGCTCCATTCGTACCATCGACGCTTACCTTGACCGCCTGGCCCTTATCTAGGAACACGGCCTCACCGGTGGTAAACACAGTAGCCCCGCCGATATCCACCAACCCCGCATCACCACTCGTTCCACCACCGTGCCACATTATCCCGTAGCGCAGCGAGTTGACTATGGTGCCCTGGCTTGGGATGGCAGCCAACTCCTGAGCGGTCAGGCCCATGCGCAGGCTGTTGTTCAGCTCCGAGACCTTCTCGGGGGTGCTGTCACCATAGTAGAGTGTCGCCCTTCGACTTATGGATGCATAGGTGGGTACGCTGAAGTTGCACCCCAAGAAGTACTGGGTGGCCCCCCCGATACCGTACGAACCGAATCCATCCTCGCCGGTGACCGATATCTGGCTGTTGATGGCCGTAAGGGTCGGGCTGACACAATCATCCGTGGACAGCGCCCCCCACCCGTCGGAGCTGATGCTCGAGTTGATGTACGATGCTTTGGTGGCGGTACCGAGCAGATTCGTAGCTCTTACGTTGCCCGACAGACCCAACATCCAGGGAGCCGACCGCATCTGGGCTACATCTGAGGTGGGCACGTAGTCGACAGGCAAGTCGCCGTTGTTGGTCTGGATCTCGGAGTTCTTGACGATGACGTTCGCGCCATCGCTCGCCACCAAGCCGGCACGAGCGACACCAGCACTCAAGATGTTGACGCCATCCAAGACAAGGGTAGTGCCCTGGCCGGTCGCTACCACGGCAGCTCCGTATCCCGAGAAGTCGCTGCGTCCGTTGCCTGTGAGATCTATCTCGGCGTTCTTGACCGCGTAGCTGCTCGCCGCGTAGATGCCGTTGAAGCACTCGCCGGTGGACTTGATGGTCAGGCCTTCTGCCTCAGTCGCGGTAGGCTGTGACCCAGCGACCGCGGCCAGCACCGACTTGAACTCAGACAGGCCCGTGGCATCGATGCATAGAGCCTGCCGGAACGGCTGGACCACTGGGATGGCGGGCGCCTCAGGAGTGCTGGGCGGTGTGTATTCCACCGGATTCGCTTCTGCGACCGTGAGCAATACCTTGCCCGTGTAGGTCCCGGCCACGAACACTAGGTCGTAGCTGGCGGTAGAGGCCAACTTCTGCCCTTGTTCCACACCGTCCACGGTCAACGTGACGCTCTTCCCAGGTGGGGGGGTGATGGTGGCGCCCTCACCTATCGTGAGCGAGTCCAGATCTGTGGTCTCTGAGATAGCCCAGTTCTCGCCTGGCGCCAATATCCTCTCATTGAAGGGGATAGTGGTCGACGTCGTGGTCGGTGGCACCTTGCTACAGCCGGCGAACAACAACCCCGATGCACAGCTCATGAGCAGCACCAAGGCCATGGGCCAGACCGGAGCTGATACTAAGCGCCTGTTCCTCGTCATCACTCTCACTCCTTGCTCAACATCAAGACCGTCCAAGATAGAGAACGGTAGCGGACAGGCGTTGCTCGCCACAAAATCGGCAGACACCCCTCAAAGTACAAGACAACTCTATCGGGTACAACGGGTAGACACTTCTTCGCCCCACAGAGGCATCAGGTCAGGCTTGCTCACCCGCCGCTGGCTCTGAGGGTAGCGTAAGGGTTCACGTACACCCCGTTTACTATCATGCCGAAATGCAGATGAGGCGCGTTAGCTGAAGCGTTGCCGGTGGAACCCACGGTACCTACCACCTTGCCTGCAGTCACGTAGGTGCCTGCCCTGATGCCGGAGGCGATGGAGTCCATGTGTGCGTAGTAGTAGACGGTGCCATTGGCACCTCGGATATACAGGGTACGACCCCCATCCCCGGTGTCATACGGGTTGACTTTGGTGACCGTCCCACTGACACAGGCCACGAGAGCAGTTCCGCGGCTCGCCATGATGTCGATGCCTTTGTGCGTCCGACCTCCTGAACGCGACGCCCCCCAAGTGTTCACGTAGCTGTGCGCCCCACGGACGGGGAAGGTGAAGGCGCCCGGTTGTACCGTGCCGCCACTTGAGCCAGAACCAGAGTTCTTTCTGGCCTCGGCGGCCTTGGCTCTAAGGGCGGCAGCTCGACGCTGAGCCGCCAGGGCCGCTGCCCGCGCGTCCGCCCTCCTGATCTCTGCCTGCAAGGTCTCGATCTGCGCCTTCATGCCCTGGTACTCGGCGCTGGCGGTCTTGAGCCTGCTGGACGTCTCATCCCTCAGGCGCAGCAGATCTCTTGACCTTTCGGCCTGCTCGGCCTTCTTCTCCTCAAGCAAAGCCTTGTTGGCCTTGGCCTCCGCGAGATACCCCTCTACCTTCGCGAATAGTTCTTGATCGTCCTCGGCAATTCGGTTAAGCGCATCCAAGCGCTCGAACACTGACACGAGGTCATCTTCAGAGAAGAACACATCCAGGTAGTACGACGTGGAGCCGCCGTCCTTGTATATGCTCACCAGGCGCTCCTCGAGTTGCAGACGTGCCGCCTGCAGTTGTCTCTCAGAGCTCCGTATCTTCAGCTCAACCTGGCCGATCTCGCCCTCGAGCTCGCCCCCCCGGGTCTCGGCGGCGTCGAAGGCCTCGGCCAGCTTGTTAAGTTCGTCCTGGAGGGCGTCAAGCTTCGCATAGGCCTGCTCAAGAGCAGCCTGCTTCGCAGCAAGGTCCTGCTTCATGCTGGCTGTGGTGGCCGCTTGGACGGGCGTCAAGATGGGTAGCACCGCTAGAAACGCGAGCAGCACAGCCGCCGCGATCAGACCGAGGGCCCATTTTCCGGTGCGCCCAAGACGCGCCTTTGGTGTCCGGTATGAAGTCATGAGCTTGTCGATTCTAACAGAAGCTTGCTCGCTCGGCCACCCGACCCCACCGGTAGGGCTTCTAGCTTCGAGCTACGCGCCCCGGTCCCACCCGTCTCCGCCCCGTGTCAGTCGTCGTAGAACCTCAGGGTGGCGTACGGATTCACGTTGGCCCCCCCTCCCGGCTGCATGCCGAAGTGCAGGTGACAGGCCCCGCCGCGGGCGTTACCGGTATTGCCGACGTATCCGACAGTCGTGCCTGCTTTGATGGCCATACCTGCCGTTATGCCCGTGGCAACGCGGTCCAAGTGCGCGTAGTAGTAGACATAGCCGTTGTTGCCCTTGATGTGTACGGTTATCCCACCCAGACCTCTCTCGGTGCGGCTGACGCTACTGACGATGCCCGTGGCACACGCGATCAGAGGGGTGCCACGAGCCGCCATGATGTCGCAGCCCTTGTGCCTACGCCCCCCAGAGCGCGCAAAATGCCAAGAATTGATATAGCTGTGGGCACCTTTCACCGGGAATATGAACTGCGGCGGCTGTATTGTCCCCGCTACGCCGTTGTCCCAGCGCTTGCCCTGCTGCCAAGCCATCCTCTGGATGGCGCGCCTGCGGGCCGCCTCGGCCGCTGCCGCGGCGGCGGCGTCGGCCTTCTTGATATCTGTCTTGAGGCGGTTCACCTGACCTTTGAGCGCGGAGTAGGTCTCACCGACCACGGCGAACTTCTCAGCCGCCTCGGTCTGCACCCGGCCCAGCTCCTGCAGGTCGGCCTGCTGCGCCGCCTGCTTCTCCTCTAGTAGTCGCTTGCTCCTCTGATGCGCCGCCAGGTAGGCCTCTACCTCGTCGAAGAGTCGCTGATCCTCTTCCGCTATGTTAGATAGAGCGTCGAACTGACGGAGCACGGAGGTCAGATCATCCTGGCCCAGGAGCACCTCGGCGTAAGGCCAGCTCGAGGTGGAGTCCTGCTTGTAGAGATTCACAAGCCGCTCTTCCAGAGTGATGAGCGCGGCGTCGAGGTCGTCTTGGGTGTCGGCTATCTGTTTCTCGGTCGCTGCAATCTCTTCCTCCAACCCCGCCAGTCGCACCTCTATCGCGTTCTGCTCTTCCGCCAACCCATCGAGCTCTCTCTGCATAGCGTTGAGCTTGTTGGTAGCCTTCTTGAGTTCTGCCTGCTTCTGGGCCAGTTGTTGCCTGAGCGTCTGGGATTGAGTGGTGGTGGTCGCATCTATAGCAGGCGCCAAGAGACCCGACAGCACCATGAGCGCGACCAGAAGAGCGGCGAAGAGAACGGGCATGCGCCAAACGCCACGGCCAAGCGACCGCGGTCTACTACAAGCGGACGGGCACTCCCCGACTCGCCAGATACGCTTTCGCCTGCCCAAGCGTGTACTCCCGGTAGTGAAACATCGAAGCCGCGAGAACGGCGTCCGCTCCCGCTACCTGTATGACTTCGACCATATGCTCCAGTGTCCCTGCTCCGCCGCTCGCTATAACTGGGATATTCACCGCGTCTGCCACCGCCTTGGTGAGAGGCAGATCGTACCCGTCTTTGGTACCGTCTCTGTCCATCGAGGTGAGAAGTATCTCGCCAGCACCTAGCGCGGCCACCCTGGTGGCCCATTCGATGGCGTCCAGACCGGTAGACGTGCGCCCGCCGTTGATGTAGGCCTCCCAGCGCAGCCCCGCCGCAGACTCCACCCGCTTGGCGTCGATGGCCACGACCACGCACTGAGAGCCGAACCGCCGGGCACAGCCGGTGACCAGCTCCGGGTTTCTGATGGCCGCGGAATTGAGCGAGATCTTGTCTGCCCCAGCAGCCAGGAGAGCTCGGACGTCGTCTTCGCTGCGGATGCCTCCACCGATGGTGAAGGGGATGAAGAGTTCTTCGGCGCAGTGTCTCGCCAGCTCCACTATGGTGTCACGGCCTTCGTGCGAGGCTGTGATGTCCAGAAAGACCACCTCGTCTGCGCCCTCCGCGTCGTATCTGGCGGCGAGTTCTACGGGGTCGCCTGCATCGCGGATGTCAACGAAGTTGGTGCCTTTGACCACGCGCCCTTGGTCGACGTCCAAGCAGGGGATGATCCGTTTCAGTAGCATCAGTCGAGCACCGTCTGCGCTTCGGCCACCGTGAACCTGCCCTCATACAAAGCGCGGCCCACTATCACGCCCGTCACACCGTATGGTTCGAGTTCCTTGAGGGCACGCAGATCATCCAGATCGGTGACACCGCCCGAAGCAAGGACCTGCAGCCCGCTGCCTTCAGCCACCTGGCGGATGCCCTGGACGTTGGCCCTCTGCATCATTCCATCACGGGCTATATCCGTATAGAGGATCTCGCCAACACCTAAGGCGCCTAAGCTCTGGGCCAGGTCGAGGGCGCGTACTTGGGTGCGCTCGACCCAACCCTTGGTCTTCACATAGCCGTCTTCGGCGTCCACGGCGACTATCACACGCGCTCGCCCGAGCAGAGCGAGGGCGCGCGCGACCAGGGCCGGGTCTTCGACTGCACTGGTTCCCAACACGGCCTTCGCCACCTCGCTGCGGGCGATCGCCTCCAGGTCGGACTCAGTCCGGATACCCCCTCCGGTCTGTACCGGCACAGATACGGCCTCTGCGATAGCGCATACGAGAGAGAAGTTGCGTGGCGTCCCTTCGCGGGCGCCATCCAGGTCGACGACGTGCAGGCAGCGCGCCCCCTCAGCCACCCAACGTCCGGCCATAGCCACCGGATCGTCGCCGAATACAGTCTCATCGGCAAAATCGCCCCGGCGCAGACGTACGCATCTGCCTCCCTGTATGTCTATGGCGGGCACGACTCTCAACCCCGGACCTCCAGTCCGGCTCTTGCGGCGAAGTTCTTGTAGAACCGCAGTCCCAGCGTGCTCGACTTCTCCGGATGAAACTGCACGCCGGCCACGTTGTCCACCTCGATACCCGAGACGAACTTCACCCCGTCATAGTCGGTCATGCACAGAGCATCGCCGACCGAACGTGGTATCGCCGCGTATCCGTGGACAAAGTAGAAAGCCGACTCATCGGGGATATCCGCAAACAGATCGGAACACGTGCAGTACGCCACCTGGTTCCACCCGATGTGGGGCACCTTGACCGTAGAAGGGAGCGCCCGCACCTCTCCGGGCACAAGACCGAGTCCGGGAACGCCCGGGTCTTCCTCGCTCCCCTCAAACAATACCTGCAGGCCGAGGCACACTCCCAAGAACGGTACGCCCGCCCGTATCCTCTCGAACAGGACCTCTCTCAGGCCCTGCATCTCCAGTCTCCTCATGGCGGCACCAAAGGCGCCTACGCCCGGCAGCACCAAGGCAGGCGCCGACTCGAGCGTGCGCAGGTCGCACGACACAGCGGCGTCTACCCCCACATGTTCGAACGCTTTTTGTACAGAACGAAGGTTGCCCGCGCCGTAGTCGACTATGCAGAGCGGCTTGGCTCCGCTCACAGAACCCCTTTGGTCGAAGGTATCCCAGCAGAGCGCTGGTCTATGGTGACCGCCTGCCGTAGGGCCTTGCCGAATCCTTTGAAGACCGCTTCTATGGTGTGGTGGACGTCGCCGCCCACGATCACTCTCACGTGCAAGGTCATGCGGGCGTGATTGACCACCGCACGAAAGAACTCGGCCACCAGAGCAGAGTCAAAACCCGCGATGCTCTCGCCCACGGGGCCGCCCTCATAGGCGAAGTACGGGCGCCCGCTGAGGTCGAGCACCACCATGGCCAGCGACTCGTCCATGGGCACCATCATGTTGCCATAGCGGTTGATGCCCCGCTTGTCGCCCAGTGCTTCGGCCAAGGCCGTCCCCACGCATATGCCGACATCCTCCACGGTATGATGTCCGCCGGTTTCTAAATCGCCGCTCGCTCTCACCTCGAGGTCGAACAGACCATGACCGGCCAGCAACTCCAGCATGTGGTCGAAAAACCCCAGCCCAGTACTGATGGTCGCCTTGCCCGTGCCCTCCAGAGCGATCCGGACCGAGATGTCGGTCTCCCGTGTCTTGCGGTCGACGACACCGACCCTGGCCGTGGAGACTGGCTCGACTGTTGAGTCCTTGGGCTGCACCCTATCCTCCGTGCTAGTTTGGCCCGCAACGCGTGCGCCGGTTGATTCGCCGCCGGCGCCCCGAGTCCTGGGGGCGTCACAGCAGGATAGCATGGCGCCGGTGACTCCCTGCCGGCATCGCCCGCCCTCGGATACTCTCAAGTTGTCCTCCTGCCTGCCGATACACCAGATGAGGTCTATCCATGACCCCACGTTCCACGTCTGCCGATGCCAGGGGGAGCCCACGCATATTGAGATGACAGGGCGGCGCACCCTCGTCGCGTGCCTATTCGCGCTTGCCTATGGCTTCGTGTACTGGTTGGTGTGCTTTCTGCTACCGCCTGAATCGACCGCCCGTACGGCCTTCGCCGATCTCGGGACGATCGTCCTTGAGCTGGCGCTCGTGGGCCTCTGTTGGACAGCCTATCGAAAGAGCAGGGGCGATTCCGACCGCTGGATCTGGCTCCTGCTCGGCGGCTGGGCCATCGGCAACCTGTTGGGCGACGCCCTGTGGACATCCTACGAACTTGTAAGGCAGGTGGATGTACCCACTCCCAGTTTCGCGGACGCCGGGTACCTGTTTGCCTACGCCTTTCCAATCGCAGTGATTCTTGTCGCCAACTGGCGGACGCTCGGCCGCCTCAAGGCGCTAGAGAACACCATCGACGCAGCCATACTCACTCTCGGTGCGGCGGGGCTCGCTTGGCCGCTGGTGCTGGAGCCCTTGTTCGCCGAATACAGTGGAGACCTGAGCTTCTGGGTGAACTTCAGCTACCCAGTGCTGGGCATACTCCTCATCTTCGCCTTCGTCTCCCTACTTTTCGGCTATTACGACAACCGCCAAAGGCGGCCACCGGCCTACTTCGTACTGGTCTGCCTAGTCTTCTCGCTCCAGATCGTGGCAGATTCGGCCTACTTCTTCGTTGTCCAATCGGCCGGCGGCGAGTACGTGACGGGCAGTTGGCTCGATGCCATCTGGACTGCCAGCTACGCCGTAGGCTGCATCGCGGCCTTGCTGGGCATACGCGCCCTGGAGCTGGCCAAGGTGAAACGGACCCTATCCTCGGCCGGAGGGCACCTGGTCAAGCAGACTCTGCCTGCCTGGAGGACCGCGGCGCCCTACATGACCTTGCCCGTACTGGCCGCGATGGTATCCATGCAGACGTCCCGAGATGACTGGCGTTGGGACCTAGGCACCAGCGTACTCGTATACATGGGCGTCGTCATGGTCGTTCTGCTGATAGCCCGTCAATACGTGGCTCTGCTCCGCAACCGCAGCCTCTACGCAGATCTGGCGGATATCTCTACAGAACTGGAGAAACGCGTCGCCGATCTGGCCGACTTCAACGCACGACTTGAGGACCTCAATGACAGCTCCCGTCGCCTGACCGGTCTCTGCCAGCCTCATGCAGTGGCCAGGGCGGGTCTGGAGATGGCCTGCAAATTCACGGGTTCTCTTGGTGGCTGGATCTCCATCGGCGAGGGCGCCGACTATACCGTTGTCACCTACGGCGCGGTCGACCACTACCCACACTCCGACGCGGAGACTGTAGCCGCCGCGGAGGATCGGGGGATCCTTCGCTCGGTACCACTGACTGTTAGAGGAGAGAACCTGGGCACCATGCTTCTGCTGGAGCGGTCAGGCCACACCCCGAGCACCGACCTCACCCCCCTCGTCGCGGCCCAACTCGCCAGCGCCCTGGACAACGCAAGACGCTACGAGGAAGCTCTTCAGTTGGCCGAAAAGGACCCACTGACCGGACTCTACAACCACCGTGGCATCCACCGTCGCCTAGCGGGCGAGACCCTTCGAGCCCAGCAGTCCGACTCAGATCTTTCGCTCATCATGATCGACCTTGACGACTTCAAGGTGCTCAACGACACCTATGGCCACGTGGCGGGTGATTCGGTGTTGCGCCAAGTCAGCGACGCCATCAGAGCCGTGCTCAGACATGCCGACCTTGCCGGAAGGGTAGGAGGCGATGAGTTGCTGCTGGTCCTGCCCAACACCGGGACTGAGGGAGCCATGCAACTCAGCGAGCGACTGCGAGTCGCTCTGGCCGCCCGTCCGTACCTGAACTCCGGGGGTCAGCCGATACCTGTCTACCTGAGCCTTGGAGTAGCCTCTATGCCCGACGACGCCCAGTCGGTCGGACAGCTGCTAGAGATCGCTGACTCCCGCCTCTACTCTTCGAAACAGAGAGGGGGCAACACCACCACCGGTGCCGTGCCGGACATGGCTGAGTCTGCCGAAAGCCGCCGAGGGGTGCTCGGCATCGCCGAGCGCCTGCTGGACGCCGTCGGCGCCCGTGACCACTACACGCGCCGTCACTCAGAACACGTGGTGCGCAATGCGCTGGCCCTGGGCGAAGCCATCGGGCTGCACGAAGACTCACTGCGCACCCTTCACATAGCCGCAATGCTTCACGATGTGGGCAATATCGGGGTCTCCCCCGACCTACTGCGCAGGCCTGGCTCGCTGAACGAGAGCGAAGAGGAAAGGGTGCGCGACCATGTGTTTCTGGGGTCTGAGATAGTCACCGATATCCCCCGTCTGGCCGAAGTGGCCGCGGCCGTCTCTGCGCATCACGAGCGCTATGACGGCGCAGGCTACCCCGCGCATACCGCTGCTGAAGAGATCCCGCTCCTGGGGCGTGTGCTCGCAGTAGCCGACGCCTACTCGGCCATGACCATGGACAGGCCCTACCGCAAGAGCATGCCCCGCGCTCAGGCCAAGGAGGAGTTGCTCAAGTCTGCCGGTACCCAGCTTGATCCCCGGCTGGTGGACGCCTTCATAAACGTGCTGGACGCCCGCGACGATGACGCCACCGGAGAGCAGGCGGCCGCCTGCTAGGGCTTACTTCTTTTCCAGCCGCAATTGGGCGGAGAGACGGTGAAAGTAGAAGCCCTCGCTGTCGGCGATCTCGGCCAGGTGCGGTGTCAGTTGCTCAACCGCCCTTTCTGTCATCTCCACATGCGTCGAGCTACGCATGAAGGTCTGTACCGAGAGCGGTGACGAGAACCGGGCAGCGCCGGCTGTGGGCAAGACATGATTGCTGCCCACGATATAGTCCCCAAAGGCCGTCGCCGACAGGCCACCGACGAACACAGCCCCGGCAGAACGCACCCTGGGCAGGAACTCTCGAGCTTTCGTGATCTGGATCTCAAGATGCTCGGGCGCATAAGCCTCCACGGCCACCTCACCCAGCGCTAAGAAGTCCTCGCCCGGCGTACAGAAGAAGGCGGTGAGTCTTGAATCGGATTCCGCCAGGCCCTGGGGTAGCAGTCCTGCGGCCTGTAGGTCGCCACTCGCACCACGCTCTCTCATGGCCCTTGTCCGGAGCGCGGTGACCGCCTCCTCGACAGCCCGGCAAACCCCTTCTGTCTCGGCCACTAGGACTGCTGTCGCTCCGCTCCCGTGTTCCACCTGGGCCAGCATGTCCGCAGCCACCCAGTCCTCCCGTGCGGCAGAGTCGGCAAGGATCAGCACTTCGCTCGGCCCCGCCACGCTATCTATGCCCACCAGCCCATACACCTGCCGTTTGGCCTCGGCCACATAGGCATTGCCGGGCCCGCAGATGACATCCGCCCGCGGGATGGTGCCTGTCCCGTAGGCCATGGCCGCCACCGCCTGCGCTCCTCCTACTCGGAACACCCGGTTTATGCCCACCATCCTAGCCGCCGCCAGCACCGACTTGTTGACCGACCCGTCGCGGCCCGCCGGGGTGCAGATGAACATCTCCCCCACCCCCGCCACCAGGGCGGGACAGGCGTTCATGATCACTGAAGAAGCGTAGGAGCCCAACCCTCCTGGCACATAGAGTCCGGCGCGGGCCACCGGCAGGCGCCGCACCCCCAGCGTCTGCCACTGAAAACCCATGACCTCCCAGCCAGGTGTCATCTCCCGGCGGTGAAAAGACATGCAGTTCTTGAAGGAAAGCTCGAGCGCCGAGAGCAATGCAGGGTCCAGTTCTCTGTAAGCAGCTTCTAGCTCTTCTTCCGCTACCGCAAGGCCCTCGACGCTGGCCCCAGGCCAATCGAACTCGGCCGTCCTTTCGACCACAGCCAGCATCGCCCCGCGCCCGGACATCCGCCAGGATACGGCCCACCGTCTGGGAGACGTCGTCGGTAGACGCACCTGCCGCCCGCAGAGCCAGCATCTCGCGCTCCACGGAGCCCATGTCAAGTGCGGTGATTCTCAAAGAAGGGCCGCCTTTCTCTGCCAGTTTGCGCTTATTGTCTCACCCCAGACGTCCACCGGCTCCGCCGGCGGAGACCGACTTGCCCTGGCAGACACAACCGGCACCCAGCAGCTCCTGCAGCTCCGCAAAGAGACTCGCCTGGGGAGAGACCCTGAACCCCTCGCCGAGACGAAGCCGTCGAGCGTTACCTCCCATACTCACATACATGTCGACCGAGCAGTCCCCCGGAAAACGGGCGAGGATGCCCTTGAGATCGGATATCACGGTGCTGGGCAGACGGTCTCCATCGACCGATATCGACAGGGGTTCCAGACCTGTCCTGACGACGAACTCCTCTATCACCAGCGGTATGAACTTGGTCTCCGCTTCGTCCTTATGATCTACCCTGCCCTTGATCTTCACCACCCGGTCCTCCACCAGCGTCTCCTTGTTCTCCTGGTAGATAGCGGGGAAGCACAACATCTCGACCGAGCCCTCGAGTCCCTCAATGGTGACAAAGGCCATCAACTCGCCCGACTTCTTGGTGGTGATCCTCTTGACCGTGCCGACCATGCCGACGATCGTGGTGATGGTGCCGTCCGGCAACTCCGCCAACTCATGTATCAGGTGACCGGCAGCCCGCCTCACATGCTGGCGCAGGTCTTTGAGCGGATGCGAGGACACGTAGAGCCCCAGAGTCTCCTTCTCCAGCGCGAGCAACTCCTCCTTGGTGAAGTCGACGTCTGAGATATGCACGGGGGGGTGCCCGTTAGCCGGCCTGTCGGCGCCCTTAGCAGGCTCGGCCTCGGCCAGGAGGTCAAAGATCGAGCCCTGCCCCTTGTCGGCATCCGACCGGCTCTTCTTGCCGTGGGCCATGGCCTGAGGGAGCACCTGCAGCATCCCCCGACGCGAAGGCCCCACCGAATCCATGGCCCCCGATTTGATGAGGCTCTCAATGGCACGGCCATTCACGGCGCCTAGGTCGACCCGCTCGCAGAAGTCGAATAGATCGTGGAACGGACCTCCTGTGGAGCGGGCCTCGAGGATGTTGCGTATGGCCGTCTCGCCGGCGTTCTTGACCGCGCTCAGCCCGAAGCGGATGCGTCCCTCGATGCCCCTGAAGTCTAGTACCGACTCATTGATGTCAGGGGGCAACACCTCGATGCCCATCTCGTTGGCCACGCTCACGTAGAAGGGCACCTTGTCCTTGGTGTCCATGACGCTCGAGATCAACGCGGCCATGTACTGCACGGGGTAGTTGGCCTTGAGATACGCCGTCCGATACGAGATGAGCGCGTAGCAGGCCGCGTGCGACTTGTTGAACGAGTAGTCGGCCGCCCTGACCATCAGCCCCCACAAGTGTTCTACCGCCCGCGGTGAGGCGCCGCTCTCCACGGCCCCGGACCTGAACTTGGGCTCCAGTGCGTCCATCTTCTCTTTGATCTTCTTACCGATGGCCTTGCGCAAGTCGTCAGCCATGGCCGGTGAGAAGCCGCCGATGCGCTTCGAGATCTCCATGAGTTGCTCTTGATAGATGGCCACGCCGTGAGTCGGCCGCAGGATAGGCTCCAAGCGGTCGTCCACGAACTTGACCAGTGAGGGGTTCCGCTTGTTGCGAGCGTATTCAGGTATGAACTGCATGGGCCCGGGCCGGTACAGAGCCACCAGGGCGATCAAGTCGTCCAGCGCTGTGGGCTGGATCTCGCGCAACGCATCGCGCATGCCGCTGGACTCGAACTGGAACACACCTACAGCGTCGCCCTTGGCCAACATCTGGTAGGTCTTGGCATCGTCCAGCGGGATCTTCTCTATGTCGAACTCGGGGTTGCCTTCGTTCCGGACGAAATCCACCGCGGCAGCGATGACGTCCAGATTGCGCAGCCCCAGAAAGTCCATCTTGAGCAGACCAAGCTTTTCGACGTCGGTCATGGCTATCTGGGTGACCACTTCGGCGTCGCCCTTCTGCATGAGAGGCAGGTAGTCGGTAAGGGGACCCTCGGAAATGACCACACCGGCAGCGTGTATCGAATCCTGTCGAATCAGCCCCTCAAGGGGCCGGGCCATGTCGACCACCTCGCGCACCAATTGCTCGGAGTCGTACGCAATCTTGAGCTCGCACTTGGAATCGGCCAGACAGGCATCCAGGGTGATGTCCAGTACCTCGGGCACCAACTTGGCTATGCGGTCGGCCTGCCCGTAGGGTACGTCCATAACGCGAGCCGCGTCACGTATAGCCTGTCGCGCCTTGATGGTGCCAAAAGTCGCTATCTGCGCGACCCGGTCGCGCCCATATTTGTCGGCCACATAGTCGATGACCTTCTCGCGTCCGGCCACCGAGAAGTCGATGTCTATATCGGGCATGCTTATGCGGTCGGGGTTGAGAAAGCGCTCGAACAATAGATCGTAGGCGATGGGATCCAGATCCGTTATACCCAGCAGGTATGAGACCACAGAGCCCGCCGCGGACCCCCTGCCCGGCCCCACGGGGATACCGGCCTGCTTTGCATAGCTGACGAAGTCCCAGACCACCAGGAAGTAGGGCGGAAAGCCCATCTTCTCGATCACGGCCAACTCGGTCTGCAGCCTCTCGCTGACCTCTGGTGGCACCGAGGCGCCGTAACGCCTCAGCAATCCCTGTTCGCACTGTTCCCGCAGGTACGAGGCTTCGGTGTACCCCTCGGGTACCGGAAAGTGCGGTATGAGCATGCGTTCGAGCTCGATCTCTACATTGCACCGCTCCGCCACTTCCAGGGTGTTGGCCACCGCCTCGGGGTGCTCTCGAAAGGCGACGAGCATCTCCTCCTCGGTCTTGAAGAAGAACTCCTGCGAGGTGAAGCGTAGCCGGTTCTCTTCGGACAGTCGCGATCCGGTCTGTATGCACAAGAGGACATCGTGGGCGGCGGCATCAGCCTCTGCCAGGTAGTGGACGTCGTTGGTGGCCACCAGCTTGAGGCCTGTGCGCTCGGCCAGAGAGGCCATGCGGGGGTTGACATGGGCAAGCTCGTCTATGCCCACCTCCTGGATCTCCAAATAGACGTTCTCTCTGCCGAATATGCCGCAGAGACGCTCGACCTCAGCCTCGGCTGCCGCCAACTGCCCGTTCTCAAGCGCCTTCGAGAAGCGGCCGCTAGGACATCCACTTAGGCAGATGAGACCCTCCGCGTGCTCCTCCAGCACCTTGTAGTCGACACGCGGCTTGTAGTAGTAGCCTTCGAGAAAGGCCAGACTGCCCAGCTTGAGCAGGTTGCGATACCCGGCGGCGTCCCGCGCCAGCAGTGTGAGATGCCAGCGCTCTTCGTTCTGTCCCACTTTGCGAAAGCGGTCTTCGACTACGTAGGCCTCGAGCCCGATTATCGGCTTGATGCCCGCCTCGCGGCACTTCTGGTAGAACTGGATGATGCCGGACAGCACCCCGTGGTCGGTGATGGCCACCGCAGGCATCCCGCACGCGACAGCCCGCTTGACCAATTGATCCACCTTGCAGGCTCCGTCCAGCGCGGAGTAGTGGGTGTGAACGTGCAGATGACAGAAGCCGGCCTTTGGACGATCCGGGGCCGGCTCAGCTAAGGCTTCTGCAAGGGGTTCGGACGACGCTGACAAGACTGCGGATCTCCCTGGCGACAGGTGCATCTGATGGGCTTGACTATCGCTCGATTCTACTACGTGAGCGCCCCGATGACGTCCTTCGCGAGTGGATAATCCTTGATCAGCGATGAAGAGTCGGCCATCTCGAAGTCTTCGTATTCAAACCCCGGGGTTACTGTGCAACTGACCAGCGTCCAGTCGCCTTCGTGCGTCGAACGGCGGTCGGCGGTCCAGCGCCGCTCAGGGGCCCTACCGGCCCCCCAATCCGCCCGTTCGCCACCGATGACACGCACCGCCACCCACCAACCTGCGGGCACCAAAGCATAGGGACTGGTCGGCCCCACGACCTGGTGTTCGGGCAGATACCGATGTCCGCCCCGCTTGCGAGGCGCCATTTCACTCGAAGGCCTGAGCAACAACAGCTCGGCAAGCGCTCCAGCGTGATAGAACCACAACTCATCAGAACTCAAGCGGTGAAACCGACTGGGCTCCGCGGCTGTAAGCAGATAGACGATGGCTGTGCAGGCCGAGCGCTCGCCATTCACAGTGGATACTTTGACCTGAGAGCGATAGCTCTCTCGAAAATAGCCACCCTCCTTATGCGGGCTAAGGTCGAGAGCGGCGATCATTTCCTCGGCAGTCGGCTGCTCCGCAATCATCTCTCCTCCATCCGTACCGGGTTGCTGAGATGCCCGACTCCGTCAATGTCGACCTCCACTTCATCCCCCGGATGCAACTCGCCTACACCCGATGAAGTGCCAAGCATGATCAAGTCGCCACGCTCCAGGGTCATCGCCTGACTGACCAGAGAGATGATCTCAAACGGGTCACGGATCATGTCGCACACCTGCGCCTCCTGGCGCAACTCACCATTGACGCGCGTACGGATGTAGGCCTTCGGGCCGGGTGGTTCTGTTTCTAAGAAGGGGCCGATGGCGCCGAAGGTGTCGTAGCCCTTGGCGCGCCACCACTGCTTGTCTTCGGCCTGCTGATCCCGCTCGGTCACATCGTTGGCACAGGTCCAACCCCAGACGGCCTCGGCGGCTTCTTCCGGCGTTACTCGCTTGATGCACCTGCTGATGACCACGGCCAATTCGCCTTCATACTCCACCCTAGTCGCGTCGAATGGGTAGAGGATGGCCTCTCGGTGTCCGATGAGACAGGTGGGTGGCTTGAAGAAGAGCACGGGCCTGGGCACCACCTCGTTGGATGGGTTGGGGATCCTGCCCGCTCGAGTGACCATCTCGCGGATGTGCTCGCGAAAGTTCCAGCCGACTCCCAGTATCTTAGTGGGAACCGCCGGAGGCAGTAGCCTGATCTCGTCTTCGCCCACAGTGGTGCCGGCCAGCTCGGCAGGCGAAGTAATGGCGTATCCGGCGCAGGTGACCTCGGCCTCGCAAACCTCTCCGCGGTATTCGACTCGTGCCACCTTCATGCTTCTTTCCTCCCGCGCAAGAGACCATAGGAGATGGAGTCCACCAGGGCCTGCCACGAGGCCTCTACCACGTTGTCGCTGACCCCGACACTACCCCAGTTCTCGCGCCCATCTGAGGAGTCCAGAAGCACCCGCGTCTTGGCTGCGGTGCCCTTGTCCTCGTCAAGGATGCGCACGCTGTAGTTGATCAGGTGTATGTCGCGGACCTCCGGGAACTTGCGCTGTATAGCCCGCCTCAGAGCCTTGTCCAAAGCGTTCACCGGACCATTACCCTCGGCTGTCTCCAAGAAACGCTCTCCGCCCACATGGACCTTGACGGTGGCCTCGGTGGACATGGCACCGTCCTCGCGCTTCTCGACGATAATGCGAAAGCTCTCTAGGTGGAACAGTTCCACCTGCACACCCAACTCAGCGCGCAGCAGCAGCTCGAAGGAAGCGTCGGCGGCCTCGTAGTGGTAGCCCAAGTGCTCTCGCTCCTTGACCCGCTTCAACAGCCGCTCGGCTAGGTCTTCGCCTTCGGGCAACGCGTAGCCGAGATCTTTGGCGCGCTGGGCGATGGTGGCTTTGCCGGAAAGCTCCGACACCAGCACGTGCGGCTCGTTGCCCACCAGAGCCGGGTCGACGTGTTCGAAGGTCTTAGGATCGCGCTCTACGGCCGAGATATGCATGCCGCCCTTGTGGGCGAAGTGCGTTGCGCCCGACGTAGGGTTGATGGGCGTCAGGCGAGACATTGCACAACTCGGCGACAAAGCGAGCGGCGTCGGTGAGCTTCGCCAGATCGCGGTCGGAGACGCAGTCCACGCCCATCTTGAGCTTGAGTCCGGGGATTATGGCGCAGAGGTCGGCGTTGCCGCAGCGTTCGCCGTAGCCGTTGATCGTGCCCTGCACCATGTCAGCCCCCGCGCCCACGGCGACCAGGGAGTTGGCCACGCCGCACCCCGAGTCGTTGTGGGCATGGATGCCCACCCGGCAGGTCTCACCAAGTGCAGCCACCACGGCGCCGACCACTTGCTGCACCTGGATGGGCAGAGCGGCCCCGTTCGTGTCACAGAGGCACACCGCCTCGGCACCGGCCTCAGCCGCGGCCCGCAGGCAGGCCAGCGCATAGTCGGGATGAGCGGCATAGGCGTCAAAGAAGTGCTCGGCGTCGTAGAACACCCTCTTGCCCTGCTCGACCAAGAACGTCACCGACTCGGCGATCATGCGCAGGTTCTCGTCACGGTCGACGCGTAGCACCTTGCTGACGTGCAGATCCCAGGTCTTGCCGACGAGAGTAGCCACCGGAGCCCAGCAGTCCACAATGGCCTTGAGCCTCGGGTCCTTCTCGGCCGTCACCCCGCTGGCTCTGGTCATGCCGAAGACCGCGATGTCCGAGCGGCCCAGGTGCTCTGGCTGGACCTTGCGGAAGAACTCCTTGTCCTTGGGATTGGAGCCCGCGAAGCCCCCCTCGATGAGATGCACGCCAAGGTCGGCGATGCGGGAGGCGATGCGCACCTTCTCGTCAACCGACACACTCAGACCCTCGCGCTGCATGCCGTCGCGCAGGGTGGTGTCGTACAGGAGCATGCGGCGTGCCGGACTCACCGCGCGTTCACCGGTGTCCCGGTACTGCGCGCATATTCATGGAACCTGGCGATCATGTCCTTGGTCAGCGGACCAGGGACACCGGCGCCTATCTTGCGCCGGTCGACCTCGACCACTGGGCCGACTTCAGCCGCGGTGCCGGTGAGAAACGCCTCGTCGGCGTTGTAGACGTCGTGAAGAGTGTAAGTGCCCTCCTCGACCTCCAGTCCCATAGAGGCCGCCAGCCGCATGACCACAGCGCGGGTTATGCCCGGCAGCGCTCCAAGTGCCGTGCTGGGCGTCATCAGCTTGTGCCCCTTGATGAGGAAGAAGTTGTCGGCCGTGCATTCACAGACGTACCCCGAGGTGGTCAAGAACAGCCCCTCGTTGACGTCGGTGTCGCGGAGTTCGAGCGACCCTATGACGTTGTTGAGATAGTTGAGGCTCTTGACCGCCGGGTTCACGGCCTGTGGATCGTTGCGCCTTGTGGCAAGAGTCCTCAGCTTGAAGCCCTTCTCGTAGACTTCAGCCGGGTACAGGGTGATGCCGAGGCTATGCAGAACACGGTGGCCAGAGGGCACTTCTGGGGATTAAGGCCGAGATCGCCCTTTCCTCGTGTAACCACCAGCCGGATGTAGGCAGAACCCTGATTGCGGCGCACGGTCTCCAGCACGGCCTCGATCAACGTCTCTCTCGACATGGGTATCTCCAGCGCGATCGTCTGCGCCGACGCGTAGAGCCGGTCGATGTGGGCGTCCAATTCGAATACCCGTCCGTCATAGACCCGGATGCCCTCGAACACGCCGTCCCCATACAAGAGACCGTGATCGAAGACGCTGATCTTCGCGTCGTCTTCGCTGTAGAAACTGCCGTCGATGTATATCTGCATGTGAGCCTCCCCCGGGCCGCGCCCGGTCCAGACCGCTGGGTACCCCGAGTATACAATCACAGCAGTGAGCCGACCTGATACACGACCACGCCAAGGACGAAGGCCACCACGAGCATGAGTGCTAGACTCGTGAACATCCAGAACCATGAGCGCGCTTCTTGCTTGATCACTGCCAGCGTCGCCACGCAGGGAATGAAGGTC